>CAZVNS010000006.1:0-77611 GCA_964628905.1 uncultured Muribaculaceae bacterium | reverse complement strand
CATGCACCGGTTGCGATACCGAAGGCGGTGTTCACAAGTGCCTCAGAGATACCAGTGGAGAGCTCGGTTGAGTCAGGAGCACCAGAAGCTGACAGAGCCTGGAATGACTTGATCATACCAATCACAGTACCGAGAAGACCGACGAGAGTACCGAGGGTGGTGAGGGTAGCGACGATGGGGAGGTTCTGCTGCAGGGCGGGCATCTCCATTGCGGTGGCCTCTTCTACCTCTTTCTGGAGGGTGGCGATCTTCTGCTCCTTGGTCAGGACGGTGTTGGCATCCATCTCTTTGTAGCGTACGAGAGCGGCAGCAACTACGGCGGCTACTGAACCTTTCTGCTTCTTGCAGAGCTCCTGAGCACTGGCGATGTCGTTCTTGGCAAGACATTTCTTCACGTTAGCGACAAACTTGGTGATGTTGCCTTTACCCTTGGCGCTTGACAGGGCGATCCAACGCTCTACTGAGAGCACAATAACGGTGAGAAGGAGGGTTTGGAGGATAGGAACGATCACACCGCCCTTGAAGATGGTACCAACGAGGTCATTGGGGTGAGCGTTAATGTCAGAGAAGAACATTGATGCGGGCTCCTCACCTTCAGCGATAAGGCCTTCGAGCTGGAAGTGTGAAGGATTACCGAACACGAAGAGGAAGAGGCATACTGCTACGATAAAGCAGGCTAAGATAACCAAAGATGCGCTTTTGATACCGCGAACGTTAGAGTTGCCGGCTTTAGCTTTGGCTTTGGGTGCTTGGGGCTTTTGGGGTTGGGCTTGGGGCTTTTGAGCTTGAGCTTCCATAGTTGAAAAATTACTTTTAATAAGTTATTAAATTTGAGTTAATTGGTTAATGATTTCTCGTTAATGTTGTCGATTTCTCAGGCCGCTAATGTTGTGGCCCATGCTGGGGGTGTGTGGGTTGTTCATGGCATTAACAGGCGTCGAAGCGACGTTGGGTTCATTCTTCCGGAGAGGTGCCGAAGCACCCTACTCCAAAACATTAACGCAAAATTATCGCGTTAATTTCAAATATCAAAATTTTTAATTGCCATTTTCGCATTTTTGTGCCTAATGCGCCCTGAAAATCGACAAAATCGCCGGGAGTTTGTCCCCTAAGCTGCCTCGTTTTCTGGCGCATCAATCACATACTCCTCTGAAAATCAAGCCATATCACTGTAGCAAGACAATACTTTTTGAGGTGGTTTAACCCCCAACTTGACCACGCCATACCGCCCCCTCTAAATATAAATATGTGTATTTTCCTGGCAAATCAGTTGATTGGTTGGGGATGTTTGGTTACCTTTGCAGTCGTTAAAAATCTAAAATTTACTCCATGAGTAGGAAACTTATACTCAAAAAAGGGCTCGACCTTAACCTTGAGGGAGCCGCTCCGGTAGCCAAGCCCAAGGTGGTGGAGGTGCCGACAGTGGCCATCGTGCCCGACGATTTCCACGGCTTCACACCCAAGCCTGAGGTGGCCGAAGGCGACACTGTGGTCGCCGGCTCCCCGCTGATGCACGACAAATGGGCCGAGGATGTGAAGATAGTGTCGCCCGTGGCCGGCACGGTCAAAGCAATAGTCCGCGGTGCTCGCCGTAAGATTGAGCGCATCGAGGTGACGGTAGCACCCTCATCATCAGAAGCGATTACAACCGCTGCGCCAAAATCGCGTGAGCAGGCTCTCGAATTCCTAAAGCGCCAAGGCCTGTGGGCTATGATGCGGCAACGCCCCTACGACATAGTGCCTGAGGCTGACGCATTGCCCCGCGACATATTCGTAACAGCCTTCGACTCCAACCCCTTGGCTCCCAACTACGACTTCCTTCTTGAAGGCCATGCCGTTTATCTGGCCGAGGGCGTAAGGATACTTAAGCTCATCACCGACGGCCGCGTATACGTGTCGCGCCGCGCAGGGCAGGCTCTGGCCAATATCCCCGGGGCTGAGATGGTCTACATCGACGGCCCCCATCCTTCAGGCAACCCAGGCGTACAGGCATCCAACATCGCCCCCGTCAACAAGGGGGAGGTGATATTCACTCTCGACGCTTTGACACTGAGCCGCATAGGCATAGTGGCACTCACCGGCCACGATGGCACATGGATGACATCAGTCGCTGTGACCGGTCCTGAGGTGCGCATCCCCGAATACGTCGATGTGCCCATCGGAGCAGCATTGTCGCCCATATTACACAATAATATTAAGGAGGACGCAATCCACCACCGCATCATCTCAGGCAACGTGTTCACCGGCAAACGCGAGAGCATCGACGGATATCTGCGCTACCCCTACACACAGGTGACAGTGATAGCCGAAGGCGACGACGTGGCGGAGTTCATGGGTTGGGCATCGATGTCACCCTCGAAGGGCAGCGTGAGCCGCTCGTTCCCCGGACACTTCTTCCGTCACAAGATGGCTCCGGACGCTCGTCTGATGGGTGGCCGCCGCGCCATGATCATGTCGGGCGAATATGAGCGAGTGATACCGATGGATATCCTGCCCGAATACCTCATAAAAGCCATCATAGCGCACGACATCGACAAGATGGAGGCCTTAGGCATCTACGAGGTTGCGCCTGAGGACTTCGCCGTAGCCGAGTATGTTGACACCTCCAAGCTGCCGCTGCAGCAGATAGTGCGCGACGGTCTCGACTACCTGCGCAAGGAACTTAGTTGACACTACACAACTTAACCAAGAAATCTATAACAACCCTAAATAATTCACACACAAGTGAAAGCGTTAAGAAAACTATTAGACAAAGCCAAACCGCACTTCGAGCCGGGGGGACGATTGAGCGCCCTTCACTCGGTGTTCGACGGCTTCGAGTCTTTTCTGTTCACGCCCAACACCACATCTACCTCGGGCGTGCACATCCATGACCGCATGGACTCCAAGCGCACCATGATCATAGTGGTGGCGGCTCTGATGCCATGCCTGCTTTTCGGCATGTACAACACCGGCTACCAGCACTGGCTGGCATGCGGCGAGACTACATTCCCCTTCTGGACACTGATGCTTTACGGCTTCCTGGCCGTGCTACCCCGCATTGTAGTGACCTATGTGGTGGGCCTGGGCATCGAATTCATCGTAGCCCAATGGCGCAAAGAGGAAATTCAGGAGGGATTTCTCGTGACCGGCATCCTCATCCCGCTGATATGCCCGGTGGAGACTCCGCTGTGGATGCTAGCCGTGGCAACAGCATTCTCCGTGATATTCGTCAAGGAGGTGTTTGGCGGCACAGGTTATAATATATTTAATGTGGCGCTGGTGACTCGCGCGTTCCTATTCTTCGCATATCCTTCGCAGATGAGCGGCGACAAGGTGTTCGTGGCCACCGACCCCATACTTGGCATCGGAGGCACTGCTGCCGACGGCTTCACCGCCGCTACCCCCTTAGGGCAGATAGCCACTTCGGCCGGCGATGGTGCACTCCACCTGACCAACATCCTTGGCCAACCGATATCCAACTGGGACGCCTTCCTCGGCCTGATTCCCGGCTCATTCGGCGAGACCTCAACGCTGTGCATCCTCATCGGAGCTGTAATCCTACTGGCCACCGGCATAGCCAGCTGGAGGATAATGGCCTCGGTATTCGCAGGTGGAGCGATAATGTCGTTGATTGCCAACGCATTTGCCACACCGACCTACCCTGTATCGTTTCTCACCGTGGGCGATCAGCTGTGCTTAGGCGGATTTGCCTTCGCGGCGGTGTTCATGGCCACCGACCCAGTGACCGCGGCCCGCACCACAGCCGGCAAATATATCTACGGCTTCCTCGTGGGAGTGATAGCGGTGATAATCCGCACCTACAACAATGGCTACCCCGAGGGAGCGATGCTTGCCGTACTGCTGATGAATGCTCTCGCCCCGCTGATCGACTACTGCGTAGTGCAATCTAACATCAACCGACGCATGCGCCGAATTAAAGTAAAGACCAATTGACCATGAACAAGCAAAGTAACACATACACCATCATCTATATCATAGTGCTTGTGGTAGTGGTAGGCGCTGCGCTTGCCTTCACGGCAATGTCGCTACGTCCCAAGCAGCAGGCTAACGCCGATATCGACAAGCAGAAACAAATACTCGCCTCGGTGGGCATAGTGCCCGAGGCCGGCAAGGTGAGCGATGACTACAACCGCTACATCGTGGAGTCGTTTGTGGTCAACGCTGATGGCCAGCGCATCGACGGCGACGCTTTCGATGTCAATGTAGAGAAGATGAGCAAGGAGTCAGACCCTGCTGAGCGTCAGCTCCCCGTCTACGTGTGCCAGCTGGAGAAAGAACGTAAATACATACTCCCCGTCTACGGAGCAGGCCTATGGGGCCCGATTTGGGGCTACGTGGCCATGGATGGCGACGGCACTACAGTCTACGGCGCCTATTTCGCCCATCAAGGCGAGACTCCCGGTCTCGGCGCCGAGATTGAGAAGCCCGCTTTCTCCGACCAATTCAAGGGTAAACGCCTATGGGTCGACGGCAATTTCCACCCCATTGAGGTGGTCAAGGCCGGACAGAAACCCAGCGATGGCACCGACTACGTTGACGGCGTGTCGGGTGGCACTATCACCTCAAAGGGCGTGGGCGCTATGCTCGACAACTGCCTCGCCCCCTATAAATCATTCCTCGAAACCCTTAGGACCAAATAGCCATGGCTGACAAGATAAACTACAAGCAAGTGTTCTTCAACCCGCTGTCGAAGAACAATCCCGTGGTGGTGCAGATACTGGGTATATGCTCAGTGCTCGCTGTCACCGCCAAATTGGAGCCGGCGCTGGTGATGGGCATGTCGGTGATCGCCGTACTGGCGTTTGCCAACGTCATCATCTCGCTGCTGCGCAACACCATCCCCACCAACATCCGCATCATCGTCCAGCTCGTGGTAGTAGCCGGGCTGGTGGTAATCGTCGACCAGTTGCTTAAAGCCTACGCCTACGACGTGTCGAAACAGCTGTCAGTGTTCATCGGACTGATCATCACCAACTGTATCCTCATGGGCCGACTTGAAGCATTCGCCATGGGCAACCGTCCATGGCCCTCCTTCCTCGACGGTGTGGGCAACGGAATCGGCTATGCCATAATCCTGGTGATCGTGGGCTTCTTCCGCGAGCTCCTCGGCAGCGGCACACTCATGGGCTACCAGGTGGTGCCCGACTCATGGTACGCCGCCGGATATGTCAACAACGGCCTTATGATACTCCCCCCCATGGCCCTGATCGTGGTGGCTTGCATCATTTGGGTTCAACGTTCACTCAACAAAGACCTTCAGGAGGAATAAGCTGTTATGGAAAATTTCAATATATTCATACGGTCGATTTTCGTCGACAACATGATTTTCGCCTACTTCTTGGGCATGTGCTCATTCCTGGCCGTGTCGAAGAACGTAAAGACAGCCGTAGGCCTGGGCGTGGCTGTGACGTTCATGCTCGTGATCACACTCCCCATCAACTACCTGCTGCAGACCTACGTGCTTAGCGCCGGAGCGCTCTCCTGGCTCGGACCGGAGTTTGCCGACGTTGACCTGAGTTTCCTGTCGCTCATTATGTTCATAGCCGTCATCGCCTCGATGACCCAGCTTGTGGAGATGGCTGTCGAGAAGTTTTCCCCGGCACTGTACTCATCGCTGGGCATCTTCCTGCCACTGATCGCCGTCAACTGCGCCATCCTCGGCGGATCGCTGTTCATGCAGCAGCGCGACTTCCCCTCGGTGTGGACCGCAATATGCGCCGGCGGCGGCTGGGGACTTGGCTGGCTACTCGCAATCGCAGCCATCGCCGCCATCCGCGAGCGCCTGGCCACATACTCCAACATACCCAAGCCCCTGCGCGGCACCGGCATCACATTTATTATCACCGCTCTGATGGGTATCGCCTTCATGAGCTTCCTCGGCATTAAACTCTAACGCGCCATGTACTTACTCACTATCATAGCCCAATCAATGACTCCGACCTTGATCGCCGGAGTGGGCATATTCCTGCTGATCACCCTGCTATTGGTCATACTATTATTGGTGGCCAAACACTTCTTAGTGCATTCGGGCAAAGTGACCATAACCCTCAACGATACCAAAGAGGTGGTGGCTGACTCAGGCAAATCGCTCCTGTCGACCTTCGCCGACCAAAACATCTTCCTCCCATCGGCCTGCGGTGGCAAGGGCAGCTGCGCACAATGCCGCTGCCAGGTATTCGAAGGTGGCGGCGACATCCTCCCCACCGAGGCGGTGCACTTCAGCCGCAAAGAGATCAAAGACCACTGGCGACTCGGCTGCCAAGTGAAAGTCAAGGAGGATATGAAGGTAGGCGTACCCGCCTCGGTGCTCGACATCAAAGAGTGGGAATGCGAGGTAATATCCAACAAGAATGTGGCCACATTCATCAAAGAATTCATCGTCAAACTCCCCGAAGGAGAGCACATGAACTTCATCCCCGGATCGTACGCCCAGATTAAGATACCCCCCTATGATATGGACTACGACAGGGATATCGACAAGTCGCTCATAGGCGACGAATATCTGCCGGCTTGGGAGAAATTCGGCCTGTTCACCCTCAAGTGCAAGAACACCGAAACCACCGTTCGCGCCTACTCCATGGCCAACTACCCCGCTGAGGGCGACCGCATTATGCTCACCGTGCGCATCGCCACCCCACCCTTCAAGCCCAAACCTCAGGTTGGATTCCAGGACGTGATGCCCGGTATAGCCTCAAGCTACATCTTTACCCTCAAGCCAGGCGACAAAGTGATAATGAGCGGCCCTTACGGCGACTTCCACCCCATTTTCGACTCCAAGAACGAGATGATGTGGATTGGTGGTGGCGCTGGTATGGCTCCACTGCGATCTCAGATCATGCACATGACCGAGACCCTGAAGACCACCGACCGCAAGATGAACTACTTCTACGGCGCACGCGCCCTAAACGAGGTGTTCTATCTCGACGACTTCCTTAAACTTGAAAAGGAGTTCCCCAACTTCAAGTTCCATCTCGCTCTCGACCGCCCCGACCCCGCTGCCGACGCCGCAGGCGTAGCCTACACCCCGGGATTTGTACATCAGGTGATCTACGACACATATCTTAAGGATCATCCCAATCCAGAGGATATCGAGTACTACATGTGCGGCCCCGGCCCGATGAGCAACGCCGTCAACCAGATGCTCGACTCACTCGGAGTAGACCCCTCAAGCATCCACTACGACAACTTCGGAGGCTAAAACCCCATTTCATAAATTAGATATGTTTATTGTCAGAAGCGGGAGTAGATTTCAGCTTGTAGCTCCTTGGCGGCACGGACACTCTCGGGATTAGATGCGTCGATATTGTACTTAGACTTCGGTGGCACTACCACTACCGTGCCGGAGCGCACACGGTCGGGATGCCCAAGTTTGTCCTTGTTCTCTTCATATATGTATGCCCAGAAGTCGGGATTGCCGTAATAGCGCGAAGCTATGGTGGTCAAGTAGATGCGGCCATCGACCACCTCGGTGACTACAGGCTCTGTAGCTTCCTTTTGAACCTCAGTAGGTGCATCGATTTCAGCATCAACAGGTTTATCTTCATCTGCGGGCGACTCCGAAGGTGCTTGCGTAGAGGTCACTGACACATTGAGGGGATCTGACTTCGGAGCCTTAACTATCACCTCGTGAGTAGTCTCCGGTGTCGGAGAATTCAATCCGCGGATTACCTCCGGCAAGAAGTAACCAATGGCTGCTCCAGCCAACAGGGCTGCCACAACCCATCCCCATCCGGGGCCGCGACGCTCCATGTATATAATTCTCTCCTCCGCCTTAGGAGCTTTCGCCACAACCGGCTCAGGAGCAGGCTCAGAGATTGGCTCGGGCTCAGAGATTGGCTCGGAAACCGGCTCGAGGATTAGCTCAGGCTCGACTATCTCGGTCTCGACCTCAGCCTCAGATCCGCCATGCCCTTCCGACTCCTCTGACTCGTCTGACTCGTCTGACTCGTCTGACCTGTCTGACTGGCCTGACCCGTCTGACTGGTCTGACCCGTCCGACTGCTCTGGCTCCTCGGGTTCGGCTTGCTCGAGCGTAGGCTGCGGGTCGTTGATCATCTCGTCGGTGACTTCATCGTCGAGATATACAGCCTCAAACATCGCGAATGGAGCGTTGACCTCCTCAGCCATATCAGCATCGGGCACGAATGCTACACCCACGATTGGGTCTTCGCTGGGGGTAAACGTTCCCAACCCTTTAATTTTCACCTCGTTTCCTTTGGACAACGCCGCAGTCAATGCCTCTGCAAACTCAATAATAAATTGCTTGGCCGAACTTTCAGGAAAGCCCGTGGCCTTGCTCAGCATCGCCGCGAAGTGTGTGAGATTAATCGTGCTGTTCATTTCGTAATATCTTGGTTGACACGCTTCTTGAGCAGCGAGCTTGGTTGAAAAGTGACATTTATAGCCGGCGGGAGCAGCACTCGCTGTCCGGTAGTGAGGTCGGTTACCACCTTCTCATCCTCCTTGATTGACTCAAATTTGCCAAATCCGGGGATGGCTACAGAGTCGAGATGTACAAAGCATTGGCGCATCACTTGCGACATGGCGTCGAACAACGCATTGACATCGGCCGGCTGCCTGCGCATGCGTTTGGCTATCTGAGCTGTGAGTGCTTTATTGTCCATGATAAAATGGGTTAGAATGATCACCCGGCACGGGTTATCTGACCACAAAGATAACGAAATTCAATAAACTATAACGTTTACTCACGTTTTTATTTGAAGATATATGCGTATCTTTGCAAGTTATCTACTCCAAACCCATCAAATTAGGTTTCCAATAATGACTAAACCAAATCTCAAAGACATAAAACCTGTCCTCACCGAAGATATCGTAGTTTGCCGCGCCCGCACCAATAACCTCCGCGACGTGAGCGTCACCATACCCCGCAACGAATTCACTGTCATCACCGGAGTATCAGGCTCCGGCAAATCGTCACTCGCCTTCGATACGCTCTATGCCGAGGGGCAGCGCCGATATGTGGAGAGCCTATCAGCCTACGCTCGCCAGTTCATGGGCCGCATGCAGAAACCTGAGTGTGACTACATCAAGGGTCTCCCCCCGGCTATCGCAATCGAGCAGAAAGTCAACATACGCAACCCGCGAAGCACCGTAGGCACTTCAACCGAGATCTACGACTACCTGCGACTGCTTTTCGGCCGCGTGGGACACACCTACTCACCCGTCACCAGGCGAGAGGTGAAGCGCCATACCGTCGACGACGTGGTCAACACCATCACCACGTATCCCGAGGGTATGCGCATCGCAGTCATCGCCCCCATCACCCTCCCCGAAGGACGCAAACTCTCCACCCAATTAGGCATATTCCTCAAAGAAGGCTTTGCCCGCGTGATACACGGAGGCGAAATCCAGCTCATTGAGAACCTTGTGTCTGACAAGTCGCTCCCCGAACTCGCCGACGGCTACGACCTGGTGGTCGACCGCCTTGCTGTAGCCCATCAGGGCGACGAGATGAGCCGCCTTGCCGACTCCGTCGAGACAGCATTCTTCGAAGGGCACGACTTCATGTCGGTGCTCGTATGGGATGCCGACGGCACCATACACCGCCACGACTTCTCCACACGCTTTGAGGCCGACGGTATCACCTTCATGAAGCCCAGCGACCTGATGTTCAACTTCAACAACCCCTACGGAGCTTGCCCGCGGTGCGAAGGCTTCGGTCGCACCATCGGCATCGACGAGCGCCTGGTGATCCCCAACCCCGCCCTCTCGATCTACGACGACGCCGTGATGCCCTGGCGAGGTGAGAAGATGAGCGAATGGAAGCGCGACCTCATCCACATAGCCCCACACATTGGCTTTCCCATCCATCGTCCCTACAACGAGCTGACCCAAGAGCAAAAAGACCTGCTATGGCACGGCAACTCACGCTTCACCGGCATCGACGGCTTCTTCAAAATGGTGGAAAGCAACCTCCACAAAATACAATACCGCGTGATGCTCGCCCGCTACCGCGGCAAGACCATCTGCCCCAAATGTCATGGCAACCGACTGCGCAAAGAGGCCATGTACGTCAAGATCGGAGGCGCCACGATAGCTGACCTCGTAAAGATGCCCGTCACCGACCTGCGCAAGTGGTTCGCCAACCTACAGCTTAGCGAACACGACGCCACAGTGGCCCGCCGCTTGCTCACCGAAATCAACTCACGCCTGCAATTCCTCGACGAAGTCGGCCTGGGCTACCTTGCTCTCGACCGACTTTCGTCGACCCTGTCAGGTGGCGAAAGCCAGCGCATCAACCTCGCAACATCGCTCGGCAGCTCACTCGTCGGCTCGATGTACATCCTCGACGAACCATCAATCGGCCTCCACACACGCGACACCGACCGACTGATCAGCGTACTCCGCCGCCTGCAAGGCATCGGCAACACCGTCATCGTGGTAGAGCACGACGAGGAGATAATGCGCGCCGCCGACAATATCATCGACGTAGGCCCCCTGGCCGGAAGCAACGGTGGCCAGATCATCTATCAAGGGCCCGTGGCCAAGCTGCTCAACGGCAAAGGCGACGGTGCCGATAAGAGTCTCACGTGCCAATATCTAACTGGCAAGCAGTCAATCCCCGTGCCACGTCGTCGACGTCGCACCAACTCATACATCGAAGTTAAGGGAGCTTCGGAGAACAACCTCAAAAACATCGACGTACGCTTCCCTCTCGGAATACTGACCGTGGTCACCGGCGTGTCCGGCTCAGGCAAATCCACCCTTGTCAAGGACATACTCTACCGCGCCTTGATGCGACAGCTTGGCGAAGCAGTCGACGCCCCCGGCGCTCACTTAGGGCTCGGAGGCGACCTCTCAAGGATCACCGCCGTCGAATTTGTCGACCAAAACCCCATCGGCAAGTCATCGCGCAGCAACCCCGCCACATACCTCAAAGCCTACGACGAAATCCGCCGCCTCTACGCCGACCAGCAAGCGTCGTTGCAGATGGGCTTCACACCTGCCTACTTTTCATTCAACGCCGAGGGCGGTCGCTGCGAAGAGTGCAAAGGCGAAGGCACCATCACCATCGAGATGCAGTTCATGGCCGACATCACAGTCACCTGCGAGGAGTGCCACGGCCAGCGATTTAAGCGCGACGTACTCGCCGTGACCTACCGCGACAAAAACATCAACGACGTGCTCAA
This sequence comes from uncultured Muribaculaceae bacterium, assembly GCA_964628905.1. Taxonomy (GTDB): domain Bacteria; phylum Bacteroidota; class Bacteroidia; order Bacteroidales; family Muribaculaceae; genus JAJPXC01. The sequence goes on along the minus strand of CAZVNS010000006.1, from coordinate 66,458 downwards.
CCTCACCGTCGACGAAGCCATCGGATTCTTCGGCCAGGACACCGGCTCCACCGAGCGTAAAATAGTAAAACGCCTAAAACCCCTACAAGATGTCGGACTTGGCTACATCAAGCTCGGCCAATCATCGTCAACGCTCTCAGGAGGCGAAAACCAGCGCGTCAAGCTCGCCTACTTCCTGTCAATGGATAAACCTCAACCCACGATGTTTATCTTTGACGAACCCACCACCGGCCTCCACTTCCACGACATCAACACCTTGATGGACTCCTTCAACCGCCTGATCGATCAAGGACACACCGTGATCATCATCGAACACAACATGGATGTGATCAAATGCGCCGACCACATCATCGACATAGGCCCCGAAGGAGGCGACGCCGGAGGCACCGTAGTGGCCACCGGCACTCCCGAACAGATCGCCGACTGCCACGCCAGCTACACCGGCCGCTTCCTCAAAGAAAAACTCTCCCAAAAATTAGACCCCATTTCATAAAATGGGGTCTAACCTCATCCACGACTTTCTCAAAGATCCACTCTCATCAGAGATTGTAAACTTCATTAGCTAATCGTCTCCGAATCTGTCAAGTCTTTTTAGGGAAAGTCGTCAGGGCAGATTCGTGTTAACTTTTATTAACAATGGTGTGCCGGGCTGATTGCACATGTGCGCAGATACCTTTGCGTCGTAATAATCAACCAACCCTCTCACCGTCATGAGCCAGTCAATACTTCTCAGCCCCCGCGTGATCAACACCATCAAGTCGCTCCCCGAAGGCGACAGCGCCACCATAGCCCGCGCCCTTGCCGACGAGATGCTCTTCGGGGCCCCCACCTTCGAGCTCACTCCCGTGCAGCAGATAGCCCTCACCATGATCCGCGACTACGTGATCCGCGACACCCGCCGCGCCCAATAACCCCCCTTAAATGTCATTTACCCCTCATCAAATTAACAAATTATAGGATTATCTTTCAGAACTGTTATGGTGTGAAATTGATAGAATTACTTTAACTTTGAGGCCGCTAATATTTCAGATTGGGTATGAGACGCGGATATTTGGGCTTGTGGGCCATACTTGTCATCACGTTTGCTGTCACGCTGCTGGCTTCGCAGCGCGACGGGATCAGTGTGGGCTCTTACGAGCTGCGCACGTCGTCGCTGTGGAGCGAACTGCTTGGCACTGAGAGCGCTAGCACCAGGGAGCCGACTAATGTGGTGTCGGCCGAAGATATCATCGCAAGCGCTGAGCTGCAGGTGGAGAAGGTGGAGCCGGACACGCTACCCAAACGCATCCTATTCATCGGCGACTCGATGCTTGAAGGGCTATATCCGCGACTGGCGGCATACGCCAAGGCTAATGGCCACTCACTGTACTGTGTGATATGGTACAGCTCAACGTCGAAGGTTTGGGGAGAATCGACCCGAATCCCGGAATTCATACGCCAGTTCAACCCTGACTATATGTTCATAAGTCTGGGGGCCAACGAGCTGTTTGTCAAGGATATCGAGAAAAATCGCGATAAGTATGTGAAGAAGATTATTAGCGAGATTGGGGATATACCCTATATTTGGATAGGCCCTCCCAACTGGAAGGAAGACACGGGCATCAACCGTCTGGTGGCACGCAATACTGCCCCCGGCTCCTTCTTCCTCAGCGATGGTATGCATTTCGACCGCAGCAGCGATGGGGCACACCCGACGCGCTCATCGGCAGCCTTGTGGATGGACTCGATCGTGCGCTGGATGCCTGAACATTGCGCTCACCCCATACGTATGGATCTGCCTTCACAGCAGAGTGCGAGGGCCAACAAGGTGGTGGTGCTTCAACCCACTGACAAGTGATGCAACAGCTCTGGGAAAACATACTATATCATCTGCAATACCGCCCTGAGGCGCCGATGATTTTCTCGAGCGCGCTGTTCTGGGCGCTGTTCATCGTGCTGATACCGCTATATGCGATGATTAAGCGCAACCGCACTCAGATGACGCTTTTTGTGGTGGCGTTTTCGCTCTATTTCTACTATAAGTCAAGCGGTTGGTTCTTCTTACTGCTTGTAGGCACGTCGCTTGTCGACTGGCTTTTGTCGCAGTTGTTGGTCAGATTGGAGTCGCGGGTGGCACAGCGGTGGTGTGTGGCCCTGTCGATACTAACATCGCTGAGTGTGCTGGGCTACTTCAAGTATGCCAACTTCTTCCTGTGGAACTGGAACCAGATGGTCGAAGGCAACTTCCAACCACTCGACATCATCCTGCCGGTGGGAATATCGTTCTACACTTTTCAGTCAATCAGCTATATAGTGGATGTATACAAGCGTAAGGTGGAGCCTACCCGACGGTGGATTGACTATATATTCTTCCTCTCCTTCTTCCCCGCCCTGGTGGCCGGCCCGATAGTGCGAGCTGACTATTTCCTACCGCAGCTGCAGAACAACCACCGTCCTAACAAGGCTGAGATCTATTGGGGCTTCTGTCTAATTATTGTGGGCATACTGAAGAAGGCGATAATTGCCGACTATATCTGCCAGTACAATGACCTGATTTTCGCCCAGCCTACGGGCTACACCGGCTTTGAAAGCCTGATGGGAGCGGTAGGATATACCGTGCAGATCTACAGCGACTTCTCGGGTTATTCGGATATGGCGATAGGCATCGCTTTGATCATGGGCTTCCGACTTGGCATCAACTTCAATTTCCCCTATAAGTCGCGCAATCTCACTGATTTTTGGCGCCGGTGGCACATTTCGCTGTCATCATGGCTCCGCGACTACCTCTACATCCCCCTCGGGGGCAACCGCAAGGGCACGGTGCGCACCTATGTCAACAACTTCCTGACGATGCTCATCGGCGGACTGTGGCACGGAGCAGCCTGGAAATTCGTGTTCTGGGGAGCGATGCATGGTGTGGGCTTGGCTGTGCACAAGGCTTGCCGCCCCGTGCTCAAGAAAATCCCCGACACGTGGCCGGTGAAGGTGGTGAGCTGGAGCCTGACGATGCTCTATGTGTCGCTGCTGTGGGTGTTCTTCCGTGCTGCTGATTGGGGCGACGCATGGTTGATAATCCGCAACATATTCACCAACTTTGAGCCAGCGACCATCCTGCCATTCTTCGAAGCGCGCGCCACATGGGCCGTGATGGTGGGGATAATCGTATTGACGCACTCATTGCCCACTCGCTGGGTAACAGCGGTGGGCAGAGCATTTGTCAGGTCAATTTGGGTGGTGAAGCTCGTAGTGTTTGTCGTCGCCGTTCAGCTCGTGATTGAGTTCATGAGCGCCGAGGTGATGCCATTCATCTACTTCCAGTTTTAGAGCCTGTCCCACAATATATGTTAACGGAGACGGTCGGCCGCACGCAGCAATTTCTGGTCGGCCCCAATGCGGCGGTAGGCCCAGATGGCTGTGATAAAGGCCGCTGCAAAGAGTATGCAACCGCCGTATGCGAGGGTAACGTCGTCGTAGGTAAGGTACGTGCCGGTCACGCCCGTGCCGAATGATATCAGCATCAGCACTATGGCCAAAAGTGTGACCATGCGCTGACGAGGCATGTTCCTGTACATGAATATCGATACAAAAAGGAGCACAGCGGTGGTGATGTTGAGGATGAAATATACCACCAGATCGGTGGGCTTCACCGGTTCGGAGCCAGCCGTTACAACGGGTATGCAGCAAGCTATAGCCATACACAAGGCGGAGATGAAGAGGAGAACTGATTGCCAGCGTTGTATTACCATATTTGATGAATGTTTTTAAGATTTTACTTATGAGTATAACGTATGTGGTCAAGAATTAGCGGGGGAAGTGTCGGGTCGATACCCATTACGGCCAACGACTCGGAGTCGGCGCTGAAGGCCTTAACAAATGCGGCTATGTCGCTCTCCTTCATGTCGATATATAATCTGTAGAAGTTGAGGGCGTCGGCCATGCGGCCATCAGCCAGTGCGAGATGCCCCATGTTGATATAGTCGTCGGCTGTGGGTTCATGCTCAAGTATGCGGTTGTAGTAGTTCAGTGCCTGGTTGAACTGGCGGCTGCGCAGCAGGCTCCATGCCAAGGGGCGGAGAGCGCGGTGCGATTTCTCGTCGAGCACATCTACTTTGAAGAAGTACTCAGCAGCCTCCGCATCTTTGCCAAGCTCAAGCAGTGTGTAGCCAATATTCATCGCCAATTTCAAGTTGTCGGACTGCGCTTTCTCCAACTGCCGGTAGTAGGTGAGTGCCTCAGCGGGGTTTCCGGCCATACGATGGCTTGCGGCCAGTCGGCTTATGGTCCAACGGTTAGTGCCGTCGATCAGCGCTGCCTGGTCGTAACACTCGATAGCCTTATGATACTCACCCATCTGCTGGTAGCAGTAACCCATCTGTTGGAAGTTCTGCTCTGTGGCCTCACCCATCTCTCGGAGCCGCCCCAGAAGTTTTATCACCGATTGCCACTGCTGACCCTTCAAACCAAGGTTGACCAGCAGCAACATAGTGTCGACATCGTCAACGTCGGGACGCAGCGCATCGATATCATTTAGGTAGATATCATGGCTGAACGGGTCATCGAAGTCACCTTTGCGCCTGTAGAGGCGGAAAAAGCGATAGATATCGTGGATAAAGTCGGCGGCGTCATGGCGGCGATTGTCGTGCTCAGTGGTGAGCGATGCCAGCTTCACCTGCTCAATCTGCTCCGACTGTGCTGTCAGATGCGAACTCAGAGCGCGTTTCTGAGCATCGGGGAGCGAGTTCATCGACAAGGCGAGCGAGTATTTGTCGCTCTCGCACATCCCGGGACCCATCTCTATCAAGTCGAGCAATCCCTGGTTGTCGCTCAGATGCTTAACATTGCTGTTCTCGGGGTCGAATGCCCTGAACCAGTTGGCCACAGCGTGGAAAAACGGGTATGACTTGAGCTTGGCAAAAGCGCCCATCATCACGTCAGCGCCCTGCTCATGCAATTCCGATATTTCCTGCAACTTCTTGCCGATGCCGCCACGCTTCCACATCTCATTCCACTCAGGATTTTCCTCAAGGCTCTCCACGTCAAGTCCGTCAAGCTCATTGATTTTTTTGGCGATGTCGGGGCGCAGTTTCATAATCTGAGGTATCACCTCGTCATTGAGTTTGCGGGTAATGCGGTCAGTGTCGAGCGCTACCCGCAACTCTACATACACGTTGCGCACATCAGTGGTCCATGATGTGGTATCGCGGAGCGCACCTATCAAATCGTTGACGCGCTTAGAGATGCGTCGTTGTGGATGCGCTGCCAATCCGAGCACAGCGGCTGTGAGCGCTGCCATCGCCAACTTGCTTGAGGTGGCGTCGCGGTAGACGGTTAGAAGCAGCTCTATCCTGCGGGGGTCGTTGTATTGCAGCTGACCGAGCATCAAAGCGCTAATGAGCAGGCGCTTAAACTTATCATCAAGCGCTGAGTCGGCGAAAGCGTCAGCAATTGTGCGGCTTGTCTCATCAGAAAAGGGGAACGAGACCCACACACGGTCGAAGATACGGTTTTCGACCTCCTCGATGGTGCGGTGGTCGGGAGCCTCGGGCTGCTTGTCGTCAGCTATCATGTCGAGCAGTGATCCCGAAGAGCGCATCGAGCGCAGTCGGTCGATGAGCGAAGCTATGGTGTCGCCACTCTGCCTACCTTCGTAACGCAAGGTGTTGAAGTAGCTCGAAGGGGTGTCAATCATAGCCACACGCCGGCGGAAAGTGTCGAGCAATGTATATAGCTTGTCTTGCAACGACGCATAGAGATTAGCTCGCTCAGGGTCATCGGCACCTCGTGCGGCATAGTCAAGCATCATGCGGTATGACTCCTCCTGCACCTTCACCTTCTCGGTAAGCTCCCACCACATCTTCCCCTCGGTCAGGGAGATAAGCGTGGAGTAAGCATCGTAGAGGCGTCCTTCACCGATGGCTGTTGCTATGGTATCGCAGGTGGATAGTATCTGTTCGTTGGTCATATATTGTCGTTAGCAGTTGCAAATATAGTAAAAAGGTATAACAACCAAAAGCAAAGATTGTGCCAAAAAAAATTGTCGAAAATTTGGAAAATTCAACCATTGGGCCTAAATTTGCGTTATTAAATCAAAGGCCGGAGAGCCGGCGCCCTCTACCTCCGAACAAACTTCTACCACATCAAAGTAGATTGGGAAACTCATCAAATATACATGAAATGCCGAGACAAGCTCGGGCATCTAATGGCGGGCCCCATCCCCTTTAACCAGGGGAGGTTCCTACGGAACCCAGGCGGATTACAGAGGATGTCGAGCACTCAAAACCTGTCAGCCGGAGTTTCATCGCTTCCTTTGATGTGGCACTTATAGCGGCTCCATTCACCGGCAACGGCGACTGGGGCCGCTCCTATTTCCTCTTCCTTTATGCTTCTGGTGAGTTCGCCGCTGCGAAACTGTGTGGCTCGATGGCGTAGGCCTGGATATTGTTTTTTGAGTGTTGGCCTGGGGGGCTATATGTCAGGAATTTTTGGCCAATTTTTCGCAAAATGTGATTTTTTCCGCCAAAAATAATTGCAAATTGACAAATGTTGCATACCTTTGTGTTGTAAAACATATTCGTTCGGCACTGTTGGCCGACAAGGCTTCCAAAGCAATAGATTTTAAAGATAATGGGCCGCATTATAAGACATGCACTTGAGAAGGTGATCAGCGAGGACATGGCTGATATATGGTCGCTGCTCGACAGCAACGAGAAGCGACGTATCGCCGACAACCTCACAATACACCATTTCAAAAAAAATCAGATAATATACGCCGAGGGCGACATGCCCGAATTCCTATGGTGCCTGCTCGCCGGAAAGGCCAAGCTGTACAAGGATGGCGTGGGCGGCCGCGAGCAGATACTGCGCCTGATACGCCCGGTGCAGTACTTCGGCTACCGCGCTTATTTCGCCAACGAGCCCTACGTGTCGTCGACGGCGGCCATCGAGCAATCGGTGCTCGGCGCCCTGCCGATGAACGTGGTCGAAGAGCTGGTGCATAACAACATAGAGCTCGCCTGGTTTTTCATCCACGAACTCTCGCGCAATCTCGGCGGCTCTGACACCCGCCTGGTCAACCTCACCCAGAAGCACATCCGCGGCCGCTTGGCCGAGGCATTGATGGTGCTCAAGGAGAACTATGGCTACGAGGACGACGGCGCCACGCTGCGCATTTACATGTCGCGTGAGGATTTGGCAAATCTGTCAAACATGACCACCTCCAACGCCATCCGCACACTCACCGGATTTGTCAACGAGAAGATCATCATCGTCGACGGGCGCCGTATCAAAATCATCAATGAGCCGCAGCTGCTCAAGATTTCCAAGTTCGGATAAGCCTCAAATACACGTTAACAATTATTGTAAGCTCAGAGTCTGAATAATTTTGTATTTTTGCAAAAAACTATCCACGGACTCCAAATTATGCGCTCCCTCCACATAATATCAATATACATCATCGCCACAATCCTCACCGGCTGCAGCGACGACTCCCTCACCCCCGCTCCTGAGCCAGCACCCGAGGCCGTGCACCGCAATCTCCTTATCTATATGGTGTCAAACAATTCGCTTGGCACATCCAACTTCGACCAATACGATATCAACGAGATGATGGCGGCCGCCAAGGAGGGGTTTGGCGACAACCGTGTGCTGCTGTTCCGCGCCGCCACCGACCGCACGCAGACCCTCAACGAAGTCACTCCCGAGGGCTTGGTGACACTCGCCACTTACGACTCCTCTATTTCAGCGATATCCCCCGAGCGCATCCAAGCCGTGATCAGCGACTCGCGCACTCTCGCTCCCGCCGACGACTACGCATTGGTGCTCTGGAGCCACTCCGACGCATGGCTCTCCCCCACTTCCGGCTCCGACGCATCGCAACAACGCTCCTTTGGCGACGACGGCGGCAAGCACCTCGCTATCCCCGACCTTGCCTCAGCGCTTGAGCCATGGGAATTCAGCTACATCTACTTCGACTGCTGCTATATGGCCAATGTGGAGACCCTCTACGAGATGCGCCACTGCGCCGACTGGGCCGTGGCCTCAGCCATCGAACTTCCGGCTGCGGGCATGAACTATACGGTCAACCTACCTCTGCTGTTGCTACCTGAGCCTGACCTGACCGGAGCTGCTCGAGCCACATACAATTATTACAACGCACTTACCGACGAAAACCGCACCTGCGCCATGTCGGTGGTCAACCTCAAAGCACTCGACCAACTTGCCGCAGTCACCCGAGAGTTGTACCTCAACGCCGAAGCCCCCGGCAACGATTACAGCCCACAGCGGTTTGACCCACTGTCAAAGGAGGGCTACCTCTTTGACCTGGCTGACTATATCGACGCTCATAGCCAGATGGAAGCCGAACTGCTCGACCGGTGGCACTCGGCCCTCGAAAACGCCGTAGTCTACCGCGCCGCTACCCCCAAGATATGGGGCCTCTACGAGATCAACGCCCATTGCGGATTGTCGACATACATTCTCCCATCAGCATCATACGCCTCCACCCGCGGGTACGACACCCTGCAATGGTGGACTGATGTAGCCTCCGCCAAATTCTGACAACCAACACCGCATGACCTTACTTCAAGCAACAGCATTAGCCAACGACTCCGTCACATCCAAGGTGCAAGCCGACCTCAGCGAACTCAAGTCGCTGTCGCTCGACGACTTGCTCCACCGTGTAGCCAACGGAGCCGTAGAGCTGGCCATCAAAATCGCCATAGCCATCGTAGTGTTCTACGTAGGCAAATTCATCATCAAGCGCATCTATCGGCTGGTGCAGAACATCATGCTCCGGCGCCATACCGACCAATCGCTGTCGACATTCATCCTGTCGCTCATCCGCATAGTGCTCTATTTCATACTGATAGTCACCGTGATAGGCATCCTCGGACTTGAGACCGGCACCTTCCTTGCCCTCTTCGCCTCGGCAGGTGTGGCAATAGGTATGGCCCTGAGCGGCACCCTCCAGAACTTCGCCGGCGGCGTACTCATACTCCTGCTCAAGCCCTACAAAATCGGCGACTACATCGAGGCCCAGGGCTTTGCGGGCAAAGTCACCGAGATACAGATATTCCACACCATCATCAACACCTACGACAACAAGTCGATAATCATACCCAACGGCGGACTCTCCACCGGGTCGATCAACAACTGGTCGCGCGAGGAGTATCGCCGCGTGGAGTGGACAGTGGCCATATCCTACGGCGACGACGTCAGCGCCGCCCGCGACAAGATACTCGAGCTCTTCGCCGACGACCGCCGCATAGTGCGCCACTACCTCGAGGATGAGCGCGAGCAGCGTCGCCAACGCCTGATTCAGCTCGCCACCCACGACGAGATCCCCGCCGACGCACTTGCCACCGGGCAAACAGTAAAAGTTCCTTGGTGGAAACGCATTTTCGGCCATAAAAAAGACGCGGCCTTGTCAGTGGCCAACTCCGCCGGTGGAGATCGTTCACGCCGCCCCCGCCACACCAAAGCCGACCTGTCGCCCTCTGTGATTGTCAACGAGCTTGCCGACAGCTCCGTGGTGCTCAAAGCCCGCGCATGGGTGCGCAGCGGCGACTATTGGGCTGTATTCTACCAGCTCAACGAGCTGATCTACACCCAACTCCCCGAGGTTGGCATCCACTTCCCCTTCCCGCAGCTCGATGTGCATCTCCCCAAGTCGTTGGCATGACAATCAACTTCAGCCGGTCATTCCAATCCTGAAAAAAACTTAAAGAACCACAAATAGTAACTTTTTAGGTATAATATCCTAAAAAATTGCTATTTTTGCACAAGATTAGCCTAAGTAGGGGGATGCCCCTACTCTCTCCCTGATGGCTCATCGACACATAGCGCTGAGTGATAGCCACTATGAGTGGAAATCGCCATGCGCCAATCATAATCCCCTCTCCACCGCCAAGGCTGTGAAGCCCCGGCACATCAACACTGAAAAATAAAAAAACAACCATAAATGACCGGCAAATGGAACTACTTGCCAAAGACATCCGAAAAATCAGCTGCCGATGCGGAACTAACCAAACGCTTCGCCAATTGTAAGCCCTTAGCCGACCTATTGGGACAGAGAGGCATATCCACCGCGGAACAGGCCCACCAATTCCTGTATCCGTCGTTGAAGGATATGCACGATCCGTTTCTGATGGAGGATATGGACAAGGCTGTCGAACGGCTTAACCGAGCCATGGGGCTCAAAGAGAAGATTATAGTCTACGGCGACTACGACGTCGATGGCACTACCGCCGTGGCCTTAGTCTACAAATACCTGTTAAACTACTACTCCAACATCGAGTACTACATCCCCACGCGATATGACGACGGGTACGGAGTGTCGATGGAGACCATCGACGAGTTTGCCCAACGCGACGTAAAGCTCGTAATCATACTCGACTGCGGCATCAAGGCCATCGAGGAAATCAAATACGCAAAGTCGCTCGGCATAGACTTCATCATCTGCGACCATCATGTACAGGACGATGAGCTCCCTCCGGCAATAGCCATCCTCAATCCTAAGCTCGAACATTCCACCTACCCCTGCCCGCACCTGTCGGGCTGCGGCGTTGGCTACAAACTGATGCAAGCCTTCTCGCTGAGCAACGGCATACCAACCACCGACCTCGAAGGGATGCTCGACCTTGTGGCCGTGAGCATCGCCGCCGACATAGTGCCCATCGTCGACGAAAACCGCATCATGGCCTACCACGGCCTGAAGCGCCTCAACTCCAACCCCAACATGGGGTTGCGAGCCATAATGCGTATATGCGGATTGGGTTCACGTGAAATCACCATCAGCGACGTGATCTTCAAAATCGGTCCGCGCATCAACGCCTCCGGGCGCATGCAGAGCGGCGGCGAGGCCGTGGAGCTGCTGGTAAGCCGCGACATCAACGACGCTTACGTCAAGGCCAAAGCCATCGACCAATACAACTCCGACCGCAAGGCACTTGACAAGCGCATCACCGAGGAAGCCAACTCAATACTCGAAGCCCGCGGCGAGCAGCTCAACGACAAAAAGACCATCGTAATCTACAACAAGGACTGGCATAAAGGCATCATCGGCATCGTGGCCTCACGCCTTACCGAGCTGTACTACAAGCCATCGGTAGTGCTCACCCTCACCAACGGGCTGGCCACAGGCTCAGCGCGCTCAGTGCAGGGCTTTGACGTGTACAAGGCCATTGATGCCCAGCGCGACCTGCTTGAGAACTTCGGCGGCCACACTTACGCAGTGGGCCTGTCGCTCAAAGAGGAGAATATACCCGAATTCACGCGCCGCTTCGAGCAGTATGTAGCCGACCACATCCTCCCCTCGCAACTCACCCCACAGCTCGAGGTCGACTCGCAGATCACATTCTCGCAGATCAGCCCTGAGTTCATGGCCAACCTGCGCCGGTTCAACCCCTTCGGCCCCGGCAATCAGAAGCCCGTGTTCCGCACCGTCAGCGTCAAGGACTATGGGTCGAGCAAGCTCGTGGGCAAAAACTCCGAGCACATCAAGCTCGAGATGACCGACGACTCCACAGGCCGAGTGATCAACGGTATAGCCTTCAACATGGCCCATCACTTCGACCATATCCACTCAGGCGGTCGCTTCGACATCTGCTACACCATCGAGGACAACAAACACTCCTCGTCAGGAGCCATCCAGCTGCAGGTGCTCGACATCAAGCCCCATCGCTAATCGTCCCCATCGATCTCCCTCGACATAAATCGACTTAAATCGACCTAAATCGAAAGCAAAAGAAATAGCTGCCCGCGCCACCCCTTGAGAGTGGCGCGGGTGCTTTTGTTAAACACTCGCAACTTATAATAGCTAATTTTAACAACTCATTTTCACATTTGCGATTGTTATATTATTAATTTTGTACCACAATTACACGCAGCTCCGGCTGCGCTAATGAATATTTAGCTAAATTTTTCATAAACAAATCTATAGCACACATCCACACTATGGCTTCATCGGTAAATATCCAAGAGCTCAACAATCTCGTAGCCAGCAAAAACAATTTTGCAAACCGCATCACCGAGGGCATGGACCAGACAATCGTGGGCCAAAAGCACCTCATCGAGTCGCTGCTGATAGCCCTGCTGTCCAACGGCCACGTACTGCTCGAAGGCGTACCCGGCTTGGCCAAGACCCTTGCCATCAAAACCCTGGCCCAACTCATCGACGCCAAGTATAGCCGAATTCAGTTCACTCCTGACCTCCTACCCGCCGACGTGATCGGTACCATGGTCTACTCCATGCAGAAGGAGAAATTCCAGGTTAAGAAAGGCCCCATCTTCGCCAACTTCATCCTCGCCGATGAGATCAACCGCGCCCCCGCCAAGGTGCAGAGCGCGCTGCTCGAGGCCATGCAGGAGCGCCAAGTGACTATCGGCGACGAGACATTCCCCCTCGACGAGCCATTCCTGGTGATGGCCACCCAGAACCCCATCGAACAGGAAGGCACATATCCACTGCCAGAGGCCCAGGTCGACCGTTTTCTGCTCAAGGTGATCATCGGCTACCCCTCGCGCGAGGAGGAGATGCAGATCATTCGTCAGAACATATCAAACGCCGCCAAGCGCATTCAGGCCATCGTCAAACCCGAGGAAGTGATCGACGCACAAAAAGTTGTGGAGCAGATATATCTCGACGAGAAGATCGAGCGCTATATCGTCGACATCGTCTACGCTACCCGCCTCCCCGACCAGTACCAGCTCAAGGACTTGGCCAACATCATAGCCTTCGGAGCCTCGCCCCGTGCATCAATAGCCCTGGCACGATGCGCTCGCGCCTATGCGTTCCTGCACCAGCGCGGCTACGTGATCCCCGAGGACGTGCGCGCCGTATGTCACGACGTGCTGCGCCACCGCATCGGCCTTACCTACGAGGCCGAGGCCAACAACATCACCCCCGACGAGATCATATCAAGCATCCTCGACAAGGTTGAGGTGCCCTGATAAAGAGAGATAGAGTCAAACCTAACAACGGTTTATGGACGCTAACGAGCTACTGAAAAAGGTAAGGAAGATTGAGATCAAGACCCGCGGACTCTCCAACAACATATTCGCGGGCGAATATCACTCGGCTTTCAAGGGTCGCGGCATGACCTTCGCCGAAGTACGCCAATATCAATATGGCGACGACATCCGCGACATCGACTGGAACGTCACCGCCCGCCAGCGCACCCCATTCGTCAAAGTCTACGAAGAGGAGCGCGAGCTCACCGTGATGCTCCTTGTCGACGTGTCGGGCAGCCGCGACTTCGGCGCCGTCGGTCCCACCAAGCGTGAGATCATGGCCGAAATCTCAGCTACACTCGCCTTCTCAGCGATACAGAACAACGACAAAATCGGGGTGATATTCTTCTCCGACAAAATCGAGAAGTTCATCCCGCCAAAGAAGGGGCGCAAGCACATACTCTTCATTATCCGCGAGTTGCTCGATTTCACTCCCGAGAGCCGCGGCACCGACATAGCCATGGTGCTCCGCTACTTCACCGACGCGTTGAAAAAACGGTGCACCACCTTCCTGATCTCCGATTTCATCGATCAGCACGACTACTCCAAGGCGCTCACCGTGGCATGCAACCGTCACGACGTGATAGCCCTCCAGGTCTACAACCGTCGCGACTCGCAGATGCCCAACGTCGGTCTGATGCGCGTGGCCGACCTTGAAACCGGGCATGAGCGCTGGATCGACACCTCGCTCGGCAGTGTGCGTCGAGCCTACAATAAGTGGTGGTACGAACGTCAGCAGAGCATGACCGAGATCATGCACCGTAACCGTATCGACTCAGTATCGGTAGCCACAGACGAGGACTATGTGAAGGCCCTGATGACAATGTTCAAGCAGCGCGGCCTAAGGTAACACTTTGAACAGCCGCATTACACAGAGAGACCACAATGAGAAAGCTACTCAAATACGCATTAGCCACAACAGCAATGGTGGCCATGACGGCGCCTAAGGGCATCGGGGCCATCCACAACGTCTCAGCCAAGCTCGACTCCACAAATCTGCTGCTGGGCAATGTCACAACACTCCACATACAGGCCGTGGCCGACGGCACCGACGGACATCTCCTGCTGAGCGATGACACCATCACCTCTGCCGTGGAGTATCGCGCGATCGACTATAAAGGCGCCACCGCGCTCAGCGACGGCACCAACCGACTCGACTATGACGTGACCATCCAGGTGTTCGACTCCGGCCCACATCCCATCCCCCCTATCCCCTTCGTACAAGGGATTGATACAGCCTACTCCAACTCTCTGCAACTCACAGTCAACCCACCACTTAACGCCGACACCATCAAGGATGTGACGGCTTCAGGAGTCGACGTGCTCGACCCGCCGGATGTGCACTGGACCGACGACCTCCCCGAGCCTGTGGCCCGCGCCGTACGTTATTGGCCCTGGATCCTGGCGGCAGTGGTGCTGATCGCAGCTGCCGTAGCTGCTTACATCATATATAAACGCAGAAAGGCTAAAGTCGACGAGGAGCAGCAACTCCCACCCTATCAGTGGGCTATGCTCAAGCTGCAGGCCATACGCGAACGCAAGCTATACCAGTCAGGGCATGAGCGGCAGTTCTACACCGACCTCACCGAAATATTGCGCATATATATAATGCGTCGCTTCGACATCAACGCCCTGAAGATGACCTCATCGCAAATCCTCAAAGCCCTCCCCACACATATCACCGGCGTTAAAGAGGGCAAAAAGGTGCTTAAGCATGTGCTCCAACCAGCCGACTTCGTGAAATTCGCCAAGTATACCCCCATAGTCGACGACAATATCAAAGCCTTCAACAACGCCGTGCAATTCGTCGAACTCACCCGTCCCGTCATTGAGGTCGAACAGCCCACCGACGAGAAGCAAGGCGACCAAGATACCCAACCTCAAAACACCACCCCCAGCGCTTAACCGATGCATTTAGAATTAGCTAACCCACAATACCTCTGGCTCTTCCTGCTCTACATACCCATCATCGCATGGTATGTAGCCAAGCAGCGCAAAGACTACCCTGCGATGGAGCTATCGTCGACGGCGCCCTTCGCCCGCACCGGCCGCTCGTTCCGTCAGGTGATCCGTCACCTACTGCTACTGTTGCGCTTAGGTGCCATAGGTTGCCTCATCATCATACTGTGCCGCCCGCAGACCTTCGACAACTGGCATAAGTCATGGCGCGAAGGCACCGACATTGAGATTGTGCTCGACGTGTCCACCTCGATGCTCGCACGCGACTTCGAACCCAACCGACTCGAAGCCGCCAAGGAAGTTGCCGTCGATTTCGTGCAGGGACGCGAGTATGACAACATCGGCCTGACAATGTTTGCCGGCGAGAGCCTTGGCGTAGTGCCCCTCAGCTCCAACCGCTCCAACACCATCGACTATATCAAGTCGTACAATATCGATCTCACCGGCGACGGACGCGGCCAACTTATCGATGGCACCGCAATCGGCGACGGCATAGCCACCGGCGTCAACCGCATCAAGGACGGCATGGCATCGTCGAAGAGCATCATCCTCATCACCGATGGCACCAACAACATGGGCAATATCGCCCCCCTTACCGCCGCCCAACTCGCCCAGCAGCAGAAGATACGCATCTACACTATCGGAGTCGGCACCATGGGCAACGCTCCCGTGCCCACCTCGATGGACCCCATGGGGCGCCTGGTCTACACCAACCTCCCCGTGACCATCGACACCGTCACACTCAAATCAATCGCCGACATGACCGGTGGCCGCTACTTCCGCGCCACCGACAACGATGTACTGCAACAGATTTTCAGCCAGATCAACGAGCTGGAGACCACGAAGCTCGAGACTTACAACCACACCCACGCCGAGGACAACTATTGGCTCTGGGCTTGGCTCGCATTCGGACTCTTCGGCCTCGAGATTGTGCTACGCCAAACCGTGTTCCGCACACTACCCTAACCCTTCAGACCCATCTATTTGACTATGAATTTAGTACACCCCATATTCCTCTACCTGCTACTGGCGATACCGGTACTGCTCGGGCTATTTATCCTAGCCCGCTATGCACGCCGGCATAAGCTCCAGCGGTTTGGGCAGCTGCCGATCATCGAGCACCTGATGCCCGAAGCGTCTAAGTACAAGCCCTGGATCAAGATCGTCACACAGATGGTGATCGTGGCTTGCCTGGTGTTGATAATAGTTCGCCCGCAATATGGTGAGACTGAAAACAAGCAATACGTGCCCCGCGGTATCGAGGTGATGGTGGCTGTCGACCTGTCGCGTTCGATGCTCGCCTCATCCACTCCCGACCATAACGCCGTGTCGCGCCTCGACCGCGCGAAGATGGTGATGGACAAGCTCATCGACCGCATGAGTGGCAACAAGGTTGGACTCGTAGTGTTTGCCGGCGACGCACACCTCAAGATGACTCTAACCACCGACTTCTGGATGCTCCGCGACTACATCAATGAGCTATCTACCAACGACATCCCTTATCAAGGCACCGATATAGGCCAGGCATTGACACTCTGTGCTGAACAGTTCACCCCCGATGATCCCGACCATAAGAAAGCGATTGTGCTGCTCACTGACGCCGAGGATCTCGAGGGCGATGCCATGACCTCGGCCGAAAACCTAAGCCAGGAGGGTATTCAAATCGACGTCATAGGCTTCGGTAGCGACCCCGGCTCGCAGATACCTATCAATGCCGACAAGAGCGAGTTTCTCACCGACCCGATGACCGGCGAGATTGTCACCACGGCTCTCAACGAGGAGATGGCCACGAACCTTGCCAGCGCCGGACATGGAGTGTATGTCGACGGCAACTCCTCCGAAGCCGTCGACCGCATCGTCGACTCGCTTGACTCGCTCGAAAAGGCCGACTTCGACAAGGTCACTTATTCGGCCAGCGCCGAACAGTTCCCCCTGCTTGCCCTGCTTGCCCTGATACTGATGGTTGTCGACTCATTGGTGCTCTACACCAAAGTGGGCTGGCTTAAGAAAATCAACTTCTTTACCCGCGAAAACAAATGACACCACGATTTCAACATATCACATCGCTCTTGCTCAGCCTCATGTTAGCATGCTCCGCCACCTATGCGGTAGCCGACAATGTGCCTGAGAAGCAAGCTCGCGCCGAGCGCAACCATATTAAGGCCGGCAACGCCCTGTATCGCGACAACAAGTACGACCAGGCGGCCACCGAGTATCAAAAAGCCATGCAGGCCAACCCCGGCTCCGAGATCGCCAAATACAACTGGGCACTCGCCATCCTCAAGCAGGAAGGCTCATTCATCGAAGGGCAGGAAGATAACGTGAAGGCAAACGCTTACAACATGCTCGACCAGCTCGCACAAGCCTCTGAGAATGCGCAACTCGTGGAAAACGCACTGATGACCTTGGGCAACAACGACTTCTACCAGCAGAACTATGCCCGAGCCATCGACCGATACAAAAACATACTCCGCAAAAATCCCGCCAACGACGAGGCTCGCAATAACCTCTATCTTGCTCAAAAGATGCTGAAACAACAGCAACAAGACCAAAATCAAAATAAGAACCAAAATCAAGACCAAAATCAAGACCAAAACAAGGATCAGAACAAAGACCAAAATAAGGATCAGAACAAAGACCAAGATCAGAACAAAGACCAAAATAAGGATCAAAACAAAGACCAAGATCAGAACAAAGATCAAAATAAGGATCAAAATAAAGACCAGAACAAGAATAAAGACCAACAGCAACCTCAGTCTCAAGGCACAAGCCCGCAGGAAATCACCCCTGAGCGCGCCGAGCAGATGCTTAAAGCCATTGAGGATAAAGAGAACGACACCCGCCGACGCCTCGACGCCGAGAAACGTCAAGGAGGAGTAGGTCAACGTCAGTCAACCAAACCCTGGTAACACACCTTCATACCCACCACCATGCGTCGCTTCATCACATCACTTACAATACTGCTCGGATGCGTCTCCGCTGCATTGGCTCAGGTTACGTTCACAGCCAATGTCGACCGCCAAGTGGAAGTGGGGCAGAAATTCTACGTTACATTCCGCCTCAAGAACGCTCAAGGCTCAGGGCTGAAAGCCCCGACCATCAAGGGCGCCAAATATGTGTACGGTCCTGCCAAATCGTCGATGTCGTCAACCCAGATTATCAACGGACAAGCCACATCGATGACCGCCATCGACTACTCATTCCTATATATCGCTGAGACAGAGGGGGCCTCGACCGTCCCGGCCACCACCATCAACGCCGACGGACGCAACTACACATCAGCAGCAGTCAACTTCAACATCGTAGCAGCCCGCCAGCGCCCTCAGCAGCAAGCAGGTACGCCACAGAACCCCACAGTATCTCCAACCAAGAAGGTGAGCGCCAATGATGTGTTTGTGCGTATCATTCTCTCCAAAAACCAAGCCGTGGAGCAAGAGGCCATAAAGTGCACAATCAAACTCTACCTCAATACCGAATATGGCATCGACGGCCAGAAGAGCCAGATATTGCAGCAGCCTACATTCGAAGGCTTCATGGTTGAGGAACTCGACGTGCCCTCAGGCTCGTCAATCGAGAGCTACAATGGACGTGACTACCGCACCATGGTGCTCAAGGAAGCCCTGCTGTTCCCCCAGCGATCCGGCAAGCTGACCATCAACTCCGGCAAGTACACACTGACCGTACAGCAGTACCGCACCATCAACCACGGATACTACTATGTGCAGCAACCCGTCGACACAAAGCTCGAAATCGAGTCAAACACTGCATCAATCAACATCTCCCCACTCCCTGAAGCTCCCGAAGGCTTCTCCGGAGCCGTGGGCGACTTCAACGCCACCTCAACCCTCACCCCTGAGAACCTGAAAACCGGACAGGCCGGCGTGCTCCGCTACATCATTTCCGGCACAGGCAACCTCCGCTACATAAAGGAGCCAAAGGTTGACTTCCCCTCAGGCATCGACGCCTACACCCCGCGCTCAGGGCAGTCGGTCAGGGTATCAGGCAACAACGTTACCGGCACCGACACCATCACCTACACATTCACCCCCTCGCGCGTAGGCACTTACGAAATCCCGGCCGGTCATTTTATCTATTACAACCTCGCAAAAAAGCAATACGTCACCATCGACCTCCCCACTTATACGGTTAATGTAGAGCAAGGAGCGGCCCGCACTACTGCCCCGGCAGCAGCTGTCATTCAGCAAGATATCGAGGTGAAGAACACCGACATCCTGCCCCCGCACCGCAACGCCGGCGCATCAGCCGACTCAACATTGGTGATCCGCTCATGGTACTATTGGGCCATAATGGGAGGATTGGCGCTGCTGCTCGTAGCCACCGTGATCCTCTCGGCACAACGTATCAAGCGCAACTCCAACGTCGAGGCGCGCAACTATGCCAAAGCAAGCAAAGTGGCGCACCAACGCCTCAAGAAAGCCGCCGCCATGATGAAGGCTCACAACGACCAGCAATTCTACATCGACATGACCGGAGCCATCTGGGGCTACCTAAGTCACAAGCTTGCTATGCCTACCTCGCAGCTCACACGCGACAACGTATCAAGCAACCTCCAGGCCTACGGCGCCCCACAGGAGCTAACCGATAAGTTCATATCTGTGCTCGACAAGTGCGAGATGGCCCGCTACGCGCCATCGACGGCTGAAGGTGCTGTCGAGGCAATCTACCGCACCGCATCAGAGGCCATCGATCAAATGGAATCGCTAAAACCCCTCAAGACTACCAAAGCATGAAGCAACTGTATATCATACTAATAGCGATAATCGCCAACGTCGCCACACTCTCGGCCTCGACCGTAGCCGCCGACTCAGCCTACCTCGCCGAGGACTACCCCTCGGCCCTGCAGCTATATCAGGAGGCGTTAAGCCGGCAAGGAGCATCATCCGACATTTATTATAATATAGGCAACACCTACTACCGCCTGGGGCAACCTGGACGCGCCATCGTCAACTACCAGCGCTCACTGCGCCTCGACCCCACCAACAGCGACGCACGCGACAACCTCGAATTTGTCAACGCACGCATTGTCGACAAACCCTCAGGCAAAATTTCCGTCTTCACCAAGATACTCGACACGCTTTGCTCATGGTTCACACCCAACACTTGGGCATGGATAGCACTCGCTCTCTTCGTAGTAGTGCTTGCGGCCGCGGCACTGTATATCTTCGCAAGCTCGGTGATGGCTCGCAAAGTGGGATTTTTCGGCGGCTTCATAATGCTGCTGATCACACTGTGCGCCATATTCGTGGCATGGGTCAGCTCATCGAGGTCGACCACCGACAATGAGGCCGTGATTGTGGTAAACGCCTCCCAACTCAGCACCCAGCCCCGCCTCCCGCGCGACGGCAGCGAAGAGGCAGCCCTGCTCCACGAAGGCACCATGGTGGTGATACTCGACTCGCTCCCCTCACCCTCCGACCCCAACAACCCGATGTGGTACGACATCCAATTCAACGGCGACAACCGCGCCTGGGTATCTATTAAGGATATCGAAAAAATTTGACCATCGCCACTTTTCAGTCTAATGATTTGATTATAGGGCAATGAGAGGTCTGAAATCTAATAATGTGTTATAAAACATAAAAATTTATTACCAAATAATTTGGTGGGGTCAACAATATCCACTATTTTAGAGCCAAAGTTCTAAACCCACCACGAAGGGCCCCAAAAACCCACATCGGGCGGGTCAGCAATTGAATTATTAACTCTAACTTATAGCATCATGACTAAGACAATCACTTTCAACGACCTGCGCCGTCTCAAAGACAGCCTCCCTGATGGTTCAATGCACCAGATCGCCGACAAACTCAATATCACCGTGCAGACAGTAAGAAACTATTTCGGAGGCAGCAACTACGAATTCGGTAAAAACTGTGGTGTGCACATCGAGCCGGGACCCGACGGCGGCATCGTAGTCCTTGATGACACCACTATCTATGACATGGCCGTTGAAATCCTTCAACAGCAAGAAAAATAAGAAATTCGAATTGACACATCAGGATTGGGAGCCGACCACGAGCCGGTTCCCAATTCCGATGTCTATATACCCATCCCCTCTAAAACCTGAAACCTAAAACCTAAGCTCTCGCCTCTCGACCATCATGTCCGCCTCACGCCTCATCACAGTAGCCATACACACATTCAACTGCGCCACAATGGTGAAAAACCTCCTCGAAACCGAGGGCGTCGAGGTAACGTTGCAGAACGTCAACCTCTCCGAGCCCTCAGTGTCGTCAGGAGTGCGCGTGCGCATCCATGAGGACGACCTCCCCCTGGCGCTTCGCATCATCGAGAATGCCGAGATATTCACATCACCCCTGGGCAGCGAGTTCAACACCACTCCTCCGATATTGGTCCCCACCGACTTCACCGACTATTCGGAGCGCGCAGCACTCATAGCCTTTGATATCGCTCATCGGCTCGGAGGCTCTATCACCTTTCTCCACGCCTACATCGACCCTTCGCAATCAGGACATCTGCAACTCTCCGACGCACTCACCTACGACCCCCTCGACACCGAGGAGCGCATACGCCTTGAGGAGGATGAGAAGCGCCTCACAGTCCAGTTCACCAACAAATTCCGCAAGGGCATCAAGCAGGGTGAGGTACCTGCTGTGAAGTTCAACAGTGAGGTAGTCGAGGGAGTCCCCGAGGATACCATATTAGAGTACGCCAAGCTCCACAACCCACCCCTAATCGTGATGGGCACACGCGCCATCGTCAAAAAGGAGAAGGACCTCATCGGCAGTGTCACAGCCGAAGTGCTCGACTCATGCCGCGTACCGGCGTTCACCATCCCCGAGATGATGTCGCTCGACGATATCCGCCGTATACGCAACGTGGTGCTGTTCAGCGCATTGGAACAGAGCGATATACTGGTGCTCGACGCCTTCTACCGACTCTTCCCCAAGCACAACTTCAACATCACCATCGTGTGTGTGCCCGGCCGTAGGCAGAGCAACGCCACCACCGTGCAGGGAGTCAAGGCGATGATCGACTACTGCACATCGCACTACCCCAACTACACATTCGACTTGCGCATGTTTACCAACGACACCGCAGTCGAGGGCTTCAACAAACTATTAGACGAGGGCAAAGTCGAAATGATGGTGGTGCCCAACCGCAAGAAGAACATATTCGCCCGACTGTTCAACCCCGGCTTGGCTCACAAGCTGCTCTTTCACGCCGACATCCCCATGATGGTGATCCCCGTCTGAGCGGCCAAAGATCACGACGCTAAAACTTATTTTGTGCAGAGATAATATAATTATTATCTTTGCACACATATTATATAGCAACCGATAAATCACATTATATGCTAAATCATTTCACCACCCTGGCCATGACAACCCTCATGATGGCAGCCGTAGCCCCACAGGCAGCTGCCGATGACCAGCCAATAATCGACCGAGTTGAATTTCAATCGCCCGACCGCAACTTCAGCATCGACGCGCTCGAAGCATTGGGCCGCGTAAGCTCGCCCGTGGTGTCGCCCGACGGTAAAAAGGTACTCTACGGCATCTCCTACGAAAGCGTTGAGCAAAACAAGAGCAACAACGACCTCTACGTGATGAACGTCGACGGCACCGACCAGCAGCGCATCACACTCACCGCCGACTCGGAGTCGAACGCCGTGTGGATCGACGGTGGCGCACGCATCGCCTTCACCGCCAAGAGCGGCGACCACAACCAACTGTGGGTGATGAATGCCGACGGCACCAACCGTCAGGTGGTCAGCAACCTTGAGAAAGGTGTCGAGGGCTTCCTATTCTCACCCGACCAGAGCAAAGTGATACTCATCTCACCCATCAAATATGCACGCACAGCCCAGGACATCTACCCCGACCTGCCCAAAGCCACAGGCCGAGTGATTGACGACCTGATGTACAAGCACTGGGATGAATGGGTGACCGAGATACCCCACCCCTTCATCGCCGACTTCGACGGCTCAGCCATTACCAACGTCGAGGACATAATGGTCGGTGAGCCTTACGAGGCTCCGATGCGCCCCTTCGGCGGTGTGGAGTCGCTGGCATGGAGCCCTGACTCCAAGCAGCTGATCTACGTGTCGCGCAAGAAGACCGGCATGGACTACGCCCTGTCGACCAACTCCGACCTTTACCTCTACGACCTCGCCACCAAAACCACTACCAACCTCACCGAGGGGATGGAGGGCTACGACACATGCCCCATCTACTCCCCCGATGGCAAGTATGTGGCATGGCTTTCGATGGAGCACGATGGCTATGAGAGCGACAAAAACCGCATCTTCATAATGGAGACCGCCGACTGGAGCAAAAAGACCGACCTCACCGCCGACTGGGACTACACCGTCGACCAGATTGCTTGGAACCCCGACTCAAAGTCGCTATACTTCATCGCAGCCCATCAGGGTGTGACTCCCATCTTCGCCATCACCCTCAAGGGTAAAGTCAGCACCGTCGCCGAGGGGCTTTGCGACTATGCCGCACTCTGCCCCGTGGGCAAGAAAGAACTCATCACAATGCGCCACTCAATGCTCTACCCCAACGAGATCTACTCAGTGACCCTCGGCAAGGAGCCGGTGAAACTCACCGCGGTCAACGATTACATCTTCAATCAGCTTGATATGCCCACCGTCGAGAAGCGCATGGTGCCCACCACCGACGGCAAGGAGATGCTCGTATGGGTGGTATGCCCCCCCAACATGGACCGCACTAAGAAATACCCCGCCATACTTTACTGCCAGGGTGGGCCCCAGCAGGCCGTAAGCCAATTCTGGAGCTACCGCTGGAACCTCGCCCTGATGGCCGCCAACGGCTATGTGATGATAGCGCCCAACCGCCGCGGCCTCCCAGGCTTCGGCACAGAGTGGAACGCCCAGATATCGGGCGACTATCCCGGTCAGAACATGCGCGACTACCTCAGCGCAGTCGACGATGTGAAGCGAGAGCCTTGGATTGACGCCGACCACATCGGAGCCACCGGCGCCAGCTATGGCGGCTTTTCAATCTACTGGCTCGCCGGCAACCATGATCACCGCTTCGCAGCCCTCCTGGCTCATGCCGGCATCTTCAACACCGAGGCCCAATACCTTGAGACCGAGGAGATGTGGTTTGCCAACTGGGACCTCGGCGGGCCCTTCTGGGAGCAGAACAACCCCGTGGCTCAGCGCACTTTCGCCGCATCGCCCCACAAGTTCGTCGACCGCTGGGACACCCCGATCATGATCAGCCACGGCGAATTCGACTACCGCATCCTCGCCTCGCAGGGAATGGCCGCCTTCAATGCCGCCAAGCTCCGCGGCATCCCCGCCGAAATGGTGATATACCCCGACGAAAACCACTGGATACTCAAGCCCCAGAATGCCATCATGTGGCAACGCCTGTTCTTCCGCTGGTTCGACAAATGGCTTAAGCCCGATCAGCAGTAGTAATGTCGAAAGCGCAGCTACGCAGGGAATTACAGCTCCTGACAAAGGAGCAGCTCATCGACCTCACCCTTGACGCTTACTCGGCAAGGCGTGAGGTCAAGGAGTATTTTGACTTCTTCCTCAACCCCGACGCCGAGAAGCTTCAAGAGAAATATCTCAACGTAGCCTTCAAGGAGATCCACCGCACAAAATATCAGCGGATGAAGTGCCGGGTGAGCGTGCTGAAGAAGGTGCTGAAAGACTTCGCCTCGTTCGACCCCGGCGCTGACTGGGTTGTGGGCACGCAGGTGTCAGTGTTCCTTGATCTTATACGTGCCTGTGGATACTACTATTACACCGATACCATTGCCAACTACGCCGTCAAGCTGCTTACTGAAATCATAGTCACCGCCGACCGAGCCGCCATACTCGACCGCTTCCTGCCGCTGCTCACCGAGAAAATCAGCTCACTTCGCGGCGCCGACTTCCTCAAGCAACAGCTGCAAGAGGTGCTCGACAATGCCGCCTCTCTAACCAACCCCCTGCAACGATGAGAGCCTTAGGCACCATATCACTGCTCATCCTCTCCAACATATTCATGGTGCTCGCTTGGTACGGGCATCTGAAACTTCAGGAGATGCTGCCTTCGCCTGCCTGATCGCGGCAGTCTACTTTGTGTTTATGAAATAACCCCGCACGTGAGAAAATCCCACATCATATTAACCCTCATCCTCGCCCTGGCTGCTGCCACCACCGCCCAGGGTAAGAAGAAACAAGTGATCGAGCCTTCATACGCATGGCAGGCAATGCCCCCGTTAGGGCTGCGCGAACCGGCGACTATCGACACCAACTATATCGACTACTCGCTCAAGTCGGTACCGTCGGAGGTATCGTCGGCCTACACCACCACCGGCAACCTCGGCACCGAGGGCATCAACATGATATACTTCGACCGTGAGCCGATGAGCGACTTCTTCTTCCGCGACGCACTCCGCGCCTGGATACCCTCGATACGCACCCTCAAGTTCTACAACACCCGCATACCGATGACATTAATGTCGTACAACTTCGGTGGTGGCAAGGAGGATGGCCAGGAGCGACTCAACGGCATATTCTCAGGTAACATCAACTCTCGCGCCCAGGTGGGGGCTTACCTCGACTATATATACTCCAAAGGCTCGTACAACTATCAGGCTGCCAAGGATCTGACGTGGGGAGCATCGGGCAGCTACATTGGCGACAGATACGAATTCCAAGGCTTCTTCTTCCACTACAATTTCCTCAACAAAGAGAACGGCGGTATCACCGACGACCGCTATATCACCGACCCCGCCGAAGTGCAAGGCGGCTCCACCAAAGTCGACGCCAAAACAATCCCAACCAACCTAACATCGGCCCACTCCAAAGTGGTGGGCACCGAGCTGTGGCTCAACAACCGTTACAAGGTAGGCTATTGGCACGAGGAGCAGGTCAACGACACCACTGTCAAGCGCACTTACATCCCCGTCACATCATTCGTCTGGACCATAGGCTACAACGAGGCCAAGCACCTGTTCCTCAACTCCGCCCCCGGCGAGGCCGCCAACTTCTTCGAGCACACCTACCTCGACCTGGCCGGCACCCGCGACCGCACCACCTACTCCGCCATCACCAACACCTTAGGTGTGTCGCTCCTTGAGGGGTTCAACAAATATGCCAAGGCCGGGCTCGGCGCCTACCTGACCCATCAGTACCGCAAATATAACCAAACCCTCGACACCATCACCGGACGCGATGAAATCATACCCGGACTCACCCCCTACCCACTTGACCATCAGATACGCCCCTCCGAGGGTCAGAACCTGATGTGGGTAGGCGCACAGCTCACCAAACAGCACGGCTCACTGCTGACCTACGACGCCACAGCCGAGTTCGGCATCGTGGGCGATGTTGCCGCCGATGTCAAGGTAGACGGCCGCATGTCGACACGTCTGCCGCTGCTGCGCGACTCAGTCACCATCACCGCCTACGGCCGCTTCCACAACACCGCAGCTCCCTACCTCACTGAGCACTACGTGAGCAACCACTTCATCTGGTCGAACAACTTCGGCAAGGAGCGCCGCTATCGCGTGGGAGGCATCATCGATATCCCCTTCACCCGCAGTCAGCTCAACGTCGGCATCGAGAATATCCAAAATCTCATCTACTTCAACAACCAATCGCTGCCGACCCAGTACGGCGACAACATCCAAGTGTTCAGCGCACAGCTGCTTCAGCGACTCAAATACCGCGCCCTTCACTGGGACAACCGCATCACCTTCCAGACCACCTCGCAGGCCGACGTACTGCCCCTACCCAAACTCGCCTGGTACTCCAACCTCTACGTCACATTCAAGGTGGCCCGAGTGCTCGACGTGCAGATCGGTATGGACTGCGACTATTACACCCGCTATAAGGGTTACGCCTACCAGCCCGCCACAATGACATTCCACACCCAGCAGGAGGCCGAGGTGGGCAACTACCCATTTATGAACCTCTACCTCAACTTCAAGTTGTCGAAGACGCGCTTCTATGTGATGATGTCACACTTCAACCAAGGGCTAATCGGCGGCGACAACTACTTCTCGATGCCCAACTACCCGCTGAACCCACGCCGCTTCCAGCTCGGATTGTCGGTAGACTTCGCCAACTGACCCATGGCCATCAACCGCGCGCCTCAGCCCATCAAAGGGCGCCCCTGGCTGCTGCTGGCCATCCTGGCTGTCACGCTGCTGCTTATGGCTCGTCTGCGCCAATGCACCACGCCCCCGGCAAGTTCCAGCTCATCGGACATGTCTGACTTGTCTGACTGCTCAAACACAGTAAAATATATCCGATGGGAAGAACCTTAGATTTTGTATTTTTTAACACATATTTTTTCAAATATCCTCACATAAATTAGTAAATTGCAACTGATTCACTAACTTTAAATTTTTACATCATGAAACGGTTAGCGATTTACCTTTCATTAATTTATTACTGCTCGAATTATATGAAGTGCACGACCTTAGCTTTTATAATAATTGCCGTATCATCTCTACTACTCACTACCGGATGTAACGACAACGAGGATACAATATTAGTCAAAGACCCCACTTATGTGAAAGATGCCCAAAATCGTTGGTTATTTGGCCCTGTCGCAAGCATCGGTTGCCGTGATTTCATCGATTATGTAACCAATCACGAATGGGAACAAGTATCAATAACAACATTGAATTCTATCGGAGAGGAAATATCCGTATCAGACCCAGAGAATTATGGAGAACCTTTACATATCTTCATTTCCTCTAATTCAATAACCGATATTAATAATCCAACTTATTCTTACCAGTTTGATTTTTATAGCAATCCAATCCCTGATGGCGTTCAAATTGAAACATGGGATCCTCTTAATACATTTGTAGGGATCATCGGCAATAGATGGAATCCAGGAAAAATGGTCATCGAGGATGTCGGTGGCAATATTTTCGCGACTGAAATGTCACTAATTGACTATTATCCTCGCACTTGTATCCGTAAAATGAAACTCATTAAGTAAACTAAAACAAGATACTTTTTATGCAAAATGGAGCGCATGTAGTAGCGCTCCATTTTACTTTTTATAGATATCGAGCATATCTGAATGTGTATTAAGCGATTTCTTGGATTCGCATCCTCCTTAATTCACCCCTGTTTATGATGATAACAAGCAATTATATCCATTGAAAAACACACAAACCCAAATTATTGATGACGTTGTTAATTCGTTAAAAGAATTAGGGCGCGGCCGAGGTGGCCGCGCCCTATGGGGTGATTGATCAGCGGGGGCTGATTAGAAGATGTAAGCCTTGCTTACCTGGTTGCCGCGCTTCACGATGTAGAGACCGTTAGCGGGGTTGTTGACGCGAACGCCCTGGAGGTTGTAGTACTCAGCCTCAGCGTTGTTGTCGGCGGCGATAGCCTCAACACCACCTACGGGCTCCTGCGATACGGCAGAGAGTATAAGCTGGTTGTAGTCCCAGTTCATCCACCATGTGCCTACGAGTGAGCAGGGGATGTTGAGCTGTGAGTTGTTCTCGAGAACGCCGGTTGAGAACTGACCCATGGCCAGACCCTGAGACTCAGCGCCCATACCGTAGCTCTCTACCCAGCTTGCGGTAGATACCTTGATTTCGATTGACTCACCGGTGAAGGTTATCTGCTGTTTGTAAAGACCATTGTCGTATTTCTCAAATTTGTAGCTGTCGCTATCCCATGGGTTCCAGTCCATAGTGCCTGCGAGATACCAGGTAACCTCTTCCCACACTGCGGTACCGGTAACGGTAACTGTCATGTTGTTTAGGTCGAGTGTTACGTCGGCGTTCTCAACGGACATGCCGGTGGGGAATGTAAGGTTGCTGTTAGTGCCATTTTCGACAGTTGTGGGGGTGCCGAGTTCAACGAGTCCACCACCGATGTTCAGATCGGGGTTGCTCCATGTACCGTCGTTGAATTTGAAGCCTGAGATCAGGTAGTCAAGCTTGATGTTGTAGACGTTAGTACTTGTTTCGGTCATCTTGGTTGCGGGATCAGCAAGAGTCCAGCTGTTGAAACCACCGACAATGTAGACATCGGTTGCGCTTGCAGTCATAGCTACGGCTGCAGCGGCTAAGAAGGCGTAAAGTTTTTTCATAAGAAATCGGTTAAAAAGTATGAATAAGTAATTGATATTAAGGTCAACTAAATGTCTTTTAGTGTGTCTATGGAAATTGCACTGCAAATATACGAATTTTTTTATCCTTAACCATTATTTTCTAAAAAAATTTCAAAATTAATGAAAAGTATTTGCACTGTATTTTAATTTGAATTCAGTAGTTTTAACGGAAAAATTACTATCTTTGTAGACTTGATTATAACCTGATAATAACCGACAATACCGTAAAGATATGAAATTCAATGTCCCCAGCAAGGCCCTGTACAGCAACGCAGCGGCTGTCAGCAAGGTGATTAACTCTAAAAACGCCTTGACTATCCTCAACAACTTCCTGTTCACCCTCTCAGGCGACACTCTCACCATCACCGCCTCTGATATGGAGAACACCCTCACAGCCCGCGTCAACGTAACCGAGGTCCAGGGCGAAGGACGTTTCTGCATCGATGCCCGCCGCGTGGTGGACCTGCTCCGCGAGATCCCCGACCAGGGCATCACCTTCGACATCAACGACGACACCCTCGCCGTGGAGATCACCTGCCCCGGAGGCCGCTACTCCCTGGTGGCCCTCAATGGAATGGAATACCCCTCAAACACCGACAAGAATGAGGCCGGGCAGTCGCTCAACTTCACCATCGCCGCCGACAAGGTGATCAAGGGCATCGACAAAACCCTCTTCGCCGTGAGCACCGACGAGCTGCGTCCCCAGATGATGGGCATCCTTTGGGACATCAAGCCCGAGGGTATCACCTTCGTGGCCACCGACACCCACAAGCTCGTGCGCTATGCCCCCACCGCCATCGAGCCCGGCATCGAGGGTTCGTTCATCCTCCCCGTGAAGCCCGCCAACATCATCAAGAATGTGCTTGGCAAGGATGAAACAATCGACGTGACCTTCACCCCAAAGGGTGCTACATTCTCGACCGAGACCTACACATTCAACTGCCGCTTCATCAAAGGCAACTTCCCCGATTACAACCGCGTAATCCCCAAGAACAACCCCTCAACGCTGACCATCGACCGACAGCTGCTGCTCAACGCCGTGCGCCGCGTGGGTGTGTTCGTCGAGAGCGCCAACGGCCTGATCAAGTTCAAAGTTGAGGCCGACAAGCTAATCTTGAAGGCTCAGGATACCAACACTTGCACCCTTGCCACCGAGGAGCTCGCCGCTGACTATCAGGGCAATGAGCTTGTGATTGGCTTCTCTGCCCCCTATCTGCTGGAGATCTGCAACACCATCACCACCACCGACCTGATTGTTAAGCTCGCCGACCCGAGTCGACCCGGAGTGTTCCTCCCCAGCGACAACGACGAGGATGGCGACCTGCTGATCCTGCTGATGCCAATGAACGTCACTGAATTCTAATATAGAAGAGCCGTGAACCTGCAACTACGCCGCCCGATAGTGTTCTTCGACCTGGAGACCACCGGCACCAACATAACCCACGACCGAATCGTCGAAATCTCGATGATAAAGGTAACACCCGACGGGCTACGCGCCACATACCGCCGCCTGATCAACCCCGGCATGCCTATCCCTGCTGAGGCAACCGCCGTGCACCACATCACAAATGAGATGGTGGCCGATCAGCCGCAGTTCAAACAAGTAGCCAAGGAGATTGAGGCGCAACTCGAAGGATGCGACCTGGGAGGCTTCAACTCCAACCGCTTCGACATACCAATGCTTGCCGAAGAGTTCAGCCGCATCGGCATCAACCACGACTTCTCGCGCCACCGCTTCGTAGATGTGCAGACCATCTTCCACAAACGCGAACAGCGTACACTCGTGGCCGCCTACCGCTTCTATTGCGGCAAGGAGCTGGAGGGAGCGCACTCTGCCACTGCCGATACAGAGGCCACTTATGAGGTGCTCGAAGCCCAACTCGAACGCTACCCCGACCTGCCCCGCGACATCGACGCACTGAGCGAATATACCTCATTCAACCACAATGTAGACCTCGCCGGACGCCTGATTTACAACGAAAAGCACCAGGAGGTGGTAAACATCGGCAAACATAAAGGGAAATTAGCAGTCGACGTGCTCCGCGAGGAACCCAGCTACTTTGACTGGATCGCTAAAGGAGACTTCGAACAAGACACCAAGAACGCCTTCCTTCGCATAAAGTTGCGCAACAAAAAGTGATGTCGATACTGCAAGGTAAACATATCATCGTGGGTATCACCGGAGGCATCGCCGCCTACAAAACGGCCTCTCTGGTGCGCCTTTTCGTGAAAGCCGGCGCCGAGGTGCAGGTGATTATGACCCCGGCAGCCAAACAATTCATCACGCCTATGACCATGTCAGCCCTGACCGGCAAGCCCGTGGTGAGCGAATTTTTCACCGCCAACACCGGTGAGTGGCACTCGCATGTCGACCTCGGACTGTGGGCCGACGTGTTGGTCATAGCTCCCGCCACTGCCTCAACCATCGGCAAGATGGCCAATGGTATCGCCGACAATATGTTGGTAACAAGCTATCTGTCGGCCAAAGCACCGGTATTCGTGGCCCCCGCAATGGATCTCGACATGATGGCACACCCATCTACCACACGCAACATCGAGCGCCTACGCTCCTACGGCAACCACATCATCGAGGCGACCACCGGCGAACTTGCCAGTCACCTTGTAGGAAAGGGGCGCATGGCCGAGCCTGAAGCAATATTCGCCAAAATCGAGCGTTATTTCAACATCCAGAGTTCACATCACTCACTTGAAGGCAAGACAGTGCTCATCACCGCCGGGCCAACCTACGAACGCATTGACCCCGTGCGGTTTATCGGCAACTTCTCCTCCGGGAAGATGGGTTATGCCATCGCCGATGAAGCAGCACGGCGAGGTGCAAAGGTGACAATAGTCAGCGGTCCGGTAAGTGTCACCCCCACAGAGCCGGGAGTTGATGTGGTCAAGGTTGAGTCAGCCCGCGAGATGCTCGAGGCCACTGAGCAACGTTTCCCACAAGCCGACATAACAATACTCTCGGCAGCAGTTGCTGACTACGCCCCGGCACACCCGGCTGCCCACAAAATCAAGCGCGCAGGGCACGACGCCCCCACCATCGAGCTTGTAAAAAACCCCGACATCGCCGCCACTTTGGGCAAACAGAAACGCCCGGGCCAGGCACTCGTAGGTTTTGCCCTGGAAACTGACGATGAGCAGACTAACGCAATTGATAAGATGGGGCGCAAAAATCTTGACATGATAGTACTAAACTCACTCCGCGACCCCGGAGCAGGTTTTCAGACCGACACCAACAAGGTGACCATCTTCAACCGCGACGGTAGCTCAAAAAGCTTTGACCTAAAACCCAAATCGGAGGTTGCATCCGACATTCTCGATCAAATACACCTATGAAACTATCGCATACAAAAAACACACATAGCACAATCCTTATAGCTCTCTTGAGCTTAGTGATGCTTTTTCCATCATTAAGCGCATCAGCCCAGGAGCTCAACTGTCAGGTCGAGATCAACTCCCAGCAGGTACAGAACGTCAACAAATCGGTGTTCGAGACCCTGCAAACCGCCATCAACGACTATCTCAACACCACAAAATTCTCAAACGCCCAGATTGCAACCAACGAGAAGATAGAGTGCCGCATGTTCTTCACCATCAAGGAGTACGACGGCAATACGATGAAGGGCGACTTGCAGATACAGTCGAGCCGCCCGGTCTACAACAGCAACTACACCACCACGCTCATCAACTTCAAGGATACAAAGGTAGAGTTTGACTATCAGGAGAATGAGCCTTTGATTTTCTCGCAGAACTCTATGGAGAGCCAGCTCACTGCCATACTCAATTTCTACGCCTATCTGATATTGTCGGTGGATTTCGACTCCTTTTCACTCAAAGGTGGTGACGCCTTCTATGAAATGGCCCAACAGGTGGTGCAGATGGCCCAATCATCCGGCGAGTCAGGATGGAAAGCCTTTGAGGACAATAAGAACCGAGCCGCAGTGCTTGCCGCATACACCGATCCCAACATGGAGCCCGTGCGCACAATGCTCTACGAATATCACCTGCAAGGGCTTGACCAGATGGTGGTTAGTCCCGATAAAGGGAGAGCCAAAATCACTTCAACGCTCGAAAACCTGAAGAAAATCTACGACGCGGCCCCCATGTCGGTATCGCTGTCGCTATTCCGCGACGCCAAACTCGACGAGCTGGTCAACATCTATACAAAAGGCTCGCAAACAGAGCGAGAGACAGTGGTGGAAATCCTCTCACCTATCTATCCCACCGACTCCGACCGCCTAACCAAAATCAAGAACGGCACCAATAAGTAAATGCTTAAGACTCTGCATATATCCAACTACGCTCTGATTGACCGGATCGACATAGAGTTCAGTCCCGGGCTCAACATCATCACCGGCGAAACCGGTGCGGGCAAATCAATCATGCTTAGTGCGTTAGGGTTGCTGTTAGGGGGACGTGCCGACCTCAAAGTGATACGCGACCGCGAGCACAAGTCGGTGATAGAGGCCACCTTCACCGTCGATGGCTACACAGCGCTGCGGCAACTTTGCGCCGACAACGATATAGAGTGGGACGACCAAGTGTGCCTGCTTCGACGCGAACTCGCCCCCTCAGGACGATCACGTGCATTCATCAACGACTCACCCATCACACTCACTCAACTCCGCGCAGTGGCCATGAGGCTCGTCGATGTGCACTCACAGCACCAAAACCTGCTACTCGCCACCCCTGAGTACCAGCTCAACATCATCGACTCTCTGGCCGGCAATCAGCAACGACTCGACCAATACACCACACTCTACAACGACTATAAAGGCGCGGTGGCCCGTTATCGCCGCCATCGCCGTCTGATCGAGCAATCACTTGAGGATGAGGAGTTCACACGCTTCCAACTCAGTCAGTTGGAAGAGATGAACCTCATCGAGGGGGAGCAGGAGGAACTTGAACGCGAGCGTGAACTGCTCACCAACATCGGCCAGGTCAAAGCCTCACTCGCCACCATCATCAACGCATTGCAAGGAGAAGAGGGTGATGCCCTATCGCTGATACGCACCGCCGCCGACCGAGCAACAGCCCTGTCTGACACCATAGCCGAGGCGCCCGCATTGGCACAGCGCCTGGAGTCGGTCCGCATTGAGCTTCAGGATATTACCGACACATTCTCCGACTACGACTCCAACATCAACGCCGACCCTGCACAACTGGAGTCCATTGAGGACCGCCTCAACGACCTCTACACCCTACAACGCAAGCATCACGTTGACTCAGTGGAGGCCCTGATTGCGATCCGCTACAATCTGCGTCAGAAACTGCAAGCCATCACCCACGGCGACGACCAGCTCCGAGAGCTCGCGGCGGCCGCCAAGCAGGCCAAACGCAAAGCGATGGATGCCGCAAAAATCATCTCGCAATCACGCATCGACGAGGCCGCACGCTTCGCCGAGACCCTGCGCGAGCGAGCTATGCCCCTTGGGATGAAGAACCTGACAGTCGAAATCAAGGTGGTGCAGGGAGAGATGACCCGTACCGGCATCGACCGTGTGGAATTTCTCTTCGCCTTCAACAAAAATCAGACCCCACTCCCCGTAGGCGACACCGCCTCAGGTGGTGAAATATCGCGTCTGATGCTGTGCATCAAGTCATTGGTGGCTTCAAAGATGCAACTGCCATCGTTGATTTTTGATGAAGTCGACACCGGAGTGTCGGGCGACGTGGCCAACCGCATGGGGCGTATGATGCTTGACATCGCAGCCAATATGCAGGTGATTGCCATCACCCACCTGCCCCAAGTGGCATCAAAAGGAACCAAACACTTCAAGGTATATAAGGAGGACGACGAAACATCTACCAACACCCGCATACGCTGCCTGAGCGACGATGAGCGCATCGATGAACTGGCGGTGATGCTCAGCGGTTATAAAGATGACGAGGCGGCACGCTCGGCGGCCAAGTCGCTCCTCAATCTCAACTAAGCCATCTCATTACAATGGAACGCGAAGACTATATCTATGGCATCCGGGCCATCATCGAGGCTATCGACGCCGGCAAGGAAATCGACAAAATTTTCATCAAGAAGGATCTCCATGGCGATCTGATAGCCGATCTGGTGGGGCGTATCCGCGAATACCGCATCCCCACCCAGCGAGTGCCTGTGGAACGTATCAACCGAATCACCCGCAAGAACCATCAGGGGGTTGTGGCCATGCTTTCAGCTGTGACATATCACCGCCTCGACCACCTCGTTCCACAACTCTATGAGGATGGAATTTTGCCCTTCATCGTGGTGCTCGACGGCATCACCGATGTGCGCAATTTCGGTGCTATAGCCCGCACATGCGAGTGCGCCGGAGTCGACGCTATCGTCATACCTGAGCGCGGCAGCGTGTCGGTGGGTGGCGACGCCATCAAAACCTCGGCCGGAGCGCTGCACCGAGTGCCGGTGTGCCGTGAACGCTCGATTGCAAATGCCGTGAAATTCCTCCGCAACAATGGTTACAAGGTAGTGGCTGCCAGCGAGAAGGTCGAAATCAACTATACCTGCGAGAACTATACCACACCGGTAGCCATAGTGATGGGAGCCGAGGATGTGGGCATATCGCCTGACGTGTTGGATCAGTGCGACACCATGGTGTCTATACCGATGATGGGTCATATCGGTTCGCTCAATGTGTCAGTAGCCGCCGGAGTGCTGATGTACGAAGTTGTACGCCAGCGCCTCAACGCCAACATGGAAGTAATCTAAAAACCCGGAGCACTACACACGACGAGGGGCCGCATAGCATCTGATGCGGCCCCTCGTCGTGTGTTATGGGTTTCACTAATAGTCGTATAGCAGCTCTAAGTCATCGACATAGAGGATGGCGCCGTTGCCTCCCACAAAGTAGTCGCCATATTTCGAAGCCGAGGCTGTGACGAGAATATATGTGGGAATGCGGTCGGTAGCCTTGTATTCCAGGGGAATATCAATCTGGATATAGTCGGGTATCGAAGCTCCTGATGTGTACTCGCCGTAGGCTATCACGTCGGAAGCATTGCGGTCGAAGAGCTGACGGTTGCTGGGGTTGGTACGTATCTCAAACGGCTTCTGACCGTCGGTCAATGCCACCCAAACGATACAAGTGTCAGGCTCTCCCTTAAGCGGGGCAAATTGTCCGGAGGCCGATGAGATAGGAGCTGTCTGATACTTGATGTGAGCGCGCAGGCGAGTTGGCCGCTGGGTGAATGGACGACCAAAGTCGAGCACTCCGTTCGTACCATCAGTGCGCACATACACACCTGCGAAGATATTACCCGCTGCAAGTTTGCCAAGCGTACCTATGCCCACAAATTTGGTTTGGAGCATCGCAGCCTGTCCGGTACCGGTCGACGTGTCGGTGGTGGGCACAGTATTGGAGTTGCCAAGGGTAGTGGCGCCCTTGTTGCCCGTTCCCCAGAATGGTTCGGCGTTCTGAGCCCACGGGCACCATACCTTGCCATCGAGCCACCAGTCGTCGAACGACGAGTTGGGCAACTGAGGTTCGGTTCCGGTGGTCACGGTAAGCGTGGTTCCATATTCCTCATCTGAGTACGTGCGCACCTCGTAGGTGGTGGCAGGCTCAAGATGCGAGATGCAAGCACGGAAATCGCCACCATTGAATTCAATCCAGTCGGTGGGCACCTTCATCCATGAGGTTGCACCCTGCTGGCGGAACTCGGCACCGTTGTCCTTTCCCTCCTGGGCGGCTCCATATACCCAAACCACTCGGCTCCAAGCGTCAGCGCTCACGGTAGTTACTGATGCCTGTGTAGGCTCGACAATCAGAGTCCACCGGGTGGTGCGGCCCCACTTGTTTACGTTGACTTCCACCGGATTGGAGAAGTCGACTGTGGTGCCTGCAAGGTCTTGATCCATTGTAGCACCCTCAGCTTCGAGTTTGAGGGATGTCACCTTCACCATGTCGATGGGCTGGGTGTCAGGGATATATGCGATTACACGATGATTAGTCACATCGATTGTTGACGTACCAATCTGGCCGTCGACAGTGAAATAGCGGTCGATATCCTGCACTGCCTTGATTGTCCAATCGTAGTCCTGGTAGAGTCGTAGGGTGACAGTGGCCGGAGTTGACAGGTCGACTGTGCCGTTTAGCGCATCATTGACCACGGAAGCATCCTCAGGATCGATAGCATAATCGGTAACGGTGACCGCATAAGGGTCGACGCTCTCCGACAGATACACGGTGACGGTGCGCGACTGAGTGTCGATCTGCGGTGTCTGGGTCTGGCCGGCCACGGCAAATGTGGTGAAATCGGGCTGTATGCGCGGATAGGGTATGTCGTTCTTGATACAAGCAGTGAGCGCAAATGCTGTGGCCGCAACTATAGCGGCGTTGATGCTCTTTTTCATATATTATATATGTATGCCGAGGCCGAAGTTGATGTTGAAAATATTGAAACGGAAGTTGGCTCCTGAAGTAAATCGCTTGCCATCCTCGATGTTGTTGGTAGTCTGGTGCGCATTGCGTAAATATACGCCGAACACTCCAAACGAAACGTTGAACGATACATAGTCTTGGATGAAGGCGCACAAACCGGGAGAGAAGTTGAACGCTGCCTCGAAGGTGCGTGTGCGGGTATCGCGAGGCTCGTCGTTGTAGTAGCGCACGAAGCGGGTGCGTCCACCACCAAACGAAAGGTCGACATCGTTGAACACAGCAAATCGCTTCGAACGTCCCAAGCCTACATATTTGCGGTAGAAGACGGCTCCCGAAACTGAATGTGTGTTGTAGCGCACATTGTGAATGTCGAAGTTGATATCGTCGTCGAAGTCAACCGCCATGTGTCCTAAGTTGGCATCACCCTTGGTATAGGTGAATTTCAGACCGATAGACTCGTTGTTGCGGAAAAAGTAGGAGAAAGTTGGCTTTACCGAGTATATTGTGCCTTTGAAGTCGAAGTCCTCCACCACTCCCAACAGCTGCATATCCTGGCTGTCAAACGAGCCATAGTTGGCTGTCAAGCCCAAGGCTATCTGCCCCTTGGGGATGAAAAGGAAGTTATAAAGACCACGATCGTAGCGGCCATAGTTCTTCTCGGGAAGGATTATCGACACTGTGTCGCCGCGCACTATCACCTTTTCGTTGAGGAATGTACGGTCCTCCTCCAAGTCGTAAAACTGTCGTTTGTTGGGATTAATCACCGTGATGGTGTCGGATTTGGCGGCCACCTGAAGGCCGGTACCCAATATCAATGCTGCTAATATAAATATAATCTTCTTCATATTGATCAGAGATAAAAGGCTACGCCAAAGGTGATTGAAAACAAGTTGATATTAAATATCGCACTTTGGGTGTTGCGATGCGCCACATACACCTGGTCGGTGGTCGACTTGGTATGGTTGTAGTTAAATCCGAGCAGACCGACGTTGACCTCGATTGCCGAATAGTTGTTGAGGAACATGATCAGTCCAGGAGCCAAACCGACGTTGAGCTTATAGTTGCGCTCAAATGTACCGGTTAAGTCTTCGCCACTGCCGCTGCAAAGCTTTGACTGGCCACCTCCCATCTGTAACTGTCCCTCGATTAAGAAGCCAAATCGTTTTGAACGACCCATACTCAGGTAGTAGCGGAACAAAGCGGCTGCATAGTAGTTGTTGGCCACGCTGTAGAGGTTGTCGGTGTTGTACTCCGTCTCTGAGTCGACTATCACGTCAGCGCTATTTAGTTTGGTCTTGGTGCGCGCGAAGCTGAAACGACCACCCGCCGCCTTATTGTCGGCGAAGGCATACATCAGCTGGGGCGAGATTTTGAACGAATATGTATCGCCGTTCAGATTTTCGATTACCAGAAACTGATAGTTGTCCTGCGTCGAAGCAGCATAGTTGACGTTGATACCGGTGATCCACTGCCCTTTGGGGACGAATGGAATCGATTCGAGGTTGCGCTTGAATTCCTTGATCTCGATGCGCCCCGAGTCGACGGTGAATGTCTCCTGGGCTTTGGCCACAGGCACCTTCAGGAGCGTCATCAGGATTATAAATAGTTGAAACTTTTTCATTGTGTTTTATTCCTCTGGGTCAATAACTGTGATTGTGAGAGTGCCTTGAGCCGGGAAACCGTTTTGGTCAACCACCTCAAGTGTAAAGTGATAGGTGTTGACCGGAAGCAGACCGACGAGCTTTTCGCTGAAGTTCACGGCAAGCGATGCCGCTCCATCATCGGCTGTAGCAACAGCGATATTGATACCCTTTGATCGAAGGGCTGCCACGGCATCAGCATCGGGTGCGAGTGCATCGAATGTCAAGCCCTCATCCAAGCCGAGCAGGTCGAAGTCGCCCGACAGCTTAGCCTCCTTCATCCCTGCAGGGGCAAATGCTGTCAGCACCAATCGCTTACCTTCGCCGCGGGTGATTTGCACCGGCTGATTAATGTCTCCGTCAACTAAACCTACCGTGGGGATATCTTCGATGCTCTCATCATGATTTATCACCTCAACATCAGCGTCAACGTTGATGTCGAGGTATGTGCCACCGATGGGTGACACGGTGCCGGTGTACTTGATATTTACACGATATTCGGTGGCGGGTTTCACACCTTTGATCACTCCGCTCTTGGTAAATGGCCTACCATCGAAAGTGGTAGCCGTCAGCGTCCATTGCAGGTCGGTGACGCCGCCGGGCATCATGAAGTAGCCTTGGCGAGCGTCGACACCCTCGTATTCAAGCCAACCGCGATAGTGGCCGATGCGCATTGTGTAGCTGTTGAGCGCATCCTTCACCTGAGCATCGTAGCTCACTGAAGCTATGACATTGGCCAGCGTGCAGTTGACATTGACATTGGTAACTCCTCCGGTGGTGACTTTGAATGGCGTGAGACCCTTGTAGTAGCGCTTGTCCCATGAGGCTGATACGCTATCGCCTGCTGTGGCCATTGCTTGATAGTCGCCTGTGGCGAGCCACAACGGCTCAGTCAGCTCATCCACGCCATGATACTGGCGTATGATACCTTCGTCACTTATTATCGAAATGTCACAGGTGGCGGCAAGGTCATCATCGGCAGTGGAGCGACTGTCGAACGTGGCCGCGAGCTGCACCAGTCCCTGACCATTGTCGGTGGACACAGGCTCATCTGACGCACAACCCCATAGCAAGCAAGCAGCAGCTACCGGGGTCAGCAGTTGTAACTTTTTCATAACGGATCGGCGTAGAATTTGAGGGTGACTGAAACCTTATTGCCTTTGGTATCCTCAACATCGAGCACGAAATTATGTGCTCCGGGGAAGAGGGGCAACAGGGGCACGAACTCGCTAATATCGAATACCAGGTAGGTTTGGCCGATTACATTGTCGCCGGTGGGGAAGCCGAGGCCTTGCAGTGGCTCCTCGTATTCTCCGGGATATGCGAGGTCAAACTTGTCGGTCAGGCCAACCTCGGCGAGC
Source organism: uncultured Muribaculaceae bacterium (assembly GCA_964628905.1). Lineage (GTDB taxonomy): Bacteria > Bacteroidota > Bacteroidia > Bacteroidales > Muribaculaceae > JAJPXC01. The sequence goes on along the minus strand of CAZVNS010000006.1, from coordinate 26,025 downwards.
ACCTCGGGGGTCAGTCCGTCAGATACGATTGTCACCCAAAGGTGGGCGATACCGTTGGGAGCTTTGATGTTTACCACTGCTTCAAGGCCGTCTACCACCTGATTGACACCATCAAGGTCGAGTGTTTGGCTGGTGATTTCAGGGAGATCCTCGGCCGGAGGTGTAGGAGGAGTAATGGGGTCCTCGTTGCCGGGGATATCGATATCTACATCGTCGTATGTGATGTCGGCATCCACAATAATTGATGGGTCAAGCTGTCCCGACTTGAGTGAGAAGGTGATGGTGTGATGTTGGGCCACGGCGATGCCGTCGAACGATTTGCGCATCGTCACCTCGCGACCGTTGACCTTGCCGGTGAATTCGGCTACGAGTGTCGAGGCACCATCTGGCAAAGCGAAGTAGCCAACGCGTGTCTCGCCAAGCTCATAAGTGAGGGGGTAGTCGTCGCTGACGGCTATCTTCACCTTCGTATCGCTGCTAAGCGCCTGACGCAGGGCATCGGAGTAGGCTACAGACACCATCACGTTGCCCATTGTGCAGGTGATTGGCTCGGGATAGGTCACTTCATCTTTTTCAATCGTCACCTTCGAGGTCTGGTGATACCAGGGTGCGTCCCACGCCGCTGGTTGCAGGGGCGCGTTCTCAACGTCGATCACGTAATCTCCCACGGGAAGGGTCACGACTTCGGGCATCGAGGCCACGGTCCATTGGTTGGTCTTAGTGCCGGATGCGACTTCGCTGATTGTCACAGTGAACGTGCTCACATCGACGCCCTCATCGGAGCGCGATATCTCTTTGACGTCAGCGTCGACATCGATGGTGAGCGATGCCAGGTTGAGCGAACCGTTCTCCTGAAGCAGTTCATTGGGATCCCAATGTTCTTCACAAGCTGTGATTGCGGTGGTTAATGCAGCCAGTGCCACCAGTTTTGCAATATTTTTCATTGATAATGATTGTTATTCAATTGTGTTAGTAACCTAATGTTAGTTCGTCAACCCATAAGGCGCTACCTATCGAGGTGCTGTTGGCAAGGTTGGGTGTGGTGATAATTGTGGAAGTTTCGTGTGCGATTGAACCGATTGATGTTGTAGATGCAAACATCACGAGGATTTTCTCTGGTTTGATGCCGCGCACATTATATTGGATTGGCACCTGGAATGATGTGTAGCCTGACGCCACAACTAACTCGGCGTCGCCGCTACCAATCTCAAGCTCCTCACCGTTGACCGACGCCACCAATACTACGCTCACATATCCGCGGTCGGAGGGGGTCTCCAGCCCGGGTATATATTTATAGTATCCGTTGAGGGTCGACGGACGGCTTGTGAACGCATAGCCTTGCGAATACTCTTCGCTCATCGTAGCACGGTCGTAGACGTATTCACCAAGGAAGAGTCTACCGGCGGCTCGGTAGCGGATTTCAGGCACATTAGCATTGTAAGGGAGGAACTCTCCAGGACGTTGGGCGTAGTCTGCGATTACTTCACCCGCAGGGTCGTATGCCACGCTGGTAAGCTTCATCGCCTTGGTGCCCGTGTGAGAGTCGCCTACGATCTGTGCTGAGGGTTGCACATACCATGTATTATAGTTAGTGGCCTTGTTGTCAAAGGTCTTTGCATTGGTGGTGGCCCAATATTTCTTGGGGAGATACAGGTTGTACGACCATGAGTTCTGATGGTTATATACTGCAAGATGGGTGCGTGAATAGCGTCCACCCTGGGGCATATCGACTATCTCCTTTTTCAGCTCGGCATTCTCAAATCCGGGGTCAGGCAGTTGAGCCGTGCCTTCGGTCTCAAAGTTTACTTCGGGGGTATATTCAGCTTTTGCATTGCCATACAAAGCCGTGCCCTTGACGGTATAGGAGGTGTTAGGGGATAGTCCGGCGACAACGACGGTGGCAGTCGATGCATCGCGGCTGATCACATTCATAAGACGACCATTACCCACCACGTCAAGCTGGCGCGCAATTGCCTGTGCACGCTCAGTGTCGGGGTGGACCACTGTAATGGTGGCCTTAGTGGCAAAAGGGTCTATCTCGATGCGGAAATCGTCGCAAGTGCGGGTTACGGTAGTTGTGGTTTTCAGTTCACCGGCATAATACACTTGCAGTGGCATATCCTTGCGACCCTCGGGCATCTCGAATGTCAGGGTCACAACCCTGCCGTCGTTGTGACGCGAGGTGATGCACGGGGTTACCACATCGCCATTGTCGAGCACGGCCCGTAGCGAGAAGGCGTTAATGTTGACGTTGGGGGTGGCATCGGAGAGCCTGAGTGTGCACTCCTTATCTCCAACCGCCGCTGAGGGGGCGTCGGCAGCGGCCACGGTGACGGCGTTTGTGATCACGCTCAGTATCATCGGGTTGGATGCCTTTGAGTATTTGTCTATGGCTGTGATGGCAAATGTGGCCTGAGGGTCGGTGACGTTGCCAAGAAGTTTGGTGAAGTCGACCACGGCAGTGCGGTCGGGGTTGCTCCAAACGCCTAAGCAGTTCAATCCCAATTGCTGCACCAGGCTCATCTGCTCAGGGGTGAGACGCATCAGGTCGCAATCGGTGGGAAATCCCTTGGCGGCGAGTGAGGGTGAGTTGGCGCTCAGTCGCAGGCCGCTTAGGCCGGCGCGGGCTTGCACGGTCATCGACACATTATCAAGCACTTGTCCCTCAACCATCTCAAGTGGCGTGGCCGGATCAAATCCGTTAGCAAAAATCTCGGGTGCGGGACTGTTCATCAGTTCGTCGCTCAGGTCGATCACGATATCCTCGTTGGTGACGGTGTTGTCGAAGTTGACCACAAGCACTCCTTGGCCCATCTGGCCTGAGTTGACGTCGAGAGTCACGCGGTAATGATGGCGCGCCTCAGCCTCGATGGGTTCGGTAGGAGTAAACGTGGCATGCAGTCCGTTGGGTTTGGTCAGCTCGATAATCAGCGTCACATTGCCGGGCTTCACATACAACGGACGTGTCTCGTCGTTGGGATAGTCGATGGTGTGGGCTGATGGCGTCACTACCTGAACTGCGTAGGAGGTGAAAAATCCCTTGAAGGCCTCGGTGCAGTCAATAGAGATCATCGCATTGGCCAAACTGCAAGTGATGGTGGGCGTGGCGACGACGGCCTCAGTCACTGTCACCGGGGTTTCACCTTTATAGCAGGGTGAGTCAAATCCCTCGGTATCAATATCACCGTAGACGGCTGTAAGATTGTACTCTCCGAGCGACCACAGCTCATCGGTGGGGAAGTCGGTGGCACGGTCCCATGTGCGGCTCACTGCACCGTTGGCTGAGGTGAGGGTGAGGGAGAAATCGGCGGGAGTCAGCGAGATGCCATCGGTTGAGCGTGCGCTGCTCGCCTCCACAACCTCTGCGTTGATGCTGATCGTTGGGGTGATTTTACCACCTCCTGCTACCGTCGGCTCGCTGTCGGCACTACATCCTACGAGCATCGCCAGTGCGGCTGTGGCACTGACGCAACATGTTAATTTCATGTGTTGTTATAATGTTTAGTTAGGTTCTACTATATTGTTAGTCACCACGATGCGTACGGCTACTGTGCCCATTTCGGTGAGCATTGTAACGAAGGTCTCACCCGGGGCTAAAGCTTTGATTTGCTTATTTGCCTGATCGTAGACAGCTATATCGGTGTTGGCTACGGAGTATTGTGTCACATTGGTGCCGGGTACCAAGGTCGATATATTGATAGCTGCTGACTCTCCTACATGCATAACCATCTCATTTAAAATACGATAGATGGTGTTTTCGGCATTAGCATTTGCCGCTATATAGCGGACGTAGTAGGCTGATATGCCGGTCACGTCCCAGTCGAAGCCCATCGAACCATGGTAAGCACCGCTGATATGATTGGCAGCGCAAGCATAGACTCCGCGATAGGTCTCTGTATCACCCCATTGCGACACTTCGAGTGTGCCGTCAGCGAGGAAATCATATTCAGTCCAATTGCCCTGCCCCCGGAGGTCAAGCCACTCTCCTTGGATTAGCTCGGGCAGGTTGTCGATTGTCTCGTCATCCTTGTCGTCGCTGCATGAGCTGAACGTCAGAGCCACAAGCAACGCCATTGAAGCAAAAATTATTTTTCTCATTTTCATTCACTTTTTCCATTTTGATTTTCAATGTGCGAAGTTACTAAATTTATTGTAATTTCGCAGTTGAAAACCGACAATTAACACGATTATGCGAAAATGGACTACAATCAAGGAGTATGACGACATACTTTTTGAGAAAAATGGCAAGATAGCCAAGATCACAATCAACCGCCCGCAAGTTTACAACGCCTTCCGGCCTCAAACCAATTTTGAGATGCTCGATGCTATGGCCTATTGCCGCGAGTCGCCCGAAATCGGTGTGATAATCCTCACCGGCACAGGCGATAAGGCTTTCTGCTCAGGTGGCGACCAGAAGGTGAAGGGTGTCGGTGGCTACATCGACGCTAACGGCGTGCCGCGCCTGAATGTACTCGACCTCCACAAGGCCATCCGCTCGATACCCAAGCCGGTGATCGCCATGGTCAACGGTTACGCTATAGGCGGTGGCAACGTGCTTCAGGTGGTTTGCGACCTGACTATCGCCTCTGAAAACGCCCGATTCGGACAGACCGGGCCCAAGGTTGGCTCATTCGACGCGGGATTTGGTTCGAGCTACCTGGCTCGCTGCGTTGGTCAGAAGAAGGCGCGCGAGATATGGTTCCTCTGCCGCCAGTACACCGCGCAGGAGGCCCTCGACATGGGAATGATCAACCGTGTGGTGCCTCTCGAACGCCTTGAGGATGAAACTGTTGAGTGGTGCGAAACGATACTTAGCCGTTCACCCATGGCCATTCGCATGATCAAGCGCGCTCTCAACGCCGAACTCGATGGGCAGCGTGGCATGATGGAATTTGCCGGAGATGCCACTCTGATGTACTACCTGATGGCTGAAGCTCAGGAAGGTAAAAATGCTTTCTTAGAGAAGCGTGACCCCGACTTTGACCAGTTCCCCAAATTCCCCGGCTAACCGTAAGATGTTAAGAGCCAGCTATTGCCGCTATTTCCTCGCCTTCAAGCAACCGGCCACCACTTCACGGTCGACAATGAGGGTGAAGGAGACATACTTTGTGAAGGTTTGGGACGATGCCACCCTTGACCGCTTCGGCATAGGGGAATGTGCTGTGTTTCGCGGCCTTAGCTCCGACGACATACCTGACTACGAACAGCAGCTCGCCTCGGCGTGTCGCTACATCCACGCCATCAATATCAGCGACATACCCTACTCGTCAATGAGATTTGGGTTGGAAGATGCTATATCACAGCTTAATAGGCATGAAACTACTTTCCCTTCACCAATCACCATCAACGGCTTGATATGGATGGGTACGGCGGAGAAGATGCTCGAACGCGTGGAGGAGAAATTAGCCGACGGATTTAAATGCTTAAAACTTAAAATAGGGGGTATCGACTGGGAGAGCGAACTTGACATCATTCGCTCTATACGACAGCGCTTTACGCCCGAGAAACTCGAACTACGACTCGATGCCAACGAAGCATTCTCGCTTGAAGTTGCGCACCAACGGCTTGACCAACTCGCCCGCTACTCCATCCACTCCATTGAGCAGCCCATCAAACGAGGGCAAATCAAAGAGTTGGCCGATCTATGTGCAACGTCGCCAATCCCAATCGCTCTTGATGAGGAACTGATTGGGATCACACCTAAGACGCAGAAGAATAAGCTATTAAGTTCGGCAAAACCGCAATATATCATACTCAAACCAAGCCTTTGTGGAGGCTTTCGTGAGGCTGATGAGTGGATAAGCATAGCCGAGGACCTTGGTATCGGCTGGTGGGCCACGTCAGCCCTGGAGTCAAACGTCGGGCTCGATGCGATTACACGTTGGGTAAGCCGGTATAAACCTACTATGCCACAGGGACTTGGCACCGGACAATTGTATCGCAACAATGTCCCATCTCCTCTGATTATCGTGGGGGAAAAAATTGGCTACAACCCTGATGCTCAGTGGGATTACAGCGAACTGAGATTTGTGTCACCTAACACCCGTCATTGACAATGAACTTAGTGGATCCTGAATGTCAAGCGCAACAGTTTGTCGATGAGTGGAATAACGGCGAACCGCACGTCTTTGCTCATACTTCAGGCTCCACCGGCAAACCTAAGGAAATCAAGCTCTTGAAGTCGGACATGCTCGTGTCGGCCAGGTCAACTTGCGATTTCTTCAATTTAACCTCTGACTCAACTCTCGTTTGCCCTCTCTCTACGGATTATATCGCGGGTAAGATGATGATTGTAAGGGCAATAGTGGCCAACTGCAAACTGATTATCGAGCCTCCGAGCAATCGGCCGCTCAGGACCACCAACGACGTTAAATCCATAGACTTGCTCCCCATCGTACCTTCACAGGCCGAATGGCTAATAGCCAACCGATGTCAATTGCCTAAGATCAAGCATATTATCGTGGGGGGAGCGCCAATGTCGAATGAGAATGAGTTAGGACTTAAATCATTGGCTGACAACGTTTGGGCTACCTACGGCATGACCGAGACATGCAGCCACGTGGCACTTCGGCGCGCCGGCGATGACACATTTCAAGCCCTACCTCATATCACATTCACGACCACCGACGACAATCGGCTGATAATCAAATCAGAGAGAATGAGCTGGAGGGAACTCACTACAACCGATGTGGTGCAACTCGTCACACCCACGGAGTTCAGATGGCTCGGACGCTCCGACAATGTGATTAACTCCGGCGGGGTGAAACTGCATCCTGAAATTATCGAAGCCGAGCTTGCCCCTTTCATCGCCAAACCATTCTACGTGAGAGGCATAGCCGACAGCAAACTGGGTACGGCACTCCAACTCGTCATTGAAGACCCCGATGGTACCGTTGACAGCGACTCATTGCTCCGACAGCTAAAACTTATTGACTCAATCCATCCTTACCACATACCTCGCTGGGTAATTACAACTCGCTCATTACCACGCACTTCCAACGGAAAAATCAGACGTAATTAAGCCCTTATGCACTTATACACGCCACATAACACAAATTAAGTAGGATATACAAAATTTTAGCATTACCTTTGCACACAATAATATGAGACAATTATTCCTTCCTCACACATTAGGACGCAACACATTGCAACCCAGAGAATATAACCTTAACATAAAACATAATGAAACAACCAATCATCATCGCCCTGATGGCAGCCGCAGCCCTTACCGGCACGGCCGCCATCCCGGCTTACCAAGCCCCTGAGCAGCTCGACATGCCTGCGGGAGCGTTCCATCCGGTGCTCAGTCCCGATGGCACGAAGCTATTGTTCTCAACTATGGACCACACCGGTCTGCAGTGCCTCGACATGACCGACGGCTCAATTGCCATCATCGACGACCGCGCCGCAGCCGGCTTCCAGCCCACTTTCTCGCTCGATGGCAGTAAGGTGATCTACCGCACCGCCGAGAAGATTGACGGCCTCGTCAACCGCGACGTGCGCGAGTACAACGTCAGCACCGCCAAGAGCCGCCAGCTCATGCCCATGAGCCGCGAGCAGATTTCGACCGTGACCATCGACCGCGACACCTACGCCGTGTCGGCCTTCGACAAAATCAACGTCACCATCGATGGCAAGACCACGCTGATTGACCCCGTTGACGACGCTCACTCTTATCTGTGGGCATCGCTGTCGCCCGACGGCACCAAGATTGCCTTCTTCGAGGCCTTCAAGGGCACATTCGTGGCCAACGTCGACGGTTCGGAAGCTCGTCAGGTAAACCCCAAGGGCATTTACCCCTGCTGGATTGATGACAACACCATCGCTTCGGTGTCGCACTTCGACGACGGCTACTTCATCACCCGCTCTTACATACAGATCAACGACCTGGCCACCGGTGAAAGCGCAGTGCTGACAGGCGACGAGGTGCTCGTCGATGAGCTCACCACCTCAATCGCCACCGGCGCTATCGTCTACTCCACTCTCGATGGCGAAGTCTACTTACTTAACCCCAAGAAGTTGTGAGAGTTTTTATAGTTTTAAAAGTTTTGAAAGTTGTAAAACTCTAAAACTCTTAAAAACTCAAAAACTCAAAAACTCTAAAGACTTTAACAACTCCTAAACAATGAAAGCGATCAAAATACTTGCCGCGATAGCCTTGATGGGTGCCGTGGCGGCTCCCGCTCAGGCCAAGAAGATGAGCGACCTTAGGGTATACATCAACCCCGGTCACGGCGGCTACACCTCCAACGACCGTCCGATACAGATCTACCCCTTCGCCCAAAACGACACTCTGGGCTACTGGGAGTCGAAGAGCAACCTCTACAAGGGTCTGCACATGTATCACATCCTCGACTCACTCGGCGCCCAGCCGATGATCTCGCGTGTGAAGAACACCGAGGCCGACGACCGCGACCTCTACTCCATCTCCACCGAGGCCAACAATTTCGGAGCCGACATCTTCTTCTCAATCCACTCCAACGCCGGTGAGGACGTCAACTACCTGCTGATGCTCTACCGCGAGGAGACCATAGGCACACCCCGCTACCCTGAGAACGTGACCATATCAGAGATTGTGGCCCGCAACCTCAACTCCAATGAGATGTCAAACTGGACACGCGAGCCCTGGATTGCCGGCGACTTGGACTTCTATAAGAATATGTGGTCAGGCGGCCTGGGTGTGCTCCGCCGCCTGTATGTGCCCGGGCTGCTGTCGGAAGGTGGCATGCATGAGCACCGCCCCATGGCCTACCGACTGATGAACGACGACTACTGGTGGCTCGAGGCATGGCACTTCTGCCACGCCATCATGGAATACTTCAACACCGACGACCGCTTCGTCACCGGCAACGTGGCGGGTGTGGTCTACGATGACCATAACCTCCGCGAGATGGACGTGCCCACCAAGTTCACCATGATTGGCCGCGATAAGCTCGCCCCGGTCAACGGCTGCTTCGTGGAGCTGCTCGACGCCTCAGGCAAGCAGGTGCAGAAGCGCACCACCGACAATATGTACAACGGCGTGTTCGTGTTCCGCAACGTCACCCCCGGCAGCTACACCGTGCGCATGAGCAAGGACGGCTACTACACCGAGGAGGTGCCCGTGACCGTCAAAGCCGACGAGGTGACCTACTGCAACACACCTCTCAACATGAAGCATGAGTACAACCTGGGCATCATCAAGGACGGTCCCAAGCCCGAGGCCGACGGCCTGGTGAGCTGCTCAGCCCCGATCGAGCTGGAGTTCAACTGCGATGTCGATGAGGAGTCGCTGATCAGCGCCTTCACTATCGAGCCCGCCGTGGCCGGCCACTGGAAATTCTCTGACAACAACCACAAGGCCGTCTACTCCTACGACGTGTCGCTTGACCCCGGCGTGACCTACACCGTCAAGATTGCCACCTCAGCCCGCACCCCCGACAAGCACTACGCCACCCCCGGCCTTGCTGAGGAGTACGTCAACACCTTCACCACCCGCAACCGCTCGCGCCTTTCGGTCACAGACCAGTTCCCCGTCAACGGCGGCGAGGTGCACTACGCATCGCCCACCCTTGAGGTGCGCTTCGACAACAAGATCAAGTCGACCGGTATCAAGGACCTCGTGACCATTAAGGACTCCAAGGGCAACAGCGTGGCCCTGAACACCCGCTCATCGCAGTACAACACCCTTGGCAATGGATTTGGCAATGCCGTGCTCGCCCTCTCAGGCGACCTGGCCACGGGCGAGAGCTACACGCTGACCCTCTCGCAGGAGCTTCGCGACAACGAGTCCCTCCCCATGGCCGACGACCTGACCATCCACTTCGTAGCCAAGGACTGCACCAAAGAGCCTACCGACGGAGTTGAGGTCAAGGAGACCTTCGACAACTACACCTGCCTCACAGGCGACCTCGACGCCTCCAAGGGAATGGCCGTCAAGCCCTCAGTTGGCAAATCCACCAGCCCCTGCCTCTTTGGCGAGGCAGCCGTCAAGCTCAGCTACAACTTCGCTGAGAGCCACGACGGCGAGGCTGTCTGGCACTACGTCAACGCCACCCCCGTGCAGTTTGAGACCGGCGACCTGCTGGGACTCTACGTCAACGGCGACTTCTCCAACCACGAGCTGTGGGTAGGCGTGACCTCAGGCACCGACACCAAATGGCAGAAGATGTGCGACCTCAACTTCCGCGGCTGGGAGTACCACGAAGTGAAGTACGACAACCTTGAGGCCGGCTACGTCTACGACCTCGACAAGGTGCGCATCGTGCAGGCCGAGAGCCCCGTCACCCAGAAAGGGTCGATAGTGCTTGACGACCTCGTGGCCATGAAGGACGCCAACAATGGCGTTAGCGCCGTAGTGGCCGACAGCGACGAGCTGAGCGTCTACCCCAACCCCGCATCGACCGTGCTCAACGTCGAGACCTCAGCCCGGATCAAGCGCCTGCAGCTGATCAACGTGGCCGGCATCACCGTGGCCTCGGCCAACGCCGCCAACACCCTCAGCGTAGAGGACGTGGCCACCGGCCACTACCTGCTGCGCGTGCTCACCACCGACGGCCAGCTCCTGACCTACCGCGTGATCATCGCCCACTAATCCAACCCCCACCCGATACTCAGCGGAGCCGCCCCGATGGGAGCGGCCCCGCTTGTTTATACACCTGCGGAAGCCTTACGGGGGCGCCATGTGGGGAGCGGACGCTCCGGGGAGCGACCCTACTTGCAGGCGGGGGTGCCTGATGCGGTGCGGGATTGGCAGGCGGGAGGCGCCTGATGCGGAACTGTCCTGCTCAAAGGCAGCGCCTTTGTGACCCGGGCAGGCATGCAACCCTAAAACCTAAAACCCAAAACCTAAAAAACTAAAAAACTTTTTATAACTTTGCGGAATAAATCATCACATCAGGATAATAGTCAATCCACACAACCAATCATGAAGATTATAGCCGAAAGTAGCTCCACACGCACTGAGTGGACCCTGGTAGATGGCGACACCATCGTGGAGCACGCCTTCACCGAGGGCCTCAACCCATACTTCCAAAGCCGGCGCGAGATCAGCCACAGCATTCGCCTGGAGCTCCCCGAGGCCTTCTTCCGCCGCCGCTGGGAGCACGTGTACTTCTACGGGGCGGGATGCGCCAATGCGGAGAAGAACAAGGTCGTGGAGTCGTCGCTGGTGGCCCAGTTCAAGACCCCCTGCACGGTGATGAGCGACCTGCTCGGGGCTGCCCGCGGCCTGCTGGTGCGCGAGCCCGGCCTGGCGTGCATCCTCGGCACCGGCTCCAACTCATGCCTCTACGACGGCACGGCCATCACCGCCAACGTGCGCCCCGGGGGATTTATCCTGGGCGATGAGGGCGCCGGCTCCAACATAGGCAAGATATTCGTGGCCGACTGCCTCAAGAAGATAGCCCCCAAGGGTCTGATCGAGGAATTCTACTACTCCTACAACATCACCCTCGACGACATCATGGATGCCGTCTACACCAACCCCAACCCCAACAAGATACTCTCCAACTACTCCGCCTTCCTGGCCGACCATATCGAGAACGAGTACGTGTATCAGCTGGTGTACACGACCCTGATGCGCTTCTTCACCCGCAACATCGCCGCCTACGACTACCACAACCATAAGATATGCTTCGTGGGCAAGACGGCGTGCATCTACTCCGACGTGCTCAAGCGCGTGGCCCACGACTTCGGCGTGGAGATAGCCAAGATACAGCGCAACTCGATGCCGGGTCTTGTGGAGTATCACTGCAACGACTAAACCGTTCAACTCACCCCGGCGGCATGCACTGTTTAAACTGGATTATTGACACTCTGCAGAGAGGCCCGCTGAGGTGGCGGTGGCTCAACGCCGCGGTCAACGTGACGATGACCGTGTTCACCGCCATAGTGGCCCGGCTCATCGCCGCCGCCTCCCGGTCAGATTTCGACAATCTGGCCTCATTCCAGATCAGCGAATTCACCATCAACTATCAGGGGGGGGTTGTGCGCCGCGGATTGTTAGGGGAGATAATCTTCCAACTGTGCGCGCTCACGGGGTGGTCGCCGAAGGGGGTCATACTCATACTCTGCCTGGCGAGCTTCGCCTTTGTGGTGGCTTATCTCGTGCGCCAGTTCGTCAAGCACGACCTGTGCTGGTGGATACTCCCCACGAGCTACATGCTGCTACCGTCGTGTATATGCTTGATACGTAAGGATTTCTTAGTAATCGCACTCTTCATCACCGCCCTTCATTTGTACAATCGCCCGCGGTGGCGCCCACCCTTGAGGCTGCTGTGGTTGAGCCTGCTCTCCACCGCCATCATCCTCATCTACGAAGGCATAGCGTTTGTGATACTGCCGGTGGTGGCCCTGCTGACTCTCTGCGACCGCAGCTACCGGGCCTCATGGCCGCTGCGCCTGATAGCTCTGCTGATACCGGTGGCCGCCATGGCCGCAGTGTCAATCTGTCATGGCGATGACTCCACGGCCCGAGCCATCCACAGCTCATGGATGCCATGGGCCGGTGAAATCATCGAGCCCGACCGACTCTCGCTCAGCCTTTTCGCCATCGGCTGGACACTTGACCAATCTCTGACAATCAACGGCAGCATACTGCTCGCCCAGTGGACGCGTCCAATCATCTACACCGTGATTTACCGACTGGCGATGTGGGGACTCATACTCTACATCGGCAACCGATACATCGCCACCATGACCGCCAATGGCACCTACCGACTCCACCACGACATCGCCGCCGCCGGCCGCAAATTTTCGAGCCTGCTGATGGCAATATTCATCTGCATGGCGCCGTTATGGTTAGGGCTGAGCTGCGATTACGGCCGCCTGTCGATGCACCTCTTCACCATCACATTCGCCACATGCTGGAGCATACAGCAAGACTTCATACCCCGATGGTGGTCAAATATCACCACCTCACTCAACCGTTCAGTCGACCGCCTGATAACGCCAAGGCCGATACTGACCACCGCATTGTTGCTGCTCACCGGCATCTCCGCCTGGGAGTTCTTCGCTACATTCCTCTGGCACTACTCCGTGCTCGGAACAATCATTGACTACTTCCTCACCGGTTTTCCCCAATAGTATGCACAAGTCACCTCTCCACATATTCATCCTGCTGCTGGCCCTCACAGCCCCTGGCAGAGCGCGCGCCCAGGTCAACACCGAACAAGTGATGCGCATAGGCCAGAACGCACTCTACTACGAAGACTACATGCTCTCGATACAGTTCTTCAACCAGGCCATCACATCCCGCCCCGATCTGGCCACACCATACTTCATGCGCTCAATAGCCAAGCTCAACCTCGACGACTACCAGGGAGCCGAGGCCGACGCCACATTGGCCCTGGAGCGCAACAAGTTCATAGTCGACGCATGGGAGGTCAGAGGCGTGGCCCGACAGAACATGGGCAAAACCCGCGAAGCCGTCGACGACTACACCCAAGCCCTCAACCTGCTGCCCAACAACAAAAACATCCTATTCAACCGCGCCATAGCCCAACTCGAAATCGGCGACACCCTCGGGGCCGCCGACTCCTACGCCACACTAATCCGCTACAACCCCTCATACGAGAACGGCTACATAGGCCGCGCCCGCCTATACCTGGCGCAGAACGACACCACCCGCGCCCTGGCCGACCTCGACCGCGCGATAACGCTCAACCGACTGGCCACCAACGCCTACATACTCCGGGCCGACATCGCATTCTCACGCTCCGAACCCGACTTCGCCAGCGCCCTGGCCGACCTCGACCAAGCCATCAAACTACAGCCCCGCCAATCGTCGCTGTACGTTAACCGCGCCTACGTCCGCTACAAACTCGACGACTACTTCGGAGCAATGGCCGACTACGACTACGCCCTCCAGCTCGACCCATTGAACTCCCCCGCCCTGTTCAACCGCGGCGTGCTGCGCTCCGAAGTGCACGACAACGACAAAGCAATCCACGACTTCTCCGAATACCTGCGCCTTAACCCCGATGATGGCCGCGCACTCTACAACCGCGCACTCCTATACCACTCCACACACCAATGGCAGCGCGCACTGGCCGACATCAACAAGGTGATACAGCAAGAGCCAGCGCTCCCAACAGCCTGGTTCCTCCGCAGCGACATATACCGCCAGATGGGCAACAACTCCCGCTCAACCGCCGACTTCGACCGCGGCGTGGCAGCCACCAAACAGCTCAAGCCCGACCAGAAGGTGGAGATACCCACCTCGCCCATCGACGACCACACCTCAGAGCGATTTGCCACACTACTGACCATCGACAACACATCCGACCCCCTCGAGCAGGACTTCCACAACCCCGACATCCGCGGCAAAGTGCAGGACCGCAACGTCAAAGTCGAATACCTGCCAATGTTCGCCCTGAGCTACTACGCCCCCGCATCCGAGCTGCATGAGTCCACCTACTACATCAAGGAGGTCAACGAAATCAACGCCACCAACCTGCTGCCCAACCTGGTGATGATCACCAACGCTGAGCCACCACTCAACGACCCCGACGAAATCCAACGCCACTTCACAGCCATCACACAATTCAAAGAGGCCATCGCCACCAACCCCCGCCCCATCGACTACTTCGGCCTGGCAATGTCGCAGAGCACCGTCCACGACTACGACGGCGCAACCCAGTCACTCAGCCAACTCATCCAACTCACCCCCGACCTGGCCGCCGCATACCTCCAACGAGGCGTAGTGCGCTACCGACAGCTGGCGACCTCAGCCCCCCACGTGACAGTCGACGCCGACACCCCCACCGAAGTACTCACACAGATGAAGCGCAGCCGCCTGAGCCAAGTGTTTGACGACTTCGACACCGCCAGCCGCCTATCGCCACAGATGGCCTACGCCTACTACAACAAAGGAGTAGCCCTGCTCGACCTCGGCGACTACACCTCAGCTCTCGCCGCATTCACCCAAGCCATCGACGCAATGCCAGCCTTGGGAGAAGCCTACTACAACCGCGGCTACGTATACCTCAAGCTCGGCAACCTCGACGCAGGCACCGCCGACCTCTCAAAAGCCGGCGAATTAGGCATAATCCCCTCCTACAACCTCATCAAGCGCATGCGCTGACCCAAGAGCATAGACATGCGCCCGCTGCAACGCCCGCAAGTAGGGTCGCTCCCTGGAGCGTCTGCGATAACGCTTATGGTTGTATGATTCCCTTATTTGGATCCCATTAAATCCACGGTGCATTCGGCCTGGTCAGCAAGTGGCGGTGACCAGATGCGAAGAGGGAGCCAAGGGGCGGAGTGTGATGTGGTGGATAGTAGCGGGTAGTAGGATAGTATGACCCTGGGCGAGGCGCCATGTTTGGCCGGCGTAGCCAAGCTCCACCTCGCCATTGACGCAGGTCATGATCACGAAACTTTCGCCATCGTACCGCTTGTCGATTTCACAATCGACATCAATCAGACTCACCTCAAATTCGGGAGCGCGTTCGAGCAGCCACTCATGTTCGTCAACCCTCTCGGGCTTGCTGCGATAGTCGTGATGCACCTCATAGTCAAGTGCTTCGGCCGCAAGGTCGGTGTGCAGCTCACGTCCGCGGCCATAATCATATATGCGATAGGTGATATCGCTGCTCTGCTGCACCTCGAGCAGGAAGTTGCCCGCACCGATGGCGTGGATGCGGCCTGAAGGGAGGTAGAACACATCCCCTCGGTGAGTGGGATGCGAGGCCACGGCCTGGAGTATCGTGCCATCGTCAACGGCACGGCGATATTCGTCCTGGGTGATATGCCGGTTAAATCCGGCCAACAAGCTCGCTCCGGGCAGCGCGTCAATCACATACCACATCTCAGCCTTGCTCGAGCACCCATGCAGACGCCGCGCTATCTCCTCGCCGGGATGCACCTGCAGCGACAGATCGTCGTTGGCGTCGATGAGCTTCACCAGTAGGGGGAAGGAGCGAAGGCCAGAGCGATATAGGCGCTTACCGAGGAACTCCTCGCCATACTCATCGATGAGCTGCTGGAGGGTAAGCCCGCTCAAGGGGCCTTCAGTGACGCGTGACTCTCGGCCCTCGATAGCCGAGAGCTCCCAGCTCTCACCCACGTCAGTCAGGTCGGAGTGTTCACCCTTGAACGCAGCGATGCGAGTCCCACCCCAAATCACCTGCTTGTACATGCTGCTGAACCTCAGCGGTTGCAACGGCTGACGTTGACCCTCATGGAGGGCGGTGTGATCAGGGGTAGACCTAAGCATCGCGTTGGAAAACAACGAGCCACATCTCCACGACGCGGCCCGTCAACTTATTTCCTTTTCGTGAAATTATTTGCTGGCGATAGAGTCAGAAACGGTCAAGCGAGCACGACCTTTGCGACGACGACGTGCAAGGATTTTGCGGCCGTCCTTGGTTGACATTCTCTCACGGAAACCGTGCTTGTTAACTCTCTTTCTGTTAGAAGGTTGAAATGTTCTTTTCATTGCCGTTTATATGATTTTCGTTGATTTATTTTCGCATTCAGCGTGCAAATTTACTCACATTTTTTGACTCACGCAACATCCACGCCAATCTTTTGCAACTTTTTTCACTAAACGCGCACGGCCTCCCACGTTATAACACATCTTTAAATAGAGTTCTGAAATATTTTTTGTAATTTTGCGCCAATATGACCAAACCCGTCGCTATCACCGCAACGGCTATCGGGTGCTATGCCCTGGTAATTGCCGCATTGACGCTAATGCCCATCGCCAACGCATGGGTGTGCGCCATTGCGACCGCCGCCATGTGGCTCCTAATAGCGGCGGCCTACAGGCTCACCCGCGAGCCCACCGCAACGGGTTGGGTCACACTCACAGTTTGCGCCACCCTGCTCTCCATCGGCGTCGTCGCCAACACCTACGCAGCCACCACGCTCAGGACGGGAATTGACGCAATGCCCGTGTTGGACAACTTCGACATGAACGAATATTGGAAGGAGGCACAATCGTGGACCGGTGAGGGGTCGCTTCACTACTACCTCCGATGCCGACTGGGCTACGGAGCCTTCATAGCGCTGATATGGAAGCTGACCGGAGGAGCCGGCATGTTCTTCCCCTTGCTATTCAACGCCCTGTTCACGCTGCTGGCGATAGTGCTGTCGGGAGTAGCCACGCGCATAGCCCTGAGCGGCCACACTAACTGGAGCGACTCCAAACTGCAGACCGCCGCCATGATATTCACAGCCGCCGTGGCCTACTTCCTCTTCAGCGGCACACTGCTGCTGCGCGAAGCCCCCGCATCGCTCGCCGTGGGGCTGATGGCCGTCGGCATCGCCCGCAGCATACGCAAGCCCTGGAGCAGCGGCGCAGTCTACTTCCTCGCCGGAGCCACCATCATCGCCGCCATCCGCCCGTCGTGGGCATTGCTGTCGTGCATTGGAGCCGTGATGATATGGGGACGCAGCCAGAGCCGTTGGACAATAGCCCTGTTTTCCCTGATATTTGTGATGGTTCAGTGGGCAGTCATCGACTACTACATGCGCGACTTGGGCAATGTGGAGTTCTTTCAGGACGAAGATGCGTTCGCAGCCGCCGACTTCCTCCACGACACCTCAGAGCGCCATGCCTACAATGTGATATTCGGAGAGCGCTACTTCTCTGCCCCGCTCCTTGGCAAGTTGGCACTGCTCCCAATAGCAGCCGCCATACAATACCTCACACCCTTCCCCTGGGCATTCCAAGCCAACATGACCCTCCCCACCGAGGCCCTGCTCAAGCTCACCTACGTATGGTACGCCATCGGGGGACTTATCATATACTACATAATATCCACCATCTATCGAGCCGCAAAGCAACCCGCATGGACAGCCAACGCTGGCGCCGTGACCAACCGCCTGCTGCTGTGCGGCGTGATTTACTGGATCGGCACCGTATACGTGTCGGGCGGCTCCGTAGCCCGCTATGGAGTTCCGCTGTTACCCTTAGTCATTCCGGCAGCCGTTTGGGTTGTGGCAGAGCGTCGACGCTTACCCCGACTTGGCGGCTTCGCCATTTTTTATGCATGCATCATAGCCGGTGCGCTTATAACGGCTAAGATGATGCAATCACATTGAACCTAATGAAGATAAGCCTTATAACAGCATCGCTCAACCGATGCAAGGTACTGATGGAGACGCTGCTCAGCGCCATCGCACAGCGCGATGTTGACTTAGAGATGATAGTAGTCGACGGAGCATCAACCGACGGCACAGTGGAGATGCTCAAGTCGCTTGCCACCAAGGAGCCGCGCCTGAAGTGGATGTCAAAGCCCGACAGCGGCATATATCAGGCAATCAACCGCGGCATAGAGATGTCGACCGGCGACATTATCGGCTTCCTCAACGCCGGCGACCACTTCACCTCGCCCGACGTATTGAAGTGCGTGGTCGACAAGTTCGCCCAGGGAGCAGACATGATTTACGGCGACGTCCGCTACGCCAACTCCAAGGGACGCATCACACGCCGATACCACGTCGAAGGATACATCCCACAACTGCTCAACAACGGCTTCGCCCCACCCCACCCCTCGCTCTACGTCAGCAAAGAAATCATCCACCGCTTGGGGCATTACCGCGAAAACTACATCGTGGGCGCCGACTTCGAGTATTTCGTACGACTCATGCTCGTCAACGGCATAAAGGGCAAACACATACCGATGGAGATGGTGGAGATGGCCACCGGCGGCCTGTCGACCAAGTGGCGCCACCGTCTTTGGACCAACATCATGGAAAAGCGCCGCGCATTCCGCGACAACTCCCTGCGACAACCCTCACTGTCGCTGCTTAAACGCTACCTCTACCTCTTTAAAAGGCGTAAGCAATGAACCGCCCTGTTAAAATCCTGATAAACCCGTCGACATCGTTCGTGCGCAAATACATCATCGACGAGCTTGAGCGCAACCCCATCGCACCCCGGCAGCAACGCCTTGAAGCAGCCTCTGATGTCGAGTACACTATCGACACCCGGGATGACCACGTGACCATAAACCGCGCCGACGGCAGCAGCGTGACCTTACGGCTCCCCATGGTGATTGGCACTGGCATGACAGGCGAAGCCGCGCGAATGACCCGCATGATCTACCGTGGCACCTACCTCCATGCCAAAGATAGCGAGGCGCGCATCAGCGTAATCCATGCCACCGATGTGGCCAAAGCAGCACGTCTCGCCATGACCGCCCCCGCCCTCTCCGGCGAATACAATATATGTGACGGCGTTAACCCCACCCGCCACGACATGGCCGAAGCCATCGCCTACCGACTCGGCCAAAAGCGCATCTACTCACTCTCCGCGAACAAATTCAAGCGTATAGCCCGATGGGCCGACCGCCTGGGGCTGACATCATTCGGCAGCAAACAGCTCAAACTGCTCACCACCGACCAGCTAATCGACTCAAGCCGATGGGATGCCGCGCTCGGCGATAACTGGCATCCAGTCAACACCGTGGAATATTTGCGCACACACAACTACGACGAACATTCGCTTTGACCCCATGAAATCACTCAACATCGTCCCTACAATCAAATCAATTGGCAAAGTCCTTCTGCAGTCACATCGCTGTCGAATAGCAACCGAGCTGAGGGACAAACCCCTGATTATCATGGCTAATGGCCCCTCACTCAAGGACACCATAGCCGACCACAGCGATATCTTGAAATCATACCCGACGATGGCCGTGAATTTCGCCGCCAACGCCCCGGAATTCAAGGAATTACGTCCGAGCTACTACGTCCTTGCCGACCCTCACTTCTTCAACCCCCAGGGTGATGACAACGTAAGCCGACTGTTTGACAACATCAACGCCGTCAACCACGAGATGACGATCTTCATACCATTCGGCAAGACGGTCGAGCTGACCAATCCGCTGGTGAAGGTTAAGCATTTCAACATGGTAGGCGCCGAGGGAGCACGCTGGCTCACACACCCCCTATACCGGAGCGGCCTGGCCATGCCTCGTCCCCGCAACGTGCTGATACCAGCCATAATGATAGGCATAAGACTCGGCTACAAAGAGATTTACCTCACCGGTGCCGACCACTCGTGGACCCGCACGCTGTCAGTCGACGACCACAACCGTGTAGTCACCGTACAGCCACATTTCTATACCGACAACGATGGCGAACAAAAGCGCGTATCAGCCGTGTACGCCAACATCTCCCTACCGCAAATCATGGAAAGCTTCCTGATAGCGTTCTCCACATACCATCGCATAGCCGACTACGCCAAACGAGCTGATATACGGATAATCAACTCAACGCCAGGCTCATTTATCGACGCATTCCCCCGCGGCCCACTCCCCAAGGCATAACCTGCATTTTATAATTCATTCACACACATGGGCAGAACTATTGCACATGCGGGGGACTACTTTTGCATTGTAAAACCACAAAAACCTCTCTTACAATGCGAACAATCGAAACATCCGACGTGATTTTTGCCACCATCCTCCAGCATGGTCGCACCATCTACACAGCCCGTATATGCGGTGTCAGCTCAATGGCCGACATCGTACGACACATAAGCAGTGACTTAGGCACGATAATCGGAATGTTCACGCTCAACCTGCGCAACGGCTCGCAAGGATGGGTCTCAAGCACCAATCTACGCCTGCAACAAGCCGCCTAAATATATTATGGGACAGGCACTAAATGTGATATAGCCCTAACCTATTCCTGCTCCGCGGGTCCCATCTCGCGGATTGCGCCGGTAGTGGGGTCGAGTATCACGTAGATCGGAGCCTTCTTGTCGGAGAATGAACCGGCGTTGAGTCCATAAACGATGCCGAATTGAGCTATCTCCACATCCCCTGACCAAATCGTGCGCCCATCATATTCCAAAGTGATTGGCGCAGTAGCGGGGATAGCATAAGCAAATCCATTCTTGGGGAATGGGAGCTCCTTACCCTTATCATCAACAGGCACAGCCACCGGGTCAGTCTTACCGAATTTTAAACTTATCGGGGCGCCCGACAAGTCAGTGGCATCGACCACGCCCTCTATCGGCGACAAGCGGGCTATCACAACCTCAGCCTCGGGTTCATCCGGGTTGTAAGTCACGGTATTGACGCGGGTGTATGTCTTGGTGGTGCCTACAAACATTGCCGTTAGGGCTGCCTCTTGCGCGGCGAGATTGTCGAGAATGAGCTGAAGGGCGTTTCCGTCGGCCACATTCTGATCGGAGTTGCCGGTCAGCAGGTCATTGCGTGACTCGCGGATGGAGAATATCGACTCGGCAGCAAGCTCGGCACGCTTGGCCGTGGAGATGCTACGGGCCATATCTGGGGTGATAGCCTGCTGCGCGGCTGGCACCTCCAAGGGCGTTGGTTTGGCGTCCCGGGCTACAGGCAACTTCGGCGAAGGAGCCTTGTAGACCTTCTGCGTATTCACCGCCAACGGTTGGTTTTGGTCGCCGATAAGCATGAAGGGAGGATTGCCCGAACCAAACTTCACGGCATATCGATTGTCGGGATTTGACACCCCGCGGGGCACCACCGTCACCGACTTGATAGCCACCGACGACTCCGGTTCGAGTATCACATCATCGGTATTGAGATATTTCTTGGCGTAAAGAACCAGTTCGCCGGGCTGCTTCTCGGTGTATTCCGTCTCGATTGTGATATCGAGCGCAGTGTTAGGCAGCGTGTATATCAAAGCATAGTCATTAGCCTTGGTGGCAGTGAATTTCTGGGTGTTCTGCGCCTGAGCTGTAGGCATCAGGGACAGTGTGCCAATAAGTATTGTAAAGAGTATTTTCATCATCGCGAATTGTTAGTCATGATAAGTTTGATCGCACGACCTATGTTGTCGGCTATGTCGCCGGCGGTCACACCGTAGGTGCCGTGCTCCTCGGCAGCCAATTCACCCGCCACTCCATGTACGTAAGTGGCGATTATCGAGCTGTATTCCGGAGAGAAAGGTTGAGCCATAAACCCGCCTAGTACCCCTGTAAGCACATCGCCCGAGCCGGGAGTCGCCATGGCCGGTGAGCCTGACGAGTTGAAATATATCTTGCCATCGGGTCGTACCACAGCTGTGTAGCGCCCCTTGAGTATGATAAAGAACTTATAGTGCATGGCCATCTCAATAGCCTTGCGCAGACGAGCGTCCATACACGATTGCGCACCAAACAATCTGTCAAACTCCCCGGCATGGGGTGTGATAATCGACAATACCGGTATGGAGTTGAGCATCGAAGGGCGGGCGGCTATGCAATTGAGGGCGTCGGCATCAAGAATCACCGGCTTGTTGGCGGCGGCGAGAAATTCGTCAAGCGCCCTGATGGTACGGTCGCTGGTGCCTATGCCCGGACCGATGGCAACGGACGTGTATTTAGCCCCGGGCACAATCTCACCTATCACCAGGTCATTGAGGTCGGTCTTGAACATAGCCTCGGGGATAGCGGTCTGCAATATGTTGAACCCACAGCGGGGTGAGTATATCGTCACCTTGCCCGCTCCCGAGCGCAACGCGCCTTTGCCAGCGAGAACAGCCGCTCCCATCATGCCGTAGCTTCCGGCAAAAATCATCACCGAACCAAAGTCGGCCTTCGAGCAGTTGAGATTGCGTGGAGTGAGCATGCGCTTGACGTCGCCGCGCTCCACAATATGATATTGCGCCTGCGTGGTGCGGATCTTATGAGAACTCAAGCCTATGTCAAGCACCTTCCATTCCCCCACAAGGTCGCTGTAATCGCTGATAAAGAAGGCGAGGTGGGGGAATTGGATGGCAAGTGTCAGATGGGCATGGATCACATTGCGGCTTACTATCCCGGGATTCCACTCTCCAGCCAATCCGCTGGGTATGTCAATAGCCACCACCGTGGCCTTTGACTCATTGATGTATTGTACAAGTATGGTGAAGCCACCCGAAAGCGGTTCGGATATATCACAACCAAACAAGCCATCAACTACGAGATATGACTCATCGAGCCTCGGCAACGAAAATGTCTTGTCAATCTCCACGAAGTCGACCCCCGGAGCATCCTTGACGAGCGAACGCTCAGCGGCGCAGTCCTCAGTGAGCTTATCACCACCGATATTAAACAGGAAGACCTCGGGTCTGAAACCCTGCTCGGCAAGCAACCTTGCAGTTGCCAGGGCATAAGCGCCATTCGAGTCGGGACCGGCAAATACAGCCAAAGGTTTTGATGTATTCCACTTTGCAGCAATCTCACATGACACACCCTCAGCCACGCGCTCTATAAGCTCCAAGGTGGTGACATTCTCCGTGTCGATAGTGTATTGCTCTATTTCGCGTATTTCCTGAGTTGTGAAAATTTTCATATCTGCCGATTTTTTCAATGCAAAGATAATAGTATAAACCGATAGTACAAAAAATAAGTAAGAGAAGTCATCTCCCGACGACTCCTCTTTACTATTAGGATTTACATACATTAGTAAATTAACCCAACATGAAACATTATCTTATTTTCAACACTAAATAACCCTTAAAAACTTCTAATCACAAATTATCCATTACAAAACCTGAGAACCTATCTTTGATTGCCTCCTTTGAGACTGATTAAATCTTACGAAGCAAAATTACAACCGCTTCAGCGCCCCGCAATGCCAATATAGCCACAATCTAAACAGAATTAAAAGTAAAGTTTTATACACAATTGATTTAGTGATATTTAAAAAACATCACAACTACAGAAAATATAAACCAATTTTGAGGAATATTGAGTAATTTTCACCAAAAATATCACTCAATCCGGGCGATACGCATCACATCCTGCTCGAATGTGTTTCGGTTGATAGCCTTATTCTTGAGCTTGTTTCGATAGGTGTAGATGGTGTTGAGCGATAGCTGGAGGAACCGAGCTATCTGTGAACTGTCCTCAGTGCCGAGCCGCATGAAAGCGAGGATACGCAGCTCAGTGTTCATCAGCTCGCCATCGGCCAGTTGAATTTGCTTATCGGGGGCGAGCAGCGCATTGACGCCATCGACAAACGTTGGGTATATGCGGGTGAATGCCTTGTCGAAGATGTCGCAGAACAGCGTATTCTGCTCATCGAGCATCTTACCCGACTTAATCATCTGATACAGATCCTCTACTTGACCCGCCTTAATCTTACGCGACGCCACACGGCTGAACTGCTCCAGCGACTCCATATAGATCGAGCACAGGTTGAGGAACTGGCTGATAAAGGCCTCCTTCTGTATGTTAGCCTCACCTAAGAGTGAGCGCATACGCTTTTCGGCCTTCATCTTACGCCGCAGGAAAAATAAGCTCGCTACTATAACAATCAGAGCCACAGCCAAAGCTATTACCAACACGGTGAGCACTGTGAACTTACGCTGATCGAGTTCGCTGAATGAGTCAGCTATTGCCGGGAGCGATTTGGCCGTATTGGTGAGATGTACCTTCGCTCCTGACTTCACGGCATGGTCGAGAGAGACCATAAGATACTTGTAGGCACGCTCAATGTCGTCGCGGTCGTAGAGCGACATGCCCACACTCTGCAGTGCCATCTCCTCGCGATTGGCTGTCATAATGTCAGAAATGGAGGCCAGAGCCTTGTAATACAGACTCTTGTCAGCGTCCTTTAACACATGATTATAGTAGTCGCCGACAAGGCTTGCCGAACGAGCAAAAAAGCGATGTGTCATCGGCACATCCTCAAGCTTGACAGCAAACGCTGTGATATTGAAATCGTTATGGTTGATAAAGTCGAGTTCGGCCTGGTAGAAGTCGGCAGCGACCGGATCTTCCACATATTTAAGATAGTTGACTGTGGCCTCCTCCCCTCTTTTGAGAAAGTATTGCCTCCTGTCAGCGAGGGGATATGTGGTCGAAAGGAAGAAAAACATTTGGTTGCCACACTCATAGTAGAGTCGCTTCATCTCGTTGCACATCGATGCAGTCTGATATGAGTCGTAGATGGTCTGAGCCTCATCGGTGGCGCCGATAATGGGGAGCAATGCAGCGTATCTTAGGTTTGACTCCATCTCATGGATGGAATCCCCCCTTGCAGCAAACATTTCAGCAGCTTTCGTAAAGTAGACAAGCGCAGAGTCAATCTGAAAATGAGAGTATTCCTTTGCGATGTCGCGGTTAGTTCTCGCCACATCAACATCTCCACCGGCTCGAGCCAATGATTTCAGCGAGTCGATGCGGTCTTCTCTGATTTTGAAGTATTTGTGCTGACTGTCGACTGTCTCGCCAAGGAGGTCGAGAGCGTCGTCGATGGTAGCAGGTAGTTGGGTAGCGTGGATCACCGGGCAAATTACAGCGCACAGCAATGCCAACGATATCACAATGTGTTTGTTCGGAAGCAGTTTCATTAAGGTTAGGTCGTGTATACTGTCAATTATAACATGTATGGCACAAAGCTACAAAAATGTATTCAATTGCGCAACAACTTTTCTGTTCTATCTTCATTCTATCTTCATATCTCTTGTTCGAAAATGTACATATTGTACCCATTTATGCGACATTCTTAAATAATTATACTATAATAACACTTATATTTGTATATGTAATAACAATTTGATACACTGCTAGCCAATAGCTATTTACGCCAATGTACAAGTGAGATTTTATTTAGAATAACTTATATTTTATTGAAAAAGCTTGACTATGATATTACTTTTGCAACAGAATAATGACAATTGACATCATATGCCTCACATGCATCGACTAAAGTATTCAGGGTTAGTATAGACTAATTAAAATGCGACAAAGTAAATAGTGCATAATAGTAAATGTGTTTTATGTTAGGTTAGGTGCATAAGCTTCGGCTTATGTGAAGAAGAAAGCCGCCCCGTGAGGAGCGGCTTATTCACATTTTTAAAACCTATCATTACTGTCCCGTTAAAATCTAAAAGCAATAGTTCGTTAATTTTTGAATGAATCAGGCATAATCTCTTTACCCATATCGTCCCTCTGTTTTTCCACATAAAAAAGCTGCGCCGATATCTCGACGCAGCCTCGTGAAGATTCCTTCCGTTCTGTATGCCAGTCCGGAAAGCCTGTACTTGCCTAAACGGGTATTTCCCTATTCCCCAAGCGCAGCACAGATGATCCGCACGGCCTCTTCGTCCGTTAGCGACGATGTATCCAGCATCAGA
>CAZVNS010000005.1:0-80732 GCA_964628905.1 uncultured Muribaculaceae bacterium | reverse complement strand
GTCATTGGGTTCGGCCTTGGGTGTCGGGAAGCAAAAAATAGAACCTCCCTTATATCTTATCGGTGGCGAGACCCTGCTTTACCCCCATCTGGAGGAGGTGATAGCGATGGTGCGCCGATACTTCCCGGAGGTGGAAGTTAGCCTATTCACCAACGGCATCATGCTTCCGCGGATGAAGGACTCATTTTGGCAAGCGTGCCGGGAGCACAGCATCCGCATCGATATCACGCGCTACCCTATCAAGATTGACTACGACGCACTATTCTCTCTGGTCAAATGTAAAGGTGTAGAGGTCAGCGAGTTTGCCGACCGCGATGGCGATTCCTCATTCCTGCGTTTCCCGCTTGACCCGGCTAAGAAGCAGCCTCTAAGGATGGCACATTTCACCTGTTTCAACTACGGTTGCTTATCTATCGTAGGCGACCGCCTCTACCCATGCTCAATCAGCGCCTGTGTCAAGCTGCTCAACAATCGCTTTGGCACTGACTTCCGTCACGAAGAGGGGGATTACCTCAACATAAGTGACATCACCGACGTGAAGCAAATCTACCGGCTGCGCAATCGCCCGGTGCCCTTCTGCGCCTATTGCGTCAAGCCAACATTCACTACCTACAAGGCGTCACGGCGACAAGTCTCAGAGTGGGTTGACCCTGTTGAATGACTACCCATTACCCACTACCGACCGTAACGTTTGGCGTAACGAGCGTCAATAAGCCTTTTTGCGACTGAGGTTACTGTCGCCTCATCTCCAAATTGCTCCAAAGGCAGCTCCACATAGTCCCATACACCTCGTCCCCATTCCACGGTTATCTTCTGCGCATCGATAGTCCATGAAGTGATTTGCCAGATTGCTATCTCTTTGTGTCCTCTCAATTTATCGAAGCTGATTTCAGACTCCTCTTCATTCCCTTCTTCGGGAGCACACATGCCATAATAATCTATTGTAATGATGGAATCATCGATCGTCACTTCCTTGCGACACGTGGCGAGTGCGGCTCCAGGCTCTGTGCCGTAGCGTGAGTATACCACCAATATCATCGTGGGGTAAATCATCAGCGCTACCATCATCGTCACATACCACCATCGAGGGTCAATCGCCAACGCCAAACCTATGGTAATCAGAAGCGGCAGCACGACCAACCACCACCATCGCTCTAACCATACCGATAGCATCCTTCGCAACAAACCCCGCCGTGGCGGTGGCACCTCGAGGATCACATTAACCAGGGGCTGTGAGCAATCAGAAGTTTTTGTCATATCTCGCCGCATCGAGTCGTAACATTATGAACAGTAATGCCGTAAAGCCCAGCAGCGAAGAGCCTCCATAGCTGAAGAAGGGCAAAGGTATGCCTATGACAGGGCACAGTCCGATCACCATACCTATGTTGATGCAGAAGTGGAATATGAATACACTCGCAACGCAGTAGGCATAAACGCGGCTGAATGTGGTGGGCTGACGTTCGGCGAGTGATATCACTCGCAATATCAACAGCACAAAGGCTGTCATCACAGCCATGGTGCCCAAAAATCCCTCCTCCTCACCGATAGTGCAGAATATGAAGTCGGTATGCTGCTCAGGCACATACTTGAGCTTGGTCTGGGTGCCATTTAGAAAACCCTTGCCGGCCCAGCCTCCTGAGCCAATGGCTATCTTCGACTGGTTGACGTTGTAACCACCTCCCTTGAGGTCCTCTTCAAGACCTAAAGTCACCTTGATACGCATCTGCTGGTGTGCGCCAAGCACGTTGTTGAACACATAGTTGACCGAGAACATGAAGGTCATGGCCAATATCGCCGTCGACACAGTGACGAGGAGCTTGCGCATCGGTGTCTGAAGGAATTCCACCATCAGGTAGATGCACGTCACGCCAATCATACCCATGAAATACCATCCTCCGGGATGCACCACGCCGCAGGCACTAAGTGCCCACATTATTAAGACTGCGGCCACATACCATATCAGCACATTGCGACCCATGCGCAGATTGCGGCAATATAACAGCACCATGCCTAACATCGTCGCCAATATCATCACGTAGACGATGAACTCGCCTTGGCTCACACCGAACACCACCTCCGTCGAATACTTCACAGCCACCACGAAGATAATCACTGCAAACAGTGCCCCCAACAGCACCAACCCGCTCATTCCCTCGCGATATAGCACAAAGAATAGCGACATATACACAAGGGCCGATCCGGTCTCATGCTGCGCCAATATCAGCAACACAGGCAGGAATATTATTGCAAGCGCCTTTACATAGTTGGAGGGCTTGGCGTTAAGCCTGAACCCGTAAGCGCCAAACAACTTGGTCAATGCCAACGCTGTGGCAAACTTAGCAAACTCTGCCGGCTGTATCGAGAACGAGCCAAACGCTATCCACGACCTCGAGCCCTTGATGTCAGGGGCTATGAATATCGTGACCAACAGCAACATAAGCATCGCCACATATATCGGGTAGGCGTAGGTCTCATACATTCGGGCATCGATAAGTAGCAATATCAAGCCTACCCCAAGGCTCACACCAATCCACTGTATCTGCTTACCCGAGAATGCCGTCATGTCGAATATCGAGGCATTGTCGAAGTTGTAGCTCGCTGCGTATATGCTCACGGCTCCCGCCGCCACAAGCAGCAGATAGAGCACGATCGTGAACCAGTCGAGCGATCGGAATATCGAGGGAGTAGGTCGTGAGGTAATCACAGCTTCAAGGAGGGGGGTTAATGTTTGGTTACACCGCTGAGTATCTTCGAATTGGCATTAAGCATCTCGGTTTCCATACCCTTACGCTCAGGTGGGATATAGCGTCGCAGATACTTCTCCATCACAAGTGCTCCGATGGGCACACCATAGGTAGCACCCCAACCGCCATTCTCAACATATACGCACACTGCGATTTTGGGGTCATGATAGGGAGCGAAGCCCATGAAGGCTGAGTGGTCGCGCCCATGGGGGTTCTGAGCGGTACCGGTCTTGCCACACACCTCGATGTCGGGTATATTGGCGCGGCGGCATGTACCACCGGTGACAGCCATGCGCATTCCCTCTGCCACTGACTCATAATGTTTGGAGTCGATAGTAGGTACGCGCTTCTCATTCAATTCAGGGGGGAGTACGGTGTCCTGGATCTCCTTGACCACATGCGGTGTTTTGAACCAACCGCGGTTGGCTATCGTCGCGCCAAGGTTGGCTATCTGGAGGGGTGTGGCGAGTACCTCACCCTGGCCGATGGCTACTGAAATAATGGTGTTGGCGCTCCAGTGACCCTCGCCGTATGCCTTGTTGTAATACTGTGCGTTAGGAAGGAAGCCCCTACCCTCGCTCGGCAAGTCGACACCAAGTTTGTAGCCATAGCCCATCGACACCAAATGATTCTTCCACACCTCAAAGGCATCGGCCGATGTGCCGTACTTCGATCGGCGATCCACCATGTTTTTGAAACCCCAGCAGAAGAATGCGTTGCACGATGTCTGCAACGCCGGCTTAAGCGGCAGCGGTGACGCATGACCGTGGCAACCTACTCTTAATCCGCCGTTGATGTATCCGTGTGAGCATGGATAGGCAGTCTGCAGATTGATGATGCCCTCCTCAAGGAATATCAGGCCCTGAGTGGGTTTGAAGGTAGATCCCGGAGGGTAAGCACCCATCAGAGCGCGGTCGTAGAGAGGCTTCTCTGGGTCGTTGACGAGCATGCGGTAGTTTTCACCGCGTTGACGACCCACCAGCAGCGATGGGTCGTAATTTGGACTTGATACAAGGGCCAGTATCTCACCTGACTCAGGCTCGATGGCCACCACAGCGCCTATCTTATTGACCATCAAACTCTCGGCATAGGCTTGAAGCTCGTAGTCGATGCTGAGCTTGATATCACGTCCGGAGGTAGGCTGTACATCCTGTGCACCACCTTCGTAGCGCCCCTTGATACGGCCGTGAGCGTCACGCATCAGTATCTCCACACCCTTGACTCCGCGGAGATATTGCTCATAGCTTTTCTCTACGCCCAAGTCGCCGCAGTAGTCGCCTGCCTGGTAATATTTATCGCGCTCGATGTCATTGGCATTGACCTCACGGATATTACCAAGCACATTGCCGGCGATGCCGTGATTGTATTGGCGGAGGATACGCTTCTGGATGAAGAAGCCCGGATAGCGGTAGAGCTTCTCCTGAAGGCGGCCATAGTCCTCGGCTGAGAGGTGGGATATGAGTCGCTGTGGGGTATATGTGGAGTAACCGGGGTTGAGATGTGGGTCGCGCATGTCGTCGAAGCGCTTACGCAGCTGCTCGGGAGTGATGTTGAGCGTGCGGCACAAGTCGAGGGTGTCAAGGGTCTTGACGTCACGGGGTATTATCATGACATCGTAGGCGGGCTGGTTGTACACAATCAACTCCCCATTACGATCGTAGATCAATCCGCGCGATGGGTAGAGCGTCTTCTTCAAGAAGGCATTGATATCGGCGGACTCTTTATATTTTTCATCAGCCATCTGAAGCTCGTATAGTCGGCAGCCGAAGATTGAGGCCACAGCGAGCAGGAAGATGATGATTACATACTTACGTTTTTCAAGATTATAATCTTTTCGCATGTCGGCGCAGGGTGAGAGAGTCGATGGCCAGTATCAGTACGAAAGTCAGCGCTGTGCTGGCCACTATGCGGATGAGCATCCTCAGGGGATTGAAGAATGAGAATGACTCGATTAGGAAATACATTAAACAATAAAACAGCACCAGTGTGATCAGATACTTCATGTACACCACCAGCCCCAGCGACTTGATCGAGGGTTCATCGCCGCTCATCTCATCGTCGCGGCTAAGGTAGAGGCGCACGGTGGGCTTACGAACCACGGCGAGCAGGGTGCAGCACAGTGAGTTGACCCCCTGTGTGTCGGAGAATATGTCGACCGCCAAGCCTATGAGGAATGAGAATGTCATCACCCAGTTGATGCCGAGGGTGATGGGGAGTCGTAGTATGAAGTAGATGAACACCAGTGGAAACGCCACGTTGTAAAGGCACATATTGTTGAACACCACCGCTTGCGCAAGCACCAGCAGGATGAACATCATCGTGTATTTCAATATCGTACGTGTCATTTCTGAGTGTTGTCTTGATCCTCATGCGGCAGGTCGCGCATCTCCACATCGCGCATCTCCTTAATCAGGGTGTTGTCGACCACCCTCACGGTGGAGAGTTGAGAGAAGTCGGTGAGGAGCTTCACCTTGAGGGTATAGAAGTTGTCGTTGGTGTTGGGTTGCGCGCTCTCGACGATACCCACAGGCACATTCTCGGGGAAGGTGCCTGAGTAGCCCGTGGTAACCACCGTGTCGCCGGGTTGGAATACCGTGTGCTTTGGCAGCTCCTCAAGCTGGGCATAGCGGAAGTCCTTGCCATCCCATGTGAGGGAGCCGAAGGTCTCAGTACCCTTCACGCGGCATGAGAGCATGAAGTTGAGGTTGAGCAGCGACAGTACTCGCGCATTATGCGGGCCTGTCAGGTTGACCAAGCCGACTACGCCGTTTTGGTCCACCACGCCCATGTCCTGGCCAATGCCGTCAAGCTCGCCGCGATCGAGGGTGATATAGTTGTAGGGTTTGGCGATGTTGTTGTTGATCACATGAGCCACGGTGAACTTGAAAGGCTGCAACTCGGGGCTGATGGTCACGGTGTCGGCATAGACCGAGTCGGCATATACCCTCAACTTGTTGCGCAGCCCTATCACCTCGGCCTCAAGCGAGGCGTTGCGGTACTGAAGATCCTCATTGATGTCGCGCAGGTTGAAGTACGACGACACGTTCGACGCCTTTTCGTAGACAGTCGACGCCACAGCCCCCGCCGAAGTCATGTAGACATGATGCTGGTAGGGGTTTCGGTCAAAGAGCAGCACGCATGACAGTACGACGTAAATCAGGAATACCATCGCGGGGCTGCGCTTGACAAGGAAATCTATCAGGCTACGCACTTAGCTATGTGAGTTGAAGGGTTGAGGGGCTCCTTACTCCGTGTTTAGCGGATCAGGAAGCTGAAGTTCTGTATATTCCTCAACGCCACGCCTGTACCCTTGGCTACGGCGAGCAGGGGATCCTCGGCGATGTGGAACTGGATGCCAATCTTGTCGGTCAGACGTTTGTCCAATCCGCGGATCAGGGCGCCACCTCCGGCAAGCCAGATACCGTTACGCACGATGTCGGCGTAAAGCTCAGGGGGTGTCTGCTCAAGGGCTCCGAGCACTGCTGCCTCAATCTTAGAGATTGACTTCTCGATGCAGTGTGAGATTTCCTGGTACGACACCGGAACCTCCATAGGCAGTGCGGTCATCTGGTTGGGGCCATGCACCACGAAGTCCTCCGGAGGATTGTCGAGCTCGGTGAGAGCTGAGCCTACGTTGATCTTGATGAGTTCGGCTGTGCGCTCACCCACCTTCACGTTGTGGGCGCGGCGCATGTGTGCCTGGATATCCTCCGTGAGGTCGTCGCCGGCGATCTGTATACTCTTGTTGCTGACGATGCCACCGAGCGATATCACGGCAATCTCAGTGGTGCCACCACCTATGTCGACGATCATGTTGCCCTCGGCGGCCTCCACATCGAGTCCGATACCGAGGGCTGCGGCCATAGGCTCGTAGAGCATATAGACGTCACGTCCGCCGGCATGCTCCGACGAGTCGCGCACGGCACGGATTTCAACCTCAGTCGAGCCTGAGGGGATGCCGACCACCATACGCAATGACGGGCTGAACCATGTGCTTGAACTTGCCTTCTTCACGAGGCCGCGGATCATAAGCTCGGCAGCGTTGAAGTCGGCTATCACACCTTTGCGCAGGGGGCGCACGGTGCGAATGTGGTCATTTTCCTTGCCTTGCATCTGCTGGGCTTCCTTGCCTACCGCGATCAGTTTGTCGGTACGGCGGTCGAGTGCCACGATCGAAGGCTCATCAATCACTATCTTGCCGTTGTGGATTATGATGGTGTTGGCGGTACCCAGGTCGATGGCTATTTCTTTAGTTAGTGAGAATAAGTGCATTATGAATTGTAAGTTGTTGAGTTTTTGAGTTTTTTGTTATATGTCGTTGAAGTTTTAACGCTCGAAGTGTTATTAATGTTTAAAATGGCGGAAACCGGTGGTCACCATCGCCATTTGATGTTCGTTGCAGTAGTCAACTGACTCCTCATCGCGGATGGAGCCACCGGGCTGTATCACGGCGTTGACACCCGCTTCGTGGGCTATCTCCACACAGTCGCCGAAGGGGAAGAAGGCGTCGGATGCCATCACTGCCCCTTTGAGATCCAGTCCGAACGACTGCGCCTTGGCGATTGCCTGCTTCAGTGCGTCGACTCGCGATGTCTGCCCTACGCCGCTGCCAAGCAGCATGCCGTCCTTAGCAAGCACGATGGCGTTGCTCTTGGAGTGCTTCACTATCTTGTTGGCGAAAAGCATGTCGGCTATCTCACCGTCGGTTGGCGCCACATTGGTTACAACCTTAAGCCCCTCGGGTGACTCTATTTTCAGGTCACGGTCCTGTACCAGTGCGCCGTTAAGCACTGTGCGCACTTGACGGCGGGTGTTAAGCGGGGCCTTCTGCACCAGGATTATGCGGTTTTTCTTCTGCTTGAGTATCTCGAGGGCTTCGTCGGCATAAGCCGGAGCGATGATCACCTCAAAGAAAATCTTGTTGATTTCGGCTGCGGTGACGGCGTCAATCTCGCGGTTGGCTATTAGCACGCCTCCGAAGGCCGACACAGGGTCGCCGGCCAAGGCGTCGGTCCATGCCTGGAGCATCGTATCGCGGGTGGCGAGGCCACAGGCGTTGTTATGCTTGAGTATGGCGAATGTGGGCGCGGCAAACTCGCTCATCAGAGCCACTGCGGCATCGATGTCGAGCAGATTGTTGTAGCTTATCTCCTTGCCATGGAGCTGGTCGAACATGTCGCCAAGGTTGCCGAAGAACTTCCCTTGCTGGTGCGGGTTCTCGCCATAGCGCATCGGCTTTGCATGATCGAGCGACAACCTCAGGGCTGTTGGCGTATCCTCGCCATCAAAATATCTGAAAATGGCGCTGTCGTAGCCCGACGATACCTTAAAGGCCTCTTTTGCAAACCATCGGCGTTGCTCCTCATTGGTCTTGGCGCCCTGGGCCGTGAGAAGCTCGCACAGTGGCTGATATTGCTCCTTGGATGCTACGATGACCACGTCCTTGTAGTTTTTGGCGGCGGCACGGATTAGCGATATGCCGCCTATGTCAATCTTCTCGATGATCTCGTCGTTCGACGCGCCTGAGGCCACTGTGGCTTCAAATGGATAGAGGTCGACTATCACCAGGTCGATTTCGGGGATCTCATATTGTGCTATCTGCTGACGGTCGCCATCATTTTCACGGCGGTTGAGGATGCCTCCGAACACCTTGGGGTGCAAGGTCTTGACACGCCCGCCAAGGATTGAGGGGTAACCTGTGAGCGACTCCACTGCCTGACATTCGTAGCCAAGCGACTCTACGAACGATTTTGTACCTCCAGTCGAAAGAAATTTCACCCCATCCTTGTTGAGCAGGGCGATTATTTCGTCAAGACCGTCTTTGTGAAACACTGATATAAGTGCGGTTTTGATTGTTTTTTCCGCCATAAGAAATAATAGATCTATATTTTTGTGCAAAATTACAAAATTTTGCCCATCCATACCAACGCTCGACCCCATTTTTAATAAATCTTTTTTCATCCTTCGAGCACGCACACCATCACTTCGGCGAGGGACTGGTGCTCGTCAAGGCGCTGTCCGGCCTTGAAAGCAATGAGCTACACGCCTCCTCCGGCATTCTCAAACACGTTCTTAAACTCTACCCGCTGATCCGTGGGTTCGACCTGTGTGGAGAGGCGATGCACTTCGCCAAATCGGTAATTGGTATTTAACATAGTAGCTTGAATTTGTAGGTTATACTTACAAAACAAGCTAAGTGGCCAAAGTGTTGTCAAAGCCCCTGCATGGGCCGGTAGTCGAGGAGGGTGATACGGTCGGGCGTAGAACGAGAGATGTCGATAAGGCGCTGGTTGGATGAGCCGCGGAATAGCAGCTCGGGGTCACGAAGGGCTTCGACGTAGGGGCCGTCGACCAGCACATCGACCTGTGCGATAGCCCGGGCAAGCTCGGGCTGCGCCATCACTTGCTCGTAGGTGAAACCGGTGTAGAGCCACACATTGATTCCGCGCTCCTTGAGCCGGCTGACGAGCTCCGCCACTCCGCGGGGTTGATATAATGGGTCGCCTCCGGTGAAGGTGACGTTAAATTCATTCTCTTCGACATGAGCCAGAAGCTCGTCGATGGCCACATCTTCTCCAGCATCGTCGGGCCATGTCTGAGGGTTATGACAGCCGGGGCATTGGTGGTGGCAACCGGCAAAGTAGATGGATGTGCGCAGCCCGGGACCGTCGACGGTGGTGCCATCGACGACCCGGACTACGCGCAGTGTGTGCGTACTCATTGTGGTCCTGTGATTACTTATGCACTACGCGGTCGTTGAGCTCGGCGAGTTTGGCGCTGTTCCAGCGGTCGGTGGTGCCAACGAGGTAGCCGGTGATGCGCTGCAGTCGGTCGATATGCTTGCTACCGCACTTGGGGCAAGTCTCAAGTCCTTCTGTAGCGTCCTCGTAGCCGCACTCCATGCAGCGGTTACGGTTGTGATTGACTGAGCAGTAGCCCATGTTGTGGCGGTCCATCAGGTCGACGATATCGGCTATCGCTTGGGGATTGTGGGTGGCATCGCCGTCAATCTCCACATAGAATATATGGCCACCGCGAGTCAGCTCATGGTATGGTGCCTCGATCTTTGCCTTATGGCGGGGTGAGCAGTGGTAGTAGACGGGCACGTGGTTGGAGTTGGTGTAGTATGTACGGTCGGTGACTCCGGGGATGATGCCGAATGTCTTGCGGTCCTTGGCGGTGAACTTGCCTGAGAGGCCTTCGGCGGGGGTGGCGAGCACTGAGAAGTTGTGTCCGAACTTCTCGGAGTATTCGTTGATGCGGCTGCGCATGTGGCTTACGATGCGAAGTCCCAGCTTCTGCGATTCGTCGCTTTCGCCATGGTGCTTCCCGGTGAGGGCTACGAGGCATTCGGCAAGGCCGATGAAGCCGATTCCGAGTGTGCCCTGGTTAATCACAGACTCTATGGTGTCATCTGGGCCTAACTTATCGGCTCCGTTCCACAGACGCGACATCAGCAGGGGGAACTGCTTGACCATGGCGGTCTTCTGGAAGTCGTAGCGGTCGCACAGCTGACGGGCGGTGATGTCAAGCACTTCGTCGAGCTTGGCGAAGAAGCGCTCGATGCGCTCCTGTGGGTCTTGGATGGCCATCACTTCGATGGCCATACGCACGATATTTATGGTAGAGAAGCTGAGGTTGCCTCGGCCTATTGAGGTCTTTTCGCCGTAGCGGTTCTCAAACACGCGGGTGCGGCAACCCATTGTGGCCACCTCGTAGCGGTAGCGCTCGGGGTCGTCGGCACGCCAAAGCTCGTGCTGGTTGTAGGTGGCGTCGAGGTTGATAAAGTTGGGGAAGAAGCGTCGGGCGGTCACCTTGCAGGCGAGCTGGTAGAGGTCGTAGTTACGGTCGGTGGGGAGATAGCTCACGCCGCGCTTTTTCTTCCATATCTGTATGGGGAAGATGGCTGTGGCACCGTTGCCAACTCCCTCGTAGGTCGACATCAGCAGCTCGCGGATTATGCAGCGACCCTCGGCAGATGTATCTGTGCCGTAGTTGATTGAGCTGAACACCACCTGGTTGCCTCCGCGGGAGTGGATGGTGTTCATATTGTGGATGAATGCTTCCATGGCCTGATGGACGCGGGCTGTAGTGCGGTTGATGGCGTGCTGCAATGCGCGCTCCTTACCCTTGAGGCCGTCGAGGGGACGCTTCACAAAGTCGTCGATCTCAGCCTCGTAGAGGTCTGAGTAGTCTTCGCCGGATAGTGCCTCGATATTCTTCACCTCTTCGACGAATGATGAGCGTACGAAGGGTGCGAGATAGAAGTCGAAGGCGGGTATGGCCTGGCCTCCGTGCATCTCGTTCTGGGCTGTCTCCAGTGATATGCAGCCTATGATTGATGCTGTCTCGATGCGCTTGGCGGGGCGCGACTCGCCATGTCCGGCTGTGAAGCCATATTTGAGTATGCGATCCAGCGGGTGCTGCACGCACGTCAGGCTCTTTGTGGGGTAATAGTCTTTGTCGTGGATGTGGAGGTAGCCATGGCGCACGGCATCGCGAGCCTCGGATGAGAGCAGGTAGTCGTCGACAAAGGGCTTGGTGGTCTCTGAGGCGAACTTCATCATCATGCCCGCGGGTGTGTCGGTGTTCATGTTGGCGTTCTCACGGGTGATGTCGTTGTTCTTGGCCTCGATGATCTCCAGGAACATGTCGCGGGTTTTGGCACGGCGGGCTATGTTGCGCTGGTCGCGGTAGGCTATGTAACGCTTGGCCACCTCCTTGCGGGGGCTCTTCATCAGCTCTACCTCTATGCGGTCTTGTATCTCCTCGACGGTCATGCGGTCCTTACCTGTCATGCCCACTCGGTCGGCGATGCGTTGTATCAACGCTTCGTCCTCACCGGCCTCGGTCTGTATCATGGCCTTGCGTATGGCGGCCTTGATTTTCTCTTCGTTGTAGCCCACGACGCGCCCGTCGCGCTTCACTACCAGTTGTATCATTCTATTGGTTAGGTTTATGGTATTGTTTGGTTCGGTTTCATGGATGTTGCGCCCCTCAGTTCGGGACACACGACAACACTGCAAAGGTATTACAAATTACCGCATCGAGCAAACTTTTTAACAAAAAATTTCTGAAAAAATTTCGTTTTGGAAAACTTTTCACTCATAACAAAATCACAACGCACTGATTATGTTGTGATTATAAATATTTTTGGACAACTTTATCCAGAGCAAGTTTACACAAACTAACCAACCCAGGGCAACAAATGCGCACATCAGAGCGGTAATTGCTTGATGCGGTCTATCGCCTGCGATGTGTTATCGCTGCTTGCAAAGCCGGTAAAGCGGAAGTAGCCTTCGCCTGATGGGCCGAAGCCGCAGCCCGGTGTGCCCACCACCCCTGCGTGGCTTAACAGATAGTCGAAAAATGCCCATGAGCTCATCCCCGCAGGGGTCTTTACCCACACATAAGGTGAGTCGATGCCTCCCACGGCCGTCAGACCAAGAGCGTTGAAGGCGTCACGCAGCCTGCGGGCGTTACTTATATAATAATGTATGGTGTCTTGCACCTCTGATTGGGCTTGCGGTGTATAAAGGGCGGCGGCGCCTCGCTGGGCCACATAGCTCGCTCCGTTGAACTTGGTGGTCTGCTGACGGCGCCACAAGCCGTTGAGACGCACGCTCTTGCCATTGGCACCGACGGCCCGAAGCTCTTTCGGCACTACGGTGTAGCCGCACCTTACGCCGGTGAAGCCCGCCGTCTTAGAGTAGCTGCGAACCTCGATGGCCACCTCCTTGGCTCCCTCGATTTCGTAGATCGAGTGGGGCACGTCGGCACTGCTGATATATGCCTCGTAGGCTCCATCAAATATTATTAATGATTTATGACGACGTGCATAGTCGACCCACTCTGCAAGCTGACTGCGGGTGAGCACTGTGCCGGTGGGATTGTTGGGATAGCACAGGTATATCACATCGGGCACATCGGTTGGGAGAGCCGGGACAAAGTCGTTGTCGACCGTGGTGGGCATGTAGATGATGCGGCTCCAGCGCCCATCAGCGTTCAACTGCCCCGCCCGTCCGGCCATCACATTGGTATCGACGTATACCGGGTAGACGGGGTCGGTGAGTGCCACGCGGCAGTCAGCCGACAATATGTCGCCGATATGTCCGGTGTCGCTCTTGGCTCCATCGCTCACAAACACCTCGTCGGCGTCAATCGCCACGCCCCTGCTGCGATAGTCATGCTCGATGATGCGGTCAATCAAGAAGTCGTAGCCGGTCTCGGGGCCGTAACCACGGAAGGTATGCTCCTGAGCGAGGTCGCCGACGGCGCCATTCATGGCCTCGATGGCGGACTTGCAGAGAGGGCGCGTCACGTCGCCTATGCCCATGCGGATGATTGAGGCTTCGGGGTGCGACTGCTCGTAAGCCGCAAGGCGATGGGCCACCTCGGCAAAGAGGTAGCCGCCAGGCAATAGGGTGAAGTTGGAATTAATGCGGATCATCACAGTTTAGGCTCCCATACGCCGTTGTATACGGTGGTGGCTTCTCCGGTCATGTACACATGGTTGTCCGCAGGGTTCCAGTCGATGTCGAGGTTGCCTCCGAGGAGCTCTACTGTGACCTTGCGCCCTGTCAATCCAAGGGTGGCCGTGGCGACAACCGACGCGCACGAGCCGGTGCCGCAGGCCATGGTCTCCCCTGAGCCTCGCTCCCAAACACGCATGCGGATGCGGTCGGGAGCCACCACTTGCACAAATTCCACGTTGGTGCGCTCTGGGAATAGTGAGTGGTGCTCTATTTTAGTCCCAAGTTCAGCCACCGGGGCTTTGTCGACATCGTCGACTATCACCACGGCATGGGGGTTACCCACGCTCACGGCAGTGACGCGCACCGACTGCCCGTCAACATCAATGGTTTGGTCGACAAACTCCGTGCAGTCCGATGCCACAGGTATCTGCTTGGGGTAGAGCGTGGGGGCTTCCATGTCGACAGTTACTGTGCCGATGGTACCGTCGCCGGCAGGGTGCAGGTCGAGTGTCTTGATGCCACCGAGGGTCTCAAGGGTGATATGGAGCTTGTCGGTGAGGCAGCGGTCGTAGAGGTATTTACCCACGCAACGCGCACCGTTGCCGCACATCTGGGCTTCAGAGCCGTCGGCGTTGAATATACGCATGCGGTAGTCGGCACGGTCAGAGCGGTGTATCGACACGATGCCGTCAGCGCCTATGCCCTTGTGGCGGTCGCTACCTATTATCGCTAATTTGCTTAAATCTCCGGGGTCAGAATCACGGCAATCGATATAGATGTAATCGTTGCCTATACCATGCATCTTGGTGAAATTGATTATCGCCATAGTAATAGTACAATGTGTAAGATTTACCGCAAAGGTAGACATTTTGGCGCAATCCGTAAAAAAAATCGTCACCCTATCGCACAAAATCGCCGCGACTTTGTTATAAGGTTAAAATATTTCTTTAACGCTCTAAAAACTATCTTGAAAATGAAAAGTCTGAACATTATCTTGGCCGTTGTTGGTGGTGCCGTAGCCGGCGCAGCCCTTGGTTTGCTTTTTGCCCCTGAAAAAGGCACTGACACCCGTGAGAAAATCAAAAATTACCTCGCACAGAAAGGTATCAAGCTCGACCGCACCCAACTCGACGAAATCGTTGAGGAGACCGAGTGCCAGATGCAGAAGTAATGCCCTACGTATTCACACCTTCCTTATAACCATAAACTTATCAAAATCTTACAACTATGTGTAATAAAGCATATCCCCTCTACGCATTCCTCGGCGGCGCACTCGTAGGCGCTTGCTCTGCTCTGCTCTTCGCCCCCGAAAAGGGCACTAAGCTCCGTGGCGACATCGTTGACCTCCTCCGCAAAAAGGCCTGCTCAAAAAGCAGAGTAAAGTCGAAGAAGTAATCGACGAGCTCAAGGAAATCGCGGAAAACGCCGGCAAATAACCCCGTTACCACCTCAAGCGGTTGCACTATTTTCTACTCTATACCAACCCTCTTTCAGGCGTGAGTCACCGGCCAGGTGCACAGCATGCTACCTACGAGCTTGTCGACTCACGCCTTCCTTTTACTCACTTCTTCCCAACGTTTCAACTAATCACATTATGATAGACAGTCAGGAACAAAACGTATTACAGTCAATATGGATCATGTCACGGCATCTGCTGCGACTCTATTGCGACAATGGCCGTATGGCATTGGCCGAGAAGATGACACGGCTGATGTCGGTGGTGGCCATGTTTTTTATCGGGCTGATTTTGAGCGTATGCGTGTTGATATTCGTCACCCTGGGCGTTGGGCGAGTGCTCACCGAACACATCCCCGACTACTGGAGCTTCTTCATCATGGGCGGCTTCTACCTGCTGCTCATAGCATGCCTGATAATATTCCGCAAGCCTTTGCTCACCGACCCGCTGGCTCGCTTCCTCTCCTCCCTGTTTGTAGCACCCCCTAATTCCGCACAAGATGAGTGACATACTGAAAAATCATCAGCTCGAACAAAAGCCCTGGCGAGGTTACACCCTCGACGAGCTTCGCTACCGCCGCGCACTTACCGCTGTGGCTATTGAAATCGAGAAGGACCGCATCTGCCGGTCAATGTCTGAAACTGTGCCCAGCGCCATGAAACAACGTTCATCGGGAGCCTCGATGCTATCCAAGATGCTCGGAGCGCTCAATTACGTAGACTACGCCGTGTTGGGCTGGCGAATGATCAAGGTCATAAAGGGCCTGCGCCACAAATAGCAACACCTACACCTAACTCCATACGGACGTACCTCTCAACAGGTGCGTCCGCTATTTTTTCAGCGCTGCCAATACCTCGTGTATCTGCGAGCGTGTGTCGATGCGTGTGGGCACCAAGGGGAGTCGAAGCACATTCTCAATATAACCCATGTCGTGCAGCAGGCACTTAACACCGGCGGGATTGCCGTCAACAAACAGTAGGCTGAACAGCTCAGTGAAGCGATGATGGATATCCAGCGCCCCGGCATAGTCGCCCTGAAGCGCCAGTCGCACCATGCGGGCAAATTCGCGGGGAAAGGCGTTGCCTATCACAGATATCACTCCCACAGCTCCAAGCGTAATCAAAGGGAAGGCTATAGCGTCGTCGCCCGAAATCACCGAGAAGTCAGGACGCTTGCGCTTGATGATGGCATCCATCTGGTTGACGTTGCCCGACGCCTCCTTTACCCCTATGATGTTGGGGAAATCACGCTGCAACCTCAGTGTGGTATCGGCCGACATGTTCACCCCGGTGCGTCCGGGCACATTATATAATATAACCGGCAGCTCCGAGACGCGGGCTATGGCGGCGTAGTGCTGATACAGCCCCTCCTGCGATGGCTTGTTGTAGTAGGGCGTAACCGACAGTATGGCTCGAAATGGCCGCAGATCGGTCGACCTTATCTCCTCAATCACCGCAGCAGTGTTGTTTCCTCCGATGCCCACAACCAATGGCACTCGCCCCGCAACTCTCTCAACCACGAAATCGCGCACCTGCTCACGCTCCCGCGGCGACAGCGTGGCTGCCTCGGCCGTAGTGCCCAGCACCACCAAGTAGTCGACAGCGCTACCTATCTGATACTCAATCAGTCGGGCAAGTGCGTCATAGTCAACCGAGAAGTCTTCGCGAAAGGGCGTTATCAAGGCTACGCCTACGCCTCTTAAATCAAAATGAGCCATATCGGGGAGTTGAGTTGTTGAGTTGTTGAGTTTTTAAGTTTTTGAGTTAAGGTCGTTAAGGACTTTAATGACCTTAAGGACGCTATCAGCAAGGCAAAGATAACACTTATTGCCTATATCAGCAAACCATTCTGAGGGGTGAATTGTTGAATTACTATAACGAAATCCTTTAAAACCCTATACAAAATGAGCGAATTTTCAGATCTCATCAACAGCAAGAAGCCCACATTGGTCGACTTCTTCGCCACATGGTGTGGCCCTTGCAAGATGCAGTCGCCTATCCTTGAGCAAGTCAAAGAGCGCATCGGCGACCACGGCACTATCATGAAAGTGGACATCGACAAAAACCGCGAACTCGCAGCGCAGTACCGCGTGCAGTCAGTGCCCACACTTATCCTCTTTAAGGAAGGTCAGCCCGTATGGCGCACCGTAGGCGTACAGCAAGCCGAGCTGCTCGTAGCCAAAATCCACGAACACGAAGAGACCAAGAGCGACTCGTAAAGCCCTGCTTCGAAAAAGCAGGGACACACCCCGAAATTTTAGACCACTGAATATCAGCCGGACGCACCTGAGTGCGTCCCTGCTTTTTGTTTGGCGAAATTTTGATGGGAAAAATTTAGCACAGTATTGCACCATCGTAAATGTAAAATGTGTATATTTGCCCCACGTTAACCAAAATCCACCATTCAAGTTATGGACATCAACACTATCATGTCTCAGCTCGAGGCAAAGCATCCGGGCGAGAAAGAGTACCTCCAAGCCGTGCGCGAGGTGCTTATGTCAGTCAACGACGTTTACAACCAGCACCCCGAATTTGAGAAAAACAAAATCGTAGAACGTATGGTCGAGCCCGACCGCATCGTCACCTTCCGCGTGACATGGATCGACGATAAAGGCGAGGTGCAGAACAACATAGGCTACCGCGTGCAGTTCAACAACGCCATTGGCCCGTACAAGGGCGGTATCCGCTTCCACGCTTCAGTCAACCTGTCAATCCTCAAGTTCCTCGGCTTCGAGCAGACCTTCAAGAACGCCCTCACTACCCTCCCCATGGGCGGCGCTAAGGGTGGCTCTGACTTCTCACCTCGCGGCAAGAGCGACCGTGAGATCATGCGCTTCTGCCAGGCATTCATGCTCGGCTTGTGGAAGAACCTCGGTCCCGACCGCGACGTGCCCGCAGGCGATATCGGCGTAGGTGGCCGTGAGGTGGGCTACATGTACGGCATGTACAAGCGCCTTGTCAACGAGCACAACGGCACATTCACCGGCAAGGGCCTCGACTTCGGCGGCTCTCGCATCCGTCCCGAGGCTACCGGCTACGGCGCCCTCTACTT
The DNA here is from genome assembly GCA_964628905.1 of uncultured Muribaculaceae bacterium. GTDB lineage: Bacteria > Bacteroidota > Bacteroidia > Bacteroidales > Muribaculaceae > JAJPXC01. The sequence continues at coordinate 63,006 of CAZVNS010000005.1, read as the reverse complement.
CGTGCAGAGCATGCTCAAACGCATCGGCCAGACCATCGAGGGTAAGACAATCGCAATCTCCGGCTTCGGCAACGTAGCTTGGGGCGCAGCCCTCAAAGCCACCGAGCTTGGCGGTAAGGTAGTCACCATCTCAGGTCCCGACGGCTACATCTACGATCCCGACGGCATCAGCGGCGAGAAGATTGACTACATGCTCGAGCTCCGCGCCTCAGGTGAGGATATCGTAGCCCCCTACGCCGAGAAGTATCCCTCAGCCACATTCTACCCCGGCCGCAAGCCCTGGGAGCAGAAGGTCGACATCGCCCTCCCCTGCGCCACCCAGAACGAGGTTGCCGAAGAGGACGCCAAGCGTCTGGTCGACAACAAGGTGCTCATCGTAGCCGAGGTATCTAACATGGGTTGCACCCCCGAGGCCATCGACACATTCATCAACTCACGCACCATCTACGCTCCCGGCAAGGCTGTCAACGCCGGCGGTGTGGCCACTTCAGGTCTCGAAATGAGCCAGAACGCCATGCACCTGCAGTGGAGCGAGGAGGAAGTCGACGAGAAGCTCCACACCATCATGCGTGCCATCCACGAGCAGTGCGAGAAGTACGGGATGGAGCCCGACGGCTACCTCAACTACATGAAGGGCGCCAACATCGCCGGCTTCATGAAGGTTGCCAATGCAATGATGGGCCAGGGCGTTATCTAACCCCTACCCCCACTTTCCGGAATTTCCTTGCCACCTTAGGCAAGGACTTTCCATACCACACCAAAGGCTGCGCCCCACCCCGGGGATCGCAGCCTTTGCTATCTTATCAGACCGGGTCGGACGAGTCAGACAAATCAGACGAGTCGGACTTGTCTGTCAAAAAAAATACCGCTTCCGGGGATGGGAAGCGGTATGTGTTGTACGCTAACGAGTAGGGTCGCACCCTGGGTGCTTCCTCGTCCAAGCGTCAAGCTTAGAAGGGGAGATCGTCGTTGGAGGCGGGAGCACCCTGCATCGGTGCGGGGGCAGCGACGAAGGGATCAACGGCGGGAGCTACAGGAGCTGCAGGGGCGGCGGCAGCGGGTGCGCCGGCTACAGCGGGCTCGGCCTTCCAACCACGGATTGAGGTGAACCAGCGGCCGTTGTACTCACGGCTCTCGATGTCGAACGACAGCTTGACAGTGTCGCCCACATTCAGTGGGTACTGATCGGCACGTTCGCCAAAGAAGTCGAAGTGCACTTTCTTGGGGTATTGCTCTTGTGTCTCGAGCACGTATTCGCGTTTGTGCCAGGCGTTGCCGGCTTTTGAAGTTCCTGAGATTTCAGGGAGTGCGAGGATGATGCGTCCTGTGATTTCCATATTTTGAGTTGTTAAGTTTTTAGAGTTGTATGAGTTGTGTGAGTTGTGAGTTAGCGGATAATTTTGAGCATCTGAGAACCACCGTCGGCGTAGGTGATGCGGGCTATATAGACTCCGCGGGACATGTCGCCGCACTCTATGGCCACGCTCTCGGCATTGACAGGCACACTCATCACGTGTGAGCCGTTGATGGCGAAGATATCCACGCAGCCGATGGTGCGACCGGCCGACTCCACCCCAAGGCGATAGTGGCTGTAGGTGATGGTGGCTTCCGGAGCTATCAGGCCATCAACTGACGACGATGATGCCATCGAGGGGTTGCTCTCGTAATATCCTTGGTCGAAGGCTGTAACGGCGAAGCGCAGGTCAGGGTTGTCGCTCGAATATTCGAACTTGTTATCGTTGACGCGCCATGCTGCCACCTTCGAGGGGTCGTCAAGGTCGACGGTTGAGCCATCGGCCAAGTAGACTGTGTAGTAGCGCACTCGGTCGGCTTCAGGATTTGCATCCCAGGTGATCACATGTCGACCGTCGATATATTCTTGGCTGACATTGGCAGGCTCAGAGGGCTTGGTTTGCTCCAATGTGGTGATCGGCGGGATGTGTGCGGGGTAGCGGTAATAGTTGTTGCACAACTCGCTGTAGAGCTGCTGCACGCGGGCGTTGGAGCCTATGACGTGATCCGCGCGGAAGAAGCATGCTCCTGAGGCTCCCTCACGTGCGCGGATCTTCTCTATCTGGTCGTAGACCACCGATGGGTCCCAGTCGTTGGTGTCGGTCATCTTATAAGGTGCGAGACCTACCACGAACGTATGTCCTTGGAGCTCGTTGACCCATGTGCCCATGTTGGGAGTGAAGCCGTAGCGCTCGTTCCAGTACATCTGGGGTATCACGATATCCATGTGGCCTGAGGTTGCCCACTGCACAGCGTCCTGATAGACTGACCCGTATGCGGTGGTGTTGCCATATCCGGGTACGTTTTTGTATGTGCCGAAGGGGGCGCATCCCACCTTTACGTCGGGGCGCACGGTCTTGGCCATCTCATAGAAGTCGGCGATGAAGGTGTTGATATTCCAACGGCGCCAGTCCTCAATGTTGGCGATATGCTCGGGGTTGTATTTATCCTGGGCGAAGTAGCGTTCGTCGGTGGTGAAGCCGTCAGTGCCGGGATAGCGTGTGTAGTCAAAGTTCACGCCATCGAAGTCGTAGTTGGTGAGCATTTCGCGGTAAAGCTCTACAAGGTATTCACGCACCTCAGGCAGACATGGGTCGAGGTAGTATGCTCCGCTGTATAGTCGACACCATCCGCTATGCTCATTATAGGGATGTTTTACGGCGTTGTTGGCATAGTATGAGGCCTCATTTGCTGTGCCGATACGGTATGTCACGATCCATGCGTGACACTCCATACCGCGCTTGTGGCACTCATCGATCACAAACTGGCTCACATCGTAGCTCAGCCCTTTGGAGCCGTCGCCGGTGATATAGCGCATCGCCGGCTGGATATTTGATTTCCATGCCACGTCACCCTTGGCCTGCACCTGGAAGAGGATGGTGTTGAAGTTGGCCTGAGCGAGACGGTCGAGCATATCGGTGAGCTCCTTCTTCTGCTTGGTGACATTGTAGGTCGAAGGCCAGTCGAGGGCTCCGTTGGTGGTGAGCCACACAGCGCGCACCTCGGCCTTGGGAGCGGTGGTTTGGGCGTTGACGCTCAGGGCGGTGGCCAGCAGGGCAGCTGTGAGTGGATGTAATTTCATGCGATAATAATTGATGTGTTGAATGGTAACTGCAAAGATAAACTTATTTCGCAATCCCCACAACTCTATGCCCAACAAATTTAGAGCAATTAGACCTCATTTCATAAAAAGTTATGGAATGAGGTCTTATAAGCAATCGTTCGACTATCGGATATTGAGTAGTTTATGGGTCTGGAGTGACAACCGCCAGCAGGGATGGCTGAGGATATAGTCGATGCAGTGGCGGAGGTTGGCGGCGCGCCATTGCTCGTCGGCTCGATCGCAGGGCTGAAGGAATAGGTGTTGACTCAGTTCGGCATATCTCTCCAGAGCATCCACCCACCCGGTGCGGTACATGTCGTAGACCACCTTGAGCTCATCGATACGCTGTATGGCAGGGAGTTGCCCCTCCTTGGGTGAAACGGTTATCCAGTCAATGGCACGCAATAGGTCGGGAGTTATGGGGATCGAGCCGTTGGTCTCTATCTGCACGTACAGGCCATGAGCGTGCAGGGCGTCGACAAGCGAACAAGTAAGTTGCAATGTAGACTCACCGCCGGTGATCACCACGTGCTTGGCGCCATAGGGGGCAACTCGCTCCACTATCTCTGCTATGGTTAGCTCCTCACCCCCATGATGGTCGGTGTCGCAGAAGTCGCACGCCATGTTGCAGCCGCTAAGCCGCACAAATACGGCGGGTGTGCCTGTATGATACCCCTCCCCTTGCAGCGAGTAGAATATCTCGTTGACCTTAAAAGTAGTGTGGTCATCACTCTCACTTGTGGCGGCGTTAACTCTATCGTCGCTATCGTCATCGACGCAATATGTGGCGATGTTACCCTCCGACTCCTGAACCGACGCCTTATAGCACTCCGGCACCTGCTCCACCACCCAGCGTGCGATATTCTCGGCTGTGGGATTAAACGGCAACAGCTCATTGAGATTGCCGTGGTCGAGGTAGCCATGTATCTTATCCTTGATATGCTTGAAGTCTACCACCATGCCATCGGCGTTGAGGCGTGACGAGCGGCAATATACGGTGACCACCCAATTGTGGCCATGTATGCGTGAGCAAGGACTGTCGTAAGACAGGCTGAGGTGATGACACCCGGCGATTTCCATTCGTTTCTGAACGTAGTACATAGTATGGAACTTTTGTGCCCCTACGCCATCAATCAGACCGGATGGGGTCTTAGATAGTGACGGGCTGCCGCGCTCTATGCGCCGCAGCCCGCCGGGGATGTTACGATGATGGGGATTTATTTCATTGAGTCGAGCACCTTTTGGTTGACCTTGTATGGGTAACGCTCGCGGAGTTGCGATATCCACTCCTGCTCGAGCTGTGCTTGATAGTCGGTAGTCACCTGGCCGCGCACGTCGGCTGCCTCTTCAGGGGCGTTGATGATTTTGCCGGCATAGGCGAAGTAGTTGGTCCAGCGGCCTGAGGGGGCGGGCTTGTCGGCGCCAAATGCGGCGGCGTCGACGATGGCGTTGTCGCCCTTGGCTGCTATCACTCGCTCTACCTTCACATCGCGGCCAAACTGCTGCTTGAGTTCGTCGGAGAGCGAGGTGGGAGCGATGGTCTTATCGGCCATGTAAGCCTTGACCGCCTGCTCTACTGAGTCGTTGGGGGTGAATATGATCATACCCTTATATTTGGGTTGCTCCCATGTGTAGCGGTCGCGGTTGGCTTGGAAGTAGCGCTCGAGGCCTTCCTTATCCTTTGAAGCCTTCTCCCAAACCTTGCGGTTGCTCACCTCGAAGAGGAGCATGCCATCGCGGTATTCGTTGACGAAGTAGCCGTATTCGGGATATCGAGCTGCGAGGTTGTCGCGCTCGGCCTCGAAGGTGGCCTCGTCCATCTCACGGTTGACAGCGTCGGTGATGTACATGCGTGCGCTTTCCATCTTCACAGGCACTGAGATCTTGACACGTCCGATGCACTCAGCGATAGTGTGGTTGCGCTTATTGACGGTGAATACCACGGTGTTGTCGTTGCGGAGCTGGGCCACGAGGGCTGAGTCGAGCTGCTCATTGTTGGCTACTACAAGCGACATCACTTTGTCAAGGCCTTTTTGGTTGACGGTCGACTTGTATTGTTTCTTCAGTCGGTCGAGGCATGACTTTACGGGGAGTGTGCCGCGCTCGTCACCGCTGACGATTTTTATGAGGGCGGCCTTGTTGTCGTCGAGTGTGCCTACGCCGCGGCTCTCAATGCGCTTCACGATATGCCAGCCATAGGAGGTGGCGAAGGGCTTGCTCATCTCACCATCGGCCAGGGCGAACGACACGTCCTCAAACTCGGGTACCATTCGGCCGGTACCAAACCAGGGGAGGCGGCCACCCTGACGTGCCGAGCCGGGGTCTTCGCTCTCGGTCTTGGCCATTTCGTCGAAGTCGGCACCTGCGAGCAGGGCTGTGTAGAGTGAGTCGATTGCGGCCTTCTGCTCAGGTGAGTTGTCAACGTTGTTGCCGCGGGGGAAGAGCTTGAGTATGTGCTGCACAAGCACTTGTCCGCGGGCAGGGCGACGGCCGAGTACTTTTACGATGTGGTGGCCAAATTCGGTGTCGATAATGCCCGAAATCTCACCTACGGGGGTGTTGTAGGCCACTACTTCGAATGAATAGGGATACTGGTTGGCCGACATCCAACCCATGTGGCCGTTGTTGCGGGCCACGCCGGGGTCTACGGAGTTGGCTTTGGCTACCTCCGCCCAGTCGGCGCCATTGACGAGGAGTGTGCGGAGTGAGTCGAGCTTGTGGTGCATCTCGGCGGCCTCGGCGTCGTTGTGCCCACGGGGGAGCATCAGGTGCATCACGTCGACATCTTCGGTCATGCGGTTGTAAGCCTCCTCCACGAGGTTGTTGAGCACGGTTGAGTCAGTGAGATAGGGCGCGGCGAGGGTGCGGCGATATGAGGCGAACTCGTTGCGGAAAGCTGCCGTGGTATCTATTCCCTCGGCCTCGGCGTCGGCCACTTTGAGCTTGAAGTTGATAAACATGTCGACATACTCGTCGATGGGTTGCTTCTGGCTCTGTTGGTCGTTATTTTTGTTGTAAAGATACTGAAATTCACTGAGTCTCACATCTTTACCATTTACAGTCATGAGCACAGGATCATCGGTCTTCTTAGCCCACATCGACGACATCGAGGTGAGCACCATTGCGGCGATGGCTGTGAACAGAATTGGTTTTTTCATCATCGTAAGGTTAAAATATTCAATCCCTTATGCAAGGGGGGTTCAAGTTTACAAAAGTTAGACAGAGTAATAACGTAGGTGTAGCCCACTTTATTACTCTGCCTGCGAAATTTTTTTAGGCTCTCAGGTCCCATTTTATGTGGTGGGGTCTTACTGGTGCGATTGGCTATAGTTGGGGGCTTCGCTTGTGATGGCTACGTCGTGGGGATGGCTCTCGGCTACGCCTGCGCCGGTGATGCGGGTGAACTTGGCCGAATGGAGTGCCTCGATGTTGGGGGCGCCACAGTAGCCCATGCCGGCACGAAGACCGCCTAACATCTGATACACAACCTCATAGAGTGAGCCTTTGTAAGGCACGCGTGCTGCGATGCCTTCGGGCACGAGCTTGCGGGTGTCGGTCTCGCCGGCCTGGAAGTAACGGTCCTTCGAGCCTTTTTCCATTGCCTCAAGCGAGCCCATGCCGCGGTATGCCTTGTATTTACGTCCATTATATATTATGGTGTCGCCGGGCGACTCCTCGACTCCTGCGAGCATGCCGCCGAGCATCACGCTGTAGCCACCTGCGGCCAGAGCCTTGACGATGTCGCCTGAATAGCGGATGCCGCCGTCGGCTATAAGAGGCACACCGGTGCCTTCAAGTGCCTTGGCCACATCGTAGACAGCCGAGAGCTGGGGCACTCCTACTCCGGCTATGACGCGGGTGGTGCATATCGAGCCGGGGCCGATGCCTACCTTCACGCCGTCAGCGCCATTCTCCACGAGGTATTTGGCGGCGTCGCCGGTGGCAATGTTGCCCACCACTACATCGATGTCGGGATATTTCTCCTTGATGGCACGGAGCACGCCGACCACGCCGCGGGAGTGTCCGTGGGCGGTATCAATGACTATTGCGTCAACTCCGGCGGCAACAAGGGCGTCGACGCGCTCCATCGAGTCGGCTGTCACCCCCACGCCGGCTGCCACGCGGAGGCGTCCGCGGGCATCTTTGCAGGCGTTGGGCTTATCCTTGGCCTTGGTGATATCTTTGTAAGTGACGAGTCCGATGAGCTTGCCGTCGGCATCTACCACCGGGAGCTTCTCTATCTTATGCCTCTGGAGTATGTCGGCGGCCTCCTCAAGGTTGGTCGACTGGTTGGTGGTGACGAGGTTTTCGGATGTCATCACCTCATCTATCGGACGGCTGAGGTTGCGCTCGAAGCGGAGGTCGCGGTTGGTGACGATGCCCCGGAGCATCCCCTGGTCGTCGACCACTGGTATACCGCCGATGTGGTATTCCTCCATCATCGCCAGGGCGTCGGCCACGTTGCTGCCGAGCTTGATGGTGACGGGGTCGTAGATCATGCCGTTCTCGGCACGCTTCACGGCATGCACCTGGCGTGCCTGTTCGGCTATAGGCATGTTCTTGTGGATCACGCCGATGCCACCTTCGCGGGCTATGGCTATAGCGAGACGAGCCTCGGTGACGGTGTCCATTGCCGCCGACACTAAGGGCACGTTAAGGGTGATGTTGCGCGAAAATTTGGTTTGGAGGTTTACCTCGCGGGGGAGGACTTCGGAATAAGATGGTATCAGCAGGACGTCGTCAAACGTCAGCCCGTCCATCTTCACTCGATCTGCAATAAATGACGACATAAGATGGGTTTAATTTTATTGCATGCAAAGGTAATAATTATTTGTGACATAATAAAGGGCTGCCACAAAAATCTTGCAGCAACCCTCAGGGATATGATTAAGGATATGATTAAGTACTATTGGAAATGCGTCCAATGGTTACACCCAGCGGGTGTAGGCGAAGTCCTGACGATGAGGCAGGTTGGGGTTGGTGGGGTACAGGCGGTAGGCGTAGCGGAACACTCCGGGGTCCTTCATCTTGTCCTTGAGCTGATATGTGACGAGGTTGCCGTTCTCAGCCACCACCTTGAAGGGCACGCGCTTGAGCAGGTGCTCCTGGCCGTCCTTGCTCTGGTATACTACCAGCTCGCAAGCCACGTCGATGCCAAGGCCGTTGGTGTCGACGGTGATGGTGGCCTCGTGAACGTCGCCGGTGGATGCTCCGTTGGTGGCGATGGTGTTGACCTCGGTGGCGTGAACGCCGTTCCAGGCCGATGCCACGCGCTCCTTCCAAGCCACGATTTCCTTGGCGAGTTTGTCGTCGTTGGCTTTGAGCTTCTTCAGGCGGATGGCCTCGGGGGTGTAGAAGCGCGTGATGTAGTCGTCGATCATGCGCTTCATGGTGAAGTGGGGTGCGATGTCGCCGATTGAGCGCTTGATGTACTGTACCCACTCGGGGGAGTAGCCCTTGGAGTTCTTGGCGAAGTAGAGGGGTATGATCTCGTTCTCAAGCATCGAGTAGATGGTGGCGGCGTCGAGTTTGTCCTGCTGGGCCTGTTCGGTGTATGTGCGCTTGTCGGTGAGGGCCCATCCGGCCTTCTCGTTGAAGCGGTAGCCTTCGTACCACCAGCCATCGAGCACTGAGAAGTTGAGCACACCGTTCATCTCGGCTTTCTCGCCTGATGTGCCTGATGCCTCGAGGGGGCGTGTGGGCGTGTTGAGCCAGATGTCGACTCCCGACACAAGGCGCTTGGCCACCACCATGTTGTAGTCCTCGAGGAAGATAATCTTGCCAAGGAACTGAGGCATGCGCGAGATCTCGATGATACGCTTGATCAAGCCCTGGCCTGCGCCATCAGCGGGGTGAGCCTTGCCTGAGAATACGAACTGCACGGGGAACTGCTCGTTGTTGACGATCTTGGCCAGACGGTCGAGGTCGGTGAAGAGCAGGTGTGCGCGCTTGTAAGTGGCGAAGCGGCGTGCGAAGCCAATGATCAGGGCGTTGGGGTTGATTTTGTCGACGATTTTCATCACGGCTGAGGGGTCGCCCTGGTTGGCGAGCCATTTGGCCTTGAAGTCGCGCTTCACGAAGTTGATAAACTTGTTTTTAAGCCGCATGCGCATCTCCCAGATTGACTCGTCGCTGCACTCGAAGATGCCCTTCCAAGCCTCGAGGTCGCTCTGGTGCTCAAACACTTGCTGGCCGAGGTGCTTGCCGTAGAAGGCTTTCCACTCTGAGGCGGCCCATGTGGGCATGTGCACGCCGTTGGTCACGTAGCCTACGTGCGACTCCTCCCATGAGTAGCCCTTCCAGATGCCGGCAAACATTTTCTTCGACACTTCGCCGTGGAGCCAGCTCACACCGTTGGCCTCCTGGCAGGTGTTGAGGGCGAACACGCTCATCGAGAAGCGTTCGCTGGTGTTGGGGTTCTCGCGACCCATGTTCATCAGGTCGTTCCAGCTGATGCCGAGCTTGGCGGGGTATTCACCCATGTATTTGCCAAAGAGGCCTTCTTCGAAGTAGTCGTGGCCTGCGGGCACGGGGGTGTGGACAGTGTAGAGGCTCGAAGCGCGCACAAGCTCGAGGGCTACGTTGAAGTCGAGGTGGTCGCCCTGCACGTAGTCGACCAGGCGCTGCAGGTTGAGCAGTGCTGCGTGGCCCTCGTTGCAGTGGAAGAGTTGGGTCTTGATGCCGAGCTTCTTGAGCATCAGCACGCCGCCGATGCCGAGCAGATACTCCTGCTTGATGCGGTTCTCCCAGTCGCCACCGTAGAGCTGATGGGTGATCACGCGGTCAAACTCTGAGTTCATGTCTAAGTCGGTATCCATCAGGAAGAGCTTCATGCGGCCTACGTTGACGCGCCAGATGTGGCTGTAGATAGTGCGGCCGGGGTAAGGCACCTCGAGGATCATGGGGGTGCCGTCGGGGTTGAGCACCTGCTCGATGGGGAGCTGGTTGAAGTTCTGGGGCTCATAGTTGGCTATCTGCTGGCCGTCGACCGACAGAGTCTGGGTGAAGTAGCCGTAGCGATAGAGGAAGCCCACGGCGGTCATGTCGATGCACGAGTCGGATGCCTCCTTGATGTAGTCGCCGGCGAGCACGCCCAGACCACCGGAGTAGATCTTCAGGGCGTTGCAGAGGCCATATTCCATCGAGAAGTAGGCCACTGAGGGCACATCCTTGCGCATGGGCTTCTTCATATATTCCTTGAATGAAGCGTACACCTCATCGATGCGCGACATCATATCCTTGTCGGACTTAATCTGCTCAAGGCGGGCTGACGACAGCTGCTGGAGCACCATCACGGGGTTCTCGCCGGTGGAGCGCCACAGGTCGGGGTCGAGTTCACGGAACAAGGTCTTGCCCTCACTGTTCCACACCCACCATAGGTTGCGGGCGATTTCTTCCAGGGATTTGAGCTTGCCGGGGAGTTCAGCTTTCACTGTAATCTCGCGCCATGAGGCAGCGTTGGTATTGCTTACTTCGAGTTTCATAATTTGTTTATATGTAGTTTTTTATATTATCGTTGATTACGTTTCTTCGCATGTTCGAGGGCCAACTCAAAGGCGCGCTCGTTGTAGGTGATGAAGTTCGACCAGTCGGCCGCACGGGCTGTGCGCACGGCGGCTTTGCTTATCATCTTCATCTCGTCGGCGCCAAGGCTGATCAGGTAGCGCAGCGCACGCGCTATGGCCCCAACCACGCTATCGTAGTTGAAGTCGCCTCTGGCTATTACATTAACGCCGCAGCTGTCGAATGAGTTGTCGAATGTCGACAAAATCCACAGGCCGAAGCCTGAAAGCGATGTGGTGATCGTGGGCACGCCAAAGGCCACGCTCTCAAGCGGTGTGTAACCCCACGGCTCATAGTACGATGGGAACACCGTGGCGTCGAAGCCCACGAGCAGGTCGTAATACGTGCGGTTGAATATGCCGTCGCGACCGTCGAGGTAGCAGGGCACGTATATCACTGTCACATTGTCGGGGATATTCAACTCGCCTAAACGACGCTCTATGAGGTCCTCGCCGGGATTGTTGATCCAGTGTGTGAGGTAGGGGTGCCACAGCGAGTGGTTGCCGCGCCCGGCCATCGAGTCGAGCAGGTCAGCCCGTGGCTCCTTCACCCACGCGGGTACCATAATAAATGCCAGCACATCCTTAGCGGGTTGCTCGGCGGCAAGGCGCTGCATCGAGTCGATAAAGAGGTCGATGCCCTTGTTGCGGTACTCACAGCGGCCTGAGGTGCCGACGATAAACGTGCGCTCCACGTCGAAGCGGCGGCCGGTCAAGGCATTGGCCACCTCCACGAGCTTGTTGCGGGCATCGGCGCGAGCCTGGCCGTACTTGGCCCCCGTGGGCACGAAGTTGCGCTCAAATCCATTGGGGGTCACCACATCAGGGCGCCGCTCCAACAGCTGCTCACACTCAGCGGCGGTGATGTCGCTCACCGTGGTGAAGCAGTCGGCCTGATGTGCCGCCGCCTTCTCCAGCGAGTGCTTGGCCTCCATGTTGAGCTCTCGCGCCATCTGGTCGCCATTGTAGGCCTTCAGATAGTCGTAGAGGGGCTTGTTGTTGCCGCAGATGCTGCGGCCCATGCTCGTGGCGTGGGTGGTGAAGATGGTAGCCACCGAGGGCATAGCCCACTTCAGGTACAGCTCACCCATGCCGGTGGTCCACTCGTTGAAGTGCGCCACCACATTGGCGTCGGCCGCCGGCGCAAGGTGCTTGGCGAGCGACTCCATCACCAATGCCGATGCAACAGCGAAGGCGCAACCCTCGCCGTAGTCGCCATAGGCGTGAAGCGAGTCCACGCCGTAGAGCTGGAACATCCGCCCATATATATCATTAAGGTGGGGGTATACACCGTCGAACTTCACAAGCACAGCCATCGGCTTGCCCGGCACGTTCCAGCGCCCTACCCTCACGGCAACGCCCATGGGCAGGTCGAGCTGCTGCTTCCACGACTTAAGCGGCGCAGGTGTCGACTCAATGAAATATGGCGATGGATTTTCCGACGACCACACATCCGGGCCTATGAAAATCAAGCTCCCTTTGTATAATTGCTGAAGCGTCTTGGCCTTTGTTGACAGCACCGTGTAGATGCCGCCGATTTTATTACAGACCTCCCAACTGCATTCCATCAGGAGATCAATCTTGACAGGCGTTTCTTCCATATATATATGATACAATCACAATATTTTCACGGCAAAGATACAACTATTTTTCCAAATAATTCAGAAAACCGCCTCACAATCGTCACCTCATTCGACCATTCGCACACTTTTATCGACATACACACCCCAATAACCGATATTTAACATTTTTAGCCACAAATCGCGACAGTTGGTGCTTCCGACGATCATCCATGGCAAAACCATGTACAACTTTTAACCGCGGAGCGGTTTAATGTCGACTGCTGACTTGTCCGACGTGTCTGAGGTTCTTGGGGCGTACCATACCGTTCCAGGGTCGATACAAAAAAAGAGGAGGAACTCCTGTGGGGGAATTCCTCCAGTGGTGCGCACGAAAGGACTCGAACCTTCACGCCGTAAGGCACCAGATCCTAAGTCTGGCGCGGCTACCAATTACGCCACGTGCGCCTTCGTCGGGGCAAAGTTACTGATTTTATTCTAATATTCAAGCGTCAGGGGTGATGTTTTTTCCGAGAAAAAAGCAGTCCACCGCTCGGATGCTATGCCCGGCGGTGGACTGTGGGTGCGTTGCGATGGTTAGCGGAGTATCACTTTGGTGATATGTGAGCCTTGGACGCGGATCAGCGGCTGTCCGGGCTGGGGGTTGGTCACCTCGATACCCTGGAGGTTGAAGTAGCGCACTGTGGCTGCGTCGGCATCGGCGTCGACAAGCTCTACGGCTGAGTAGGTGCCTATCTTACCCGATTGGTTGTAGATGGCATTGTTCTCCCAAGCGAAGTCGGCTGTCTGCTGGCCGCCGCCGTTGAAGATGATCATTGGGTTGCTCATCTGCTCAGTGGGAGCGTAGTGGAAGTGGTAGAGTGTACGGCCACCATCCTCCACGGTCTCTGTCAATGACTTGCCGGGCCATGCGCCGGTGAATGCTTCGCTCTCCTGATGTGTGTCGTCCCAGGCGTAGGCGTTGACTGAGCTCCAGCCTGACTGTGAGTTGTCGAAGTAGGCGTGCCATTCACCCTCGACGGGGTCGGGAGTCGGGTCGGGAGTGGGAGTGGGGTTGTCGATATCAATCAGCGTGGCTCCGGAGTTGCCGTCGTATTCGTAGTAGACGTCGCCGGTGATGCCGGTGATGTCGGCGGTCTGCCCGCCGCTACCGTTGTTGAAGATGATGCTCAGCGACTCTTTGACGTCGGGGAACGACATATAATAATATGTGCGGTCGTCAATCTGCTGCGAAGCCGACAGCTTTGTGCCCGGCCAAGCGCCTGCATACTCTGTGGAGCCCTCCCAGGCGTAGAGGTAGGGGGCTGAGGGTGCGGTGACGTAGACGGTGATCACGGCGTTGGGGTCGACCTTGCGGTAGGTCTCCTTGCCGGTATAGGTGTCGGCGCCCCAGTCTACGGTGACTGACTCGCCATAAGCCATCCCCTGCCCTACGGTGAACTGGTATGCCTGACCGGGGGTGAGGCTGACCTGATTGTTGTTGCCAACCTTAATCCAACCGGAGGTTGCGCTCTCGCTCAGTGTGGCGGTGACGGTGAGGGTTTCGGTCTTAAACGATGTCGAGGTGGGGTTGAATTTCACTGAGGGCTGCCCTACGGCATCGTCGGCGGTGTAATATTGGGTTGTGCCGGGGTCGGTGAACGACACGCTGCCGCCATGAGCCACGGGGCTTGTCGAGTAGATGAACTTGCCATCCTCGCCGACTTTGCCGCCGGTCCAATCCTTGACGAGCACTCGCACCTGGCCCTGGCCTGAGGGGGCGGTGACCGAGACGGTGCCATTGGTCACGGAGTAGCTCTGCCCTGTGACTACATCGACATAGTCGCCGTTGGGCACGCCGCTGAATGTGGCGCCACCGTTAAGGGCTACAAGGGCGTACGACTCGCTCTTGTAAGCGCGTTTAAATGCCCAGCCACCGTTGGCCGAACAGCCGTCGAAGGTGTACTGTCCCTTGCGCAGTGCGGGCACGGCGGCGCGTATCTTGTTGAGGCGAATGATATGCTGGGCGAGGTCGGCGTTGAGGGTCTTGGCGGCGTTGCCTGAGGCGGTGTAGACGCCGAAGTCAGAGGCGTTGATGTCGCCCTCGATGTAGTGGCCGAAGTAGGCGCGCCCTGACTCCTTGACGGGAGTGTCTGTGCCGCCGGCGTCGACACACTTACCCTTCTGGAACTCTACCTCCGAGCCGTAATAGATACAGGGGATGCCACGGAAGGTGAACATCAGCGAGAGGTTCTCAGCCCACTGCGCTGTGCCGCCGTTGAAGCGGGTGAGGTCGTTGGGTCCGGGGCAGTAGTCGTGTGAGTCGACGTATGTCACCAGATACGATGCGTCGTTGTAGTATTCGTCGCCGCCCTTGGCGAGGTCAACCACGTAGCCGGCGTTGTTGAAGCCATAGTGCGAGGGGAAGTCGATTGTCGAAAAACCGCTGTACTGCGAGTAGTCGGGCTCGTGCCATGCACCGTTGACCATCAGAGCGTTGTTGGATGTAGGTGAAGCGTCCACATCCTTGAGGCAAAGCTCCATGTTGCCGTACATATTGTCGTTGCCCTCCAAGATCACCTGCTGATCCCACCATGAGGCGTCCCAATTCCACTGGTCAACAAGGTTTTGGGGCGACATCCACTGATAGAAGTAGCTTGAGAGCGCAGGCTGGTCGCGGTATGTCACACTACCCTGGTAGCGCTGGCAGCACTCGCCGAACATGAAGAACGGGCCGCCGCCACGCTTCTCCTTGTACTTCTCGGCGAGGGCGTTGAACTGGGGGATGAACGAGGTGTTGAACGTCAGACGCGAGATGTGGCCGGTGGTATCGATGCGGAAGCCGTCGACACCCATCTCGATGAACTTGCCGTAGCACTCCACGAGATACTGAGCCACTGCAGGGTTTTCGGTGTTGAGGTCCACGCAGTCGCCGGCGATCTGACCCCACCAACGGCTCGGGTAGTCCCAATTCCAGGCGTTGGCAAGGTGGTGCCAGTAGTTGTGCGTGTCGAGGTTCTTGCCCCCGGTATTCTTCAGGTAAGGGAAGCGGGCATTGTACTGGGCAGTGCCGTCGAGGTCGTTGTAGTTGGCAGGGAGCTTGTCGTAGTTGGGTATCATCGATGCCGACACGCTTGCCTGGTCCTTGATATTCTGGCTGCGGGAGAAGAGCTCCTGCAGACCCTTCTCGCCGAAGTTGCCGGTGTGGTTGAGCACGATGTCGAGCACGAGCTTCATACCCTTTGCGTGCACAGCGTCAATCAGGTCCTGCAACTTCACATCCTGAGCCGACCCCCACTCCTTGCGGCTCTCATAGCGCAAGTCCACGTTCTGGAAGTCCATGGCATGGTATCCGTGGAAATCGGTGCCGGAGCTGTTCTGCACCACCGGTGTTATCCAGATGGCGGTGAAGCCAAGCGCCTTGATGTAGTCGAGCTTGTCAATCAAGCCCTTGAAGTCGCCGCGCCAATCAGGGTCGTTGTTGGCTATCTGCACACTCTGGTGATCCCAGCCACACACATTGTTCATCGGGTCACCGTCATAGAAGCGGGTAGTCATCGCAAAGTAAATGGTCTCGTCACGGAAATCGTCACGAGCGCCCACAAAAGTCGACGCACCCGCGTTGACAGCCGCAATACCCAACGTACAGGCCGTCAACAGTCTTGATAATCTTTTCATAATGTGATAAGTACGAAATGTAGTATGATATTGGATTTATTTATTCGCCCACAAAGGTACTCAAAATTTTCCACTCTACCAAATTGCCCCACCTCCCCAAAAGAATAGAGCGGCCGCATCCCGACAGTGGGGCGCGGCCGCTTGCTGTATGTGTGTTTTTAGACCCCATCTCATAAAATTTTATGAGATGGGGTCTTAGACGTTAGATGCGCTCTGGGATTACATCATGCCGCCCATGCCACCCATGCCACCGGCGGGCATAGCGGGTGCGGGGCTGTCCTCCTTCTTCTCGGCGATGACGCACTCGGTGGTGAGCATCATGCCGGCGATGGAGGCGGCGTTCTCAAGAGCCACGCGGGTCACCTTGGCGGGGTCGATAACACCGGCAGCGAGCAGGTTCTCATACTCGCCGGTGCGGGCATTGTAGCCGAAGTCGCCCTTACCGTCCTTGACGCGCTGAACCACTACTGCTCCCTCGACGCCGGCGTTGGCCACAATCTGACGGAGAGGCTCCTCGATGGCGCGCTTCACGATATGGATACCGGTGAGCTCGTCGTCGTTGTCGGCCTTGAGGTTGTCAAGGGCTGGGATAGCGCGGATGTAGGCCACACCACCACCGGGCACTATACCCTCGGCGATGGCTGCGCGGGTGGCGCTCAGGGCGTCGTCGACGCGGTCCTTCTTCTCCTTCATCTCCACCTCAGAGGGTGCGCCGATGTGGAGCACGGCCACGCCACCTGCCAACTTGGCAAGGCGCTCCTGGAGCTTCTCGCGGTCGTAGTCGCTCTTGGTCTGCTCGATCTGAGCCTTGATCATGTTGACACGCTCGGCGATAGCGTTCTTGTCACCAGCACCGTTGACGATGGTGGTGTTCTCCTTGTTGACATTCACCTTCTCGGCACGGCCAAGCATGTCGATTGTAGTGGCATCGAGGCGCATACCCTTCTCCTCCGACACTACCACGCCACCGGTAAGGGTAGCGATATCCTGAAGCATCTCTTTGCGACGGTCGCCAAATCCGGGAGCCTTGACGGCACAAACCTTCAGTGAGCCGCGCAAACGGTTGACGACCAATGTGGCGAGAGCCTCCTGGTCGACATCCTCAGCGATAATCAGCAGGGGGCGTCCGGTCTGAGCCTCAGCCTCGAGCACGGGGAGCATATCCTTGAGGTTGGAAATCTTCTTGTCGTAGAGCAGGATGTAGGGTGAGTCCATCTCACACTCCATCTTCTCAGTGTTGGTGACAAAGTAAGGCGAGATGTAGCCGCGGTCGAACTGCATACCCTCGACGATGTCGACGGTGGTCTCAGTGCCTTTGGCCTCATCCACGGTGATCACACCCTCCTTCTTCACTTTCTTCATGGCCTCGGCGATCAGGCGGCCGATGTTCTCATCGTTGTTGGCCGATACGCGGGCTACGTCCTCAATCTTCTTGAAGTCGTCGCCTACTTCCTCAGCCTGAGCCTTGATGCCCTCGACCACAGCTGCCACGGCCTTGTCGATGCCGCGTTTGAGGTCCATGGGGTTGGCACCGGCGGCCACGTTCTTCAGACCTACGTTGATGATGGCCTGAGCGAGCACGGTGGCAGTTGTTGTACCGTCGCCGGCATCGTCGCCGGTTTTAGAGGCTACTTCCTTCACGAGCTGTGCGCCCATGTTCTGGGAAGCGTCCTCAAGTTCTACTTCGCGGGCTACCGTCACGCCATCCTTGGTGATGTGGGGAGCGCCGAATTTCTTATCGATAATCACGTTGCGGCCTTTGGGGCCGAGGGTTACCTTCACTGCGTCGGCGAGTGCGTCGACACCTTTCTTGAGCTCTTCGCGAGCCTTGATGTCAAATTTTATTTCTTTAGCCATAGGGCGGGATATTTAAGTTTTTAAGTTGTTGAGTTGTTAGTTTTTAAGGACTTTAAGGTCTTAGGGACTTTAGGGATGGAGGATTATTTCTGGATTACGGCGAGCACGTCGTTTTGACGCATGATCAGGAGCTTCTCACCGTCAATCTCGATTTCTGTGCCGGCATATTTGCCATATAGCACCTCGTCGCCCTCCTTGAGCACCATTTCTTCGTCCTTGGTGCCGTTGCCGGTGGCGATTACTGTGCCCTTAAGTGGTTTTTCTTTAGCGGAGTCAGGGATGATAATGCCTGCCATAGTCACTTCCTCGGCAGGAGTGGGGTTGATCAATACTCGATCAGCTAATGGTTTAACTTTCATAGTCGTTATGATTTATTATTGGTTATTTGGTTATATTTTGAAAATCGGTCATGCACATTCCGTGCCAAAGTCGTCGGTTACTGACAAAATGTCAAAACTTCTGCCAGTGCGCCTGGCAGATTACATGTATTTTAACAAATTTCCCCCGACCTTTGTTCAAGGCCGAGGGGATGTTATATGCTATGCTGGTCAGTGGTCAATACTCGTCCCACGAGCGTATCTCGATTTGGTCGAGGGGGAGCGTGGTGAAGGCATTGATAAATGCTGACGCCAAGCGGGTGTTGGTCAGCAGCGGCACGTTGAGGTCGATGGCGGCACGGCGCACCTTGAAGCCGTTGGTAAGCTCCTTGGGGGTCAAATCCTTGGGGATGTTGACCACCATCTCCACCACGTGGTTGTGGAGCAGGTCGAGGGCTTGTGGGGCTCGGTCAGGCTCGCTGGGCCAGTAGGCGCGGATGGCGGGGATACCGTTGTCGTTGAGGAAGGCACAGGTGCCTCCGGTGGCGTAGATGGTGTAGCCTGAGTTGTGGAGCTGGTGGGCGGCGTCGAGCATGTCAGCCTTCTGCTTGGCTCCACCGGTGCTCAGCAGCACGGTCTTGCGCGGTATCTTAAGCCCGACAGCGAGCATCGATTTGAGGATAGCCTCGGGGGAGTCAACGCCCATGCAGCCCACCTCGCCGGTCGATGACATGTCGACTCCAAGCACCGGGTCGGCGCCCTGCAAGCGTGAGAAGCTGAATTGAGATGCCTTGACTCCTACGTAGTCGAGGTCGAAGAGGGTCTTATGGGGCTTCTCCACCGGGATGCCGAGCATCACCTTGGTGGCGAGGTCGATGAAGTTGAGCTTAAGCACCTTCGACACGAAGGGGAATGACCGCGAGGCTCTGAGGTTGCACTCTATCACCTTGATATCATTGTTCTTGGCGAGGAACTGGATGTTGAAAGGCCCGGATATCTTCAGTGTCTGGGCTATCTGCGACGACACTTTCTTAATACGGCGCATCGTCTCGACATACAGCTTCTGTGGGGGGAACTGGATGGTGGCGTCGCCCGAATGGACACCGGCATACTCTATATGCTCCGATATGGCATAGGCTTTTATCTGGCCATCCTGAGCCACAGCGTCCATCTCTATCTCCTTGGCGTTTTGGATGAATTCCGACACCACGACAGGATGCTGCTTCGACACGTTGGCGGCGAGCTTCAGGAAGCGCTCAAGCTCCTCGTTGTTGGAGCATACGTTCATGGCGGCTCCCGACAGCACGTAACTCGGTCGGACAAGCACCGGGAAGCCTACCTCGTCGATGAACTTATATATTTTGTCGAAGCTCGTCAACTCGCGCCAGCGGGGCTGGTCGATGCCGAGCCGGTCGAGCATGGCGGAGAATTTGTGGCGATCCTCGGCGTTGTCGATGCTCTGAGCCGATGTGCCGAGTATGTTCACTCCCTCGGCATCGAGGCGCATGGCTAAGTTGTTGGGTATCTGACCACCCACGGAGAGTATGGTGCCGTGGGGCTGCTCCAGGTCGATGATATCCATCACGCGCTCAAAGGTTAGCTCGTCGAAGTAGAGACGGTCGCACATGTCGTAGTCGGTCGACACGGTCTCGGGATTATAGTTGATCATCACTGAGCGCCAACCCTGCTGCTTGACAGTCATCAGGGCGTTGACCGAACACCAGTCGAACTCTACCGACGAACCGATACGGTAGGCTCCCGAGCCGAGCACCACTATCGAGCGGTGGTCGTCTTGGTAGTCGATGTCGTTGGCCGAACCGTTGTAGGTAAGGTACAGGTAGTTGGTTTTGGCGGGATATTCGGCGGCGAGGGTGTCGATTTGCTTCACTACGGGGGTGATACCATGCGATTTGCGAAGCTGACGTACGGCCAAATTAGCTGCCTCGGTGTCGCCCATACGGTCCTTAAGCACCCCGCGGGCCACCTGGAAGTCGCTGAAGCCTTGCTGCTTTGCCTTACGCAACAATTCCGGGGGCACTGTCGGCAATGTGTCGTAGCCGCCCAGCTCGGTGTTGGTATCGATGATATTCTTGAGCTTATAGATAAACCAACGGTCGATTTTGGTCAACTCATGGATGCGGTCGACGGTGTAACCATGCTGCATAGCCTTGGCGATGACGAATATACGCTTGTCGGTGGGTTCACGGAGCTCATGGTCGATGTCGGCCACTTTTATCTCCTTGTTGCCGACGAAGCCATGCATCCCCTGCCCTATCATGCGCAGGCCCTTCTGTATAGCTTCCTCAAAGGTGCGCCCTATGGCCATCACCTCGCCCACGGACTTCATCGATGAGCCTATC
Organism: uncultured Muribaculaceae bacterium; assembly: GCA_964628905.1. Taxonomy (GTDB): domain Bacteria; phylum Bacteroidota; class Bacteroidia; order Bacteroidales; family Muribaculaceae; genus JAJPXC01. The sequence goes on along the minus strand of CAZVNS010000005.1, from coordinate 42,558 downwards.
TCACGCCTTACGTTGTGGAATTTGCCTAAGTCCCAGCGTGGTATCTTCACCACCACATAGTCGAGGGCGGGTTCGAAGAAGGCTGATGTCTCCTTAGTCACTGAGTTTTTGAGGTCGAAGAGTCCGTAGCCTAATCCGAGTTTGGCGGCGACAAACGCCAAGGGGTAACCTGTGGCCTTCGACGCTAAGGCTGAAGAGCGGCTGAGTCGGGCGTTGACTTCGATTACGCGATAGTCCATCGACTCAGGGTCGTAGGCGTACTGCACATTGCACTCTCCCACGATGCCAATGTGGCGTATGATTTTGATGGCCAAGGCTCGCAGGTAGTGGTAATCCTCGTTGGTGAGGGTCTGTGAGGGTGCCACCACGATGCTCTCTCCGGTGTGTATGCCTAAGGGGTCGAAGTTCTCCATGTTGCAGACGGTGATGCAGTTGTCGTAGCGGTCGCGCACCACTTCGTACTCCACCTCCTTCCATCCCTTGAGCGACTTCTCAACAAGCACTTGCGGGGAGAACGACAGAGCTTTCTCGACCAGTGCCGTCAGCTCCTGCTCGTTGTCGCAAAATCCGCTGCCGAGTCCTCCCAAGGCGTATGCCGCACGCACGATCACGGGATAGCCAAGACGGCGGGCTGCAGTGATTGCGCCGTCGACGCTCTCCACGGCCTCGCTCTTGATAGTCTTGACGTCAATCTCGTCAAGGCGCTTCACAAACAGCTCACGGTCCTCGGTGTCCATGATGGCCTGCACGGGGGTGCCGAGCACATCCACTACGTAGCGCTCCAACACACCGCTTTCGCTCAGCGACACGCCGCAGTTGAGGGCTGTCTGACCGCCGAACGCCAGCAGAATGCCGTCGGGGCGCTCCTTGGCTATCACCTTCTCCACGAAGTAGGGAGTGACGGGCAGGAAGTAGATCTTGTCGGCAAACCCGTCGGAGGTCTGCACGGTGGCGATATTGGGGTTGATGAGCACGGTGGTGATACCCTCCTCCTTCATCGCCTTCAGGGCTTGGGAGCCGGAGTAGTCAAATTCGCCGGCCTCACCTATCTTGAGCGCGCCGCTGCCAAGTAGCAGCACTTTTGAGTACTTTTTCATAATTAGAGCATTGCAATGAATTCATCGAATAGGAATTCTGTATCCTTTGGACCTGACGAGGCTTCGGGGTGGAACTGAGCCGAGAAGAAGGGCTTCGAGCGATGGCGTATACCCTCGTTGGTGCCGTCGTTCATGTTGACAAACAGCGGCTCCCAGTCGGCGGGCAGAGTCGACTGGTCGACAGCGAAGCCATGGTTCTGCGAGGTTACGTAGCAAGTGTCGGTACCGACACGGCGCACCGGCTGGTTATGTGAGCGGTGGCCGTAGCGCAGCTTGTAGGTAGTAGCTCCGGCGGCCTTTGCCAGCAGCTGGTTGCCCATGCATATACCGCAAATAGGCTTGCCGATGTCCATCGCCTTGCGGATGTTGTCGACCGTGGCCTGGGCCATGTCGGGGTTGCCGGGGCCGTTGGAGATGAACAGGCCATCGTAGTCAATCGTGGTGAAGTCGTAGTCCCAAGGCACGCGTATCACCTTCACCCCCCGGCGGGTAAGGCACCGGATTATGTTGTGCTTCACGCCGCAGTCCACAAGCACCACGGTCTTGTCGCCCTGGCCATGCACCTCCACCTCCTTGCAGCTCGTGAGCGCCACAAGGTTCTCGCGGTTGGGGTCGTAGAAGTCCACATCCGGCGTGCCTTCGACGAGTATTTTGCCAAGCATCGACCCCTTTTCACGCAGATGTTGAGTGAGCGTGCGGGTGTCGATGCCATATATTCCGGGAATTTTTTCCTCAATCAACCAATCAGAGAGTGATCGGTCGGCTTGCCAGTGGCTATGGTGCCAAGTGTAGTCTTGGGCCACGATGGCGCGGGCATGGATGTGGTCGCTCTCATAGTATTCGCTCACATCGTCCTTATCGCGCCGCGGAGGCACGCCGTAGTTGCCGAGAATGGGGTAAGTGGTGACGAGAATCTGACCCTCGTAGGATGGGTCGGTGAGGCTCTCGGGATACCCGGTCATGGCGGTGTTGAACACCACCTCGCCGGACGTAGAGCCTTCATAGCCGAAGGAGTAACCTTCGTAGCGAGTGCCGTCCTCAAGCAGGAGCACGGCGCGTCGGGAGTTGCGCATACGCTTGTAAGTGTGTAATGATTGAGTATATGCGGCCTTCACCATCGGTGGGAAAACCATGCAAAGATAATAAAAGTTTTTGAGAGTTGTGAGTTTTTAAGTGTTAAGTTGTGGGGGACCCCGCCGCACAGCGTTGGGGCACGGTAAGTTTACAGCGGCAAAGCCCCTATGTTATGCTTCATCAGGCGGGAAGCCTCCCCATTGTGGGGGGATTGAGGTGGCCTCAACACTTAATGTCGTAGCCGCGCTCACGGAGCTTGTGGAGCATGTCGTAGCCCATGGCTTCGTCGTAGTAGCACACGATGTGCGAGCACCAGTCGTTGTCGCTCTTGGTGCCCTCGCGCACGGCGTTGTAGCGCCGGATTTCTTCGTCGTAGTCACGGAGTTCCCGGAGCATCTCGTAGTCGCTGCGATAGCGGTCGCGGTGTACCACCAGGCTCTGTGGCTGCTTTGGCTTGAGGTCGGGCTGCTCACGGGGCACTCCTATCGACAGTCCGCAGACTACATAGACCCCCTGAGGCAACCCTAACAGGCGCGCCACAGCCTCAGGGTTGGCGGTGCGGGCATAGCCTACGCAGCATGTGCCCAAGCCGTACGACTCAGCCACTGTCAAGGCGCTCATCATCGCCAGCGAGGCGTCGATTATGCCCACCGTAAGCCCATCGATGGTGCCGGTGAAGTCGGGCATCGCCACACCCATGTCGCGGGCGAGCATCGTGATCTTGTGGAAGTCGGAGCAGAAGGCCAGGAAGCGGTTGCAGGTCTTGATATGCTTGGCTCCCACCACTTCGTAGAGCTGCTCCTTGAGCCGCTGGTCGGCCACGTCGATTACCGAGAATTGCTGACCGTTGTAGCTCGTAGGGGTGTTGCGGATGGCTTCAAATATGTGGTCCATCACCTCCCGGGGGATGGCCTCGCGCTCGTAGCGGCGCACTGAGCGGCGCTGCAGCAGTGTATCGGTTACTGATTTCATGATATCATATTTTATTATATCAACACTTACGCCTGCGACATGATTTGTTAAATTTTCTTATCATATTGCGTTGTCGCGTTAATAATTTGTTGTATCTTCGTGGTGTGGTAAGTCGCCACGCCCTCATAACACATTAATTATATATGCAACTCGATAGTCAACTGATGACCCGCGCCGCCAACAACATCCGCGTGCTGGCTGCCTCGATGGTCGAGCGCGCCAAATCGGGGCACCCCGGTGGCGCCATGGGTGGCGCTGATTTCATCAACGTGCTTTACTCAAAGTATCTCGTCACTGACCCCGACGATCCCACATGGATAGCCCGCGACCGCTTCTTCCTCGACCCCGGCCACATGTCGCCCATGCTATATAGCGTGCTGGCTCTTACGGGGTTCTACACCCTCGACGAGTTGCAGCAGTTCCGCCAGTGGGGTGCGGTGACTCCCGGCCACCCCGAGCTTGACCCTGAGCGCGGCGTGGAGAACACCTCCGGTCCCCTTGGCCAAGGGCATACCATGGCCGTGGGCGCTGCCATAGCCGAGCGCCTCCTCGCCGCCCGCTTCGGTGAGACCATCGCCCACAAGACCTACGCCTTCATCTCCGACGGCGGCATCCAGGAGGAGATTTCGCAAGGTGCCGGACGCATCGCCGGTTACCTCGGTCTGAGCAACCTCATCATGTTCTACGACTCCAACAAGGTGCAGCTCTCCACCGACGTCGACGCCGTCGACACCGAGGACTACGCCGCCAAATACTGTGCCTGGCATTGGCGCGTGATCGAGGTTGACGGCACCGACCCGCAAGCCATCGCCGACGCCCTCGACCAAGCCATCGCCGAGGCGGAGCGCCCCACCCTCATCATCGGCCACACCATCATGGGTCGTGGCTGCGTCCGTGCCGACGGCAGCAACTTCGAGGGGCAATGCTCCACTCACGGCCAGCCCCTGTCGAAATCAGGTGCCGACTACCCCGCTACCGTGCGCAACCTCGGCGGCGACCCTGATCAACCCTGGGAGATATGGCCCGACGTAAAAGCACTCTACCAGGAGCGCGCCACACGCATGCGTGCCATCGTCAGTGAGCGCCGTGAGGCTCACCGCCGGTGGGCTGAGGCCAACCCCGAGCTCGCCGACACCCTCCAGGGCTACATCGACGGCCGTCTCCCCGAGATAGGCTATCGCTCAATAGTCCACAAGGCCGACGTGGCAACACGAACCGCCTCGGCCGACGTGCTGCGAGTGCTCGCTGACCGGGTTGGCAACATGATAGTCTCTTCAGCCGACCTTGCCAACTCCGACAAGACCGACGCCTTCCTCAAAGGCACTCACGCGCTGACCCACGGCGACTTCACCGGAGCGTTCCTCCACGCCGGGGTCTCCGAGCTCACAATGGCCGCCATCATGAACGGCATCGCGCTACATGGCGGCATAATAGCTGCCTGCGGCACATTCTTCGTGTTCAGCGACTACATGAAGCCCGCCATCCGCATGGCCGCACTGATGGAACTCCCCGTCAAATACATCTGGACCCACGACGCATTCCGTGTCGGCGAGGATGGACCAACACATCAGCCCGTCGAGCAGGAAGCCCAGATACGCCTCCTCGAGCAGATGAACAACCTCTCAGGACGCCCCGCCATGCTCGTGCTGCGCCCCGCCGACTCTGCCGAAACCACCATCGCCTGGGAGATGGCCATGGACAACCGCCAATCGCCCACAGCCCTCATCCTCAGCCGCCAGGATGTCAGAGATCTCCCCTCCACCTCCGGCGACCGCTACACCGACGCCGAGGGGATGCGCCGCGGAGGCTACGTGGTGCTCGACTCACCCAACCCCGATGTCACCCTCGTGGGCAACGGCTCTGAGGTATCACTGCTCTGCGAAGTGGCCCCGCTACTTCAAGCCGAGGGCATCGAAGCCCGCGTGGTGTCAGTGCCCTCTGTTGGCCTGTTCGAGCAGCAGCCCGCCGACTACCGTCTGGAGGTCATACCCGCCGACATCCCCGCTTTCGCCCTCACAGCCGGACTCCCCATCACCCTGCAGAGCCTCGTTGGCCGTGGCGGACGCGTCTACGGCATGACCCGCTTCGGAGCGTCAGCCCCCTACAAGGTGCTCGACGAGCAGTTTGGCTACACCCCCGCCAACATCCTCCGCGAAGTACGCTCCTACCTCGGCCGCTGACACCCGCTTACACCCTATATGCCCGACCTCACACCACCGAGGCCGGGCTTTTCACACCCTTGCACCTTTGATTTTAGCACTTATCAGCGCCGCCATTACACGCTACACATCAGCCACTTAGCCCTTACAAGCCGCTTATTTCACCTTTGATTTTTCACCTCGTGCGTATTTTGTATTGTTATTCAACCTAATTTTGCACATATCCAACGTACCATGAATAATCATCAACCCTAATTTTACCATCCAATGAGAATTAGTAAAAATTTGCTAATGGCGGCCGTAGCGATGCTCACCGCCTCCTCAATTTCAGCAGCAGCCCACTCGCTGACGAAGGAAAGCCCCACCGTGGGTGAAAACTTCGACTCCATGTGGGACGCCACTGCCCAATCCGGCACACTCACCCTGCCGCAGGGTTGGGTCATCGACCGCAACCTCACAGCACCCCGCACCGTGGGCGCATGGAGCGCAGCCTCCTCAGAAGTGCTCTACGAAGGTGGCATCTCACTTGCCTCCAACGCCAAAAACGGCACCTGGAACTTCGGATCATCCTCCACACCATCAGACCGAGCCGTGGGTGGCCTTACCACCACCGTGGCCAACGGCACACGTTGCATCTCCCTGATTACCTCACTCACCAACGACGCCACTGACCCCGTCAGCGGTCTCGACATCTCCTACAACATCGAGAAATACCGCAACGGCTCCAACCCCGCAGGCTTCGAGGTGCAGATGTACTTCTCGACCGACGGCACCAACTGGACCAACGCCGGCAGCGAATTCCGCACATTCTTCGAGCCCGACGATCAGACCCTCGGCGAGGCCGTAGTGCCCATCTCCACAACCCCCAACGCCAACAAGCGCCTGCTCGTGGATATCGCTCCCGGCAAGGACCTCTACCTCGCCTGGAACATCTCAGTGGCCTCAGGAAGCTCACCCAACAACGCTCCCGGTCTCGCCCTCGACGACATCACAATCACAGCCCAATACGCCGACGCCAACCAGCACTACCTCTATATCGAGAACGCCACAGGCAAAGCCGGTCTGAGCGTCTACTCCACCACTACCGACGCTTACGGCCAAGCCCCCGGCATGACCTCATCAATGACCAAAATCGTCAACGGCGTCACATATTACACCTGGGAGATGCCCGCTGTGGCTAACTTTGACCTCTACGCCACCGCCGGCACATATAATTATGGGCCCGTACAGGTCAGCACCTCCGCCGATGCCTACTACTGCATGTCGCCCATCGGACTTGAGCCTATAGCCGACCCCGACACTTACACCGGCTGGGTTGACCCCACACGTCCGCCCTTCGTAGCGTCAGGCTACTACCTCCGCGGCGAAGTCAACAGCTGGGGTGCTGACGCTGCCTGGGAATTCTCCAACGAAGGTTCAGGCACCTACGTGCTCTACGACAAGACCCTCACAGGAGCCTTCAAGGTGGCCGACGCCAACTGGTCATCAAACTTCAACTACGGCTCCAACGGCACCAACATCGCCCCCGACATGCCCTACGAACTCATGAGCGGCACCGACGACAACATCTCTTGCGGCGGACTCACCATCGACTGCAAGCGCATAGTGCTCAACGTAGCCGACGGCAAAGCCACACTCCTCCTTGAAAGCGACGACTCCGAGGATGGCCTGACATCGCTCTACATGGTCGGCGACTTCAACAACTGGAACTACATGAGCACCACCGGCGAGCTCAAGCTCGACGAAGCCTCAAACCTCTACAAAGGACGCGTCACCATGAAGGGAGCCAACGACGGACTCTCACACTGGCGCCTGTATCAGCGCTTAGGCGGCAGCAGCGTATGGGGCCTCCCCACCGACGCTACCACCTCGACCCTCAGCGGCAACCTCGTCAAAGGCGAGAAAGGGAGCGCAGCCATAGCCCCCGCCACCTACGACGTCACATTCTCAATAACCGACGGCGCTTATACATTCACCCAGGTTGAGTCAACACCCACCGTGATGACCCTCAACCCCGCCGAAGTAATCCTCACTCCCGCCAACCCCGCCACCGTCAAAGTGCTGTCGCTCAACAACAGCTTGATAGACTACAACGACCAGGACTTCGTGTTCAACGACATCGCCAAAGCCATGGGCGCCAACGGCTCGTGGACCAAACACACCAACCTCGGCAAGCCCCTGAGCTACCACTGGGAGGAGGGCGACGGACTTGCTGCCGACGGTACCCCCGGCGCCAAGATGCTCGTGCGCTCCGAGGCATGGTCGCACATCATCCTCCAGGAGCAAAGTTCACTCCCCCGCACCAACCCCGAAACATTCCGCGCCAACGTGAAGCAGTGGATAGAGTACATCCGCGAATACTGCCCCAACCCCAACGCCGTGATCATCCTCCCCATGAACTGGGCTTACAGCAGCGACTGGGCCAACTTCAACACCTATAACTCACAGTTCGTCGACATCTATAAGAGCGTTGCCGACGAGTTCGGAGCAGTGGTCGTGCCTGTAGCCATGGCTTACGACAACATGTACACCAAGGAGGGTGCCACAGTCACCGGCACAATGTTCTCCGACGACCGCCATCCCACACTCAAGGCCACCTACATGGCAGCCTGCATGGAATATGCCACAATCTTCGGCATCGACCCCACCGACATCACTTATACCCCTGCCGGCATCTCAGCCGCTGATGGCCAGACGATGCGCCAGTACGCCTCTGACGCCGTAAAAGCCTACGACAACACCGTCAAGCACCTCAACGGCACAGTTGACTTCCGCACCGCCCTGCTCGACGACTTCGGCATGACCTATCCCACCGAGGGCATTGAGTTCACCGTCGACGGCGGCGGCTCAATCACCCCCGAAGGCCACTTCACCTCCGATGGCACCCGCGGCACATTCACCGTCACCGCTAAAAAAGGTAACTTCGTGAAGACAGCCCTCGTCACCGTAGCCGACCACCTCACCGAGGTAACCACCTACCCCGCAATCACGCTGAATGCTGATGCACTGGAGGCTACCGAGGACTTCAATGCAATCGGCACTGAGGCTACCGCTACCCTACCCGAAGCATGGCGCATCGACAAGCAGACCATCGCGCCCCGCACCCTTGGCACCTACGCCACAGCCCTCGACCAGACAACCTACGCCGGCGGCGTCAACCTCCCCTCCAACGCCAAGAACGGCCTATGGAACTTCGGCGCTGACGACGAGGCCGACCGTGCTATCGGCGGCATCTCAACCGGTGTGGCCGACGGCACACGCTGCGTCAACATCTACACCCACCTGTTCAACGACGGACGCCAGAAGCTCGTCGATATCAACCTGTCGTACGACATCGAGAAGTACCGCAAAGGCAGCAACTCAGCAGGCTTCGCCGTGCAGCTCTACTACTCTTACGAAGGCCGCAACTGGACCTCAGCCGGCACCGACTTCTACACCTACCTCGCCCCCGACAGCGAGACAGCAGGCTACGCCTCCGTGCCCGGCGAGACAACCCCCGTCATCGCTACCCTACCCATCGAGATGGGAGCCGGACTCGACATCTACCTCGCCTGGAACATCACCGTAGCCTCGGGTGATGACGCCGCGAGCGCAATGGCACTGGCAATCGACAACTTCAAAGTGTCGGCCTCAATCCCACAGATCCCCGTGTGCAAGCACTACATCTACGTCGACAACCAGACCACTTGGGCCGCCCTCGGACTCTACGCCTATGGCGACTCCGAGCTCTTCGGCGCATGGCCCGGCCAGGCACCCCTTGGCGAGAAAGAGATTGAAGGTGTCAACTACCAAGTGTTCGGACTCGACACCGAAGGAGGCAGCTACAACCTGATATTCAACAACTTCAACAACGGCATCCAGCTCTCGTCAGAACCCAAGATTACAGCCGACCGCGACTTCTACTACCGCATCGACGACAACGGATACACCGAGCTCGACGACCCCGCCGGAGTCAGTAACGTCACTCTGACAGACTTATCGCTCAGCTACGACGGCTCCTCACTCCACCACGCCGCCGGCAAAATAAATATATATAATGCCACAGGCCGCCTCGTACTTTCAGCTTCAGGGACTACGGTCGACGCCGGCATCCTCGCCCCCGGCATCTATGTGGCCAACGACGGTCGCTCAACCTTGAAGTTCGTCAAGAGATAATTCAACACTCACCCTTATTCATCCTCAAGGCCGCGCTCTCGATACCGAAAGCGTGGCCTTGATTGTTAATTATGGTTAAATCAAGCAATTTTTAATCACATGTTTTGACACATTTTAGCACAGAAGGGGTGTTTAATGATAAAAAATGTGTAACTTAGCGCGAAAATATGTGGCCTTACCATCGCCGTAAGCCCGAAGCCTGGATGTAGATTCAGGCACATTGAATGCGTAAATAACTAAATAACTATTAATTAATATGAAAAAGTCTACCTTATTAGCTTTTGCATGTGTCCTCGCCATGGCTCCCGCCGCTATGGCCCAAGAGAACGCACAGGAGGTAACCTACGTTGAGGATGCAACTCAGGGTTATCTGTTGAACCCCTTTAAGGACAACTGGTTTATCACCGGTGAAGGTGGTGTCGACATCATGATGAACAAGTACGCCAGCAAGCGCGACTTCATGGACCGCTTCGAGCCCGCCGCCGGCTTGTACATCGGCAAATGGTTCTCACCCTCTTGGGGAGGCCGTGTGGGTGTCAACTGGATGAAAACCAAATCGCTCTCTGACTTCCCCAACTTCGCCCGCCCCGACGAGCCTTTGGTTGACGGCAAATACTACAAGCAGGTATTCTCAGAGGTAGGTCCCGTGTTCGACGTGATGTGCAACTTCACCAACCTCGTATGTGGTTATCACCCCGGCCGTATATATAACCTGATTGGTTATGTAGGTGGTGGCGCCTACTGGACATACACCAAGCAGTACGAAGGCACGGAGTCGAAGGGATGGAAAGACTCTCAAGACCGTATCCTCACCTGGCGCGCAGGCATCATCAACTCATTCAACGTGTCAAAGCAGGTACAGCTGTCGCTCGACCTCCGCTTCTCTGCCCTCGACAACCACAAGAATGAGTATGGCGACGGCGTCAACAAGACCGGCTACGCCGCTCAGGCTTATCTGGGTGTGACCTACCTGTTCCGTGACCGCGAATGGCACCACCCCGTGATTCCCGTTTGCCCCGAGCCCGAGAACTGCGACGCTTACCGTCAGCTCCTGGCACAGGCCAACGCTCGCATCGCCGACCTCGAGCAGCAGCTCAAGGACTGCCTCAACCGCCCCATGCCCGAGCAGAAGAAGGATGCCCTCGCTACCATCTACTACCCCATCAACGTGTCTAAGATCAACCGCACCGACGCCGCCATCCTCGACGCCGTGGCTCAGGTGATGAAAGACCACCCCGACACCGAGTACAAGCTCACCGGTTGGGCCGACAACTACACCGGCAACGCTACTATCAACAACCGTCTGCGTCACAACCGTGTGAACGGTGTTGAGAAGTACCTCAAGAAGCAAGGCGTTCCCGCCGCTCAGGTGCAGACCGGCATCAGCGACCAGAACCGTCTCGACCTCGGTATCAAGTACGCTCCCCTGGATCGTTGCGTTACCATCGAGGAGATCGCTAAGTAATCTATCCCCTACAGATATCCATAATAGGCTGCGCCCACCGGCGTGGCCTATTCTTTTAGCACCAAAGCGGACTTAACACCGTTAAGGCCGTTAGGGCCGTTAAGGCCCTTAGGGTCCTTAGGGTCGCATTCAACTTAAAAAATCAACAATTCCAGAGATTTTTTGCTAATTTTGCGTTAGAATTGTTATTACTATAAAAACGCCTCATAACCATGCAAGTAATCATGGATAAAGAATTTGGTGGAGAGCGTCCCCTTTACGCTCTACACGACGCCCGACTCGAGAACGTGACTATCCACGCGGGCGAGTCAAGTATCAAGGAAGGGAGTGACATCGAGGCGTATAAATGCCGATTTGAAGGTAAGTATGTGTTCTGGGAGGTGGACCGCTTCAAGATCAGCGAGTGCTACTTCGCCGAGAGCGCCCGCTCAAGCCTGTGGTATTCGCGCGACTGCGAGATGACCGACTGCACGGTCGACGCACCCAAGCTGTTCCGACGCATGCGCGGCATCAAGGTGGAGCGCACACAGTTCACCAAGGGTGAGGAGACCTTCTGGGACTGCGATGAGATTGAGCTCCGCGATGTGTCAATCAAGGATTGCGACTACCTGATGATGCACTGTCACGATGTGAAGATACAGAGCTACCGTCAGGACGGCAACTACTCGTTCCAGTACGCCCGCAACGTGGAGATACGCAACGCTGTCATCAACTCCAAGGACGCTTTTTGGGAGGCTGAGAATGTGACGGTCTACGACTCTGAGATAAATGGCGAGTACTTAGGGTGGTACGGCAAGAACCTCAAGTTTGTGCGTTGCCACCTCACCGGCGAGCAATTGCTGTGCTATGTAGATGGCTTGGTGCTTGAGGACTGCACCTTTGGCGACGATGCCAACCTGCTGTTTGAGTATTCCACCGTCGATGCCGACATCGAGGGGCATGTGGTAAGCGTGAAAAACCCCACCTCGGGGCGCGTCGCGGCCGACTCTATCGGAGAGGTGATAATCGACGAGAACCTCAAGGCGCCCGGCAACTGCGAGATCATAGTGCGCGGCAACTCGTAGTCACACCCTGATCAGGTCGCGCATCACGGCGTCGGACCTCAGCCACTCCCGCTCGGGGATATATAGGCGGTCACCATCGCGGGCCAACGTTCCGGCCTCGATGTGTGGCCGCGCTTGCATCATCATCTCTCCAACCAACTCGTCGCCCCAGGATGAACGGACCTCGCTCAGAGAAATTCCGTCAGGTGTGCGCAGTCGGGTGATTATCATGTCGTTGAAGCGGTCGAGGCGGGTTTCCACGTCAATCTCACACGCTACCCTACCCGACGATAGCGCATCGAGGTAGTGTGCGATGGATGAGGGGTTGAATCGGCGCACCGAGCCGTCGTAGGAGTGCGCTCCAGGGCCCAGCCCGAGGTATGGCGAGCCGTTCCAATAGTTGGAGTTGTGCACCGCACGATTGCCGTCGGTGGCGAAGTTCGACACCTCATAATGCTGATAGCCATGGTCGAGCATGCGCTGGCAAAGGAGCGCGTACATCTCGCTGGCCAACTCATCCGACGCTTCCTCAACCTTGCCGACCTGCAACATGGCCCACAGGCGAGTGCCCTGCTCGTAGCTCAGCAGATAGGCCGACAGATGGTGAGGGTGGAGCGATAGCACGCCGTCGAGCGACTTGTTCCACGACTCTACAGTCTGCGTCGGCAGGCCATATATCAGGTCGAGGCTTACCTTCAAGCCTGACTCCATCAACATACGGGCGCTCTCGACGGCCTTGGCGGCTGAGTGGCGGCGACCTATCAGCCGCAGCTGTGCGTCGTCGAGCGACTGCACACCCATGCTCACACGGTTGAAGCCTGAGGCCTTAATGCCGGCAATCCACTGTGGAGTGACATCCTCGGGATTGCACTCAATCGTAGCCTCAACCCACTCCCCCATGCCTACATGCCCTGCCAAGCGGGTCAGCTGCCCGATGGTGAGGATTGAGGGTGTGCCACCTCCGAGATATAGTGTGGATGGCCGCTGTGGCAGCTCCGATTGGCGCAAGTCCCACTCACGGCATAGGGCATCAATCAACGCATCAGCGCTCTGACGCTTTGGGGTGGAGTAGAAGTCGCAGTAGGCGCATTTGGCGTGGCAATAAGGTATGTGGACGTATAGCCCGGTCATGACTCGCGGTCGCAGATGGTGGTGAATTTGCAGTAGCGGCAGGCTTTTTCGTTGGTGGTTGACTCGAATGGCTTGTTGGGGTCGAACAGCTCCTTCATCCTTTGAGTGAGCCCTTCGATGAACTCGTCGTCATAATCATATATGTTAAGCACGGGCTCTTTTGCAATCTTCATATTCTCAATGGCCTTCTTGCCCATTCCGGTTACGAGGTAGACCATTGGCTGGATTTTGCCTGTGTATTGCTTATGCAGGGCATATGCATGGCCGTAGAGGAATACCTGGAGGAAACACTTCTGGTGCTTTTCGTTTCCGGTCTCGAACATCTCTTTCATCGAGTTGATGGAGATGATATCGCTACCGGTCTTGTAGTCGAGGACACGGATGGTGCCGTCGGGGAGGCGGTCGACGCGGTCGATTTTGCCCTTGAGATTGATGGTCAAGCCCGGGGCAAGAGGCAGATGGCAGGGGTATGACCCCTCGGCGCTTACGAAGGTGAAGGGGGCGAGAGCCTTCTCACGCTCAAACATATTTTGTAAAATCTGCACCATCATCTGCCCCAGGATTTTGTCCTCGCCGATGAGCTTGTCGTAGCAGTCTTTGCCGCGCTTGAGATAGTTGTCGTTGATTGAGCGTGTCACTTCGCGCTCAATGGCGGTCTTGTTCTTTATCATGTCGTCAAGCACCCGCTCGGTAATCTCTGCCTCGTCAGCGCCTTCGGGCACCTGAGCTTCATAGAGTCGTTGGGCCACATCATGGAGTACGGTGCCGTATGTGCCCTCGTCCATGTAGTCGGTCAACTCGTTGTCGACCCTATAGTTCTTAATGTATTCGAGGTAAAACTCCAGCGGGCATTTCACATACTTGTCGATAGCTGAGGGTGAGAGGTATCGCCCCGAATTTGGGTCGAGGTATACGCTCAGGGCTTTCATGTCGGCCTCCGACTTGTTGATTGAAATCCTGCGGGGCTCGAACGACATGGCCTTGTAGGAGCGGGTGAACGTCTTGATATTCTCCTCGGGATACAGATGGCGGAGCTGGTACAGGTAGCGCGACATCTCACCGCTCTTGATGCCCGACGTGCGCGAGTCGTACAGCAGGAACACCCGCTTGGCTCTCGATATCAGGCGGTAGAAGTAGTAGGCGAAGATGCTCTCCTGGAATTCGATTGTGGCCATTCCGTAAGCCCGGCGCAGGTTGTTGGGGATGAACGTGGGAGCGAAGTGGCGGCTGGGGAATACGCGCTCATTCATCGACGGCATGATGACGGTGTCGAAGTCGAGGGCGCGAGTCTCGAGCACTCCCATCACCTGCAAGCCCTTCAAGGGCTCTCCTTTGAAGTTGATGTTCTCCCCGGCAAGTGTGCGGTCAAGCAGCTGGAAGAAGGTTTTCTCCGACATCTCCACGCCATATAGTGCGCTGAGGTGACGCAGCTTATCCACACCCGCGCGGTAGTGCTTCACAAATCCAAGTTCGACCTCTCCGGCCTTCAGCAGGGTCAGCTGCTCAAGCATCCAAGTGCACAGCCGGTCGGTGTAGTCAAACACCTGGTCGGGGTTGTGGGGATCATACACCGGGGCGAACACGCAAGCCAACTCAGGCCAAAGACGCACAGCCTCATCGGAGCTTACATTGTACAGATGTCGCGCGTTGATCTCGTCGACCATGGCCTGGCACGTGGCGCCCGCTATCGACCTCAAAAGCGGGTGCGACAGCACGGCAAACACATGCTCGAAGTAGTACGAGCGGCTGCCGTGCAGGTTGCGTGCCTTTGACTGCATCAGCACTATATTGTACATCAGGGCGGCTACAGGTGTATGGCGCAGCGGGAAACCCATTGTCACATTGATGTCCCGATACTCGCCGGGGACGGAGTGAAGCATCGGCACGAGCAGTTGCGTGTCGGGGAGCACCACCGCTGTGCGCATCTGCATATCGTCGTTGTTGGCGCGGCTTTCCTTGTGCAACTGCGCGAGGATGGCGCCTATGCGCTTGACTTGTCCGACATTCGACGGGATACTCTCAATCACTATCTCGCCGAAGTGCTTGATGGGCTCATCGGCCACGGGATAGAGCGATCTGAAGCGCTTCACGTACTGGCTGAGAAACCGTGTGGCCTTGTTCGACCGGTTGTTGAAGGCGGGCGAGGCGTAGTCCCAATAGAAGTCGGCAAGGCCGCGCCGTTGGAGTATCTCAAACATGCGTATCTCCGAGGTCGACAGCACGTTGAAGCCCACGAATATGTAGCGCCTGTAGCGGAATTCGTCATTGTCCATCTCCTTCAACCGCTGTACCATCTCACGGTAGGCGTGGCCGTTATAAGTCAGCCCCAGCTGGCTTAGGCGATCATTGAAGCGCAGATACAGGTCGTACATGATGTGCCACAGGCGCAGGAAGCGCTCCGACACGGGGTTGCCGCCACCCTTGGAGATATGCTGCCAGAAGTCGTCGACGTCGCCGCGCTGTATGGACACGTCGCCCCAATATTCGCAAATCACGGCTATCTGCTCGTCGGTAAGATAGTTTGACTGCAGGTCTTTGAGGTCCTTGATATTGCGGAAGAGCTGGGCGGGGTCTACGAGATAGCGGTCGACATCGTTGAAGTCGTTGATGATCACGTCGCCCCAATATTGGAAGCGGTCAAACTCCATGATATAGTCGGCGTGTCCCCGCTCGGCCATCACCTCGCAGTAGACGTTGTAGAGGGTGAAGAGCAAATCAAGTCGAGAGGCCTCCACCTGCTGGGTGATATCCATCACCAGGTCGTTGATTGTGGTGAGCTGGGGCTGCAGTGAGGCGGCCTCGGAGTATTGGCGGAGGTAGTTGGCGAAAAATCGGCCGCTGCGCTTGTTGGGGAACACGAAGCAGTGGTCGTAGAGCGCGTCGGCTTCGTTTGCGGCGTAAGCGCGGGCTATCTGCTGGAGGAAGGCTTCCATATTTCAGTGACTTTAGTGACTTTACGGTCGTTAACGGGTAGGGTCGCACCCCGGTGCGTCCGCGTTAGAGTTGAGTGGTGGGGTTATTGCTTGATTTGTATTATCATTCTGACTGCCAAGTCGAAGAGCACTATCTTGGGGTTGGCGTTGCCGGCCACATCGGTCAGGGCGCTCTCCAGCTGTCGGACAATCTCCTCTACGTTGCGCTCGTTGATGAAGCGTGCAAACCGCTGGCTGAACTCGGCCTCATGGCGGTTGAGGTAGGTGATTGCGGGCATACGCAGGTTGTAGATGAAGTTCTCGCGCACCAGGCGCAGGCAGTAGCGCAGGAATTGCAGCACGCCCTCTCGCTTGAGTTCGGCCACCTCTGCTGCCCAGTCCTTCATCCCCTTGACGTTGCGGGCGTAGGCCAGGCGCATCATCTGCTTGAAGTATTCGAGTTGGGCCGACTGTGTCGACGTCAGCGCTATCTGCCGCCGGGCTTCGAGCATCGAGCCGTTGGCTATATGGGCCACGGCCATTGCGTCGGCTTGGCCCAGGCCGTGGTCGCTCACGAGCAGGCGGGCGAGCAGCTCGTCGGGGAGACGCTTTACCTCGATGCGCTGCAGGCGTGAGTAAATCGTGGGGAGTATCTTGTCGGCATCGTTGGTCACCATCACGATGCGCGTATCCTCAAACGGCTCCTCGATGAGCTTCAGCAGCTTGTTGGCAGCTTCCTCCTGCAACCGCTCCGGGAGCCACACTATCGCCACCTTATACCGTGAATTGTGGGCAGTGAAGTTGAGTTTGCGCATCAGGTTGTTGCTCTCTGACACATAGATCACGGGCTGACCGTCGGGTTTGCCCAGCAGCTTCTGCCACTGCGCGAAGTCCATATAGGGTGACTCCGCGAGCATCTGCTGCCACTCCTTTCTGAAGTCGTCGGACACCGTGCCGTCGGTCTTTATCTTGATCACGGGGTAGGAGTAGATGGTGTCGATGTGGTTGAACGACTGATGCTGAAGGCACGATGCGCAGTGGCCGCAGGAGTCGCCGTTGAGGGGGTTTTCGCAATGTATGTATTGGGCAAGGGCGCGGGCAAGCATCATCTTCCCTACGCCGGCGGGGCCTTGGAGCAGCAAGGCGTGGGGCAGACGGTCGCTGTCGACCATCGCCCGCAGCCGCTCCTTGACTGACTCATTCCCGGGTATATCGCTGAATTTCATTAGTCCGATTGGTTTATGCCAACAAATTTACTCCATTTCCCCCGCATTTCCAACCCCCGGTATCATAAAAATGGCCAACAAGGCCGCACCTCGGCAGCAAGAGGCGGAGGGCCACCGTGCCCGCGGTTCCGCCGCGGGGTCAGCTCACCATAAAAGGAGAGCGCCTGCGGCCATGACGGCTGCGGGCGCTCCATTAGTTTGTCGGATCAGTGGCTTACTGCGACTCCACTTCGGGGGCGATGAGCTTGTAGCCCTTGCCGTGGATGTTGATGATTTCGATTGAGGGGTCGTCCTTAAGGTGCTTGCGCAGCTTGGTGATGTAGACGTCCATCGAACGTGCGTTGAAGTAGTTATCGTCAATCCATATCGTCCTGAGGGCGAAGTTGCGCTCCAGTATCTCGTTGACGTGGGCGCACAGCAGCGACAGCAGCTCTGACTCCTTGGTGGTCAATTTGGTCACCTTGTCGTCAATCATCAGCACCTGCTTCTGGGTGTCGAAGGTGAACTTGCCAATCTTGTACATCGTGATCTCTTTGCCCTTCTTGCCCTTGACGCGGCGCAAGATGGCTTCGATACGGAATACCAGCTCCTCCATCGAGAAGGGCTTGGTGATATAGTCGTCGGCGCCAATCTTAAATCCTTCGAGGATGTCCTCCTTGAGCGACTTGGCGGTCAGGAAGATGATAGGCACTTCGGAATTCACGGTACGGATTTCCTGAGCAAGGACAAAACCGTCCTTCTTAGGCATCATCACGTCGAGCACGCAGATATCGTATTTGCCTTTGAGGAACGCTTTATAACCGCTCTCGCCATCGGCGAACAAGTCGGCGTTGAAGCCTTTGGCCTGGAAATATTCCCGCAGCAACATGCCAAGATTCTCATCATCTTCGCATAGTAAAATACGCATACGTTCTTCCATAGTTTTCAGTTTTTAATTAATGGTAATATGATTATAAATTTTGTCCCTACATTGATCTCGCTCTCCACCTTGATTTCGCCATGCAGCTCGGTGACCATCTTGTGCACGTAGGCCAAGCCTAAGCCGAAGCCCTTCACATCGTGGCGGTTGCCGGTGGATACGCGGTAGAATTTCTCAAATATCTTCTTCAGGTCGTCCTTGCGGATGCCGATGCCGTTGTCGGCCACCTCGATCTGCAGGCGGTCGCCGGAGATGTCGCGGGTCGCCACCTTCAGCTCCAGCGGCTCATCCTCCTTGCGATATTTCACGGCGTTGTCCAGCAGGTTGAATATCACGTTGGTGAAGTGCATCTCGTCGACATTGATTATCGAGTCGGGGGCGTCGAGCTGCGAGGTCAGATGCCCGCCGTAGCTCTCCACCTTGAGCTTGAAGGTGTTCACGATATTGGCTATCGCCGAGTTGGCGTCGATTTCGGTAAGGCGCAGCGTGGCCTTCTGACGGTCGAACATCGACATCTGCAGCACCTTCTCCACCTGGAAGCGCAGCCGCTTGGTCTCATCGTTGATCACGGTGGCGATATGCTGCATCATCGAGGGGGACTTGCGCACGGAGTCATCGTTGAGCATCTGCGCCGCGAGCGATATCGACGATATGGGGGTCTTGAACTCATGGGTCATGTTGTTGATGAAGTCGTTCTTTATCTCCGTGAGCTTCTTCTGGCGGAAGGCGGTGGTGATTGTGAAGATGAACACCACCAACAGCATCAGCGTGAACGCGAATGCCGGTATCATAAACTTCAGCGGGGTCATCACATAGGCGTTGCGGTCGGGGAACACCACCCTGAGCGCCACCTTCTTAGCCCCGGGGTCAAACGGGAACAGTGGCTGCACAAACGCGTCAGTCACCTCCACCTCGGCCTCACGGTAGCCCGGTGTGGCAAGCTGGGGCTTGAAGTTCTTGTCGATTACCGCCAACTCAAACGGCAGGTTGATGCCGTTGGTCGAGAGCAGCTCGCGCAGCTGAGTGCCCACGGAGTCGAGGTTGACGCGCTCCGACAGCTTGCGGTTGCTCGCCTGAGCTATGATGTTGAGTATGATCTCGTCGATGATGCGCTTATGGTAGCGGTATTGCCCCTGGAAAGCCTCGTCAAACTCATACAAAACCTCGTCAGGCTCGGTGAACTCAGCGCCGGGGCTCGTAAGGGGGTTGATTGAGTCCTGCCCCACAGGCATCGTCACCGACACCTCCACTTTGAGGCCGTCACGCTCGGCCGATGCGGTGTTTTTCACGCCACTATGCACCGGCAGGCTGCCCTCCTGATACTGAGTGATTACCTGCGCACCCTCAAAGTCGAGCATATCCTCGTCGTAGAAGTACTTCGTCTCCTCATGCTGGATGCGCTCCGCCATCTCCGACAGCGACCTGTGCACCGCCTCCGAGAACTGCTCGTCACGCATCTGCAGCATCGAGCGCATATACATAATCTGAGCGAATAGCAGACCTAAGAAGGTGATTGCCATCAATATAGTGAGTAACCAGATAGTTGACTTCTTCATTTATCTATTGCCGGCCGAGGAGCCGCCTTGAGGGGTTATCAATTAATATTTATCATGTTAACAACTAAAAGTAGCGATTGTTTGTGAAAAAATGCAACATTGCGGCCACGACATTAACATTTGAGTGCAAAATTAACATAAAATTTATTTCCACCAAAAAAATCCCCCAAGAAACGCCCCGCAAACCGCCCACCCCCGCCAGACAGGTCAGACAGGTCAGACAAGTCGGACTTGCCCCGGAGCGTTCCACCCCGTTCCACCCGTTCCAGGGTGGAACGGGTGGAACGACTGGAACGATTGGAACGATGGCGCATTTTTATCAAATGTATTTTTACGGATATCGGGGTGATTTTGGCGGCGTAATTTTGCGTTGAAATAAGGCTGACAAGCGAGACCATCCCTGCGATGGGGCGATAGCCAAGGATCCCCACAATCTATCTGCCGACACCCTATATATAATATAGGTAGCCCCCCTATTGTCTCGCAAGCTCAACCCTAATCTAAAGCAACTCAACAACTTAAAAACTTAACAACTATGGAGAATCAACAAATGTTCTGCGCCAAACCTATCAACGAGTGGATTTCGGAGGCGTATAAGCGTCCGACACCTCAACAACTGTGGAAAAGCTTTTGGTACGAGGGTGAGGTGAGCTGCCTGTTCGCCGACACCAACGTGGGCAAAAGCATCTACGCACTGCAGATAGCCGAGTCGATAGCACGGACACAGAAGGTGCTATACTTCGACTTCGAGATGAGCGACAAGCAAGTGCAGCTGCGCTACACCGACGATGAGACCGGCTACGTCCACCGGTTTCCTGACGGTCTGATACGCTTGGAGATGTCGCAGTATTATGGCGGCATCGACTCGCTCAAGGATGTGATAGACCATATCGCCGCTGTAGTGATGACAACCGAGGCCAAGGTGATAATCATCGACAATATCACATGGATATGCAACCGCTGCGAGAATGGCGACGCGGCAGGTGAGCTGATGCAGGAGCTGATAACTCTCAAGCGCAAACATGGGCTGTCGATATTGGTGCTTGCCCACACTCCCAAGCGCTGCACATCGTCGCCGCTGACGCAAAACTCTCTTGCCGGCTCAAAGCGCATCGCCAACTTCATGGACTCGATGTTTGCCATCGGAATTGACTCTACCATCAAGGGAGGCAATGGCCGATACGTCAAGCAGATAAAGGTGCGCTCAAGCGAGACGGAATATGGCGATAACAATGTGCTTAAAGCCACCCTCATCAAGCAGGGAGCATGGCTCAACCTCTTCGAGGGGGGCACCGCAGTAGAGCGACAACTGCTCGCCACTGATAGCGCCAATAATGATGGGCTATCTATCAAGGAGCGCGCCATGGAGCTTAAGCGCCAAGGTCGCACACTCCAAGAAATAGCCGATCAGTTAGGTATTAGCAAAACCACCGCATTCCGTCACACCAGCGATAATTAATGACCGTTCCATCCGTTCCATTCGTTCCATTCGTTCCAGGGAGGAACGGGTGGAACGGGTGGAACGGGGTGGAACGCCTCGGAACACGGCAGACAACCCATCAAATCTACAACTCCCCATGACTGAATATCGCTATCGGCTTGGCAAGAAAGCAGGCCCATGCCCCCAATGTGGACGCCGCACATTTAAATACTATATCGACACCGTCACCGGCAACATCCTCGACCCTCGCTGTGGACGCTGCAACCGCGAGAACAACTGCCGCTACCATGAACCTCCGCGAAAGTTCATCGGCTCCCTCCCCAGCCACCGTCGCTCTCCTCTACAGCCGATGCCGGCGCCGCAGCGCCCCGCCACGCCCTCGGCAATGACGTATTTCAACGACAAGAGCCAGCTTGGCTTCAACAATCTGTACAGGGCCGTAAAGCGCTCTTACACCCGACATTTGCCCTACTGCGGGCCCGTTCCGACTATCGAGTCGACTGTCAAGGATGTGTTCTCAATCTATGGCGTGGGCCACTCCTCGCTCTTCGGCAATGCCATGGAATTTCCGCTCTACGACCGCTTCGGCTCATGCCGCTCCGTCAAGGTGATGGGCTATGATGAGAGCGGCCACCGACTGAAACTGCCCGACCGACCATCGGTGACCTTCCTCCACACACAGCGGCGGCTGCCTGACTTCAACTTTGTGCCATGCTTCTTCGGGGAGGTGCTCACCGAGCTGTACCCCGACCGCAAGGTGGTGGTGGTCGAGAGTGAGAAGTCGGCCTTGGTGCTGAGCTGCTACCTGCGGTACCACAACAACCATCGCTACATAGTGCTGGCCACCGGCGGGGCGAGCAACCTGAGCGCTACCGACGAGAACATGCGCGGCCGATACCACCGCATGGCCGCTCTCTCAGGGCGTGACGTGGTGTTGGTGCCCGATGCCGACATGGTGGATAAATGGCACCTTGAGGGGGCGCGTCTGAGTCGCTATTGCAACTCGGTGCGGGTGGTCGACGTGCGGCGTGCGCCCCTACACCTCACCGGCTCGCAGGATGTGGCTGACTGCCTGATGGATGACCCGCTCGACAATTGCTTCAGCTGGATGCTAAAAAAGGGTGTTTAATAACACCCTTTTTGCTATCTTGTCAGGCTTCGACGCGAAGCTGTACTGTTCAAGCGCGCCGCGCTTGCTGCCGCATTGCCGCGGACGCTCCGGCGAGCGAGGGCGGCTGGAGATGCTGATTGTTACTTGGTGGCGGCGGCTTCGTCGGCGGCTTCTGCTGCCTCGGCGGCCTGATCTTGGGCTATCTCGTTGTCCTTAAACTCGGTGACGTTGGCGGCGATAAGCTGGTTGTACCACGAGAACACTTTGCGGATGTCGTTGGTGTAGACGCGATCGTCGTCGAAGTCGGGGAGGATTGTGCCGAAGTATTTGCGCAGGGCGGCGTCGTCCTTGAATGACTTGAGGTCGACGGGCTGGCCGTTGTTGGCCTCCTTAATCTTCTCAAGCACGTCGGGCAGTGGCACGTCCTCGTCGGTGGTGTAGATGGCGATGTCGCCTAATGACACTACTTTGTCGCGGGCGTAGGCGGGAGTGCGCTTGCCGGTGGCGAGGTTTTCGACGATGAGCATGTTCTTGCCCTGGCTCACGTGGCGGAACAGCCCGGGGCGGCCTGAGATTGAGAGTATCTTCTTAAGCATGGGATTTTGAGTTATGAGTTTTTGAGTTGTTAGTCGTTAGGGCCGTTAAGGCCGTTAAGGCCGTTAAGGATGGTACAAATTTACGATTTTTTCTTAACAGTCAAATAATCCTTGCTCCAAAATGGCTCGGTAGTATGGGCGGGTGAGGTCGTCGGGCTTGAGCAGGAGGGAGCCGTAGGTGACTACGTCGATGTCGAGGGGGATGTGGGTGGCGCATCCCATGGTGGGCGCGGGCGTCAGGGGTGTGCGCTCTCCGAAGTGGGCTTCGAGGCTCTTCAGGCGCATGCGCAGAGTGCCGACGGGGAGGTCGGTGTCGATGTCGACGAGCCGGTTGGCGAACGTGGTGGGGCCGCCGGTGACGTCGGGCGACTCCACGATGGAACTCACCCGGACTACCGGGTAGTCGCTTGCGATCATCCGCAAAGCATGCTCCAACACGCTCATCCGGCTGCTGATGTTGCTTCCAAGCTCAAGTCTGACTTCAGTCATTTGATGTGACTCGCAATAAGTTTATCTATTTAACATTATGGCCAGCGTGAGGTTCATGCCGGCCATAATGCTATAGATTGGGGTCTTAGAGTCCGCGTCCGTGGCAGTTTTTGTACTTCTTGCCTGAGCCGCAGGGACAGGGGTCGTTGCGGTTGATTTTGGGAGCGGCCTTTACGGGCATTGGCTTTTGCTTTTCGCCCTGCCGGGCTGAGGCTGCGGCCTGCTGAGCCGCCTGGCCGGGGAGGTCTTCCTTGGTAGCGCGGTAGCGTGAGTAGTCGTTCTGACGCTCGGGAATGGCGCGGCGCACTTCGGGCTGGGGCTTTGCGGGCTGTTGTGCATCGGCCGATGCTCCCCCGCCCTGCTTCTCTGAGTCGAGCTGTGACGAGGGACGCTGCTGGATGTAGATCTGACCGCGGAGGAGCGACGACAGGGCTTTGACGTTGAGGTTGTTGAGCATCGTCTCGAAGAGGTGGAACGACTCTACCTTGTAGATCACCAGGGGGTCCTTCTGCTCATACGATGCGTTCTGCACCGACTGGCGCAACTGGTCGAGTTCGCGCAGGTGCTCCTTCCAAAGCTCGTCGATGGTGACCAGCAGTATCGACTTGTGCCACTCTTTGACGATGGTCTTGCACTCTGATGCATAAGCTTTTTGGATGTCGACCACGAGGTTGAATATGCGCTTGCCGTCGGTGATAGGCACGACGATGCGGCCTGTGGCGCCACGGTTTTCAACCCAGTCTTTGATTACAGGCATGGCTACCTCGACTATGCGGTCGCTCTTGCGCTGCAGGGCCTCGTTGGCCACGCCTTGGATGGCGTCGATGATATCCTCCTTCGACATGGAGCGGAATTCGTCGGCGTTGAATGGCAGCTCGATGGTGAGTATGCGCATCACCTCCATCGACAGGTCGTCGTAGTCGGAGGGCTGGTCGTAGGTGTTGACGAGGTTTTCGATGGTGTCGTAGAGCATGTTGGCGATGTCGATGCCCACACGCTCGCCCAAGAGTGCGTGATGGCGGCGGGCGTAGATGTAGGTGCGCTGCTTGTTCATCACGTCGTCGTATTCGAGCAGGCGCTTACGGATGCCGAAGTTGTTCTCCTCGACACGCTTCTGGGCGCGCTCGATGGCGTTGGTCACCATCTTCGACTCGATCATCTCACCCTCCTTGAGTCCCATGCGGTCGAGCATCTTCATCACGCGGTCGGTGGCGAACAGGCGCATCAGCTGGTCTTCAAACGATACGTAGAATACCGACGAACCGGGGTCGCCCTGACGGCCTGAACGGCCTCGCAGCTGACGGTCGACGCGGCGCGACTCGTGACGCTCGGTGCCGATGATGGCGAGACCTCCCGCTTCCTTGACCTCGGGGGTGAGCTTGATGTCGGTGCCGCGGCCTGCCATGTTGGTGGCGATGGTCACAGTGCCCTTCTTACCGGCTTCGGCCACTACCATTGCCTCACGCTGGTGGAGCTTGGCGTTGAGCACCTGGGCGTCGATGTGGCGCATCTGGAGCATGCGGTAGAGGAGCTCGGAAATTTCGACCGAGGTGGTGCCGACGAGCACGGGGCGGCCTGCGTCGCGGAGCTTGACGATTTCGTCGATTACGGCGGCGTACTTCTCCTTCTTGGTCTTGTAGACGCGGTCGTTCATGTCGATGCGTGCCACAGGGCGGTTGGTGGGGATGGTGACCACGTCGAGTTTGTAGATATCCCAAAGCTCACCGGCCTCGGTTTCGGCCGTACCGGTCATACCGGCCAGCTTGTGGTACATGCGGAAGTAGTTCTGCAGGGTGATGGTGGCGAAGGTCTGTGTTGCGGCCTCTACCTTGACTCCCTCCTTGGCTTCGATGGCCTGGTGGAGTCCGTCGCTGTAGCGTCGGCCCTCCATGATACGGCCTGTCTGCTCGTCGACAATCTTGATTTTGTTGTCGTCGATCACATACTCCACGTCTTTGTCGAAGAGGGTGTAGGCTTTGAGGAGCTGGGTCACGGTGTGGACGCGCTCCGACTTGATGGCGTAGTTCTGCATCGCCTCATCCTTCTTCTGCCGGCGCTCCTGGGGGTCGGCGATGTGCTCAAGCTCTGAGAGCTGCGAGGCTATGTCGGGGAGTACGAAGAATTCGGGGTCGTTGCTCTTGCCGGTCAACTCGTCGATACCCTTGTCGGTGAGCTCCACCGAGCGGTTTTTCTCATCGATCACGAAGTAGAGGGGGTCGATGACGGTGGGCATCTCGCGGGCATTGTCCTGCAGGTAGTATGCCTCGGTTTGGAGCATGATGTTCTTCATGCCCTCCTGGCTGAGGAACTTGATCAGGGCGCCGTTCTTGGGGAGGCCTTTGAAGGCACGGAAGAGCAGCAGCGCTCCCTCCTTGCGCACGTCCTTATCGTCGCATGCGAGCTTGGTTTTGGCTTCGGAGAGTATCCGTGTGACGAGGCGGCGCTGGGCGTTGACCACCTTCTCCACGTTGGCTTTGAAGGCGTCGAAGAGCTGGTCGTCGCCCTTGGGCACGGGGCCTGATATAATAAGAGGGGTGCGGGCGTCGTCGATGAGCACTGAGTCGACCTCGTCGACGATGGCGTAGTAGTGTTTGCGCTGCACCATGTCCTGCGGAGCCATGGCCATGTTGTCGCGGAGATAGTCGAAGCCAAACTCATTGTTGGTGCCGAATGTGATGTCGCACTCGTAGGCTTGACGGCGCTCGGCGGTGTTGGGCTCATGCTTGTCGATGCAGTCTACGGTTGAGCCGTGGAACATGTAGAGGGGGCCCATCCACTCTGAGTCGCGCTTCGACAGGTAGTCGTTGACGGTGACCACGTGGACGCCTCGCTTTGAGAGTGAGCGGAGGAACACCGGGAGTGTGGCCACGAGGGTTTTACCCTCACCGGTGGCCATCTCGGCGATCTTGCCTTGATGGAGCACGACGCCGCCGATGAGCTGCACGTCGTAGTGCACCATGTCCCAGGTGATTTCGTTGCCGCCGGCTGTCCAGTGGCTCTTCCAGAGGGCTTTGTCGCCGTCGACGCTCACGAAGTCGCGTCCTTGGGCTGCGAGGTCGCGGTCGAGCTGTGTGGCTGTCACCTCAACCACCTCGTTGGCGGCGAAGCGGGCAGCGGTCTCGCGCATTGCGGCGAACACCGTGGGGAGGTGCTCGTTGAGCTTATCCTCGATGGTGTCGAGTATGTTTTTCTCATGTTTGTCGATTTGGCTCCACATGGGCTGACGCTCGTCGAAGGGGAGGGTCTCCACCTTCTCTTTGGTTTCGGCGATGAAGTCTTCGTCGGGCTTGATGGCTGCGGCGAGGTCGGCGCGCACTGATGTGATGACTGCGCGGAGCTCATCGTTGGATTTCTCCTTCATCTCGGGGCCAAGCTTCTGTATCTGGGCCACGATGGGCTGGATTTCTTTGAGGTCGCGCTGTGATTTGTTGCCAAACAGTTTGTTAAGTAAACTTGTTAATGACATTATTGTGTTCTGAATTAATTTATTACGTATTTTGGGGGTTCACTCTATGACGATTGCGGGGGTTGCCGCTCCGTTAGGTGAGCGTATGCGCAGCTGCCCCACGACTGTGGGAGCCAGGGCCCGGGCGTCGACGGTGGTGCGGATGCGCTGCGGCTCCACTCCCGGGGCTAATATGTAGCACGGTGCGGTGGTGCTGACAAGTCGCTCCACGAGCTTCTGCGATGAGCCGTCGGCATCGGTGAACTCCCAGCCGGGGGCGAGGGAGAAATATATGTCGGCGCTGTGCTGCAGGGCTATGTTGTTGCGGTCGTAGTTGTTGTCACGGCCTGAGATTATGCGGTCAATGGAGGTGGCTGAGGTGACTCCCGACATCTTGGCTACGAAGTCGGCTGCGTCGCCCCGCATCTCGTCAAGCTCGATGCCGCGCTGCTCGATGAGTCGGCGGTTGAGGTGTATCTGCTTGTTGTCGAACGAGCTAATCCAGTCGCCGTTGCCGTACTTTGCCATCAGGAAGGCGTTGAGCAGGGTCTGCGCTCGGCGGGCTGAGAACTCGCCGTATGGTATCTGCCAACGCTCGTCGTCGCGGCGGGTGCGGGTGCGTGCGGGAGTTCCTGCCACGAACACTACGGTGTGGTCGAGTCCGGGGCCTGCGTCGATGGCCTTGAACAGCTTCTGGAGGTCACGGTCGAGACGTATGCAGGCGTCGTTGCGCATAGCGCGGGTGTCGCCATCCTTGCCGTAGGGGTACGGGGCCAGCGAGTAGCTGAGGCTGAGCATGTCGGGCTGGTCGTCGTCCCCGATGTGGAGGTTGCGCAGGTAGTCGAGGGCGAGGGTTGTCACCTCTGCGTTGGCCAGCGGCGATGCGCTGAATGCCTTGAAGCGGCTGGTCTCCTTGCGGGGGAAGGTGACGCGGAATGGGTACTGCCGACGGTGCTCAGGCAGGTCAGTGTAGGTGCTCAGGGGCAACAGCGGCTCCCATGCCATGGTGTCGAGGCGTGTCGACAGGGGTGTGTAGTGGTTGGCTCGCTGTGCGGGAGTGGGCAGCTCTTTGTAGTAGGTCGACGATGCCCATGAGCCGGTGACGTCGTTGATCCAGGCTGCGCTGTTGCCGGCGTGCCCGGCCATGGCCACGGCGATCTCGGGGGTGAGGGCTATGGAGTAGACGGTGCCTATGCCATCGCTGCTGATGCGCACCTCATCACCTACAGTGCTAACCAAAAGGGACGCGGGCGACAAGGGTTGGTCGACGAAGAGTCCGCGGTGCTGTGGGTCGTAGTATACCGAAGCGCTGCGCTGTCGTGAGGCGTCGTAGACGGTGGCTCGGTCGACTCCGTTGATTGCCGGGGATGCGCCGGTGTAGAGCAAGGCGGCGGCAGCCGCGGGGTCGAGCGGTGCGCCGTAGTCGAGGTTGTCGATGGTGACGCCTTGGGTCAACAGCCGGTTGAAGCCTCCCTCACTCATGTGGGAGCGCAACAAGTCGAGCTGGTCGGCCGACAACCCCTCGATCATCACCCCGAGCACGAGCTTGGGCTGCGTCACGAGCTGCTTCCCCCACACCGTGGCCATCACCATCGAGGCCACAAGGGTGCATACCATACGAGGGGTCACCTTGCTGTTGTTAATGCGCATCTATTGATATAAACGTATGATATTGAGCGCAGTGCATCTGCCGCAATCAGGGGTACGAACGCCATGTTGCCCACCTGACCGAGCAGTGGCCACGCCACAACTAATATTAATAACGCTACAAAGTTAACAAAATGATAGCAAATCACCACTTTTTCGGCCGATTTTATCCACACAGCCACGGCGGGGATGAGCGCCAGGGGGTTGAGCCACAGCAGCAACAAGTTGGGCGACGTGGCCTCATGGACGGAGATGAACACTAAGAATGTGATCACGCAGCCGAGCAGGCCGTAGAGCCCAAACAGCACTGAGTCAAACCATTTGGTGGACTTCCCAGCCTTGAGGTCACGCCACGTGAGGGCTATCGATATGGCGAGTATGAGCAGGGCGGCGCACATCGGCGTGAGGTACCATGGCGTGGGCTCCACAGGCCATGGGCGTGCCCCCACAAGATCTACAGCGCCATTGGTCAGTGGTCGGCCCTGGATGGTGGCCGTGGCGAGCAGCTCGGGGAGAAGCACGGGGGCGAATGTCATCTCATGCGGGGTGATGGCGTAGTCGATGCCGCTGCCCAAAGCGAGGTCGATACCAAATTGATACCATGGGTAATAGCTGTGGTAATGGCGCATCACGTCGCGGAAGCTCACGGGGGTGTCGGCTGCCCATTGGGCTGACTGTGCGATGGTCAGGGTGTCGCCTACGGCTTGCTCGATGATGCTGACCGGGCGTGTCGAGCAGTTGTCTTTGACGTAGTTGTAGCGGTAGATGTTGCAGCCGGGTTGGAGCGTGGAGTCGACGAGGGCCACCACCCTTGCCACCTGCTCGGGAGTGAGATTGAGGGGTATCTCGGTGATCCCTCGCCCCTGGGCGGCGTAGCTGTAGACGAAGTCTGAGGTGTATTGCGCTCCGATGCCGTAGTCGGTCTCACCCTTGACGAAACGGTACACGAAGTTGGGCCGGTCGAAGCTGAACAGCCCCCAGTTGATCGCCACGTCGCCTCCGGGGCCTTGGACACGCATCGCCGCATGCCCCTCAAGCTCATATATTTCAGTGCCGGGCGAGGCCACGAGCAGACTGATGCGGGTTGTGGTGTCGACGGGCATCGCATAAGCTGCGTCCACGCCTACGACGGCCAAGAGTATAATGAATATTTGCCTTAGTAGCCTCATCGGTTGTCGAGATACCATGAATAGAGGCGGCTGATGCCGTCGTCGATTTCCACTGTGTGATGCCACCCCAAGGAGTGCAACTTGCTTACATCGCAGAGTTTGCGCATGGTGCCGTCGGGCTTTGAAGAGTCCCAACGTATCTCGCCGCGGTAACCTACGGTGGCCTTAATCTTCTCGGCCAACTCGGCGATGGTCAGCTCCTTGCCTGTGCCGATGTTGATATGGCAGTTGCGTACCCGGGGGTCTGTGCCCTTGACCTGGTCGAAACCCACGTTGAGTAGCACGTAGACCGAGGCGTCGGCCATATCCTCGCTCCAAAGGAACTCTCTCAGCGGCTTGCCCGAACCCCAAAGGGTCAGGGCGTTAGCTGTGATGCCAAATCCGGCAAGAGCCTCCTCGATTTGGCCGAAAGGGGCGTCGGCGCTCACCGTGGAGATTGGCCGCAGGGCGAGGTCGGCTCGCACAGCCGCCTCATCACCCTCCATCAGCAGGCGCGCAAGGCGCATCTTGCGTATCATCGCCGGCAGCACGTGGGAGTTCTCCAAGTGAAAATTGTCGTTAGGCCCATACAAGTTGGTGGGCATCACGGCGATATAGTCGGTGCCATACTGCAGGTTGAAGCTCTCGCACATCTTCAGCCCGGCGATTTTGGCAATGGCGTAAGGCTCGTTGGTGTACTCCAAGGGGGAAGTCAGCAGGGCGTCCTCAGGTATTGGCTGGGGAGCCTCGCGGGGGTAGATGCAGGTGCTTCCGAGGAAGAGCAGCTTCTTCACGCCGTGACGGAACGCCTCCCCTATCACATTCTGCTGTATCTGCAGGTTTTGGTAGATGAAGTCGGCACGGTAGAGGGAGTTGGCCATGATGCCCCCCACATGGGCGGCGGCGAGCACCACGCAGTCGGGCTGCTCCCGGTCGAAGAACCGTCGCACTGCCTCACCGTCGAGCAGGTCAAGCTCGGCATGGGTACGCCCCACGAGGTTGCGGTAGCCGCGGCGCTCCAGATTGCTCCAGATGGCCGAGCCCACCAAACCGCGGTGGCCTGCCACATATATTTTAGCGCTTTTGTCTATCATGTTACTTCTTGTTAACGAGCTTCATGTCGGCGTCTACCATGATTTTGACAAGCTCCTCAAACGAGGTCTTACGCGGGTTCCAGCCGAGCTTTTCCTTCGCCTTGGTGGGGTTGCCCAACAGCTGCTCCACCTCCGAGGGGCGGAAGAATTTGGGGTCGACCTCCACCAGCACACGCCCGGTGGCCTTGTCGATGCCCTTCTCGTCGACACCCTCACCCTCCCAGCGCAGCTCGATGCCGGCACGGCGGAAGGCCAACTCGGTGAATTCGCGCACCGAGTGATACTCGCCGGTGGCTATCACATAGTCGTCAGGCTCATCCTGCTGGAGTATCAGCCACATGCACTCGATATAGTCGGGAGCGTAACCCCAGTCGCGGCGGGCGTTGAGGTTGCCAAGATAGAGCTTGTCCTGGTTGCCGGCCACGATGTTGGCGGCGGCGAGGGTGATCTTGCGGGTCACGAAGTTCTCGCCGCGGCGCTCGCTCTCATGGTTGAAGAGGATGCCGTTGGCGGCGTACATGCCATAGCTCTCGCGGTAGTTTTTGGTAATCCAAAAGCCGTAGAGCTTGGCCACAGCGTAGGGTGAGCGGGGGTAGAACGGGGTGGTCTCGCTCTGAGGTACCTCCTGCACCTTGCCGAAGATCTCCGAGGTCGACGCCTGATAGACGCGCGTCACCCTCTCCAGCCCGAGGATGCGCACGGCCTCAAGCAAGCGCAGTGTGCCGATGGCGTCAGTGTCGGCGGTGTATTCAGGCACGTCGAACGATACCTTCACGTGGCTCTGGGCGGCCAGGTTGTATATCTCAGTGGGCTGCACCTCCTGTATGATGCGTATCAGCGACGACGAGTCGGTCATGTCGCCGTAGTGCAGGTTGATGGCACGGCGCTTACGCTGGTCGCGCACCCATTGGGCGAGATATAGGTGCTCGATGCGGCCGGTGTTGAAGGTGGAGCTGCGGCGAATGATGCCGTGCACCTCGTAACCTTTTTCGAGTAGGAATTCAGCCAGGTACGAGCCGTCCTGACCTGTAATTCCCGTTATGAGAGCAATTTTCTGCATATACCGAGGGGTTATCTGTTATCAATCCGCAAAGATAGTAAACATCCCCGACACTCACAACTTAAAGCCTCAAAGGCTCAGGTAGGTGGCAGCGAGCTTCTTCTTCAGAGAGTGACGGGGGGAGCGCCAGAGAGCTGGGAGTTGGCGTCGCAGGGCGTGGCGCAGCTGCTTGAGGAGCCGGCGGGGAGCATGTGCGCGGTGGGCGGCGTAGAGCGCCACGGTGAGGTGGCTGGCGTAGGTGGCGCAGGCTTCGGGTAGCAGGTAACGGTATCGTTGCTCGATGTCGGCGAGCATAGTGGCCCAGGCGGCAGGGAGGGTGATGGGGCGGTCGGTGAAGGTGGAGCTCACCTGCCCGGGGTGCTGCACGTAGTCATAGAGCAACTGGGGTATGATCAGCATGCTGCCGACGCGGCCTGAGGCTATGAGCCGCCACAGGAAGTCCCAGTCCTCGCCATGAGTCAGGTACTCGTCCAGCCGCAAGGTGCCGATGGCTCGGCGGCGTATGAGTTTGTTCCAAAGGTTGGATGTGAAGCGGCGGTTTTCGACCATCAGCCGAGGAAGGTCGGCGGGGGCAATCTCTGTGGGTCGGTCGACGAGACTGACGTTCTGAATGTCGTCGCCGCGCACTATGCGGTAGCCCCACTCGATTATATCAGCCGCGGGATACGTACCCACCATATTAAAAATGGCGGGGTCGATGCGGTCGTCGTCGTCAATCATCAGCACCCACTCCCCTCGGGCTTGGTCAAGTCCGCGGTTGCGGGACCAAGACACCCCCCTACCCTCGTCCTCGACCACAATCAGCTCCACAGAGGGGGCAGTAGGGATCATCGAGCATATCCGTTGGCGCACCTGTGCGGGGTCGTGACAGGTTGCCACAATCACCGAGATGTTGAGGTGGCAGCTGTGGTTCATCTGGTCAAGTAGCGGGTATGGCGTTGAAGCTCGGCATCAAGA
Source organism: uncultured Muribaculaceae bacterium (assembly GCA_964628905.1). GTDB lineage: Bacteria > Bacteroidota > Bacteroidia > Bacteroidales > Muribaculaceae > JAJPXC01. Next base: position 9,861 of record CAZVNS010000005.1, on the reverse strand, counting down.
CGACTCTCTAACCCGCGTGTGAGCAGGAAGCGGCCGCTGAGGTAGTCGCGCTTTATCCGGTTGACGAGCTCCACTTCACGGAGTATCTCCTGCCTGCGTTGGCGGTCGCTCTCGCTGTTGATACCTAGCCGGTTGATGCTTGTGCGCCCTCCGAGACGGTAGTTGTAGTGCGCCCTATGTGCCACGACGATGCGGGGGCGACGGAGCATGATGGGGAGGTTGAGCAGACGGTCATCACCCCAAAAGCCGTCGTAGTCGATGGTGTCAATGCCGGGGGAGAGCATCTCCTGTCGGTAGAGCTTGCCCCACGCCTGCACGGGGAATGCGTGCTCGTCGTAGATCACGGCGTCGACAGCCCGCTCAGGGTCGTATCGCTGCTTCCAATGGAGTGGTATCCAGGGGAGGAACTCAAGGCGGAGGTTGATGCGCATCTGCACTATGTCGGCGTCGCGCGAAGCCCAAAGGGCGTGCTCTATGGCGTTGGGCGAGAGCCAGTCGTCGCCGTCGAGCATCGTGATCCACTCGCCGCGGGCTGAGGCGATGGCCGTGCGGCGTGCGGCCACTGAGCCAAGGTTGGAGGCATGGCGTATGATTTCGATGCGGTCGGCAAAACGCTCAAGCACACGGTCGGTACCGTCGGTCGAACCGTCATCAACCACTATAATCTCACGGTCGATGCCCTCCTGAGCCAAAGCCGAGTTGATGGCACGGGTGAGGTGCCGCTCGTCGTTGCAAGCGGTTATTGCTATGGTTATCAGTGGTTTGTTGGTCAAGGCAGGAGCGTTTTTGAGTTGTTGAGTTGTTAATGTCCTTAAGGTCTTTAGGGACTTTAGGAATCTTAGGGAGGTGGTGCGTCCGCGTTATGATGGTTTGGCGCCAATAAGCAGCATGGCCAATGGGCGCGAGATCTTGACGATGCGGATGGCGGCGAGGGTAACGGCCACAATCAGCGCAGCAACCACGGCTGCCACGGCCAATGTGGGCACAAATCCCAATCCCAAGGCACGCAGAGGCTCCTGCGCCATCGGCATCGGGAAAAGGAAGAAGTAGTGGAGCAAGTATATGCCAAGGCTCTCACGGCCAAGGAGACACCATAGTGCCATCGCTGACGCACCAGGGTGCGTCCCTACTTTTGGCTGGTTTGTTATGGTTCTGTCAGTCCATGGGGTGATGACGGCAAAGGCTATCACGGCAAGGCACAGGTGCCACACCACTGTGACTATCAGCTCAAAGGCCGGGGAGGCCATCAGCTCAAATTCCCAATAATACATGCTCATGTACACCGTCACAGCCCCGACCACTATGGCCGAGAGCGCCACCCATGAGTTGGTATACAGCGCCTTAAATCCTTCGGCATGCTTCCTGGCCATCGCCCCTATCATGAACACCGGGAGGAATGTGGCCGTTAGCCCCAAAGAGCCGCAAGCCACGACGTCGGCGGGCAACAGTCCGAGGGCTATCCACCCTATCACCGCGCTCACTATCACCGTAAGAGCTATATCGCCGACAGCATTTCTGCCTAAGCGCAGCAGCGGCGCGGCCACTTGATATATCACCGTGATCTCAAAGAGCACCAGAGGGAACCAATACCCATTTTTCCACTCGTCGGCAAGGGCGCCTTGGAGGGTTGAGTCAAGGGGCGACTGAAGCCCGCTGTAGGGAAAGTACCAGAGCCACAACGCTCCCACCACCACCATCGGCACAATCAGCTGCACAAAGCGCCGACCCAGCAGGGTAGCGACTTGTGGCGACCGCTCTCCGCGGTAGCTGAAATATCCGGCGATGAAGAAGAACAGCGGCATGTGGGTCTGCCCTATGAGCTTGAACGCCAACGCTTGGTCAATATAACGGATGCACATCGTCAGCACATGCCCCATCACCACCATAAATATGGCGATACCCTTGATCACATCAAATTGAGGCATGCGTTGAGCCATCCGCGGTATAGATTTTTGAGGTTTGACATCGCAAAGGTAGCGATTTTTCCAAAATTGTGCGTAAATTAGCACCCACAAAAAATCACCCAACATGGCCGAAGCTACAGTCACCTTCACATCGCTGCGCAACCAGCTGCGCAAAGCTCCGTCGCAACTCGCCCCCGTCTACCTGCTGCATGGCGAGGAGGGGTTCTACATCGACCAACTCGTCAAGGACTTCGAGGCTCTGGTGCCCGAGGCCGACCGCGACTTCAACCTCTACAACCTTTATGCCCCTGAGCTGACACCCGCTCAGGTGATGGACTACGCCATGCGTTACCCCATGATGGCCGACCGCCAGGTGGTGATACTCCACGAAGCCCAAGCCGTGCCTGCACAATGGCTCGACAACATCGCAAGCTACGTGGCGCAACCTAACCCGTCGACAGTGTTCGTGATATGCAGCCGCGGTGCCGCCGCCAAAGGCAAGGAGCTGAAGTCAGCCCTGAAAAAGAGCGGAGGGGTGGTGTTTGAGTCAAAGAAACTCCAAGAGCGCAACGTCAAGGTCGAAATCGAGCGCTTCATCAAGGACAAGGGGCTCAACGTCGACCCCAAGTCGCTGCAGATGCTCGCCGACTACGTAGGCACCGACCTGTCGCGCCTCTACAACGAGATTGACAAGCTCACCGTCACCCTCCCCAAAGGCGCCATGGTAACGCCTGAGGCGGTCGAAGCCAACATCGGTATCAGCAAGGATTACAACAACTTCGAGCTGGTGGCGGCCGTGGCTAAACGCGACTACAAGCGCGCACTCACCATCGTGGATTATTTCCGCTCCAACCCCAAGAACAACCCCTATGTGGTCACAGCCTCCACGCTGTTCAACTTCTTCACCAACGTGCTCATAGCCATCTACACCTCCGACCAGGGTGATCACTCGCTGATGGCCGCCTGCGGCTACAAATGGCCCGGCCAACTCACCGACCTCCGCAACGCCCTGCGGCACTTCAACGCCTGGCACGCCATCGAGATCATCAACGCCATCCGCCGCTACGACGCACAAAGCAAGGGCATAGGCTCACGCCGCGACCCCTACGAACTGCTCCAGGAGCTGGTACTCCACATCCTTTACCCCACCGGTCATCTCAGCTAACAGCGCCCATCAGCTGACGCAAGCGCCCCCGGAGGCGTTACCTTACGTCGGGGAGGTCGGCGGTGTTTATCTCCTGACGGCTCACCTCCTCGGCGAAAATCGGGAAGAGGTCTTCGGCCTTCAGAGGCTCCTTGGTCGCGGGGTTGAGTTTCGGCGCGGGCTTGTTAGGCATGTCGGGCACCACGTTGTACCATGCTGTGGTATGTCGCTCTTCTGAAGCAGGAATTTCCTTGATTGTTCCATGGCAAGATTGTATAAATATGTAAATTTTGCGGGTTTAATGTGATTTCACTCGCAAAGTGATACAAATTTATTCATTCCGACAAGACATACTAAAAAATTTAGGTGATTTGGCGCATATTTTCCAAAATCGCTGTTTCCCATCACAAAAATCGTTAAATTTGCGACATGGCTTCAGGCATATCACATACAGCGGTCGTCACAGGGGTGAGCGCCGATGCGGTGACGGTCGAAATACTCACCGGAACGGCCTGCTCAGGCTGCCGTGTGGCCGTGGTGTGCGGCCAGACGGGCGAACGCGTCACACACACCATCGAGGTCGACAACCCTGCGGCTTACAGCGTTGGCCAGAGGGTCGACATCACAGCCACCGACGCGTCACAATGGCGAGCCATAGGCTTAGGTCTCGCACTCCCCTGCGCACTTCTCGCCGCCACGCTCATCACCGCACTCGCCATCGGCCTGAGCCCCGCATTGTCGATAGGCGTCACCCTCGCCGTGCTCACCATCTACTACCTCATCCTCGCCCTCAACCGCCAAGCCATCGCCACACGCATCCACTGGTCCATCACCCCCTCCTCCTAAAACATAAAACCCAAACACCGTGCCCATCATCACAGCCTCACTCATAGCCCTCGGCGGCATAGGCATACTCGCCGCAATCATACTCTACATAGTGGCCCGGCGCTTCAACGTGCCCGAGGACCCGCTGGTTGGACAGATTGAAGCCCTCCTCCCCGGCGCCAACTGCGGAGGCTGCGGCTTCAGCGGCTGCCACGACTTCGCCAGCCGCTGTGCCGCCTCCCCCACCCTCGACGGCTTCACATGTCCCGGAGCAGATGCCGACGCCATGTCGAAGATAGCCTCAATCAAAGGGGTGGCACCAACCTCAGCCATACCCAAGATAGCCGTGCTCCGCTGCAACGGCACATGCGCCAACCGCCCCGTCCGTGCCACCTACGACGGCGTGCAGTCGTGTGCCCTGCTCTCGATGATAGCCGTTGGCTCAACCGACTGCGCCTACGGCTGCTTAGGTTGCGGCGACTGCGTCAAGGCATGCCATTGGGACGCCATCCACATCGGCCCCACAACCGGTCTGCCCGCCGTGGCCGATGACCGCTGCGTAGGCTGCGGCCTCTGCGCCAGCGCCTGCCCGCGGTCACTGCTTGAGCTGCGCAACAAAGGTCCCCGCGGATTGCGCGTGTGGGTAGCGTGCTCCAACCGCGAGAAGGGAGCCATAGCCCGCAACGAGTGCCGCATGTCGTGCATCGGTTGCGGCAAATGCGCCCGCACATGCCCACATGGAGCTATCACCGTGGCCGACGACCTCGCCTATATCGACTTCGCCAAGTGCAAGCTCTGCCGCAAGTGCATCCCCGTGTGCCCCACCGGAGCGATACTCAGCGCCAACTTCCCCTCACCCATAATCCCCTCCTAACACATCATTATATTAAGTGCGTACATTCAAGATAGGAGGCATCCACCCTCCACAGTCAAAACTCACCGCCGGAAAGCCCATCATAGACATGGAGCTCCCCAACTCCGTGGTAGTGACATTCTCACAGCACATCGGGGCGATAGCCGTATGCGACGTGAAGCGGGGCGACCACGTAAGCCGCGGCGACATCGTGGCCCATGCCGCAGGGTTTGTTTCGGCCAACGTGCATACACCGATTTCAGGCACGGTGGTCAAGGTTGACCGCACCAAGACGGCCTATGGACAGCCCGCCGACACCGTCACCATCGAAGCCACTGAGGATGACCATCAGGCCGACCTCAGCGCCATGGTCAACGCCCGCCCCGTGCGCTCGATTGAGCAAGCCCTGTCGCTCCCCGCCGACGAGATTGTGAAAATCATTGACCAAGCAGGTATCGTCGGACTCGGAGGAGCCACCTTCCCCACCAAAGTGAAACTCTCCCCTCCCCCGGGCACTCGAGCCGATGTGTTGATAATCAATGGCGCAGAGTGCGAGCCCTATCTCACCAACGACGACGCCATAATGCGCGCACAAGCCCCCGAGATCATCGACGGCATCCTCCTGCTGATGAAGGCCGCCAAAGTCAACCGTGCCATCGTGGGTATCGAGGACAACAAGCCCCAAGCCATCGAAGCGATGCGCCAAGCCGCCTCAGCCACCTCGGGCATCGAGATCATGCCACTGCGCACCAAGCACCCCCAGGGCAGCGAGAAGCAGCTCATTGTAGCCACAATCGGCCGTGAGGTGCCGCAAGGAGCGCTCCCGATAGCCGTCGGGGCGATAGTGCAGAACGTGGCCACCGCACTTGCCGTCTACGATGCCGTGATCATGGGCACCCCCCTGGTGTCGAGAGTCGTCACCGTCACCGGACCGTCGGTGGAGCGTCCCGGCAACTACCGCGTGGCCTTAGGCACCAGCATGCGAGCGCTCATCGACCTGGCCGGAGGAGTCCCCGCCGATACCGGCAAGATAGTGTTGGGCGGACCGATGATGGGTAGGGCGGTAGTGTCAATCGACGCCCCCACGGTCAAGGGCATCTCCGGCATACTGATGCTCCCAGAGAGTGAAGCACACCGACGCACCGTCCAACCCTGCATCCGCTGCGCAAAGTGCGTCGAGGCGTGCCCCATGGGTCTCGAGCCTTACCTGCTTGCCACCCTGAGCCGTCTCAACGAATATGAGCAGGCCAACCGACTCGGTGCCCTCAACTGCGTCGAATGTGGCTCTTGCAGCTACGTCTGTCCCTCATCCCGCCCAATCCTCGACTACATCAAGCTCGGCAAACGCGCCATAAAATCACAGCCAAAATGAACCAACTCCTCACCATATCGGCCTCACCCCACATACAGACCACCCGCACCGTCGGCTGGTGCATGTGGCAAGTGGTTATAGCCCTGATACCTGCCACGCTCTGCTCCCTGTACTACTTCGGAGTAGGAGCCGCCATCGTGATCACCACCGCAATTGCAAGCTGCATCGCCACCGAATACCTCATCAACCGCTACATGCTCCGCCGCAAGGCCACCATAGCCAACGGTTCAGCGCTGCTCACCGGGCTTCTGCTTGCTCTCAACCTGCCATCCAACCTGCCGTTATGGACCGTAATAATCGGCTCGGTATTCGCCATCGGCATCGGCAAGATGGCATTCGGAGGCCTTGGGTGCAACATCTTCAACCCCGCACTGGTAGGACGCGTGTTCCTGCTCATCTCATTCCCGGTGCTCATGACCAGCTGGCCCATACCCCTTGAAAACACCCTCAACTACACCGACGCCACCACCGGCGCCACCATCCTCGGCCAACTCAAGATGGGCGTCATCACCCCCGACCAGGTCGACACCACATCGCTGATGTTGGGACGCGTCGGAGGCTCAATGGGGGAAGTCGGCAGCTTAGCCCTGATCGCCGGTTTCATCTACCTGGTGGCACGCCGCGTGATCGCCTGGCACATCCCGGTAGCGGTAGTCGCCGCAGCCGCCCTGATGGCACTTGTCACCGGCGGTAACATCGCCGTCGAAATCCTCTCCGGCGGACTGCTGCTCGGAGCTATCTTCATGGCCACCGACTATGTCACCTCACCCATGACACGCGCCGGTATGCTCATCTACGGCGCCATGATAGGCATCATCACCATCATCATACGCCAATACGGAGCCTACCCCGAGGGTGTGTCATTCGCCATACTCATCATGAACGGCTTCGTGCCGCTGATCAACCGATATGTGCGGCCACGTCAGTTTGGAGAAAGGAGGGGTAAGCAATGAAACGCCTATCCTCATCACTGATCAACATGGTGCTCTCTTTGGGCGTCATCACCATCGCCGCAGGAGCGCTCTTAGCCGTGGTCTACAACATCACCAAAGGCCCCATAGCCAACGTTGAGAGCCGTAAGAAAATCGAAGCAATAGCCGCCGTCGTGCCCCAATTCAACAACGACCCGATGTCCGACACCGCCTACATTGACGGCTGCACAGCCCACATAGCCCGCATGGACAACAAGCTTGTCGGAGCGGCTGTCGAAGTCACCGCTCCCGACGGTTTCTCCGGCCCATTCAGCCTCATCGTAGGCTTTGACGCCCGAGGTACACTGACCGGCTATCAGGTGATCAACCATAGCGAGACCCCCGGCCTTGGCGCAAAGATGGGCGACTGGTTTCACGACACTACAGCCAACCGGTCGGTGATCGGCCGAGACCTCACCACAGCCGAACTCATGGTGTCGAAGGATGGAGGGCAGGTCGACGGCATCACCGCCGCCACAATTACCTCCCGCGCCTTCCTCAGCGCCATCAACCACGCCTATAAAGCATACCAATCCATCAAGTCGCAGCAACAATGAACCGACTCAGCATAATCATCCGCGGCATCATCGCCGACAACCCCACATTCGTGCTCATGCTCGGCATGTGCCCCACCCTCGGCACCACCGGCAGCGCCATCACAGGCCTGTCGATGGGATTGGCCACCATGGCCGTGCTCATCTGCTCAAACGTGGCCATCTCAGCGCTGAAATCGCTGATACCCGACACCGTGCGCATCCCCGCGTTCATCGTCATCATAGCCTCGTTTGTCACCATCCTGCAGATGCTCATGCAAGCCTACATGCCCGCCCTCAACGAGAGCCTTGGCATATTCATACCCCTGATCGTGGTCAACTGCATACTCCTGGGCAGAGCCGAAGCCTTCGCCTCACGCAATGGCGTGTTCAACTCCCTGCTCGACGGCATCGGCATCGGATTAGGCTTTACAGCAGCCTTGACCCTGCTCGGAGCTGTCAGGGAACTACTCGGAGCCGGAAGCATATTCTCTCTACGTGTCTACCCTGAGGACTTCGGCTCGCTCCTGTTTATCCTCGCCCCCGGAGCCTTCATAGCCCTCGGACTGCTCATCGCCCTGTTCAACTATTTGCGCAACAAGTCAACCTGCTAATCCATGCTTACCTACCTCTCGATAATCATCACAGCGATATTCGTCAACAACATCGTATTTGCCCAATTCCTCGGCATCTGCCCCTTCATGGGAGTGTCAAAGCGCCTGAGCTCGGCCGCCGGCATGGGCATGGCCGTAACCTTCGTAATGACCTTGGCCACCGCCGTCACATGGCTGCTGCAGCAATACCTGCTCGTGCCCTTCGGACTGCAGTTCATGCAGACCATCATCTTCATCCTCGTCATAGCAGCCCTTGTGCAGATGCTCGAAATCGTCATCAAGAAGGTTGCCCCGGCGCTCTACACAGCCCTCGGAGTGTTCCTGCCACTGATCACCACCAACTGCGCCGTGCTCGGAGTGGCGATACTCGTCACACAGAAGGGGCTCGACCTGGGGCAATCGGTGGTCTACGCCATAGCCACAGCCTTAGGCTTCACCCTCGCACTGGTGATATTCGCCGGCATCCGCGAGCAGCTCGCCCTCGTCGACGTGCCGCGCCCCATGCGCGGAGCACCGATAGCACTGATTTGCGCCGGATTGCTTGCGATGGCCTTCATGGGCTTCGCAGGCATCAGCATAGACTGACCCCCCCCACAATTTTATGACATATTAACATATTTATTTATAGGGGCTAAGGTGATTATATGGATTTTTTAATATCATTGCATCGACTTTGCTGATTGCGCCTATTCATCACAAATACCCGTTTAGGTCATCACAATTATCCCTTAGGATTATCCATCAACCTTAAATAACTGTAATCATAAAACAACTTCCTATTACGAGACTGACGATCCTCATTGCGGCCGCCGCACTCACCGTGCAGCTGGCCGGAGCGCAGGGTAAGGTAGAGGGAAGACTGGTCAACATCACCAAGCTGACCAACACAGCCCAACGCTACGAGAACCCCCGCTGGTCGCCCGACGGAAGTCGCATCTCCTACACCGAAGAGGGATACGACGGCCTCTATGTAATCTACCCCGATGGCTCTCAGGGGCAGAGAAACTCTCAAGCGATGCCGGCGTAGGCTACATGCACCAATGGAGCGCCGACTCCCGCGAGATACTCGTGCGCGACACCCGCTGGGTCACCACCCCCACCGTCATCAAGCTCGCAACCGCAGCCGGCACAATAGTCGCCCAGACCTCAGGCCAAGCCATCGACGCCTCAGCCCTAAACCGCGGCATCTACATCGTCCGGGCCATCGGCGCCTACGGCGCATCACGCACCGCCAAGATGCTTAACAAGTAAACTCAACTCCTATCTTTCCATCAAATGGCGCAGCCTCACGGTTGCGCCATTTTTACCCGAAATTTAACATTTGTTTATCCACCTTATATTCACCACCATACACAAAAATCATTCATTCTACCATCCCCGACAACAAAAATTTCCGCAAAAAGTTTTGCCAGTTCAAAAAAAAGCCCTACTTTTGCATCGCAAAACCGAAAGCGACTATGCGAAAATAGCTCAGTTGGTAGAGCACAACCTTGCCAAGGTTGGGGTCGCGGGTTCGAGTCCCGTTTTTCGCTCTAAGTTTTTAAGTACCTTGAAATAGTTCATCCGCAGTCATCACGACAGATCGATAACATGCGAAAATAGCTCAGTTGGTAGAGCACAACCTTGCCAAGGTTGGGGTCGCGGG
>CAZVNS010000004.1:0-82467 GCA_964628905.1 uncultured Muribaculaceae bacterium | reverse complement strand
AAATGATTGATGGGCAGCAGCGCACATTGTCAATCTGCGAGTTCTTCACTCATGGTTTCAACATTGAGGACAAAGACCGTGGTACGCTCTAATTCTCAACTCTGACTGCCGATGAGAAAAAGGCGTTTCTTGACTATGAGTTGACCGTATATTTTTGCAGTGGCACAGATAAGGAAAAACTTGACTGGTTCAGAGTTATCAATATAGCAGGTGAAAAACTTCTTGACCAAGAATTGCTTAATGCCGTATATGTTGGCCCGTTCGTAACGGATGCTCGACGCCACTTTTCCAAAGACGGATGCCCGGCATATAAAATGGCAAATGACTTGCTGAACGGCGTTGCAAGAGAACAGGCATATCTCGCCACTATTCTCAAATGGGCGGCCCGCCACGATGGAATTGCGAAAGTTGACGACTACATGGCTCAACATCAGTTTGACCCCAATGCCAACAAACTGTGGGCTTACTTCGTCGCAGTCATCACTTGGGTTCGCTCCACATTCCCGAAATATCGTAAAGAGATGAAAGGTTTGGATTGGGCAGAGATGTATGATGAGTTCGGCGAGAACACCTACGATGTCAACGCTCTTGAAAAGCAAATCCATGACTTGATGGAGGACGACGAGATAATGAAGAAGTCTGGCATATACCGCTATGTGCTCAGTGGAGACTTGCGCGACCTTTCATTCCGCGCATTCGACAAGAAGCAAAAGCGCGAGGCATACGAGCGTCAGAAAGGTATTTGCGTTCATTGTGGCAAGCATTTTGAACTGGAGGAAATGGAAGCCGACCACATCAAGCCGTGGAAAGAAGGCGGCATTACCGTGGCCGAAAACTGTCAGATGCTCTGCCGTAACTGCAACCGCATCAAAGGAGCAAAATAGCGATACGCCACCACTTTCCCACTTTCCCTCACGTCCTCGGAAAGCGGGAAAGCGGAGAAAAGTATCGCCCGGAGTGAGTTGAGATGGTGTGGCACAGGATTGTCTTGGTTTCTAACATTGTGAAAAAGGTCTTTGAAGATTAAAATATTTTTTGTGATTTTATTTGCATTTCCTCTATTATATATTATATAGGGCGAAATTTGCCGGCCACGGTTGGCTTCGCTTCCATCGCTTTCCTGCTTTCTTGCTTTCCACGGAAGTGTGGGAAAGTGGGAAAGTCGGTTTAGCATTTATTAGGAGTGGTTTAAGGTTTGTTGGCTAAATGGGGAGCGGGATTGGCACGATTATTGCAAGAAATGTAGTATCTTTGTAAATTCGATTAAGTAACTAAAGCTATACACATATTGGATACTAATTTCTCTCAACAATTGCGTGAGGTGCTTGACCGCGGTCGCCGCGAGGCCATGCGCCATCACAACACAGTGATCACACCTGCTCATCTGCTGTTAGCGCTGGTGAGCGACTTCGGTTCGCGGTCGTTCCAGATGGTGGAACGCTCCACGTCGGATACTTCGGCTTACGAGCTCCAGCAGGGGCTTGATCAGTCGTTGTTTAACGCCGCCGGCACTGACGGCGGCGAGATTAAGGTAAGTGACTTGACCAACCGCATAATCCGCCTTGCGGTGCTCGAGGCCCGACTGCTGAAGAGCGAGTCGGTGGAGGCCGAGCATTTGCTGTTGGCGATATTCCACAACAATGAGACCCGCCAGATGGACTTCATGCAGCCCTTCACTCAGGCCGGTGTCACCTATACATCTCTATATAAGCAGCTCGCCGGGGTGGAGGAATCGCCGCGGATGGGCGCCGACTTTGAGGACGATGAGGAGGAGGATGAGCCATTTGAGTCGGCTCCGACCGGCGGGCGCAAACCATCGGCTGACAGCCGCCGACACAGCTCCGACACACCGGTGCTCGACAAGTTTGGCCACGATATGACCCAGGCAGCCCTTGAGGGGAGGCTCGACCCTGTGGTAGGCCGCGAGGTGGAGATAGAGCGCCTGGCACAGATACTGAGCCGCCGCAAGAAGAACAACCCGGTGCTCATCGGCGAGCCGGGTGTGGGTAAGTCGGCGATAGTGGAAGGATTGGCGCTGAGGATAGTGCAGCGCAAGGTGTCGCGCATACTCTTCGGCAAGCGCGTGATCTCGCTCGACATGGCGGCGATAGTGGCCGGCACAAAATACCGCGGCCAGTTTGAGGAGCGCCTGAAGGCGATACTCAACGAGTTGGCCAAGAGTCCCGACGTGATACTCTTCATCGACGAGCTGCACACCATCGTAGGTGCCGGCAACGCCTCAGGTTCGATGGATGCCGCCAATCTGCTGAAGCCCGCTCTGGCTCGCGGTGAGATACAGTGCATCGGCGCTACGACCCTCGACGAATACCGCAAGAACATCGAGAAGGATGGCGCCCTGGAGCGCCGCTTCCAGAAAGTGATGGTAGAGCCCACCACCGCTGAGGAGACTCTGACGATACTCAACAATATCAAGGAGAAGTATGAGCATCACCACAATGTGAGCTATACACCCGAGGCGCTTGAGGCTTGTGTGAGCTTGACAGAGCGATATGTGAGCGACCGCAACTTTCCCGACAAGGCTATCGACGCCCTCGACGAGGCGGGGTCGCGCGTGCATATCACCAACATCAGCGTGCCCAGTGAGATAGAGAAGCTGGAGGATGAGATAGCCCGCACCGAGGCCGCCAAGCTCGATGCTGTAAAGGAGCAGAACTACGGCTCGGCAGCCACCTACCGTGACAAGGCACAAGCGCTAAAGGCCGAGCTCGAAAAGGCTCAGAGCGAGTGGGAGAAGACCCTCGATGAGCAGCGGGTGACGGTCGATGACGAGCGCGTGGCTGAGGTAGTGGCCATGATGACGGGAGTGCCGGTGCAGCGCATAGCCCAGGATGAGGGCACTCGCCTGCGCAAGATGGCTCCTCAGCTCAAGAGCGCCATCATCGGTCAGGACCAGGCTATCGACAAGATTGTCAAGGCTATCCAGCGCAACCGTGTGGGCTTGAAGGACCCCAATAAGCCGATCGGCACGTTCATGTTCTTAGGTCCGACCGGTGTTGGCAAGACCCATCTGGCCAAGAAGTTGGCCGAACAGCTCTTTGACTCGGCTGATACGCTGATACGCGTCGACATGAGCGAGTACATGGAGAAGTTCACCGTGTCGCGCCTTGTAGGAGCGCCTCCCGGCTACGTGGGTTACGAGGAGGGAGGTCAGCTCACTGAGAAGGTGCGACGCCGCCCCTACTCCGTGGTGCTTCTTGATGAGATTGAGAAGGCACACCCCGACGTGTTCAACCTGCTGCTGCAGGTGATGGATGAGGGACGGCTTACCGACTCGCTGGGCCGCAAAGTTGACTTCAAAAACACCATCATCATCATGACCTCCAACATAGGCACACGCCAGCTGAAGGATTTCGGCTCGGGAGTGGGCTTCCAGACCCGCGAGGTGGGCAAGGAGTTCACCCACGGCGTATTGCAGAAGGCTCTCAACAAGGCTTTTGCTCCGGAGTTCCTCAACCGTATCGATGACATCGTGATGTTTGACTCTTTGGACAAGGAAGCTATCTTCAAGATCATCGACATCGAGCTCACGGGCTTCTACAAGCGCATCGACCAGCTCGGCTACAAGCTCGATATCGAGGAGTCGGCCAAGACCTTCATCGCTGAGAAGGGGTATGACCAGCAGTACGGAGCCCGTCCGCTGAAGCGCGCTATACAGAAGTATCTTGAGGATGATTTGGCCGAGATGATCATCAACGCCGATATCATGCCGGGCGATACCATCAAGGTGGTTCACGAAGATGGCGCTGACTCAGTGAAGATGACTATCGTACACCCCCAAGTAGAGCAACAAGCCTAACGTATAGACCACAATGAAGCGATTGATTTTAATCACACCTCTAATAATGAGTGCGGCGATGGCACAGGCCGCATTGACATTCACCGGTCCGGAGAGCGGGCAGGCCATGTCGGTGCAGCCCGAGGCATCGTCGGGCTTGACCCAGGTGTGGGTGCTCCCGCAGTTTGATGGCGTTAAGGCCATTTACGACGCCACATCCGACCGCCAAGTCACGGTGTACCGCTACAGCAACTTGGGAGGAGGCTATGCCGAGCCAGTGGCCGTAAGCCGCAACGGCCGTCAATACTCGTTCGACCTGACGGGTACGGCCGACATGGGCTATATCATCGAGGAAGGCACCGACCGCACCTACTATTGGCTCACCGACTACTCGCGGCACGAGCTACAGCTCACAGCCTTGGGAGTGGGGCCCGACTCAGAGTGCGACCGCACCACACTTATCCCCTCAGGACAAGGCGATCGCATGGTGTACTATACCATCAATGGGCGCCAGGTCGAAATCAACCGCGAACTCACCGTGAGCTACAACACCTTAGAATATAACGAGGACACCCACGCCTACGGCCTGTCGGCGACGGATGAGGTACTCGCCTATCTCCCCAACGAGATATATGTCGACGCGCCACTGTGCGACACCTATTTCGAGCTCTCAGGCGATCGATTTCTCAGAGCATGGGGTCGGACGCAGAGCGTCAGCTCAACCTACTTCTCAACCAACGCCGTCGCAGCTCAGACTTGGGCCATAGAGACCGAGCATGGCTACGACAACGAGAAGCAAGAGGAGACAGGCGGCCAGGCCATGGGTGGCTCAGCCCCCGTGGAGATCACCTTCGGGGCCGCAGTGACCGATGCCGCAATATTCAAGGAGTGGCAGATGAGCCATGATTCCGAATTCAACGACATCACCTATCGCTACAACGACACCGACCTGACCTACACCTTCGACGATGCCGGCACCACCTACGTGCGCTTCATGGCCAGCAACGCCGCAGGCGACTGCAACTACTATGGTTCAACCTACGAAGTGTTTGTGGGAGAGTCGCGCCTCGACTGCCCCAACGCCTTCTCACCCGGCACCTCCGAGGGTGTCAACGATGAGTGGAAGGTGAGCTACAAGTCGATAGTAGACTTCGAGTGCCACATCTTCAACCGCTGGGGAGTGAAGATCATCGACCTCACCCACCCCTCGCAAGGTTGGGATGGCAAGTACAAAGGCAAGCTCGTGCCCGCCGGAGTCTACTTCTATGTGATCAAAGCCACCGGCGCCGACGGCAAGAAGTACAACCTTGGAGGCGACATAAACGTTATACGCTATAAGCAGAACGGATTCACTCAAGGCGACTCCCTCGATTAATCTTTAACACCTTTATTTTAATTATGAAAACTAACCCACTGGCTGCCGTGATGACGGCGGGCCTCCTCTTGGCAAGCTCCACCACCAGCGTAGATGCCCATGGCGACAACTATGCGCCTGTGGTCAACCCGGTGATACCATCGAAGATGGAGTTTGCCGGGCAGATGATCGACCTCGACCGCGTGGACATGTGGGAGCGCCTTGACCGCGAGCTCACATCGCAGGTCTACACCCACGGCAACACCCTGCTCACCATCAAGCGCGCCAACCGCTATTTCCCTATGATGGCCCCCATACTCAAGCGCAACGGCATCCCCCAGGATCTGCTCTATCTCGCCTGCATCGAGAGCACGCTCAACCCCCGCGCCCTCTCAGGGGCTAAGGCCGCCGGACTATGGCAGTTCATGCCCGAAACCGGCAAGCAATACGGCCTTGAGGTCAACGAATACGTCGACGAACGCTACGACCCCGAGAAGGCCACCGAGGCCGCCTGTCAGTACCTCAAGAAGGCTTACGAGCGTTATGGCAACTGGGAGTCGGCCGCCGCAAGCTACAACGGAGGCATGGCTCGCATCACCGGCGAGCTCGATAAGCAGATGAGCAATTCAGCCTACGATCTCTATCTTGTCGACGAGACCTCGCGCTACATGTTCCGCCTGTTGGCGATGAAGGTGATCATGGAGAACCCCCAGCGCTACGGCTACCATCTCACCAAGGACCAACTGTATCAACCGATGGAGTATACCGTGGTTGAGGTGTCAGAGCCTGTAGAGGATTGGCCCACCTGGGCAAGCCAGCACGGCATCAACTTCATGCAGCTCCGTGACGCCAACCCATGGATCCGCGCCAAGTCACTCCCCAACAAGACCAACAAGACCTATAAAGTAAAAATACCCAAGGAGTCGTCGCTTTACCGCTCCAAGCAGCACAAAACCGTGTTCAACCCCAACTGGGTAAAATAAATATTGATGATATCCACACTTGATGTAACGGGCGCACGCGTCCACAATCTCAAAAATATCGACGTCACCATACCCCACCGCTCATTGACCGTGATCACCGGCTTGAGCGGTAGCGGCAAATCGTCGTTGGCTTTCGACACCATATATGCCGAAGGCCAGCGTCGCTATATCGAAACATTCTCCTCCTACGCCCGCAACATGCTCGGAGCGCTTGAGCGGCCTGATGTCGACAACATCTCAGGCCTAAGCCCCGTGATTGCCATCGAGCAGAAGACCGTAAACCGCAACCCACGAAGCACCATCGGCACCACCACCGAGATATACGACTTCCTCCGACTGCTATACGCCCGTGTAGGCAAGGCACGCAGCTATCTCACCGGCAACCCGATGGTCAAGTACACCGAAGAAAAAATCCTCTCCCTGATCCTCGACCGCTATGCCGGCCACAAAATCTATGTGCTTGCACCCGTGGTCAAAAACCGCAAAGGCCACTATAAGGAGCTGTTCGAACAGCTGCGCAAAAAGGGTTACCTCAATGTGCGTGTCGACGGCGAAATGAAGGAAATCACCCAGGGCATGAAGGTCGACCGATACAAGAACCACACCATCGAGGTAGTCGTCGACAAGCTCAAAGTGTCGCAAAAAGATGAGGAGCGCCTCCGCGACACCATCTCCACCGCACTTCAGCAAGGCGGCAAGCAGCTGTCGATCTACGATGTCGACACCGACTCCATGGGCCACTTCAGCCAACTGTTGATGGATCCCGAGACCGGACTCTCCTATCGCGAACCCGCACCCCACAACTTCTCCTTCAACTCCCCACAAGGAGCCTGCGAGTGCTGCAAGGGTCTCGGCTACGTCAACATCATCGACTGCGAGAAGCTCGTGCCCAATCCCAACCTGTCGATACGCGAAGGAGGTATCGTAGCCTTGGGCAAATATAAGAACTCGATGATATTCTGGCAGATACAAGCCATCTGCGAGAAGTATGGATATACCCTCGACACTCCCATCTGCCAGCTCAGCGACGAAGCGATGAGCGACATCCTCAATGGCACGCCCGAGCGACTCGCCATCAAAAATGAGACCATGTCGACCTCCAACTACTTCCTCACTTACGAAGGGCTGATCAAGTACATCGAGATGCAGCAGGGCGATGACGCCTCAGCATCAACCCAGAAGTGGAGCGGCCAATTCTACTCTCAGGCCGAGTGTCCTGAGTGCCATGGCGACCGTCTCAACCGCGAAGCCCTCCACTACTTCATCGGCGATAAGAACATCGCCCAGCTTGCCAAGATGGACATCACCGACCTCTATGAATGGACCAAGTCGGCTGAGTCGCTCCTCACCCCTACACAAGCTATCGTGGCTCACGAGATACTCAAGGAGATAAATTCACGACTTAGCTTCCTGATTGATGTCGGGTTGGAGTATCTGTCGCTCAATCGCGGGTCGGCCACTTTGTCGGGCGGCGAGAGTCAGCGCATCCGACTCGCCACCCAGCTCGGCTCAGAGTTGGTCAACGTGCTTTACATACTTGACGAACCCTCAATCGGGCTGCACCAGCGCGACAATCTGCGACTTATCAACTCCCTAAAGCGCCTCCGCGACGCCAACAACTCTGTAATCGTGGTCGAACACGACAAGGAGATGATGCTCGAAGCCGACTATGTGGTCGACATCGGCCCATTGGCCGGGCGTAAAGGGGGCGAGGTAGTCTTCCAAGGCACGCCCCAGGATATGCTCTCCACCGACACCCTCACTGCCCAATACCTCAATGGACAGAAGCAGATAGCCGTACCTCAGTCGCGACGCCCGGGCAAAGGGAAGTCGCTCAAGCTTATAGGTTGCACCGGCCATAACCTGAAGTCGGTGGATGTGGAGTTCCCATTGGGCACATTTATTTGCGTCGCCGGAGTGTCAGGCAGTGGCAAATCATCGCTCATTAACGGCACCCTACAGCCCATCCTAAGCCAAAAGTTCTACCGCTCCCACACACAACCCCTACCCTACAATGCGATTGAAGGCTTGGAGAATATCGACAAGGTAGTCACCGTTGACCAGTCACCCTTAGGGCGCACCCCACGCTCCAACCCCGCCACTTACACCGGAGTGTTCGCCGACATACGCTCACTGTTTGTGGAACTCCCCGAAGCCAAAATCCGCGGCTATCGCCCCGGACGCTTCTCCTTCAACGTCAGCGGAGGCCGTTGCGAAGTGTGCGGTGGCAACGGCTATCGCACCATTGAGATGAACTTTCTCCCCGACGTGCTCGTGCCCTGCGAAGCCTGCGGCGGGCGTCGCTACAACCGCGAGACCCTCGAAGTGCGTTACCGCGGCAAGTCGATAGCCGACGTGCTCGACATGACCATCAATCAAGCCGTGGAATTCTTCGCCGGACACCCCAAGATCCTATCCAAGATTAAGGTCCTTCAGGATATCGGCCTTGGCTATATCAAGTTGGGACAACCCTCAAGCACCCTCTCCGGCGGTGAAAACCAGCGCGTAAAGCTCGCCACCGAGCTGGCAAAGCGCGATACCGGCCGCACCATGTTCATACTTGACGAGCCTACCACCGGTCTGCACTTCCGCGACATCGAGGTGCTTCTGGCCGTCCTTAACCGCCTCGTCGATCGCGGCAACACAGTAGTGGTGATTGAGCACAACCTTGACGTGGTCAAATCAGCCGACTGGGTGATCGACATGGGTCCCGGAGGCGGTAAGAACGGCGGTACAATCGTGGCCACCGGCACTCCCGAGCAGATAGCCGCCGGCGACTCACCCACCACAAAATATCTCGCCCAGGAGCTTGAGTGAAAATTTGTCATACCCGCTTAACTATATTTATGACATTTTAGCCATAAATCGCTTTGGCACGGCAATTGCTGGTTGTTGTATAGTAAATAATTAAAACTTATACGCTATGCAATCAGGCAATATTGGAGTAACTACCGAGAATATATTTCCGGTAATCAAGAAGTTTCTATACAGCGACCACGAGATATTTCTCCGCGAGTTAGTGTCAAACGCCGTTGACGCCACCCAAAAGCTCAAAACCCTCGCTTCGTTCGGCGAATTCAAGGGCGAGTTAGGGCAACTCGACGTGCGTGTCACCATCGATAAGGGGGCCGGCACGCTCACAGTCAGCGACCGTGGCGTTGGTATGACCTCAGAGGATGTCGACAAATACATCAACCAGATAGCATTCTCCGGAGCTGAGGAATTCCTCGAGAAATACAAGGATACGGCCAACTCCATCATCGGCCACTTTGGCTTGGGCTTCTACTCAGCCTTTATGGTGGCCAAAAAGGTTGAAATACGCACACTGTCATGGACTGAAGGCGCAGAAGCAGTCAAGTGGACTTGCGACGGTAGCCCCGCCTACACCATGGAACCCTGCGACAAGACCGACCGTGGTACAGATATCGTGCTGTATATCGACGATGACGACAAGCAATTCCTTGAGCAGTCGCGCGTCGACTCACTGTTGAAGAAGTATTGCCGCTTCCTCCCCGTGCCCGTAATCTCCGGCAAAGAGCAGGAGTGGAAGGATGGCAAGTATGTTGACACCGACCGCGACCGTGTAATCAACGCCATGGAACCCGCCTGGATGAAAAAGCCATCCGAGCTTACCGACGAAGATTACATGCGCTTCTACCACGAGCTGTATCCCGGCCAGGACGACCCCCTGTTCTGGATACACCTTAACGTAGACTATCCCTTCACCCTCACCGGTATCCTCTACTTTCCAAAAATCAAAAACAACATCGACCCAGGCCGCAACCGTATCCAACTATACTGCAACCAGGTATATGTCACCGACCAGGTAGAAGGCGTAGTCCCCGAATTCATGATGCTACTCCAGGGTATCATCGACTCACCCGACATACCCCTTAACGTATCCCGCTCATACCTACAGGCCGACACAGCCGTTAAGAAGATCTCAAGCTACATCACCAAGAAGGTAGCCTCACGTCTTGAGGAGATATTCAAGGCCGACCGTGCCGACTTCGAAGCCAAGTGGGACGACATCAAGATATTTATCGAGTACGGCATGCTTACCGACCTGAAGTTTGCCGATGCCGCCATGAAGTTTGTGCTCGTCAAGGACACCGCGGGCAAGTACTTCACGCTCGATGAATACAAGACCCTGATTGAGCCCACGCAGACCAACAAGGATGGCGACATCATCTACCTGTACACCACTGATCCCACCGCTCAATATCAGTACATCAAGGGTGCTACCGACCGCGGCTACTCAGTGCTCGTGATGGACGGGCAGCTCGACCAGCACTTCATCGGCCTGCTTGAGCAACGCCTGGAGAAGTCACACTTCGTGCGCGTCGACTCCGACATCATCGACAACCTTATCGCCAAAGAAGACAAGAAGACGGTATTGCTGACCGCTACCCAGCGCAACATCCTCACCACGATGTTCCGCTCGCAGACTCCTAAGGTAGACAAAGCCGAATTCCTCGTCACCTTCGAGGCCCTAAAGTCCGCCGACTCACCTATCGTCATCACTCAAAATGAGTACATGCGCCGTATGAAGGATATGGCCGCCATGCAGCCCGGCATGAGCTTCTACGGCGAGCTACCCGACAGCTACAACCTTATCGTCAACACCGAGCATCCCCTCGTAGAGAAAGTCCGCGACAATGCCACGGCCGCCCTCTCAGAGAAGATTACACCTCTGGAGACCGAGCTTGAGGTAGCCAACAAGGCCATTACCGATATACGCGAGAATGCCAAGGATGGTAAGCTCGACGACAACGAGCAGAAACGCTCCAACGACATGGAAGCCCAGGTCAACCGCCTGCGCGCCGAGCAGGAGAAGATTATCACCGACTACGCCTCGACCCAGCCCCTTGTCAAGCAGCTTATCGACCTCGCCCTCCTCGGCAACGGACTGCTCCGTGGCGAAGCCCTCAGTCAGTTCATCGCCCGCTCCGTCTCCCTTCTCAAGTAACCCTACTAACACTAACCTCTAATCACAATGTCGCCGTGGAATGCTTTCAAACCTCCACGGCGACTTGCTTTATTTGTCAGTATTATGGACTGGCTCTAAGTTTTACAGGCGGATTTCGTGCCAGGTGGGACGGATGGCGGGGAGGATGCGGTGGCGGAAGTCATCCATCGACAGCCGCATGTAGCAGGTGGTGGTGCCGTCGGTGCCACCGTAATATTCGTTTTGGTAGATGTCTGTGTCCAACACAAGCTCGATGTCGTCAGTGCCGGGCAGCAGCAGACCGAACACAGTTGATGCCCCGACCTGACAATGCAGACGGTCGAGGAGGGTCTGCGCGGGAGCGAATGACACTCGGCTGCACTCCATCGCCGCACCGAAGTCGCGGGTCACGAATGGCTTATCGCCGGGCATCACAAGCAGATAGTGGCGTGTCTGCTGGCGGTTGCACAGCAGCAGCGTCTTCACTGTGTGCATCTGCAGCGCGCGATCTATGTTCTGGCAATCCTCCATCGTGATTGCAGGGTCGCAGTCGATGCGGTTGAACGGCACTTCGAGCCGCCCCAGAGTATCGTATGTGAGTTGTTGTAGGTCTGAGGCAAATTGTTCAGGCCTTTCGCATTTCATCTCCGAGGTAAAAAATCTCATATCTATTTTATTTCAAAGTGGTTACTATGGCTGACAAAGTTACGTAAATTTTGTCACTTCAAGGAAAAAGTGGCTTCTTTGGGGTCAGTAATGGATAAGGTGAGCTGTGTCGTGCTATTTTAGTTCATGATTGAAACAAACAAAGGCGATAGATTGTTGCTCTGTCGCCTTCGCAGGTTTTATCGTGTGATCCGGCCGCGACTCGAACGCGGGACCGACTGCTTAGAAGGCAGTTGCTCTATCCAGCTGAGCTACCGGACCAACCTTATGTTGACCTCCAACGCCGAAGGCATCGGCTTTCCGGGCGCAAAGGTAGTGATTTTATCGCTCCATGCAAAATCGTTTTCTCAGAATATGTCGTAGCCGAAAGTCACGTCCCACGCTTTGTTCTTGCCTGAGAGGTCGTGCTGGAAGTCGGCGGGTTGCTTGTAGATGTTGCGGCATCCGGCCTCGTAGTGGATAGAGAGGTGGTAGCGACCCATCAGTGTGAGTCCGCCCCCGATCTTGAAGCCCCAATCGTACGAGCGCAGGAAGCCGTCGTCGCCGTAGATGTCGCGTTTGAAGCTCTCATCGGGGATGTTGACGGTCGAGACGGTGTACTTATCGTTGCCGCCGAGTCCCCATTGGAAGTAAGGACCGGCTTCGGCGCGTATTTGGAAGAGCGAAGTGAGGTTGAAGCGGAATGACAGCAGGACGGGGATGTTGAAGTTGTATGAGCGGATGTGACCGGCCTCGATATGGTCGAGCGAGACCACCTGGCCTGTGGCGGTAGCTGTGTCGAACTCGTAGCGGTAGTCCATGTTGCGCGACTGGAAGTAGAAACCGGGCTGCAGTGAGAAGAAGTTGACGATGTTGATATCAGCCACCACGCCTGCGGTGAAGCCTGTACCCCAGTCGGTTGAGGTCCAGCGATACGAGGGGGCGGCGTAGGTGTAATTGTTGCTCATGTTGGACGTGTTGATGCCAAGGCGTACGCCTAAGCTCAAGGGCTTGCCGGGAGTGCCTGAGTCGAGGATGCCGGCTGATGCTGTCGTTGCGGCGAGTGCGGTGGTGATGACCAGGAGGAGTCGTTTCATCGTGATGCGTGTTAGAGAAGAGGGGGTTAGATAATGTAGCCTATCGATGCTGTGTACCACATGTTATGGTAGTGGACGTCGAGTGGGCCGATGTTTTTGGCTGAATTTTTGAGTCCGTAGGTGAAGTTGAGCCCTATGCGCCATCGGCGGTTGACGATGAGGCCTGTGCCTAAGGTCAAACCGAAGTCAAAGGTATGGTGCGAGGCTATCAGGGGATCATCCTCACGGAAGTAGTTGCGCTTGTAGCTGTACTGCTTGGTGACGAGCTGATTGAGCTGGTTGGTGGTTGTGGTGAATATGTGGGTGCGCTCTTTGCCCCAAATTCCGGTGGCGAAGTAGCAGCCGCCGTCAACATACCATTGGGTCGACTGATTCATGGCGAAGTGGAATGTGGCCACCATCGGAAGCTGGCCGTAGAGGTAGGTGTTAGAGATGTATTGGGTGGAGTTGGCTGTGGGGGTCGGGTCCATGGTGAGTGTGGCGGTGTTGTGGCTCCACAGCAGGTCGAGTCCGGTGGTGAGGGAGAACATGTGATTGAGGGGAAATCCGACTCGTGTGCCCGCTCCGAAGGATGCGCCGGGTGCCGACTCCACATAGTTGGAGCCCTCGATGGCGCGGGAGTAGTTTTGGGTTGATGCGCTCACACCGCCTATGGCGTGCACCTCTATGTCGAGCACGCGGTCGTGGGTGTCGCTGTTGGCCTGAAGCGGTTGTTGTGCGTTAACACTCGCTATGGTACTGACCGCTACTGCTATGGCTATTAGTTGCTTATTCATCATTGTTGGTTGTATGAGTACCCTCGTCGACGGGTTTCATCTTCATCTTGTATTCGTCAAATCCCTCGCCATAGACTCCGTTGACGTTGGCCTGAGTTACAAATGCGTTTTTGTCAATCGACTTGATTATGCGGAACATGCGTACCGACTCTATCTTGCGGCACATCACCAGCAGTACTTTCACCTCATGCTTGCTATACCAGCCCATGCCGGTGAGCACAGTACAGCCGCGGTGGGCTTCGTTGTTTATTGCGGTGGCGATGCGCTCCCACATAGGTGAGAATATGATGAACTGGCAGGCCTGGCGGTTGGTGTTGATCATCTGGTCGGTGACCCAGGCCACCATGAAGAGCACCACGAAGCCGTAGACCACCTTGTCGACCTGGTGGAAGATGAGGTACGACGACGATATGATGATCATGTCGACGTAGAGCATGGTGCGTCCGATGGTCACGTTGCTCACCTTGGCCACCATTGCGGCGATGATATCTGTGCCTCCGGTCGAGCCGTTGTGGGTGAAGGCCATACCAACGCCCACGCCGCAAAGTATGCCGCCGATGATCACGTTCATAAACGACTGCTGGGGTATCAGCGGCTCGTTGAACAGTGGTTGCATCACACCGATTGCCAGCGAGATTGCCGTGGCCCCGAAGATGGTGCGTATCACAAACTGGCGTCCCACAATCCTGTAGGCCATCGCTATAAGTATGAGGTTGAGGGCGTACTGAGATATCGCCACGGGGATGCCGGTTGTGAAGTAGATGAGCGAGCCTAAACCGGTCACGCCTCCAATCACCACTTTTTCCGGAAGAATAAATGCCGTAAATCCAAACGCATAGATGAAGATGCCGAGCACTATCATTATGTAGTCCTGGGCACCGAGCCATAGCTTGTGAGAGTTGATGGTCATGTCGTGAGTCAGAATTTTTTGGCAAAGTTAACGATTTTTCAGCAATGTTATGGTTAATCGTTGACCAAAAGTCACAAAAAGTTAACGCTCTTTGGTGAGCCCGAGCGAGAGCACTGACAAACGCGCCGACGGATTGGCATCTACGATGACTTGGCAGCATGAGAGCATGGTGGCTCCGCTGGTGATGATGTCGTCGACCACGAGCAGGTGCAGGTTGTCGAGTTCCCCAGGATACTCAACGGCGTAGGTGTGGGAGGCGTTGCGCAGGCGCTCGAGTCGCCCCAAGCGGGTCTGCGTTCCGTGCCGGCGTATGCAGATGAGGTTGTCGAGTGTTGGGATGTCGGCTACCGCCCCTATGGCATGGGCGATGACTTCGGCCTGGTTGTAGCCTCGGCGCCACTTCTTCCATGGATGCATCGGCACGGGGAGAATTGCGTCGATGTCGTCAAACCATCCCTCGGCCTGGAGTATATGGGCAAAATGGGTGGCGAGCTCCTTGTCGAGCCAGGGTTGGCGGTGGTACTTGGCGCTGACAAGCAGCTGAGCGTATGGCGACTCGGGGGCGTAATAGAAGTAGGATGCGGCCTTGTCGATGGGCACGTTTGACGAAACCAGGCGCAGGTGTATAGGGTTGTTGGTTTCGCGATGTACGTTAGTGACAGGTAGCTCCATCTGGCATTTTAGGCACATGGTGCGCTCCCCGCTGACCAGGGTCTGGCCGCATACGGCGCACACCCTTGGCCAAAGCATGTCAGCGAGCCCATCGCCCCATCGTTTAATCCAGCTAATCATTGCGCAGGGTAATGTGTCGTAGTGCGACGTTGATTGTCGCGGAGTCAAATCCGCGCGATGCCAGGTGACGGTATATCTTCACTTTGGTCTCGTAATCGATTGTCTCATAGGCTTTGGCTTTGTGTAGCGCTAATGCTATTGCTGAATTGCGCCATTCCTCAGCCTCGATGCTGCTCAGGGCTTCGTCGACAGTGTAGCGGTCGATACCCTTCAGGCGCATCGCCATAGCTATCTTGCGCTGACCCCAACGGGCGTATACGGCTTGCTGTCGTGCATAGGCCATGGCAAACCGATGGTCGTCGATAAATCCTTCGTCGACAAGCCGTTCCACTATCTTTCGGGCGTCGGGGTGCGACACGCCCCACCCTATTAATCGCTTGAAAATCTCCGACTGTGAGTATTCGGCGCGGGCACACAGGCTTTCGGCCTTGAGCGTCGCTGCTTCGATGGTTATGGGGCGTCGTGGTTGCATCGGTTGCTTGAATTTTTGCAAAGATAGTTAATATATGTGTGTCGGCGGCCTCAGTATGCGAATATTTGCGTAACTTTGGCACAACTTTTGCTAATACGAAAGGCCAAAAGTAACGTACTACTCAAGAAATTCAATCGCTATGAGCATAGAAACCCAAGGATTTTTTTCAATCAATTCAGTAGATAAGGTGCCTCAGGGTGAGCGCGTTTGGGCAATGGATGCCCTGACGCTGCTGCCTACCCGCAACCTTGTCCTATTCCCAGGCGTATCGCTTCCGATTACACTCGGGCGAACATCGGCAGTCGAGATAGCTGAGACAGCCGAGCGCGACTCTACGGTGATCGGCGTTGTGTGCCAGATGGATGCTGACGTTGAAAATCCCGGCATCAACGATTTGTTTAAATATGGAGCGTATGCGCATGTGCTTAAGGTGATTACGATGCCCGACGACACCAAGATGGCACTCGTGCAGGCTACCGATAAGTTCAAGATACTCTCGCAAGTCACGGGCAAACGTCATCTCACCGCAAGTGTCAAGACCGTCAGTGAGATAACCCCTAAGGCCGACAACAAGGAGTTTCAGGTTCTTGCTCAGTCGATACACAGCGAAGCTGAGCGGCTGATGAAGGCCACAGACAACCGTCCTGAGGTGATGTTCAACACATCAGACGACGTCAACCCCGGCGACATGATCAACATCATGGCATCCACCCTCCCCATCCACCCCAAGGTGAAGATGGAGCTTCTGGCCGAGCGGTATGTGCGCCGTCGCGGAGAGGAGCTGTTGGCTGAACTTGCCAAAAACATGGAGATGGTGCGCATCTCACGCGAATTCCGCTCACGCGCCAAGCACTCTCTCGACGACAAGCAGCGCTCAGCCTTCCTGCAGCAGCAGATGGAGGAGATACGCACCGAGCTGTATGGCGAGGACGACGATATAGAGGACCTGAAAAAACGTGCCGCCGAAGCCAATCTCCCTGAGAACGTGGCAAAGACATTCAGCAAGGAGATTGAGAAGTTGCGCCGCATCCCGCCCCAGTCGCCCGACTATTCGGTGCAGTTCACCTACCTTCAGACACTGCTCGACCTCCCCTGGGGGAAGCTGTCGGAGGTGTCGTCTGACCTGCCAGCGGCATCGCAGGTGCTTGAGGATGACCACTATGGGCTTGAGAAGGTGAAGGAGCGCATACTTGAGCAGTTGGCCGTGATGATCAACAATCCTGAGGGACGCTCACCCATAATCTGCCTCGTGGGCCCTCCCGGCGTGGGCAAGACCTCGTTGGGGCAGTCGATAGCCCGCGCCCTCGGCCGCAAATATCAGCGAGTGTCGCTCGGTGGCGTCAACGATGAGTCAGAAATCCGCGGGCACCGCCGTACCTACATCGGCGCTATGCCCGGCCGTATCACTGACGCCATCAAGCGCGCCGGCACTGCCAACCCCGTGATACTGCTCGACGAGGTTGACAAGCTCGGACGCGACTTCAAGGGCGACCCCTCGTCGGCCCTGCTCGAAGTGCTCGACCCGGAGCAAAACTGCCATTTTCACGATAATTACGTCGATGTCGATTTCGACCTCTCCAACGTGCTCTTCATTGCCACCGCCAACACCCTGTCGACCCTGCAGCAGCCCCTGCTCGACCGTATGGAGGTGATTGACATTGCCGGATACCTACCCGAGGAGAAGGTGGCAATAGCACGCCGCCACTTCCTGCCCCGCATAAACAAGGAACTCAACACCCAGTGGCTGGGCCTGCAGTTCCCCGACGAGACCCTTTTCGCCCTCGTCGAACAGTACACCTCAGAGAGCGGCGTACGTCAGCTCGAGAAGCGCATCTCGCAGATTATACGCAAGCAGCTGTTGGCCAAACTGTCAGGCAAGGAGATTGACCAGACCGTCACACCTGAGATGCTTCAGCCCATGTTGGGCGCTCCGGTCTACAGCCGCGACCGCTACGAGGGGAACGACTTCGCCGGAGTGGTCACCGGATTGGCTTGGACCCAGGTCGGCGGTGAGATACTCTACATCGAGTCATCGCTTGCCCGCGGCAAAGGCGACAAACCCACCCTCACCGGCAACCTCGGCGACGTGATGAAGGAGTCGGCCATCATAGCCCTCCAATACGTCAAGGGGCATGCCGAGCAGCTCGGCATCGACCAATCGATCTTCGACCGCTATCAACTCCACATCCATGTGCCTGAGGGGGCGATACCCAAGGATGGACCCTCGGCCGGCGTCACCATGGTCACATCGATAGTGTCGGCCTTGACCCAGCGCAAGGTGCGCGAGCGTCTTGCCATGACCGGCGAAATCACGCTCCGCGGCCGAGTGCTACCCGTTGGGGGCATCAAGGAGAAGATCTTGGCAGCCAAGCGTGCCGGCATCACCGACATAGTGCTTTCGGCCGACAACCGCAAGGACGTCGACGACATCCAGCCCCGATATGTCGAAGGCCTGACATTCCACTACGTTAACACAATCGACGAGGTGCTCGCCTACGCGATCACCGACCAGAGTGTCAGCAACCCCATCAAGTTTTGACACGGTCCGACATGTGGTGGCAGTGGGTAGCTGTTGCGTTTATAATAGCCCTTGCGGCGTATGTGGGCTTACGCAAAATGCTCCGTCGCGGCGATGACGGGTGCGTTTCCGACGGCTCGGAGTCGTGCGCCAAATGTCCTGTGAAGCAGCATTGCAAAGCGCCTCGAAGCAAGCGCGGCGAAAAATAGTTGTGAAATTTTTGGCGAAATACTTGTTAAAACCAAAAATTGGCATTACCTTTGCACTCGCAAAACGGTAATGGCGGGATAGCTCAGCTGGTTAGAGCGTCGGATTCATAACCCGGAGGTCCCGAGTTCAATTCTCGGTCCCGCTACCCCCAAGGCAGTCGATACCCCATCGACTGCTTTTTTATGCCACCACCGCCGCAGACCACCGCCGCACAACGGCGGGGCACGGTAAGCGCGGCATCTAATTAAGGGCCGCACATCGTTGAAGTGCGGCCCTATGTATGGGTTATTGGGGGTTAGAAGGGTTTGCGGTATTTGTCTGGGGTGGTGTCGGTGTCGTCGAGGATGCTCAGGTAGCTGGCGTAGCGCGACGCGGCGATGCGGTGCTCGTCGAGCGCCTGTAGCACGGCGCAACCGGGCTCATGGGTGTGGGTGCAGTTGCCGAAGCGGCACTCGCGGCCTATGGCAAAGATCTCGGGGAAGAAGTGCGCCACCTCCTCACGCTGGAAGTCGATGGTGCCAAACCCCTTGACGCCCGGGGTGTCGATGATCCACCCACCCTCAGGCAGGGGGAACATGGCCGAGAATGTGGTGGTGTGCATACCGGTGTCGTGGATGTCGGATATGGCGGCTGTGCGCAGGTCGAGGCCGGGGAGCAGGTCGTTGATGATTGTGGTCTTGCCCACGCCTGAGTTGCCCGACAGCAGGGTCACCTTGTCGCATAGGCAACCGCGGAGTGCGTCGATGCCCTGGCCCGACTTGGCCGACACGTGGAGCACGGTGTAGCCTATCGAGCGGTAGAGGTGGGTGACGGCTTCGAGCAACTCTCGGTCGTCGGGTTCGTCGAGCAGGTCCACCTTATTGATGGCTATGATGGCCGGCACCTGATAGGCTTCGGCTGTGGCGAGAAATCGGTCGATGAATGTGGTGGATGTGGTTGGATGCGCTAAGGTGACGATGAGCATGGCCTGGTCGAGGTTGGCCGCGATGATATGCGACTCCTTGGAGAGGTTACTGGCACGGCGTATGATGTAGTTGCGCCGCGGCTCTACGGCCTTGATAAGGCCGGTGTTGTCGGGGTTAGCAACTATCTCCACACGGTCGCCCACGGCCACGGGATTGGTGGTGCGCTGACCTTTGAGGCGGAAGTTGCCCTTGACTTTGCAGGGTACTTCGCGGCCGTCGTCGGTGAGCACCACGTACCAGCTGCCGGTGTTTTTTATTACCAATCCGCTCTCCATATACTATCCTTAGAATGCCTTGAAGTTGAGTCGAAGGTTGAGCACGGGATAAACCTTGAGAGCTTTGCGGATTTTGTTGTAGGTGTTGTCATCCTCGTGGAGGGCGTTGGACACCTTGCCGTGATCAGAGTAAATCTCGGGTTCACCCTCAAACTGAACACCTAAGTCGAAGGCGAAGTTCAACAGATGGCCAGGGAGGGCGTTGCCAAATCCGATCCCGATGTATGGACGGAAGCCCTTCACTTTGAGCCCACCCTTGATGTTGCCATTGCCGTCAGTGGGTATTGAGTAGTCGCCGATGACCACGTTGCCTTGCTGGCCGGTCATGGCGGCATATTGAGCGAGTTCGTCGGAGTGACCGCTGATCTTTAGCAGTTTGTCGCCGGCGAAGTAAGCGCCGAAGCTAACGTGGAATGAGCGGGCCATGGGTATGGGGTTGACATCGAAAATGATGTGGCCCTGGGTGCGTCCGAGGTCACCCTTAAGGTCTACGGTGCCGTCGTATGTCTGGCCATTGGCGGGGACTTCATAATCGGCATCGGCGTTGAATGTGATGCCGGGCATGATGTCGACACCGGCTCTAAGGTTGATCCAGGGTGAGAAAACCGGGGTTGCGGCTTCGATAGAGATACCATTGGTACCGACGCCCACGCCGGCACCAAGGTGGTTGAAGAACTGGGCTGAGGCTGACTCGGTGCCTGCTACGGCCATCAGCGTAGCTGCGCATACAGCAATAAGTGACTTTTGCATCTTGATTTGGTTATTATAATGATTGGTTATTATTCTGGGTTTGTGAATTGGGGGTGTAAAATAACGTAATTTTTTTGTCAACGCCAACTATTTACTTTGGAAATATGCCGGGTTCGAAGGACGACAGCAAATAAGAGCAAGCATCTTTATAAAATGAAACAGGCCATCATGCAAGGTGCGTGATGGCCTGTGGTTAGGAATCGATGTGTTACGTTAGAAGTCGTAATCTGCAACTGGAACCGGGGCGGCGTATTCGGCGTTAGCAGAACCGTTGTCGCCTTTCTTGCGGAAGGTGAGTGAGCCGGAGTAAACGTCTGAACCGTAGCCGTAGATGGTCTGGTTCTTGTCGACGGGCTCGCCATCTTTGTTAACCACGATGCGGTTGTCGCCCTCGTTTACGAGGAAGTACTTGCCGTCACCGAGGGGTGTAGCTTTCTTGAAGTTGAACTTGTCGCTGACTTTCTCGCCTTCTTTGTTGACAAGTGACCACTCGTCCCCTTCCTTGACGAGAAGGTTGCCGTTGTCGAGGATTTGGATGCGGTTGTATTTAGCGTTGATCAGCTTCTCCTGGTCCTCATTGAGCTTCTTCACACCGAATGATGTGCCTTCCAGGAATACGAAGAAGTCGCCATTCCATTCGCCTACGCCATCGGCCTTAACCTTGAAGAGCTCCTCGCCCTTCTTGTTGATGAAGTAGAATTCGGTGTCACCACCCTCTTTGGGCTGTACGGTCATAATGGCAACGCCGTCTTTGAACTCAGACAGGCCTGTAGCTTTGTTGATCTTGACCTCTTCGCCGTCGGTGTTGACTACATAGATGGTGGTCTCACCCTTGTCGTTGCGGATAGCGGCTGCTGCCACGCCGTCGACGAAGTCAGAGAGTTCGTTGTACTTGGCGGGGATCACCTCGTTGCCTTCCTTGTCGACTGCGCCATATTTTACAACGTCGTACTCATAGTCGCCATTCTTCTCCTTCACATTCTTGCCCACTACGAGGAGGCCACCAACGAATGCGGGATGAGCTGAGCAGTAATTTTCGCCGAGGCTTGCTACCTCTTCGCCATCCTTGTTGATGATGGAGATTGGTTTGTCCTTCTTTACAGCGGGAGCTACGTTCTCAAAGGCGAAGCAACCGATACCGGTGTAACCAGAGAGCACTTCCTTTTTGGGATCTTTGATGTTGTAAAGCTGATAGTTGTCATGACCGGCTTTAACTGAGAACATGCCGTTGATCACGGCTGTGGGCTCTTCCTTGAACTCGCTTTCGAAGATTACATCGCCATTGGGCTTGATCATGCCCCAAGATCCACCCCTAGAGAGCTGAACTGGGATTCCTTCTACTTCAAGCTTGTCCCCACCTCCGCAGCTTGAGAGGAGCATGGCGGTGCCTGCGAGGCAGGTTAACAGTACCGATTTTTTCATAAAAAGATTGTATTGGTTTAAAAAATTAATAATGAGTGATTTCGGTAGTTGTGTATCTGCGCTTATGCGCTTCTGAATGCAAAGATAGTTTTTTTTTTTTTTGAGAACGGTTGATAGAGCGATTGGTGACATAATTAATTTTTTTTAACAATTCGGGGGCGGAAGAGCACAAATTATTGTGTATAGGCAATTTTAACGGTGAGGATGCGTTATATATAATGTTATAGCAAAACGTAAATTATGACCAATCGATTGATATCACTAATAATCGCTTTAATAATAACCCTTGTGGGCGATGCTCCTGCGATGCTGGCGCAGGTCAACATCCATGGTAAGGTGGTCGACGAGAAGCAAGAGCCGATGGAGTTTGTCACCGTCAGAATCGGTGGCACTGCCATTGGCGGTATCACAGGACTTGACGGCGGCTACAAACTATCGGTGCCTGCGCGCGACACCATCAATGTGATTTTCACCTGTATGGGCTACGACGAACTCTCTCGACAGCTCATTGACGCTAAGGGTGATGTGACGCTCAATGTTGCGATGAACCCCAAGACACAGAAACTCCAGGAGGTGGAGATCACCGAGATACGAAAGCAGACCAACCAGATGCAGCGCCTTGATGGCGATGCCTTGAAGTTGTCGCCTGACGTGTCGGGGGGCTCCGTGGAGTCGATGCTCACCACGATGGCGGGTGTGAACTCGTCGAACGAGATGTCGTCGCAGTACTCAGTGCGCGGTGGCACATACGATGAAAACTTGGTGTATATCAACGGTGTGGAGGTATATCGTCCGCAGCTCATCACATCAGGGCAGCAGGAGGGATTGAGCGTGATCAACCCCGATATGGTTGGCGCCATCGGCTTCTCCACAGGAGGTTTCTCGGCCGAGTATGGCGATAAGATGTCGTCGGCCCTCGATATCACCTACCGCGATCCGGAGGCTTTTGAAGGCGCTCTGTCGCTGAGTCTGATGGGAGGAAGCCTTACCTTAGGGCAGAGCAGCAAAAAGTTTTCTCAGCTCCACGGCATCCGCTACAAACGCAACTCATCACTGCTGAGCTCGATGGACACCAAGGGTGAGTACGACCCTAACTTCTTCGATTATCAGACCAACATGAACTTCCGTCCAGCGCAGAAGTGGAAAGTGAATTTCTTAGGCAACATTGCGATCAACAATTATAAGTTCACCCCCACTGACCGCACCACCAACTTCGGCACTTCGGACGACGCCAAGCAGTTTAAGGTTTACTTCGACGGCCATGAGAAGGACCGATTTGAGACCTACTTCGGCGCCCTGTCGCTCATCTTTGAGCCTTCGAAGAAGACCAACTTCACCCTGCTCAGTGCGGTCTATCTCACTAATGAGCTTGTGGCCTACGATATCTCGGGTGAATACTGGCTCGACCAGGCCGGCACCACCGGCGACGCCTCCGGTTCGGGCAGCATCGGGGGCGAACTTGGTGTAGGACGCTACATGGAGCATGCCCGCAACCGCTTGAAGGCATCGGTGTTCAACCTCGCCCTGAAGGGCAACACCGGCATCAACCGCCATACCCTGACCTATGGCGTGAGCTTCAACTCTGAGAAGTTCATGGACCGCACCCGCGAGTGGGAGCAGCGCGACTCCTCGGGCTACTCACTCCCCAATGTTCCCGATGCAGTGAAGGTGATCTACAACCTCACATCACATCAGGACTTGACCACGAGCCGTTTCGCCGTGTTCCTCCAAGACAGCTACAAGCTCAACACCAACGTGGGCTACTTCTCCTTCAACGGCGGCATCCGCCTGAGCCATTGGAGCTTCAACAAGGAAACGCTCTTTTCACCCCGCTTAGGCGCGGCCTTCGTGCCCGACCGCAACAGCAACTGGGCATTCCGCTTCGCCACAGGCCTCTACTACCAGTCACCATTCTACAAAGAATTCCGCCGTCCGGTGACCGATGCCGACGGCAATACCACGATAGTGCTTAACGAGGGCATAAAGTCGCAACGCTCGTTGCAGTTCATACTCGGCTCTGACTATACGTTCCGTGCGATGGACCGTCCCTTTAAGTTCTCAGCTGAGGCTTACTATAAGAAGCTCGACGACCTTATCCCCTACGAGATTGACAATTTGAAGATCACCTACACCGGTGTCAACGGATCGAAGGGCTACACTGCAGGATTAGACATGAAGCTGTTCGGCCAGTTCGTACCGGGCACCGACTCATGGATCAGTTTCTCTCTGATGAAGACCCAGGAGGACTTGAATGGAGTGAAGGTGCCCCGCCCAACTGACCAGCGCTATTCGTTCGCTCTCTATTTCACTGACTATTTCCCCAAGTTCCCCAAGCTGAAATTCTCGCTGCGCGGCATCTTCTCCGACGGCTTACCTACCACAGCCCCCCGCTCATCGCGCGACAAGGGTTACTTCCGCACCCCTGCATATAAGCGCGTGGATGTGGGATTGAGCTATGCTTTGGTTTCGCCGTTGAAGGAGGGTGAGACACGCAGCGGAGTGTTGCGCCACATCAAAAGCGCGTGGCTTGGAGTGGATGTGTTCAATCTGCTCGACATCGCCAACATCAGCTCATACTACTGGGTAACCGATGTCAACAACATACAGTATGCCGTGCCCAACTATCTGACCCGACGACAGATCAACGTACGACTTTCGGTGGATTTCTAAAGTTGCTTTCCGACTCCCAAGATATCAGCTATGGTGCATGACTTGGCTACAGTCTCGCACCATTCTTTTTGTGGGTCAGAGTCTGCTGTTATGCCCCCGCCGGCGTAGATGCGGTAATTGCCATCGAGGTCAATGCGGGCGCAACGTATCACCACGTAGGCCCTCCAACGATTGGCGTCAATGATGGCAACATACCCTCCATAGCATTCGCGAGGCGCTATCTCCAGGCGCTCGATGTCGGCCAATGCCTCAGTGCGCGGATAACCTCCCAAGGCGGGAGTTGGGCTCAGAGCATTAGCGATTAGTCCGGGGTGCAAGCCCTGTGTGTCACCTTCGATGATTGTGCAGCGGTGCTCTACACCTCCGCTGCGCAGTGTGTGCGTAGTGCCGATTTCAGGCGAAAGTCCAAGGCCACGCAGGTCGGCGGCGATGGTTTCGGCCACGATCTGTTGTTCAGCGATGTTTTTGGCATCCCACGGCTCGGCGGTGCCGGTGGGTCGTGTTCCGGCCAAGGCCATGGTGCGGAAGCGCCCCGTGCGCAATTCCACGTCGAGAAGCACCTCGGGAGTTGACGCAACCCAAAGTCCGCATTGAGGATGATACCACATAGCTCGGAGCGTCGGCTGCTCGAGCGACATCAACCGTTGGGCGATATCGGCGGCAGTGAGCGCACCATGGCCATTGATTATGCGGGAGTACACCGTCTTATGCATCTCGGAAGCCCCGGCTCCAAATTTATGTATGATTTCCCCTACCCTTTGGATATATTGTTCGCGGGTGAGTTCGGGGGCCGGTCGCAGAGGTGCGATTGGCGCGGGAGTGGCGTCGAGTGTTAGCCCTGCGTTTGAAAGCCAGGGGTGTATGGCGAAATTGTCGGTGACGATCCGTGGCTCCCCCTCAGGCTCACGGTAGAGGGCGAAAGGGGTGCCATCTTCAAGTAAGGCGGCTATATCCCTCATGCTTCGGCAGGGGTAGCGATTAGTTCGAATGGGAGTGCGTCGGTGATGGTGACGTTGAGCCACTGGCCGATATTCAACGGGCGTGTCTTCTTGATCAGCACCTCGGGGTCTACCTCCGGAGAGTCGTACTGCGAACGCCCCACATAATAGTCATCTTCCTCAGAGTCAACCACCACCTCGATGGTTTGTCCGACTTTGGCTTGGTTTAGTTCTAATGCGATACTCTCCTGCAGGCCCATCAGTCGAGCCAGACGGTCGTTCTTAACCTCTTGCGGTATGTCATCGTTGAAGGTGCGGGCTGCGTAAGTGTCATCCTCCTCGCAGTAGGCAAACGCGCCCATCCGTTCAAATCGTTGCTCTTTGGCAAATTCCATCAGCTCCTCAAATTCCTGCTCCCCTTCACCGGGAAATCCCACCATCAATGTGGTGCGGATATGTATGCCGGGCACGCGGCGCCGTATCTCGGCGAGCAACTGTCGTGTCTCATCGGCGGTGATATGGCGGCGCATGTTGGTGAGCACAGGGTCAGCTATGTGTTGGAGAGCTATGTCGAGGTATCGGCACACGTTAGAATTGCGCTCCATGGCGTCGAGTAGCTCCATGGGGAACTGGGCAGGGTAGGCGTAATGAAGTCTTATCCATTTCACACCGTCGATAGCGGCTATGCGGTCGATAAGTTCGCCGATGGCTTGATGTCCGTAGATGTCGCTGCCGTAGGCCGACAGATCCTGGGCTATGACGTTAAACTCATGTACCCCCTTGGCCACAAGCTGCTCCACCTCGGCAGCGATATCATCGATAGTCCGCGAATGGTATCGCCCGGTGATCAGTGGTATGGCGCAGAAGGCGCAGAAGCGGTTGCACCCCTCGGCTATCTTAAGATATGCGTGGTGGGGTCCGGTGGTCAGATGCCGCTCATAGGTGGGCACTGACTCGCTTGTAGCCGAAATTTGACCCACAACGGCAGGCCAGTCAAATTTGCCATACCAGCCATCGACTTCGGGGAGCTCGCCGGGCAGCTCCTTGCGGTAGCGCTCCGACAGGCAGCCCATCACATATATCTGCTTAAGCGACCCCTGCTCCTTCTGTTGGGCAAGGGAGAGTATGGTGTCGATTGACTCCTCCTTAGCGTCGCCAATGAAGCCGCATGTGTTTACCACAGCCACATCGGCAGGGGCGTCGTCGGTGACGAGTCGCAGACCCGCCTCCTCAATCATGTGCATCAGCCGTTCGGAGTCCACAAGGTTTTTGGAACATCCAAGAGATATCACTTTGACTCTTGTTCTTGCCACGAGGTAGTTATAGATTATTTATGTTTTTAAGGACTTTAAGGGCCGTGGGTCACTCTTTGCTATCGTTGCCAAATAGCGACTGCACGAATTCGCGCTTATCGAACACTTGCAGGTCGTCGATACCCTCGCCCAGTCCGATGTACTTCACCGGTATCTTAAACTGGTCGCTGATGCCGATCACCACTCCGCCCTTGGCTGTGCCATCGAGCTTGGTGATAGCCAGCTCATTGACTTGAGTTGCGGCCACAAACTGTCGAGCCTGCTCAAAGGCATTTTGGCCCGTGGAGCCGTCGAGTACCAACAGCACCTCATGGGGCGCTCCGGGCACGATGCGCTCCATCACGTTGCGTATCTTGGTCAGCTCATCCATTAGGCCCTTCTTGTTGTGAAGACGACCGGCGGTGTCGATGATTACCACATCGACATCGTTGGCCACGGCCGAAGAGAGGGTGTCGTAAGCCACGGCCGCGGGGTCAGCACCGAGTTTCTGCTTTATCACGGGCACATCAGCACGCCGTCCCCACTCGTCGAGCTGCTCTATTGCCGCTGCGCGGAATGTGTCGGCGGCTCCGAGCATCACCTTGTTGCCCGCACGCTTAAATTGCGCCGCCATCTTTCCGATAGTAGTGGTTTTGCCTACACCGTTGACGCCCACCACCATTATTACATGAGGCTTATGTCCCTCAGGCACGGTGAAGTCCTCGCCTGACGAGTCCTCGCCGCTTTCCACGAGCATGTCGCTAATCTCCTCCACAAGCAGGCGATTGAGTTCAGAGGTGCTCACATATTTGTCGCGGGCCACACGCTCCTGAAGGCGCTCAATGATCTTGAGGGTGGTGTCGACACCTACGTCGGAGGTCACAAACACTTCTTCAAGCTCGTCGAGCACATCATCGTCAACTTCCGACTTGCCGGCTATGGCTCGGGTTATCTTGGAAAACACACCTTGCTTGGTGCGTTCGAGCCCCCGGTCAAGGGTCTCCTTTTTTTTCTCTTTAGAAAAGAAGCTGAACAGTCCCATATTTCGTTTACGCGTTAGACCCCATCTCATAAAATTTTTAAGGCTTAGGGGCGGTTTGGTCGAGGGATTTTCGCAAGTCGAAGAGGGAGTTTAGCGAGCTAAGTGACCGATGAGACTTGCGAAAATTGCCGTCCAAAACCGATCTTAAACTAACTTTAAAACATATTTTTACGAAATGAAGTGGTTTATATTAATTGTTATTATGCTATTTCAATACTCCGATAACTCTATAACGGATAAAAAGTTACCTTCTGTCTCGCATCCCTGGGCTATTTTTGCCCTTCTGCCCCAGTCACATAGCTCGCTATGCTCCTGAGCCTGAAGGGCAAAAATATCTCCAAGGCTGCGACCCCTATGCCATAAAAATTTTATATGAGATGGGGTTTTGGCCACAAAATTACAAAATATTTCGATACCCAGTGCCGCGGATTGGATAAGAATTGCTATCTTTGTGGCTCATCACAACCAATAGTATGCAATGAAGAAGATTTTATCCATAATAGCCGCTGCCGGAGCCGTGATGGCAGCATGGGCCTACGGTCAAAACAATATAGCCGAAGAGGTGGCATGGGTGGTGGGCGACCAGCCTATCTACAAGTCTGACATCGAGGAGACATATCAGCAGATGCAGTATGAGCGTGCTCAAATCAAGGGCGACCCCTACTGCTTCATCCCCGAGCAGATGGCCATCGAAAAGCTCTTCCTTCACCAAGCCGAGCTCGACACCGTTGAGGTGGCCGACGCCATGGTGATGAACGAGGTGGAGTCAAGGCTCAACTATCTGGTCAACAACCTCGGTTCGAAGGAGAAGGTGGAGAGCTACTTCCACAAATCATTCCCCGAAATACGCGAGCAGATGATAGAGATGCGCCGCAACAACTACAAGATACAGGAGGTGCAACGCTCGCTTACCAAGAACCTGAAGTCTACTCCATCAGATGTGCGCCGCTACTTCGACGCCCTGCCCGAGGACTCAGTGCCATTTGTGCCCATGCAGGTGGAGACACAGATTATCACCATCAACCCCGTGATACCCGTGCAGGAGATTGAGGATGTCAAGGCCCGACTTCGCGACTACACAGAGCGCGTCAATTCAGGCGAGAGCAGCTTCTCCACACTCGCGATCTTCTACTCTGAGGATCGGGCCAGCGCCTCTCGCGGCGGCGAGCTTGGTTTCATGAGCAAAGCCCAGCTGGTGCCTGAATTCGCAGCTGTGGCCTTCAATCTTAGCGACCCCAACAAGGTGTCGAAAATCGTGGAGACCCAATATGGATACCATATAATCCAACTCATTGAGAAGCGTGGAGAGCGAGTCAACGTACGCCACATCCTGCTCAAGCCCAAAGTGAGCGACGACGAGCTCACCAATGCCATCAATCGTCTCGACTCGCTGCGAACCGACATAGTCGAAGGCAAAAAATTCACCTTCGAAGAAGCCGCCCCCTACGTATCGCAGGATAAGGACACTCGCAACAACCGCGGAGTGATGGTCAACGAGACCAACGGTACCTCGCGCTTTGAGATGTCGCAACTGCCCCAGGAGGTAGGCCGAGTGGTCGACACAATGGCCATCGGATCGATATCAAAGCCCTTCATCATGATCGATCCCAAAAGTTCGCGCGAAATCGTAGCCATCGTCAAGCTCACCGACCGCATTGAGCCTCACAAGGCCAACCTCGCCGAGGACTTCCAGCTGATCAAAGGTATGTATGAGATGGCTCAGAAGCAGCAAGTGATCGACAAGTGGATTGAGCGTAAGATACGCAACACATACGTACGTATCGAGGACGGATGGCGCGATTGCGAATTCGAGCATAAGGGATGGCTCAAAAAGTAACTGTTACCACTCTTGTGGGGGCTTTGGCCATGTCGGCGATTGCCTTTGGCAGCCCCAAACGCCAGGACGATAACACCCCTATCGCTCCGACTATCCCCACGGCCAACCGCTATCAGCAAGGGAAGGTGTTCCTTGAGCACGCCAGTGAGCTGAAGCTCGAAAACGGCAAGGATTACCAGCTGCTCGTAGGTAACGTGCAGTTCCGCCGTGGCGATATGTACATGTACTGCGACTCGGCCCACTTCTACGACCAGACAAGCTCGCTCGATGCCTTTGGCAATGTGAGGATGGAGCAAGGCGACACGCTCTTTGTCTACGCCGACGAGCTAAACTACTCCGGACCCGAGCAGCTGGCCGTGCTATATGGCCACAATGGCAACCCTGTGCGGCTGATCAACAAGGATGTGAAGCTTGAGACCGATGTGTTCAACTACGATCTCGGCATCAGCCTCGGATATTACGAATATGGTGGCGTGCTCACTGATGCCACCAACCGACTTAAATCGTGGGTAGGCGAGTACTCCCCCTCGACCAAGGACGCCAACTTCTACCAGGACGTCAGGCTCACATCCATCTCCAAAGGAGATACACTCAAAATCTTCACCGATACACTGGCCTATAACACCGCGACTCATTTGGCCGACCTTGTTACATTGTCGACCATCGTCAACCGCGACGGCACAATCTATACCACCAACGGCACGTACAACACAGACCTCGGGCTGGCCGATCTATACGACCGCTCGATGGTGGTGACACGCACCGGGCGCACCCTTACCGGCGACACCCTCATCTACGACCGTCAGGCGGGATGGGGTGAGGCGCACGGCGATATGGAGCTTGTCGACTCTGCTCGCCAATCAACCCTTAAGGGAGATTATGGATTTTACAATGAGTTGACTGACAGTGCCTACGTGACCGGACGAGCATTGGCTATGGAGTATTCTAAGGGCGACACGCTCTACCTGCACGGCGATGTGATACGCACCTTCCGCGTCATCACAACCGACTCCGTGACTTCCGATACCACCAACCATCTCGTGGCCAACACCCGTGTGCGCTTCTATCGCAGCGACATGCAGGGTCTTTGCGACTCCCTTACCTTGGTGAGACGTGACACTATGATGTATATGAACATCAAACCAGTGGTGTGGAGCGGCGACCGACAAATCACCGGTGGTAGCATCCAGGTGCACTTCAACGACTCCACCGCCGAATGGGCCAAGCTCCCCGACACCGGTTTTGCCATAGAGCTGATCGAGGATCCATACTACAACCAACTCAGCGGCAAGGAGATGTTTGCCCGGTTTGTTGATGGCGACATCAGGCATCTCGACGTCAGCGGCAACGTCCAAGCTATATTCCTCCCACAGGAAAATGACTCCACATACAATAAGATTGTCAATGTGGAGAGCAGCTTCCTCGCAGCCGACTTCCTTGACCGCCAGGTGCAACGCATCAAGATGTGGCCCGAAACAAGCGGAACCACCACCCCACTCTACCTCGCTAAGAAATCACTCCTCTTCCTCCCGCGCTTCAAATGGTGGGATGCCTTGAGACCAACATCCCCCATGGATGTATTCAACTACCCAGAAGCCATGACTGAACTGATGGACGAGCCAGACCCCACCCTTCGCCGCTCCAACATCACCCCCAATAAAAAATAAAGGCCAGACCTTGTGTGAGGGCTTCTCGCTAAGCCTTGTGTGAGAGCGCCAGCTCGAAAAAATAAAAATCATAAACTAAAGAAACTCCCCTATGTCACGCCCATCGCCCGAAATAGTCGACCTGATGCAATTCATGGACTCGGCTGTATGCAACTTTCTTGCAGTTGACACTATCAAGCGTCGCCTGCTCGATGCCGGATTTACCATGCTTGACCCCATTGACCACTGGACACTTGAGCGTGGCCAAGGGTATTTCATCACCAAAAATGACTCAGCTATCTTTGCATGGATCGTAGGTGATGGCGACCCCTCAACAGGCGTGAAGATAATAAGCAGCCACTCCGATTCCCCCGGTTTTCGCGTGAAACCCAACGCCGAGATGATCAGCGAAGGTGGCGTGGTGCGCCTCAACACCGAGGTGTACGGAGGCCCGATACTCTACACATGGTTTGACCGGCCATTATCGCTTGCCGGGCGCGTGATGCTTCGTGGTGAGGACGCCCTGCATCCGGTGGCAAAAATAGTGAAATTTGACCAACCACTGCTCACTATACCCCACTTAGCCATACACTTCAATCGCCAGGTCAACGACGGCAACCCTCTGTCGAAGCAGCGAGATATGCTCCCCGTCATAGCCCTCCAGACCGAGCCGAGCGAATCGCGCTACTTGATTGCCGACCTGATAGCCACCGAGCTTAACGTAGCCCCGGAGGATATCCTCGACTACGACCTCACACTCTATGATACCACCCCCGCACAGCTCGTGGGGGTCGACTCCGAGATGATAACTTCTGGACGCCTCGACGACCTGTCGATGGCTCATGCGTCTATGTCGGCCTTGCTCGAAAGCCAGCAGGGGGAGATGACCAGGGTGATGGCCGTGTTCGACAACGAGGAGACCGGCAGCGGCACCAAGCAGGGTGCCGCCTCACCCGTGCTTATCAATCTGCTTAAACGTATCAACATGGCCATTGGTGGCGATGAAGAGAGCTACTTGCGCTCTATCGATGCATCGTTTATGGTGTCGGCCGACAATGCACACGCCCTACATCCCAATTACCCCGAAAAGCATGATCCCACAAACCATCCTGTGCTCGGAGGTGGCCCCGTGATCAAGATCAACGCCAACTGTAAATACATGACCGACGCACAGAGTGCCGCAGTGTTCCGCACTATTTGCGAACAAGCCGGAGTACCATGCCAGACATTCGTAAACCATAGCGACAGTGCGGGCGGTTTGACGTTGGGCAACATACTCACCTCGCAGATTGATCTCAAGGGTGTGGATATGGGAGCCGCTATGTGGGCCATGCACTCATGCCGTGAGACGGCCTCGGTGCGTGACCATGGCTACATCATCCAGGCATTCACACAATTCTACAACCTATGACCAATACGGCCAAGGAAGGATGTCGTGCGTTGGTGTCGCTCCTGGTGCAGCACGGAGTGAGAGATTGCGTGTTATGCCCAGGTTCGCGCAACGCACCGCTGATAGTGGCTGCTGCCCGGCAGTCGCAAATGCGGGTCAATGTGGTCATCGATGAGCGCGCAGCGGCTTTCGTGGCCCTTGGCATTGCCCAGGCCTCACGCAGGGCTGTGGCGTTGATATGCACCTCAGGCACGGCATTGCTCAACTTCGCTCCCGCAGTAGCTGAAGCTTACTATCAGCAGTTGCCGCTCATCGTCGTGTCGGCCGACCGACCTGCAGAATGGATTGATCAGGACGACAGTCAGACTCTGCGGCAGTTCGGAGCGTTGGCCAACATCACCAAG
This sequence comes from uncultured Muribaculaceae bacterium, assembly GCA_964628905.1. Lineage (GTDB taxonomy): Bacteria > Bacteroidota > Bacteroidia > Bacteroidales > Muribaculaceae > JAJPXC01. The sequence continues at coordinate 49,335 of CAZVNS010000004.1, read as the reverse complement.
CGTAGCTACAACCTCATTTCCGATCCTCACGATGACACCCAGAGGTGGTGGATCAACCGCGAGATCAATGATGCCATGACAACTGCATACACCGCTCCCCTCGGCCCGGTGCACATCAATATGGCTATCGACACCCCGATAGGCGCTATCGACGAGGTTGACCCTGCGGAACGCCATCGACATATCCAATGCATCTCCCCTCGCCCTGCGCTCACACCCAGCGAGGCGCGATGGCTCGCAGTTGACCTCACCGCTCCCAGGCGAGTGATGATTATCGCCGGATTTGGTCAGCCTAATCATAAGATTGACTCCGCACTTACTCGCCTGGCCCGATGCTCCAACGTTGTGGTTCTTACAGAAAGTATCGCAAATATCCATGCGCAGGGAGTGATAGAGCGCATCGACTCCACCCTGTCGGCCATGAGTTTACAGGAGAGGGATGTTTTGACTCCTGATGTAGTTATCACATTTGGAGGAGCACTGGTGTCGAGGATGGTCAAGGAGTATCTGCGCCGTGCGCCATCAGCCATGGAGCATTGGCAGGTGGGGGTCAAGGACATCACTGTAGACTGCTTTATGCACCTCACACGCCGTATTGCCGTTGACCCGGACGAATTCCTCAGCCAACTCGCTACGGTGATGACTCGCGGCAAAGGTCTGTCGGACTATGCTCAGCGTTGGTCTATAATATATGAACGCGCAACTCAAGTCCATCAACGATTCATAGCCGAGCAATGCTGGTGCGACCTTACAGCCATGTCGAAGATCTTCGCTATGATACCCCGCCATTGGCAATTGCAACTATCCAACGGCACCCCCATACGCTATGCCCAGCTGATGGCCCGCTCGGTGCCTCATCGCACCATCTACTGCAACCGCGGCGTGAGTGGCATCGACGGATGCACAAGTACCGCCGTAGGAGCATCGACAGTACGCCTCGACACTACTTTGCTCATCTCGGGCGATACCAGCTTCCAATACGACCTGGGGGCGTTGGCGCTCCAGCAAATGTCACCAAAGATGAAGATGATTGTGATGTGCAACGGCGGAGGAGCTATTTTCCATTTCATTGATGCCACGCGCAATCTTCCCGAAACACCTGGCTACATATCACCCTCGGTCAATCTCCCGCTGCCACAACTGTGTGAGGGATTTGGCATCAGCTACCACCAGGCCGGCAACATACATGAGCTGGAGGCTTCCTTCAGGCGATTTGCCGCCGTCGACGACCGTCCCGCCCTTCTAGCGGTTTACACTGACGGTTCGCTGAGCGCTCAGGTGCTGCGTCAATATTTCAGATGTGTTGTATAACATGTTTTGATTTTTTGTTTTGTCAACTTTATAGGTTAACTTGCGAGCGATTTAAGTTAACAACACTTAATCGACCCTTATAACTAATACAACTTATTTTAAACTCTGATAACATGAACGTTTACAAAACCAACGAAATCAAAAACATAGCCTTGCTTGGTAGCAAAGGCTCGGGTAAAACCACACTCGCCGAAGCGATGCTTTACGAGTGTGGAGTTATAAAACGTCGCGGTACCATCGAGGCTAAAAATACCGTCAGCGACTACTTCCCGGTTGAAAAAGAATATGGATATTCTGTATTTTCAACCGTTTTCTATGCTGAATTCCTTGGCAAGAAGCTCAATGTCATTGACTGTCCCGGAGCCGACGACTTCGTTGGCAATGCCGTCACTGCGCTCAACATCACCGATACCGGTGTGATCCTTATCAACGCCCAGTATGGCGTAGAGGTAGGTACTCAAAATATTTTCCGCACCACTACATCGATCAACAAGCCCGTAATCTTCGCTCTCAACCAGCTCGACGGTGAGAAGGCCGACTACGACAACGTGCTCGAGCAGATGCGCGAGATCTTCGGCCCCAAGGTGGTGGCTATCCAATACCCCCTGAACGCAGGTCACGGCTTCAACGCCATGATTGACGTGCTGCTGATGAAGAAATACTCATGGGGTCCCGACGGTGGCGTTCCCACAATCGAAGAAATCCCTGCTGAGGAGATGGAAAAAGCCCAGGAGTTGCATCAGGCACTCGTAGAGGCTGCCGCCGAAAATGACGAGACACTGATGGAGAAATTCTTCGACCAGGGTCACCTGAGCGAGGATGAGATGCGCGAAGGTATCCGCAAGGGTCTCGTTGACCGCTCAATATATCCCGTGTTCTGCGTAAGCGCAGCCAAGGATATGGGTGTTCGCCGCATGATGGAATTCTTGGGCAACGTGGTGCCCTTCGTTGAGGAGATGCCCGCGCCCGTAGATACCGCAGGCGATGAGGTTAAGCCCGACTCTAATGGCCCGTTGAGCATCTTCATGTTCAAGACCACAGTTGAGCCACACATCGGCGAGGTAAGCTACTTCAAGGTGATGTCAGGCACGTTGCACGCCGGCGACGACCTCGACAATGTGACCCGCGGTGGTAAAGAGCGCTTGGCACAGATCTACTGCGTATGCGGACAGATTAAGACTCCCATCGACGAGCTCCATGCCGGCGATATCGGCGCAGCCGTTAAGCTCAAGGACGCACGAACCGGTAACACCCTCAATCAGAAGGGTTGCGACATCCAGTTCGACTTCATCAAATATCCCGCTCCCAAGTATCAGCGCGCCATCCGTCCCGTCACCGAGAGCGATGCCGAGAAGCTTTCAGCCATCCTCACACGCATGCACGAGGAGGATCCCACATGGATTGTTGAGCAGTCTAAAGAATTGAAGCAGACCATCCTCAAGGGTCAAGGCGAATTCCACCTGCGCACACTCAAATGGCGCGTGGAGAACAACGACAAACTCCCCATCGTCTTCGACGAACCCAAGATTCCTTACCGTGAGACCATCACCAAGGCAGCCCGCGCCGACTATCGCCATAAGAAGCAGTCAGGTGGTTCAGGCCAGTTTGGTGAGGTTCACTTGATTATCGAGCCTTACTACGAAGGAATGCCTGCTCCCGATACATATAAGTTCGGCAACCAAGAGTTCAAGATGAACGTCCGCGACACCCAGGAGATACCTCTCGAATGGGGTGGCAAACTCGTGGTCAACAACTGTATCGTAGGTGGCGCCATCGACGCTCGCTTCATCCCCGCAATCGTCAAGGGACTGATGGACCGCATGGAGCAAGGCCCGCTGACCGGCTCTTACGCCCGCGACGTTCGCGTATGCATCTACGATGGTAAGATGCACCCGGTTGACTCAAATGAAATCTCATTCCGTTTGGCCGGACGTAACGCCTTCTCTGAGGCCTTCCGTAACGCCAATCCTAAGATCCTCGAGCCAGTATACGACGTTGAGGTAATGGTGCCCGGCGACGTGATGGGTGATGTGATGAGTGATCTCCAGGGTCGCCGCGCCATCATCATGGGAATGTCGAGCGAAAACGGATTTGAGAAGATTTCTGCCAAAGTGCCTCTCAAAGAGATGTCGAGCTACTCCACAGCTCTTAGCTCAATCACCGGTGGCCGCTCATCGTTCACCATGAAGTTCGCTTCTTACGAGCTCGTCCCCGGTGACGTCCAGGAAAAGCTGCTTAAGGAATACGAAGCCTCACAGACAGAGGAATAAAATCCTAAACCACATATCATTTGCGGGCTGCAAGGTGCTGAACCTTTGCAGCCCGCACTGCGTTATCAAGATATAAGCTGCGAGAGTACATTAAAGACCTTAAAGACCTTAAAGTCGTTAATGACCCTAAAAACTTAAAAAGCTCTCATAACTTAAAAAACTTAAAAACTTAAGCCTATGGTAACGTTAGGGGTTTTGATAATCGTTGCCGGACTGTTGGCACGATTGACTATCAGATTTATAGGGTTGCGACGAGCACAACCCTACTATCACTGGAATACCGGTGTGTGGGAGACAATATGCAAGCGCTATCGGCGAAGGGGAGCTATGGTGGCCACCGCATGTGTGGTCGTGGGACTGCTGCTTGTAGTCGAGGGTAAGTTCGCTTTCTGAAAATTTAGTTATCGTCGGGAAGAGGGAATCCGTGTGAGCGTATGTAGTCAAGGTACACTCGCGAGAAGTGCTCATTGTCGGCCTTGCGGTAGCGCACGTCGGTGAACACTTGAGCAAGGTTTTGCTTGCCATTTTCTGCAACAAACTGTCGTGAGTCATCGCGTGCTTCCTTCTCGGCATAGATTTTGTCAATCATCTCAGGGGTGTAGTCAGTGTATCTTTCCGAGTGGGTCCAAGCTTCGAGCGGCAGGCGCCCGACATCCTCACCATCTTCTGCCGGATATCCCAGGGACACTGTGGTCACGGGAATTACTCTCGTGGGTAGGTCGAGTACCTCGGCAATCATGGGGGCATTGAAGGTGGTGGTGCCTAAGTAGCATGTACCCAAGCCATGTGCCTCAGCTATCGTGCAGAACTGCTGGGCCACGAAGGCGGTATCGAGTACGGCGCACATCCACATCTGGAAATTGCCATAACCTGGTTTCGCGTCACGCTGCTCACACCAGCGGATGAAGCGGTTGAAGTCGGCGCAGAATGTCAGCAACACGGGAGCTCCGGTCGCTGCGGGCTGGTTGAAGTGGGCCGGGGCGAGGGCTTTGCGTTGCGACTCGTCGCGTGCGATGATCACGCTGTAAAGTTGCATATTGCCCATTGAGGGGGCGTGAGATGCTTCAAGGAGCATTTCGTTGAGCAGCTGGTCGGATATGGATCGGTCGGAATATTTGCGGATTGTACGGCGGTAGGGCATGGTGGGTATTTATTTGGTTTATTTTTGACTATTTCGAGCTGGCGCTCTCACACGATTTGCGGGCTGGCGCTCTTATGCAAGAGGGCTGCCATCAGGATAAGTTGAGGTGGCAGGTATCCATTGGTGCCCCACTCGATTTCAGTGTTAAATATCTCGCGGGCTATGGAAGTGACATCTATCCCCCACCCTTCGAGTGAGGGCCTTACAAGCTCCGGGTGTCGGCATGACTCGCCGCTAAGTCGGGCGCATGGAGTGTCGCAATGGTCACAACTGCCGGCAAGGAGCAGAGCGAAGCTTGCGTCGCGGTTCGCCTCATCTTTAAGCAGAGTCTGGTGGATGTGCTGCCTTACCGGGCGGAGTAACTCGTGTGCAGTTTCATTTTTGACTCCCTGCGGCACTTCTATGCGGGCCATCAGCAAAGTGATTTGCTTATAGCTTTTGAGGCGCTCTTGCGGGTCGTAGTCCCAAGGCGGACACTTCCATGTAGAGCCATAGCGGGGGCATTGGCGGCAACATTCAGCAAGTTCGTCAAAACGCATGTGCCGATTGGTGATTTCGTCAACCGACCTTGTCGCTGTATAATATGTCACATTGAGAGGCATTTTTTCGGATATTTCACCGCAAAGCTACGAAAAAATTCCATTACTCAGCAATCCGCATCATGCCCAACAGGTCGGTGAAGCCACAATCTTGATAGAGTGTCGACCGGCTTCGGTTGTCTCAAGGTAAATCTTGCCGGCATTGCGCTGACGTGCCAGGTCGACGAGTGAGTCAACTATAGCCTGACCTACAGAGTGATGGCGATGGTTGGGGTCGACGTATATGTTCATCAGATAGGCGTTGATGCCCGAAGGGTTGTCAGGTGAAGGGAGCTCGCGCTGATAGCATACGTCGCCACATCCGATGGTGTCGTTGGTTGTTGATTTGGCAAGCACAGCCTCGAGAGTGCCCATCGACAGCTCGTGCACATAGTAGCGTCGGTTGGCGGATTGAAGTGTCGGCCAGTCGGCGTCGGCTGAGTCGGCAAACGCCTCATGCAGCACCCGCATTCGCCATGTGATTAGCTCGGCGATGTCGGAAATTGTGGCGAAGCGGATAGTCACGTCGTTCATAGAGTCGGGGATGGGTTAATACACCTTAACAACGCCTAAACGCCCTCAGCGGTTCAGGATTTTTTGTATCTTTGTGAAAAATTTCGACTGATGGAAAATCTCCCTAAGGATCCCGCCATATTGCTGAGCTATATCAACACTAAGCTCCGCGACAATTACGCATCGCTCGACGAGCTGTGCGACAGCCTCAATGTTGACCCTGCTGAACTCTCAGCCGCCCTGGCACCGATGGGCGTGGAATATGTAGCAGCAACCAACCAGTTTAAATAATCTGCACACATGGTGACAGAAGATTATCTCAGCGAGCTGAATGAGCAGCAGCGGGCAGCGGTGGTGCATCTCGGCACGCCCCAGCTGGTGATAGCGGGAGCGGGCTCTGGCAAGACGCGCGTGCTCACATATAAGATAGTGCATCTCCTTGCCATGGGCTACGAGCCGTGGCGCATACTGGCGTTGACTTTCACCAACAAGGCCGCGCGCGAGATGCGCGAGCGTATTGAGGCTCTTGTCGGTCAATCCACGGCTTCCAAGCTATGGATGGGCACATTCCACTCCATATTCGCTCGCATACTTCGCACACATGCCGAGCGCTTGGGCTATAAGCGCGATTTCACCATATATGATGCCGACGACTCAAAGTCGCTGGTCAAGTCGATAATCCGCGACATGGATCTCGATGACAAGATATACAAGCCATCGACGGTGCTAAATACCATCTCGTCGGCCAAGAATGCCTTGATATTCCCGGAAGCGTATGCCGCCGACCGCGACTTGATGGAGCAAGATCGCCGTTCGCACCGACCCTTCACACAGGCTATTTACCTCGCTTATCGCAACCGCTGCTTCGTGGCCGGGGCGATGGATTTTGATGACTTGCTGTACTATACCAACATACTGTTGCGCGACAATCCCGAGATACTGCGCCACTACCAGGAATATTTCCGCTATGTGCTCGTCGATGAGTATCAGGACACCAACTTCGCCCAGCATCTGATCGTGTCGCGCCTTACCGAGGGTTCAGGCAATCTGTGTGTGGTGGGTGACGATGCACAAAGTATCTACTCATTCCGCGGGGCGAATATCCGTAATATACTCAACCTTAAGAATGTATACCCCACGTTAGAGATTTTCAAGCTCGAGCAGAACTACCGATCTACTCAAACTATCATCAACGCCGCCAACACGCTGATAGCCAAGAATACGGAGCAGATACCCAAGCAAGTGTTCTCGCGCAATGCCGTTGGCGACCGCATCGAGGTGGTGCAGAGCTATAGCGACTACGAGGAGGCATTCCTGGTAGCCAACCGCATCTCACAGGTGAAGATGCGCTCGCATACGAGCTATGAGGAGACGGCGATACTTTACCGCACCAACGCCCAGTCGCGTATACTCGAGGAGTCGCTACGTAAGCGCAACATACCATATCGCATCTATGGAGGACTCTCGTTCTATCAACGTAAGGAGATCAAGGATGCGATAGCCTATTTCCGCCTTTCGGTCAACCCGTCGGACGATGAGGCCCTTAGGCGTATCATCAACTTCCCCGGCCGAGGCATCGGTGAGACCACCGTCAACAAGCTGCTGCGAGCCGCCATCGACAACAGAGTGTCGATGTGGGACGTGATTACTAATATCGACACCTATAATCCCGGTCTCAACTCAGGCACACTCCGTAAGCTCGATGCTTTCCGCACTCTTATCGAGGGTTTCATCAATCTCAATGCCAATGGTCTCAACGCTGAGGAAGTGGCTGTGGCCATCATACGCGAGACAGGATTGCTTGCAATGCTTATAAGTGACCGTACGCCGGAGTCGATATCCAAGCAGGAGAACCTAAATGAGTTGCTTAACGGTGTGCGCGAGTTTGTGGCCACTCAGATAGAGGAAGGGCGCCCCGAAGAGGTGACACTGCGCGACTTCCTTGCCCAGGTGTCGCTCGCTACTGACCAGGACACCGACGATAGCGCCAACGAGGAGCGGATCACCCTTATGACCGTCCATGCCGCCAAGGGATTGGAATTTACTAATGTGTTTATCGTCGGTGTTGAGGAGGACCTTTTCCCATCCGGCATGGCCACTACCCCCTCGGAGGTTGAGGAGGAGCGCCGTCTGCTCTATGTGGCAATCACCAGGGCCAAACAGTTCTGCATGATCAGCTACGCTGCCTCACGCTACCGCAACGGACAGACCGTCACCACATCCCCCTCGCGCTTCATACGCGACATCGACCCGCAGTACCTCCAACTCACCACCGGCACGACAATCGCACCCACTACGTTCAACCCCATGGAGCGTTACCGCTCTTCGTACCACTCCCCAACGTTCAGTGTTGGCAAACGCCCCAACAGTGTATCTACGCACCCCACCTCGCAAGTAGGGACAACCCCCGGTGCGTCCGCAACATATATAGCCGCCACTAATCCCACTGCCACACGCCCAGCCACGTCAGCGCCCAATCAGCCCGGCATCCATAGCGTGAGCGAGCTGAGTGTGGGTATGGAGATTGAGCATCCCCGCTTTGGCCAGGGTACTATAGTGTTGATAGATACAGCCGGAGTTGACCCGCGAATTGTGGTGAAATTCAACAACGTAGAAACTAAAACATTGCTTCTTAAATTCGCCAAATTCAATATATTATGAACAGAATAGACTCATTGCCCACGCCATTCTATGTGGTATATGAGGATCGCCTGCGCCACAACCTTGAGGTAATAGCCGACGTGGCACGTCGTTCAGGCGCTGAGATCATCATGGCCTTCAAGGCCAATGCTCTGTGGCGTACGTTCCCAATCATCCGTGAGTATGTCGGTGGGTGCACCGCCAGTTCGGTCAATGAGCTACGCCTTGGTTTGGAGGAATTTCGAGGCAGAGTGCATAGCTACACCCCGGCCTACACCCCTCAGAATGTCCGTGAATTTATAGAAGGAAGCACCCATCTGACCTTCAACTCTTTGTCGCAACTTGAACGATATCTCCCACAAATTGAGGAGTATAACGCCGTCGGTGATCGCCATGTGAGCATAGGGCTGCGTGTCAATCCCCACTGCTCAGTGATCGATACCGATATCTACAATCCCGCCCTCCCTGGCTCACGTTTTGGGGTATCGGCCGACGCATTGCCTGCGTTGCCAAAGGGGGTAAAGGGACTCCACTTTCATGCGCTTTGTGAGTCGTCGGCTGAGGACTTGGCCAAGGTGCTCGAAGCTTTTGAGCGCCAGTTTGGGCATCTGCTCAAGGATGTTCGATGGGTGAATATGGGAGGTGGGCATCTGATGACCCGTGAAGGGTACGATACCGACCGACTTGTGGAGATAATCCGCGGCTTTCGTAGCCGCTATCCCTGGCTTCAGGTGATATTGGAGCCGGGGAGTGCCTTCACCTGGCGTACGGGCGACTTGATATCGTCGGTGGTGGATGTGGTTGATAATGATGGTATTAAGACCGCCATTCTCGATGTGTCGTTTGCATGTCACATGCCTGACACCCTTGAGATGCCTTATCGTCCGGCCATCACTGAAAGCTCTGACGGGGCTGAGCACCACTACCGTATCGGGGGCAACTCATGCCTGAGTGGCGACTTCATTGACGGTTGGGACTTTGAGCGACCCCTGCAAGTAGGCGATCGCCTCACTTTGGAGGATATGAACCACTACACCACGGTGAAGACCACGATGTTCAACGGCATCCCCCACCCCTCGATAGTGTTCGTGCCAACACAAGGTGAGCCGAGCTACTTGAGGCAATTTGACTACGACGATTACCGCTCCCGCATGAGCTGATTAGCTGAAAATCAACCCGAGTACCCAGCTCACCACGGAGAAAATTATGCTATAGAGCATTGCCGCCCAAAATCCCGCTACTTGAAAGCTGCTCACCAGCCAACTTGCCAAAAGCACAATCACTGCATTAATTACCAGCATAAAAAATCCTAATGTCAGCACCGTCACAGGAAGTGAGATAAACTCCAGGAATGGCTTTACCAGAACGTCAAGTAGTCCTAAAACTATTGCGAGCACAATGGCTGTCCAATACGATGTGATTTCGACACCGGGGGTGATCTTAGCTGCAATGTATGCTACCAAGGCTGTGAGTAGAAGTTGAACGATGATCATAGTTGTTGAGTTGTGAGAGTTGTTAGAGTTTTTAAGGCATTTAAGCTTCTATAGATTAAACAACAAGCTGTGGCTTGATGTTTAGTTAAATGACCAAACAAGGATAAATGTCAGAATCAATTTTACATATAAAGAACATGGTATGCCGCCGTTGCGTGATGGCGGTAGAGGATATATGCCGCGACCTGGGGCTGGCGGATGCCCGGGTGTCGTTGGGTCGCATGACGCTTGATCACGAGTTGGTGCCGGAAACACGTAAGGAGCTCTACGAGCGATTACGACTCATAGGCTTCGAGCCCCTTGAGTCAGACGACCATGTGGCCGTGGAGCGTATCATGGCGCTTGTGCGCAACTATGTGCGCAACATGGATGCACGCCAACTAAAATTGTCATCATATATAGCCGACAATATGTGCGTGGTCTTTAAGACCGCAAGCCGTCTGTTTACCGCTGTCGAGGGTCGCCCGATACAGCGCTATCTGATGTTGCAGCGCATAGAGTATGTCAAGGAGTTGCTTCACGACCACCGGCTGTCGCTTGCCCAGATTGCAGATATTGCAGGTTTTTCGAGTGTGCCTCACCTCTCGGCTACATTCAAGCGAGAAGTTGGAGTGACCCTTAGCGAATTTCGCCAGCAGGGTGAGCGCAGAGGCATCGATGAGTTGTAACACATTGTGCGAAACATGTAACAAATAATCCTCAGCCGTCAGCTAACTTCGCGGCATGGAATTCATCTACTCACTGATCAACATGATGGCCGAGATGGCACCCTATCTGCTGCTCGGCTTCTTTGTGGCCGGATTGCTCTACGCCTATGTACCACAAAGCTTTTACCGCAACCATCTGTCGCGTCCGTCGCTTGGATCGGTTGTCAAATCGGCTATCTTAGGCGTGCCACTGCCGTTATGTTCATGTGGCGTGCTCCCTACCGCCGTATCCCTGCGCAAAAACGGAGCCTCGCGAGGCGCTACCACATCGTTCCTTATAGCCACACCACAGACCGGAGTCGACTCCATCGCCGCCACCTATTCGCTGCTCACCCCTGCATTTGCCATCATCCGCCCAGCGGCAGCTTTGGTCACAGCTATCGTTGGGGGTGTTGCCGTCAACTTTGAGGACCGCAAGAGCCATCATCACCACGATGAGCATGAGGTGGACACTATCGATGCCCCTGAAGCGACTACATTCGGCCAACGCACAATTGCCGCCTTGCGCTATGGCTTCGTCGACATGGTGCAGAATATCGGTCGATGGCTGATGATTGGACTTCTCGTGGCAGCGGCCATTACCGTATTTGTGCCCGACGGCTTCTTTACCACCTTCGCACAATACCCACTGCTTGCGATGATAGCCGTTGTGATAGTGGCAGTGCCGATGTATGTATGCTCCACCGGCTCCATCCCCATCGCCCTGTCGCTGATGCTGAAAGGTCTCACACCCGGAGCCGCCTTCGTGCTGCTGATGGCCGGCCCTGCTGCCAACCTTGCCTCGGTGATCATCGTCAGCCGCTCATTGGGTCGTAGAGCCGCCACAGTCTATCTGACCACAATCATCGTTGGCGCTATCGCCTTCGGATTGTGTATCGACTACCTGCTTCCCACCCGGTGGTTTGTGCCATCGACCACAGCCGGTGCGTCTTGCTGCCACCTGCACATATCCACCCTGCAGGCCATCAGCTCCATAGTGCTCGTCGGACTATTGATCTACGCCGCCACCCGTCGCTACTTCAGCAACTCTAAAAAATCTAACAACTCTAACAACTATACCGATATGGGCCAGACATTCACAGTAAAAGGCATGACATGTGGCCACTGCAAGGCCATGGTAGAGAAAAACATCGCCAAACTCCCCGGCGTCGAGGCCGTGGAGGTAGACCTTACAACAGGCCAAACCACCATCCACGGCCACGCCGACGAGTCAGCGGTGCGCGAAGTTGTCGAAGACCTCGGCTTCACCCTCGCATAAGCTTTTCGACATCGCTTACGATAACGTCCTTAGTCAAACGGCACTGCTCGGCTAACGTTGCCTGGTCATAGCGATCGAGGAACTCCTTAGGTATGCCTCGGCATATTACCTTCATGTCGCTATCGCCGTAGTAGAGAGCTACTTTCTCACCGTAGCCGCCATCGAGCACACCATCCTCAAGGGTGATCACATATTTGTGGTCGCCCTTTAAGCTTTCGAGCAATTCTGTGTCGAGTCCACTGAGATAAACGGGATTGATCATCGTTACCTTCATCTCCTTTTCGCTAAGAGCATCGATAGCCTCAGATGCTTGGCGCATAGTTGATCCTGCGGCAATGATAGCAACCTGCTTGCCGTGATATACTACACGGGGTTTGTTAAGCTCGGAGTAATCCTCGGGGAACTTTCGGTCTGTTACCCATACCGGGGAGCCTGGCTGGCGGATGGCTACAGGATGCTCTGTCTGCTTAACAGCCCAGCGGAGCATGGCCTGATACTCCTCCTTGCATGTGGGAGCGAGGTATACCCAGCCCGGTGTGTTGCTAATCAGGGCTATATCAAACCATCCGAGGTGTGTCACGTCGTTAGGTGCATTGATGCCTGTGCCGAAGAGTGCGAGTACAACCGGTGTATTGTTGATAGCAACATCCTGCGCCAACTGATCGTACGAGCGCTGTATAAACGAACTTCATTACGCCAACCACAGGTCGAGCTCCCTCCATTGCCATGCCTGAGGCAAGCGCAACAGCCTCTTGCTCAGCGATGCCCACGTCGATAAACTGCTTGCCTGCCTCTCTGCGGCGCTCTTTGGTAAATCCGAGCACTCCCGGAGTTCCGACGGTGATTACGGCCACACGTTTGTTGTCATCAATCAGACTCATCATGGTGGCGTGGAGGATATCGGCCCATGTTGGAGCATCACTGATGTGGAGCGACTGTCCGGAAAGGATATCGAATGGAGCAGTGAAGTGATAGCGTTCCCGTTCGCATTCGGCCGGAGCGTAGCCCATGCCTTTTTGAGTGCTGATGATGCTCGATGTGCTTTTGGGGTAGGTTTGGCGGTTTGATGGAATTGTTGTAAGTTCGCGTTACTAATTATTCGCGTTGTAAATATTGAAGATTACTGTGAAACCTGATAATGATAAGCCCAAAGGGGTTAACCCCGCCACGGTGGGCGACGATGATGAGCTGGTGGTGCTGTCGGTCGAGGAGCCTAAAGCTCCCAACGGTGCAACCCCTAAACGCAAGCGCAACGATATGTGGCTCAACAACTCTAACGACTCTCAAAACTCTCAAAACTATAACAACTCCAACAACTCCAAAGGCTTCTTTGAGTGGCATGTGATATTGTGGAACGTGCTGTTGATGGTGTGCACAGGGCTGATACTATGTTGGCTGTCATATCTATTGCTTGATGTGTGGACCGGTCATGGCGACGAGCGCACTGTGCCCAACGTGATAGGCCGCAGCTATGATGCGGGGCGCACAGCCCTCGAGAATACCGACCTGGGTATCATCGTGTCTGACTCGGTGTTCGACAACCCCGCCGCTCCCGGCACGATCATCGACCAGAACCCCCACGAGGGGGCGAGGGTGAAGAATGGTCGCTCGGTCTATGTGACCATTGTGGCTTTCTCCCCCAAGATGGTGGTGGTGCCTAATCTTGAGACTTCAGGTCAGCAGGCCATCGAGCGCCTCCGAGCCATGGGTGTCACCAATCTCGACACGGTGATGGTAGTGGCCGAAGATCGTGTGGGACTGGTGCTCGGTGCCACATGCAATGGTCATCAGCTGCACCGCGGCGACAAGATACCGGTCAACTCCAGAGTCACCCTCACCATCGGCATGAAGCGCCCCATGGCTATATATAATCCTGAAGAGGAGGAGAATGACTCCACAGCGCTCGACGACGAGACTATCGACGCTGATGCCCAGCGTCTGACAGAAGCGTTGCGCAACTCCATGACACCCGACCATGATGATTGACAACGAGGAGCTTGAGGGTGTAATCACCGGCGATGAGCCTGAAGGTGAGATGTATGAGCACTTCCGCTTCGTGGCCGATCCGGGTCAGGAGTTGCTCAGGGTCGATAAGTTCTTGGTGCTGAGGTTGCAGAAGTCGTCGCGCAACCGCGTGCAGCAAGCCGCCGAAGCCGGTTGCATTTTGGTCAATGGCAAACCGGTGAAGTCCAACTATCGTGTCAAGCCGCTTGACGTGGTTTCGGTGGTGATGGACCGCCCGCGATATGAGTGCGAGATTATAGCCGAGAATATCCCTCTGGATATAGTTTATGAGGATGATACGGTGCTTGTGGTCGACAAGCCTGCCGGACTCGTAGTGCACCCGGGTCACGGCAACTATACCGGGACGCTCGTCAACGCCCTTGCTTACCACTTCCGCGACAATCCCAACTACGATGTTTCAGATCCGCGCCTGGGGCTGGTGCACCGTATCGACAAGGATACTTCGGGTCTACTCGTTGTGGCCAAAACACCCGACGCAAAGACACATTTAGGGCGGCAGTTCTTTAACAAAACGACCAAGCGTGAGTATGTGGCCATCACGTGGGGAGTGCCCAACCCTGCAGAAGGCACTATTGAGAGCAACATCGGCCGATCGGTGCGCGACCGACTGAAGATGGAGGTCTACCCCAATGGAGGCGACGTAGGCAAGCATGCCGTGACCCATTATTCTGTTGTCGAGCCGTTAGGGCATGTGGCCATAGTGAAATGCGTGCTCGAGACCGGGCGCACCCATCAGATACGCGTGCACATGAGTCACATCGGTCATCCGCTGTTTAACGATGCCCGCTATGGAGGCGACAAGATGCTACGGGGCAACACTTCAGGCAAGTATAAGCAATTCATCGACAACTGTTTCGCCCTCTGCCCGCGTCAAGCCTTGCACGCCCGCACACTCGGATTTGTGCATCCCGAGACCGGCGAGGAGATGTTCTTCACAGCGCCCATCCCCGCCGACATGCAGGCCCTGATTGACCGTTGGCGCTCCTACAACACCGCCACCTGAAGGGAGTCCCACAAGCCCTACCCCATCACTCCCCAAAAGGGCGGGAGACCAATTACCTAAAGTTCTTAACATCCTTAACGACCTTAAAGTCCTTAACAACTCTCATAGCTCTCAAAACTTTAAAAACCCTAAAAACTCTAACAACTCTAAAATCTTTAAAAACTTCTTTGTAACTTTGAAGGCTCATAACATCCAATTGTCATGAATACTGAAGAATTTCAAGATATAGCGCCTTATAACAACCAAGAATTCAAGGAGAAGATGGCTCTGATGGCCGATGATCCTCTGCTGGAGCACGCCGTCAGATATGTGATGCCAGGTGTCGACTACCCTGAATTTGTCAAGCAACTCAAGAGCATTGACAATATCCATGATTTCCAGTATGGCATCATGCTTCCCTTCATTGAGATGCTTGAGAAGCGTACCACAGCCGGTGTGTCGTGCGACAACATCACCGACATCGACCCGGCCACGAGTTACACCTTCATCACCAACCACCGCGACATCGTGCTCGATGCCACATTCCTCAACCTGTGCTTCATGCACAACTCACTCCCCACGTCAGAGATAGCTATCGGCAACAACTTGCTGATTTACGACTGGATAGAGCACCTTGTGAAACTTAATCAAAGTTTCATCGTAAAGCGCGACACCCGCATGATTGAGGCTCTCAAGGCCGCCAAGCAGCTGTCGGGATATATCCACTATTGCCTCAACGAGAAGCACAAATCAGTGTGGATAGCCCAGCGCGAAGGACGCGCCAAGGATAGCAATGACCTAACCCAGGAGAGCCTCGTGAAGATGCTCGCTCTCGCCGGCCCCGGCTCGATGCGCGACAATCTGCTCTACTGCCGACTAATGCCTGTGTCAATCACTTATGAGTTTGACCCCAATGACTACCTGAAGGCATATGAATTTCTCAAGCGCCACAACGATCCCGAATATAAGAAGAGTCAACGCGACGACTTGCTGAGTATGGAGACCGGCATGCTCGGCTACAAGGGTCGCGTCCACTTCACTATAGGCCGATGCATCAACGACCGGTTGGAGATGATGCCAGCCGATGCCGAGCGTGCGGAGGTGATACGGCGCACTTGCTCATTGATCGACAGCACGATACATTGTGGCTACAAGCTCTTCCCGATCAACTATATCGCCTATGATGAGCTGATGGGCGACAACCTCTTCCGCGAACATTATAGCGACGAAGATGTTACCAAAGTAAACGACTACATCTCCAGCCAGTTGAGCAAAGTAGAAGAGCCCGACCTCACGGCCGACGACTATGAATACATGCGCTCAATGATGCTTCAGATGTATGCCAACCCGCTGACCAACAAGCTATGCGCTCAGAGCATGCAACGCCACGCCCAGTTGCCCTGAAAGCCCCACCCCATCCCTCACCAAAAGGGAGGGAGAATAATTTTCTAAAGTACTTAAAGTCCTTAACGTCCTTAACGTCCTTAAAAACTCATTAACTCATAAACTAAAAAACTTTCTCTCATGCGCCTACCACTGCTAATGCTCACAATCATGATAATAGTCAATCTGTCGATTGACTATTATATTTGGTGGACTTTCAGCAAGCGCCATCCCACTCGCCCATGGAGTAAGATACAGCTTTGGTCGGCGATAATCATCAATCTGCTGTTGGTGGTAGTAGTATGCATCCCCCGTCGCTCAGGAGCTGACTCGCAGCTGCTGCTGGTGATGTGGGGCCTTTTTGCGTACCTGACTATATACTTTGGCAAACTTCTATATCTAATTTGTGAAGTCATTTCGCTTATCCCCAAGATTTGGCATCATCCTCGATGGAAGTGGTTAACCCCCACCGGAGCCGTACTCGGCCTTTTCGGTTTCCTCACCATGTGGTATGGAGCGCTCATCACCCGCAACTCGATTGATGTAGAGGAGGTAACCATCGAGATACCAAATCTGCCAAAGGGATTTGACGGCTACCGTATCGTACAAATAAGCGACTTCCATGTGGGTACTTACGGGACGGATACCACATACGTCCATAAGGTGGTCGACGCCATCAACTCGCTCCATCCCGACGTGGTGCTCTTCACCGGCGACATCGTCAACCGCCACGCCCCGGAAGTTTTACCCTTCGTCAACACACTCTCGCAACTAAAAGCCAAGGATGGAGTGTATGCCATCCTCGGCAACCATGACTATGGTGATTACTACGATTGGGACTCACCGTTAGATAAGGATCAGGACCGCCATCAGCTGCTCAAGAGCTTCGACGACATGGGTTGGGACCTGATACTCAACGACCACCGTTGGCTTACATACCAAAGCGACTCCATCGCCCTAATCGGAGTGGAAAATATAGGCGACCCCCCATTCACTGTTTATGGTGACCTCGCAAAGTCATATCCTGACACCGGTGACAACCACACCAAGATACTTTTGTCGCACAACCCCGCCCAGTGGGAGGCCGACATAGCCGATAACCCCAAGCAGAACATCGCTCTGACCCTATCGGGACATACCCACGCCATGCAGATGCAGGTGGGTCCATTCTCCCCCGCCGCCCTACGCTATGACTACTGGGAGGGATTGTACCACGACAATCAGGGGCAGCAGCTATACGTCAACATCGGATTGGGCGCCGTAGGATTGCCAATGCGTATAGGTGCCACGCCGGAAATCACACTCATCACACTGCGACCCAAACAATGAGTGCCACCACTGTTGCCACATCGAACCCCAAGATCTCAATCATCGTACCCTTCTACAATGCTGAGGCTACGATAGCTCGTTGCGTCAATTCGCTGATGAGCCAAAGTTTTGACGACTTCGAGGTGATATTTGTCAACGACGGCAGCCGTGATAACTCATTCAACATACTCAACGAAGCGCTGCTCCGGCACCCCAATCGTATCGATCACACCCATGTACTTTACTTCACCTATCGCCAAGGTGTGGCTAAAGCTCATCGTGCAGGAGCTGCAAATGCTTCAGGGGAATATCTTATGCGAGTCGATGCCGACGATACTTTGCCGACGGATGCATTAAAGTGTCTTGTGACTAAAGCAGTTGACACTGATGCTGACATAGTGATGGGCCGATTCAATCGCATATATCCGTCAAAATTCGAGGTGGGCAAAATCGATGCCCACTTCCCCGACATCAACCAAATGCGGCTTGTTGTGGATAATTATTCGATGTGTAACAAGATTATCCGACGATCACTATTAGTCGAGAACCACGTCGAGGTATTTCCCGAAATCGATTGTTGGGATGACTTGACAGTCACCTCCCGCGCATTCGCCTTGAGCAGAAACGCGCAGTTGATAGATGACATCGTCTACAATTACTATATCAATCCTAAGGTCAAAAGCGTTTCGCGCAGCGACCGGGATACCCAGCTCCGCCAACATCTGAAAGCCGCCCTGCTGCTTGAGCAATGGTTTGTGACACGTTTCCCCGATGACCGGTACACGCCCTTCCTCAACCAGCTAAAGCTGATTGCCAAGGTGAAATATCTGCGTGGGCCAAACAAAGATGTGGCCTTATGGAAATCTACCTTCCCCGAAGTCAACCGCCGCATTATGTCCACCCGCTCTATCCCACTTCATTTTCGACTGATGATGTGGCTCACTGCGAAACTCCCCACCCCCCTAACTCAAAGAATATCCAATTTAATTTCATCCAAGAAATAATATTATATGCCCATAATACTCGGAATCGAATCATCGTGCGATGACACATCTGCCGCCATCATCAATGATGGCCTGCTGCTGTCCAACGTCATAGCCTCACAAAGCGTGCATGAGGAATATGGGGGCGTGGTGCCCGAACTTGCCTCGCGCGCTCATCAGCAGAACATAGTGCCCGTGGTCGACACAGCCATACGTCGAGCGGGCATCTCCAAGCACGACATCTCGGCTATCGCCTTCACCCGCGGCCCCGGACTGTTGGGTTCGCTACTCGTAGGCACTTCATTTGCCAAAGGCCTGTCGCTGGGCCTGCGGATACCGATAATCGACGTCAACCATCTGCATGGCCATGTGCTGTCACACTTTGTGCGCGAAGCACCTGACGACGAGGTACCGCAATTCCCATATCTGTGCCTGCTCATCTCCGGAGGCAACTCACAGATAATAATGGTGCGCAACTACAACGACATGGAAGTGCTGGGCCAGACCATCGACGATGCCGCAGGTGAGGCCT
Source organism: uncultured Muribaculaceae bacterium (assembly GCA_964628905.1). GTDB lineage: Bacteria > Bacteroidota > Bacteroidia > Bacteroidales > Muribaculaceae > JAJPXC01. The sequence continues at coordinate 30,211 of CAZVNS010000004.1, read as the reverse complement.
TCGACAAATGTGCCAAGGTGATGGGGCTCCCATACCCCGGAGGCCCTCATATCGACCGACTTGCTGCCGAGGGTGACCCCAAACGCTTTAAGTTTGCCAAACCTCATATCCCCGGACTCGACTATAGTTTCAGCGGACTTAAGACCTCATTCCTATACACCCTGCGTGATGCCATCAAGCTCGACCCTGGATTCATCGAAAAAAACCAAGTCGATCTCGCAGCATCACTCCAAGCCACGATTATTGACATCTTGATGGACAAACTCGACAAGGCTGTCAAGCAAACCGGTGTCACCACCATCGCCATCGGCGGGGGTGTGTCAGCAAACTCCGGAGTGCGCGACGCTGTGGCGCAATACTGCCAACGTCGCGGCTTGAAGGCCTTCATCCCCAAGCGCAAATTCACCACCGACAATGCCGCCATGGTGGCCATCGCCGGTTATTTCAAATACCTCGATCAACAATTCTGCGACTACAACCAGGCTCCCTTTGCCCGTGTAACAGTTTAACCCTTAATGCCATGAAACGACTACTTATCCTCACAGCCATCTCAGGCACAATGCTTCTTTCTGGAGCGCAAACACAATATGTAAAAACCCTCGACGGTGCCTATTTGCAATATGGCAACGGTGACGACCGTCTCGGCGGCTCTAAAATTGGATTCTTAGACCCCGACATCACAATGCGGGTGATCGACGGCGACGACCAATTATATAAGGTGGCACTTTCTGAAAACCGATGGGCATACCTCCCCAAGGAATATGCCACAGCCACCAACGACACCACAGTTACAGTCAACACCGGTCCGTGGAGCGTTGCTGATCAAGGCTCGCTTGACCGCATCACTGTATCCTTGCCGCGGCGTCTACCTTACCGCTCCTACACCATGCTTGAGCCATCGACCATCGTCGTAGAGCTTTATGGCGCCACTGACAACAGCAACTGGATATCGCAACGTACGCCATCGCTCGGCATGATTGACTATGTCACATTCAACCAGGTGGAGAGCGATGTCTACCAAGTGATTATACGCCTAAAAGATCAGTATCAGTGGGGCTATAAAGTAGGCTATAACGGCCGTAATCTCACCATCGACGTTCGCCACACACCTAAGAAGCTGAGTCTGAAGCATATCACAATCGGACTTGATGCCGGCCATGGCGGCGAGTATCCCGGAGCACGCTCAGTGAAGATGGGTCTGCTTGAGAAGGACATGAACCTCGACATCATCCTGCGCCTCCAGAGGTTGCTTGAGAAGGAGGGCGCAACGGTCGTTCTTACCCGCTCGGGCGACACCGGCCCGTCGATGGGCGAACGCAAGCGCATTTGGCGTGATGCCAACGTCGATTTGGCCATCTCTGTTCACAACAACTCAGGTGGCAGTGAGACGGCCAAAGGAACATCTACATATTATAAACACCTCTTCTGTCGCCCTCTGGCCGAGAGCGTGCTCAACCGTATGCTCCAGACCGGCCTGCCGCTATTCGGCCTCGTCGGCAACTTCAACTTCTCGCTTAACGGACCTACCGAATTTCCCAACGTGCTGGTCGAAGGCATGTTCATGTCCAACCCCGAAGAGGAAGCCAAGCTCGCTGACCCCGATTTCCGCCAGAAGGTAGCCGAAAAGATACTCGCCGGGCTAAAGGACTACCTTAAGCAAGTTGATAAAGCACGTAAATAACAACAGCGATGGATGTTACTATCATAATCATCGGCGACGAGGTGCTGTTGGGGCAAGTCACCGACACCAATTCCGGCACACTCTCGCGGATGCTCGATCCTCATGGATGGCGCATCAACAGAGTTATCACCGTCCCCGATAACGCCGAGGCGATTACTGACGCACTTGTTCAAGGGTTGAATATCAGCGATGTAGTGATAACCACAGGAGGCCTTGGTCCCACCAACGACGATATCACCAAACATACTCTCGCTGAATTTTTTGGCGCAAAACTGATATTCGATGAGGCAACGTATCAAAATGTGCTCGATGTATTTAATCGCCGCAGCTTGAAAATCAATGATCTGACTCGCCTTCAAGCCATGGCGCCCGATAATTGCGAAGTGATCCAGAACCGTGTGGGCACTGCCCCCATCATGTGGTGGGAGCGGGACGGAAAAATTGTGGTATCAATGCCCGGAGTGCCGTTTGAGACACGTCAGATGTTTGAGTCGGCCGTCCTCCCCAAACTACTGCAACGGTTCCCTTCCCCCATGCACTATCTCCACCGCTGCGTCATGGTGGCATGGTACACAGAGTCAGAGGTGGCACAAATCCTCGCCGACTTTGAGCGGCGCCTCGATCCGCAGTTGCATTTAGCATACCTGCCAAAGCCGGGATTACTCCGTCTGCGGCTCGATGCCGTTGGCGAAGATTTTAATCGACTCAACCGCCTCCTTGCCCAAGGTGTGGAGGAGATTGTCAACGCCTTGGGAACCGATCATGTGCTGTCGCTCCACGACTTTGACCTTGGTGAGATACTCTGCGAACACCTCGCGGGCTCAGGATTGACTATCGGTACTGCCGAGAGTTGCACAGGCGGCAATATCGCACACACCATAACCGCTACCGCAGGAAGCTCGGAATACTTTAACGGAAGTGTAGTATCCTACGCCAACTCCGTGAAATGCGGAGTGCTTGGTGTTGAGCCCGAATTAATCCGTCAGTTAGGGGCCGTAAGCGAGCTGGTAGCCGCGCAGATGGCAGAGGGAGCACGCCGAGTGCTGGGTGTCGACTATGCTGTAGCCACATCCGGCATCGCAGGTCCAGGAGGAGGCACCACCGACAAGCCCGTAGGTACCGTTTGCTTCGCAATCGCCACACCCAAGGGCACGCATGCCTTCACCCGCCATCTCCCAGGCACCCGTGACCGGGTCATCGACCGAGCCACCACTGAGGCCCTTCTCGCCCTACTCCGCCACCTCCCCCGACCCAGTCGCACCTGACCCGGTCCGACAAGCCTGATCCGTCTGACCCGGTCCGACAAGTCTGACAAGTCTTCCTTTTTTGAAAATTTGAAAATAATTATGGTGAAAAATTTGGCCATGTGGGGGATTGTGGTTAACTTCGCGCCGTCAATACAAAACCATAACACTTATCAACAATGGCAACAAAAATCAGATTACAACGTCATGGTCGCAAGAACTATGCGTTCTACCCGATTGTTATCGCCGATAGCAGGGCACCACGAGATGGTAGATTCATTGAAAGGATAGGTTCATACAATCCGAACACTAATCCTGCTACAATTACTCTCAACTTCGAGCGGGCTTTGTATTGGGTTAACGTCGGCGCAATCCCTACCGACACCGTGCGCAACATCCTCTCTAACGAGGGCGTGCTCCTGATGAAACATCTCCAGGGCGGTGTGAAGAAAGGCGCATTTGACGAAGCTGAGGCTCAGAAGCGTTTCGACGCTTGGAAAGCCAAGAAGCAGGCATCGGTCGACAATCTCAAGGCCGGCATGGCCACCAAGCAGGAAATCGCCACAAAGGAGCGTCTCGCTGACGAGCAGGCTAAGAACAAGGCTAAGGCCGAGGAAGTAGCCAAGAAGAAAGCAGAAATCGCAGCAGCAAAAGCTGAGGCCGAAGCAGCCGCCAAGGCAGCCGAGGCTCCTGAAGCCGAAGCAGCTCCCGAGGCAGCCGCTGAGTAATTCAGCTTCTTCAACTTATACTTGGGCAATCCACCCAAGTCATCGCAGAGGGCGGAGTCACAATGACTCCGCCCTCTCTGCATATTGTTTGCCATCCCCTGTTACTGATGGTTGGTGAGAATGTGCTCGTAGGCATCTGTCATTTGATTGATGGTGGGGGGGGGGGGTCTTCAAGGCCGGGTAATCGCCTCGGACTATCCTGGCTACGCCTTCGTGCAATTGCTCTGGCTCGACGGCCAGGCCACCGCCGCGGCTTAATAGCTCAACCGCGGCACCGCAATGTGCGTTGACCACTACCGGAGTTCCGCAACTGAGGGCTTCTGCCGTCACCATGCCGTATGATTCCACTTGCGACGGGTTGACCACCACTGCGCTCTGCTGATATAATGAGGCGAGCTCCGAAGGTGTAGCGTGTGGTATCACAAGGATCCTCCGGGTATCAATATGCTGGCCCATGATATCGCCTACGACGGTGATAGGTAAGTCGGTGAGATGTGACAGGTTGACTATATATTCGATAACCTTCGAGCGGCTCCATCGTGAAGCTACGCAGAGTATGCCTTGGCGCGACTCAACCTCCGCCGGGTGAAATGTCTGCGTGTCGATGCCGTTGGCTATCACTTGGCTACGTATATCGGCGAGGTGCCCCCTGAGTAGCTGGGTGTGCATCCAGTGTGAGGGGACAACGATGGAGAGGTCAGGAAGTTGATGCAGCAGGCGGCGTTTGCGCTCAAGGTTGGATGGGGCTGAGTCGAGCCAACTCGTCGGATACTCCCTGCGATGCCAGTTGCAGTTGCGGCAGTTGTCAAGCCATGGTGCGCAATCGTTGTGGGCGAAGTGCGTGCAGTGCCCCGTCAGCCACCATAGGTCGTGCATGGTGAGCACCACCCTGCCGCCCCATCGAGCTAAGGCTTCTATGAGTAGCCGGATGTTGAGATAATGACCGTGGAGGTTGTGCAGGTGCACCACATCAGGCTCCACGCGGTGAATGTAGTCAACCAGACGCTTTGTTGCCTGCCGGGAGTGAAGTCCCTCTGTGTCGGTGATACGGCTCCAAAAAGCATGGCTATATACATTTAGCTTGTTGCCAATCTTGAAGTCGACGTTGCTGAAATCGCCGCGTCCGGTGGCCACGTAGCAGGTGTGCCCTCGTGAGCGCAGATGGTCGGTGAGCGACATCATCAAGCGCCCGACAGCGTTGGTATGGTCGGCTACGGTATTTATCTCAAGAATTTTTGACATTCGCGACAAAATTACACAAAAAAATCTTGTATATTTGCAATCCTAAGACAGAAATCTAACTTCTATAGTTCAACAATCATAACCATGAAATAGCACCTGAAAATGGAGATTATAAAGAATTTTGACGAACTGATTGATCATTTGCGCATGAGGGGCAATCGTAAACGTGTGGCTGTCGTATGGCCGGAGGACCAGGCGACACAAATGGCTGTTAGCCGCGCACTTGAGGTGGGATTTATCGATGCGATGATGGTGGGTTGCAAAGCGCAATGCGAGTCCAACAAGGTGTTGATGCGCCATAGTGCCAACATCACTTTCATCGACGCTGACAATAGCGACGATGCCGCCGCAAAGGCCGTTAAGACTGTACGCGAGGGGCGAGCCGACATCCTGATGAAAGGTATGCTCAACACCGACAACCTGCTCCGCGCCATCCTAAATAAGGAGTACGGCATCCTGCCCAAGGGCAACGTGCTGACCCATATCACTGCCTCAGAGATACCGGCTTATCCCAAACTGCTCTTCTTCTCTGACTCAGCGGTGATACCATACCCTACACTCAGCCAGCGTGCTGCGCAAATTAAATATCTCGCATATGTGGCCCGAGCCTTCGGTATCGCCGAACCTAAGATCGCCCTGGTGCACTGCTCGGAGAAAGTCGACGAGCGCCATTTCCCCTTCACCGTCGAATTTAAGGAGCTGATTGATCGCGCCCATGAAGGTGAGTTCGGCCCCTGCATAGTCGACGGACCGATTGACGTGAAGACGGCTTGCTCCTATAAGAGCATGCTCAAGAAGCACATTGACTCCCCCATCAAAGGTGAAGCCGACGCATTGCTTTTCCCTGATATTGAGGCGGCCAACATGTTCTATAAGACTATCGGTCTCTTCTGCGGAGCCTCGACAGCTGCGGTGCTTCAAGGCACGATGGCGCCGGTGGTGCTCCCCTCGAGAGGCGATACGATAATGTCGAAACTTTATAGTTTGGCTCTCGCAGCCCTTTGATTATGAAGAGGATATTAGCAATCAACCCAGGTTCGACAAGCACCAAGATTGCTGTCTACGAGGATGAGACCCGTTTATTTGCCAAATCAATTGACCATAGCCCCGAAGAGATCGCTCGCTTCGAAGATATCACCGACCAATACAGTTTCCGTCGCCAACTTATTGAGCAGACGCTAAAGGATGCCGGGCAACCGATGCAGTTTGACGCTGTAGTTGGCCGCGGCGGACTGGCCAAGCCTGTAGAGGGAGGCGTCTATATAATTAATGAGCAGATGTGTGAGGATATGCGCACTTGCCGCCATCAGCATGCCTGCGACTTAGGGTGCATTCTTGCTTTTGATATTGCTAACTCAATTGGAGCACCGAGCTATGTAGCTGATCCGGGAGTTGTGGATGAGCTGTGTGACTATGCCCGCATAAGCGGTTCGCCGCTGATGGAGCGCATCTGCGTCTGGCATGCCCTCAACCAGCGCGCCATCGCCCGCCGATATGCCAAGCAGATAGGCCGTCGCTATGAAGACCTCAATCTCATCATCTGTCACCTTGGCGGTGGCATCTCCGTTGCAGCCCACAATCACGGACGCGCCATTGATGCCAACAACGCTCTTAATGGCGAAGGCCCCTTCTCTCCCGAACGTGCCGGCTCCCTTCCCGCCTGCGACTTGATACGCCTTTGCTACAGTGGACAATACACAGAGGAGCAGCTGATGAAACGTATCGCCGGACTTGCCGGACTCACCGCCCACCTTGGCTCTAACGACGTCAGGGAGATAATACGCCGCATCAACGATGGCGACACACATGCCCAGCTAATCCTTGACGCCATGATTTATCATGTGGCGAAAGCAATCGCCTCCGAAGGGGCGGTGCTTTATGGGAAAGTCGATGCGATACTTCTCACGGGAGGTATGGCCTATAGCGACTATGTGATTGACCGATTGATACCTCGCGTCAATTATCTTGCGCCGGTACATGTGTTCCCCGGCGAGGATGAAATGGAGGCATTAGCCGGCAACGCTTTAGGCGTGCTTCGCGGTGAAATTAAAGCTAAACCCTACTGAAATAATCCCAATATACTCAGCATGACCCCTAACACCACCACCCAATTTGACACAGCGATAGCCCTCTGCCGCAAAGTGTTTTCCGACAAGCTCGCCGACTATGGCGCATCGTGGCGGCTGATGCGTCCACAATCGCTCACCGACCAGATGTTCATTAAAGCCAAGCGTATACGTACCCTTGAGACTACCGGTCAAGCTATGGTTGACGAAGGAATTCTCCCTGAATTCATCGGGCTTGTCAACTACGGCATCGTGGCGCTGATACAGCTGCAATTGGGCTATGCCGACGCGAAGGATATCTCCCCTGAGAAGGCTCTTGAGCTTTACGATGAGAAGATGTCGACAACTCGCTCATTGATGCTTGCCAAAAACCATGACTATGGCGAGGCATGGCGCATGATGCGTGTATCGTCATATACCGACTTGATACTCACCAAGATAATGCGTACCAAGGAGATTGAGGACAATGCCGGTTCAACCAAAGTATCGGAAGGTGTTGACGCAAATTATATGGATATGGTCAATTATGCCATGTTTGGCATTATTAAGCTCACCAACAACCAGTAACCCGTTACGGTCTTGGATACGTCAGCACAAGCTCACAAGCCAACAACCTTCAGTGAATTCATGTTGCGCTACCGTCACCTGATAGTGTGGATAGCGCGCATTGTCATCGGAGGAGTTTTTGTAGTTTCAGGTATCGCCAAACTCATTGACCCTTGGGGATTTGTCTATAAGATAGATCAATATCTCGCAGTTTGGGGCATGTCGTTCCAACGTACAATCACACTTGTTGGGGCGATAACGATAGCCGGTGTGGAGTTCACCTCTGGAGTTATCCTTGCCATGGGGTGTTTCCGCCGCGGGGTCGTATGGATACTCTCGGCTATGATGGCCGTGATGCTGCCACTCACATTTTATATAATGGTGGCAAATCCGGTGAGCGACTGCGGTTGCTTCGGCGACCTTTGGACGATATCCAACAGTGCCACCTTCTTTAAGAACGTGCTGATCACCGTGGCAGTGGTATATCTTTGGTATAATAATACTAAGGTAAAATGCCTCTTCCGCCCTGCATCGCAATGGCTGGTGTGCACTCTGCTGTGGGTCTATGCGATAGCTGTGGGGTTTGTGGGATACAACTTCCAGCCGATGATTGACTTCCGGAGTCATCCAGTAGGCTCTGAATATCATGTAGGCCTCAGCCAATCGCAGGAAGATGTTGACGATGAAGTTGGTGAGATGGAGTTTATATACGAGCGTGAAGGTGTGACCCGCACCTTTCGGGCCGACGAGTTGCCCGACGATGATGAAGGGTGGACTTTTGTGGATCGCCGTTCCGCTGGGGCATCAGCTGATGTAAATGAAGCTCAGTCACACGACGTGATGACACTCTACGACGAGGCCGACGAGGATGTGACCGACGATGTTTTCACCGGTCAAGGGGAACAAATCATATTGCTAATTCCCGACTTGCGACGTATCGATATCTCCTATACACTGCTGATCAATGAACTATATAAAGAAGCCGCGGAGGAGGATGTCGACTTCTTCGCCATAATCGCAACTGACCAGAAGGGCATCGAAGGTTGGCGTGACATATCTATGGCTCAATATCCTTGCTACACTGCCGACGATACCGATATCAAGGAGTTGGCTCGCGGAAATATAGCGATAGTGGTAATCGACGATGGCAGGATTATAGCCAAGCGCAATATCTCGTCGCTTGACGATACTGTCACCGGCCGCTCAGTGGAAATGCCGCAAGTGATTGATGAGATTAAATTTGACGGGGTAAAGCTGTTCTGGCAACTCACCTCGGCTTTGGTGGTCTTGTTGCTGATTGTTTGGGCATTGCAGTCGTTTGTCAATTATGCCATGACCAAGGCCAAGAAAAATGTGAAGGATAAAGATTGATTTAAGAAATTTTCCGTAATTTTGCGGTCTAAATAGAGTGTGTTTGATTGTAAAAGTGATAACTCAAACACTCAACATCTCAAAAACTTTAAAAAAATCAACAACTTAACAACTTAATAAAATGAGAAAGAATATCGTAGCAGGCAACTGGAAGATGAACACCACCCTGCAGGAGGGCATCCAGCTCGCCAGTGAAGTCAACGACGCTCTCAAGGGAGTGGAGACAAAATGCGACGTAATCATATGTGTGCCTTTCACACACTTGGCTTCAATCCATGGCGTGATTGACCAGAACAAGCTTGGCCTCGGCGCTGAGAACTGTGCCGACCACCTCAAGGGCGCTTACACCGGCGAAGTGTCTGCTCCGATGGTTGCTTCTACGGGTGCCACTTACGTAATTCTTGGCCACTCAGAGCGTCGCCAATACTATGGTGAGACTTCTGAGACCCTCCGCGAGAAGGTGAAACTCGCTCTGGCTGAAAACCTCACCCCCATCTTCTGCATCGGTGAAGTGCTTGAGGAGCGTGAGAACGGTTCATACCTCGAAGTTGTGAAAAAGCAGATTGAGGAAGCTCTTTTCGATCTCTCAGCTGACGATTTCGGCAAACTCATCCTCGCTTACGAGCCTGTTTGGGCCATCGGTACAGGCAAGACCGCAACCGACGACCAGGCCGAGGAGATGCACGCCCATATCCGTTCAATCATCGCCGACAAATATGGCAAGGAAGTTGCTGAAAACACCTCTATACTCTATGGTGGCAGCTGCAAGCCCAGCAACGCTAAGCAGCTTTTCGCCAAGCCCAACGTCGACGGCGGCCTCATCGGTGGCGCATCGCTCAAGGCCGAGGACTTCATGGGTATCGTAACAGCATTCTAAAACCCCATCTCATAAAATTTTTATGAGATGGGGTCTAAGACTTATCTGACCTAAATTTAACATAGAGCCACAGAGTGGAAAACTCTGCTCTGTAGCTCTGTGTTATAAATAATAAAATTAACTCCGATGTCACGCCACACTCTTCTTTCAGCTACCCTCATCGCATTTGCCATACCAGTTGCGGCTCAACAACCCATAGCGAAACCCGATATGCCACGCCATATTGTAGAGGAAGTCGAGGCCGACGGCATCATTACCGTCGAAATGCCAAGAGGAGTCTATGAGCGTTTGCAACCAGTTGAGCCTCAAATCGAAGAGGTAGAGTCGCAGCCAGCTTCTACCACCCAGCGCAGTGCTGCCGGTTTCCGTGTGCAGGCCTTCTCGGGCAATAGCGCTTCAGCTAAGCATGAGGGTCAATCGCGTGAGGCTCAGGTAAGGGCCTATTTCCCTCAGTATGATTGCTATTTAGTGTATAACGCACCATATTGGAGGCTACGTGTGGGTGATTTCCGCACGCGTGCCGAGGCTGAGGATTTTGCGGCAACGATGAAGAAAGCATTTCCAGCATTAAAGCGTGAAATCACAGTGGTGCGCGACCGCATCAATCTCAACCAGTGATACGCCATTACTAAAAAATAATGAGCGAACAAGACCAAAATCAAGTTATTCAGCAGATTGCTGAACATTATAAAGCAATAATCGAGCTTCTTGGTGAGGATACCACTCGTGAGGGATTGATCAAAACCCCCATGCGTGCCGCCAAGGCCATGTGGTATGCCACGCAAGGATATCGCCAGGACTCCGACGCAGTGATGCGTCAAGCTATATTCAATCACGAGGGGCGCCAGATGGTGATTGTCCGCGGCATTGAGTTCTATTCACTTTGCGAACATCATATCCTCCCCTTTTTCGGACACGTCACAGTGGGTTACATACCTGATGGTCAGATATTGGGACTTAGCAAACTGGCTCGTGTCGTCAACGTATATGCTCGCCGACTGCAAGTTCAGGAGCGTATGACCCGGGAAATTATGGATGCTATCTATCGCACTCTTCACCCTAAAGGTGTGATGGTGATGTGCGAGGCGGGTCACCTGTGCATGAAGATGCGCGGTGTCGAGAAGCAGGACTCCGTTACCACCACTACAGCCTATTGCGGGGTGTTTAACGATGATCCTCAGCTTCGCACAGAATTTCTGGCCGCCAATCGATAATTATTTCCACATATTGAGTTGACTGCTGGATCTTAGCGAAGCAGTTTGTTATTTTGCTACATCCTCAAGGTTGACGAGCTTGTTCATCAAAGCATAGATGGTCAAGCCGGCTGGTGAATGTATCTGAAGTTTCGCGGCGATGTTTCGGCGATGCGTCATCACTGTATTTACCGCAAGGTTCATCTCAGCCGCAATTTCCTTGTTTGACAATCCTTTAACCACTCCTACCACTATCTCTTGTTCGCGGGGTGTAAGCTCACTGCCGGTCGACTCTACTGACCTCAATTGCAATTTGAGCTGGCGCATAATCTTGTCGGCTGAGTCATATAGACTGACCACGCCGTCAACCACCTTCAGATATGCCTCGGGGAGCGAGGCTGTGCCGATTACAAGTATTGAGGCTCTATATCGGCGCTTCACATCAGCGATTTCGTTGGCTGACATGGCCATCGGGTCGACAATGATAATCGATGGACGCTGTTCGACGATAGCGTCGACCGCACCTTCTGCGGGGATGGGCACAGTGCGTGCACTAATTGATCGCATCCCGCGGAGCATTGCTTCGATACCGTGGCGGAGTATCTCTGACTCGGTGACTATGGCAACGGTGAAATAGGCTTTCATATCTTCTGTACCATAGATTTTACAATAGGCACGAGGATATCATTCTCGATGTCGGTGTGCGATTGGATGTCGGCCTCACAATTGTAGATATCGACCAGAACGTCGTACATTCGGTTAGGCACGGCGGTCACATAGTATCGTAATATTATGTTTTTCAGGTCGTTGAGCGATGTGCTTACTTCGCTGTGCTGGCGGATGAAGATTTCTATGCTATAATCTGTAGGCCTGTCGTGCTCAAGGTCATCGATATATGGAAACAGATATTGCTCCTCATAGTCAAAGTGGCGACTCACCTTTGCCACAAACTCATCAAAGAATGTGATAATCGACGGATTTATCTGTGAGTAGCTCTCGTCGAGTGCCTGAAGCAGGTTTTGACGAATGTGGGGAAACTTGTATGTGACGAAATACTCGTGAGAGTTTTTCAGAAATTTCACCACATCGGAGGCTTTTACCTTCTTCCGAAGCTTTTGGTCATTGATGCCTCCGAGCACATGGTTGATAATTAGTAGGAATGCGTTTACATCAATTCCAGCCCCTTGGCAAACGTCGGCAATTGTGTGTTGCCTAAAACCCAGGGGGATGGAGAAGCGGCTCAACAGAGGGAGTATGTTATAGTCGTAGTTGACGAGGTCGACCATCGAGTCGTTAGGGCAAAGAGTCATGGGGTTGCTAAGTTGTTGATAATTAAGGATTTTAGTGAACTTAATGTCTTTTAGGATTTTAAGGACTTTAAGGTATGAGGGTCACTCCTCAGAGTCGTCGTCGAAGTCAAAGTCGAAGTCCCAGCCATCGGAGTCGAAGGCTTCCTGCTGGAAGTGTGACAGCTCGCGCCCCTCGCGTTTGGTAGGGCGTCCAAGTCCTTTGCGACGGTTGACGAAGCCTGAGATTTTCACCACTTCAAGTAGGTCGAGCTGGTCCTTGGGTGTTATATTCTCAAGATATTCAGGTACGAGCTTTGCCCCCATGCGGTTTTCCGCCAATGCGAGCACGCGAAATGAGTAAGTGACCGGAGGTTTGCGCACGTTGATCACATCACCCACCTTGATAGTTCGCGATGGTTTGGCCAAGGGTGCCACGGCTGGGTCAGGACCAACTGTTACCCTACCCTTTTTACAGGCATCGGTGGCGATGGTGCGGGTCTTGAATATGCGTGTGGCCCACATCCATTTGTCAATTCTTACTTCTTCTTTCATCAGGGTTATTTACCATTGAAGTCGCAGGCTGCAGTCTGCAGTCCGGCGAGCACGAATGTGCGGATGGCATCGCAGGCCGCCTCGATGCGTTGAGGCATCTGCTGGCGCTCATCGAGAGTGAACGGACTGAGCACGAAATCAATCTGACAGCCGCGGGGGAAGTCGTTGCCGATGCCAAATCTCAGCCGTGGGTATGCGTCAGTGCCGAGCATTTCAGCGATATTCTTCAAACCGTTGTGTCCGGCGTCGCTCCCCTTGGGTTTGAGGCGTATTGTGCCGAAGGGTAGCGCGAGGTCGTCAACTACAATCAGTATGTTGTCCAGCTCGATATTCTCCTTCTCCTTCCAGTAGCGTACGGCATTGCCGCTTAAATTCATGTAAGTCGAGGGCTTGAGCAGTACTACCTGCTTGTTTTTTATACGGCCGCGACCGACATCGCCATAACGCTCTGTCGAAAAAGTAATATTGGATGCCTCGGCAAAGGCATCCAATATCTTAAATCCTATGTTGTGGCGGGTATCGCGATATTCATCGCCTATATTACCGAGCCCAACAATGAGGTATTTCATAGAGTGTCAACGAACTCTTACTTACCTGCGGCGGCAGCGGCAGCGGCACCACGAGCGGCACGGGTGAGCTGAACGGCGCAAACCACAGCGTTCTTAGCGTTAACAAGCTCAAGACCCTCGAAGTTGAGGTCGCCGACCTGAAGAGTCTTACCAAGGCCGAGGTTGTCGACGTTGATTACAAGGCGCTCGGGGATAGCGGTATAGGGAGCTTTAACTTTAATCTTCTTCATTGACAGGGTGAGCTTACCACCGGCCTTCACACCTTCGGCGTGGCCTTCGAGCTGTACGGGTACGCTCATCACTACGGGCTTGGTGTCAGATACCTCAAGGAAGTCGATGTGTACGATAGTGTCCTTTACGGGGTGGAACTGGATTTCCTTCATCACAGCCATCTTCTTCTGCCCGTTGAAGTCGAGCTCTACGGCGTAGATGTCGGGGGTGTAGACGAGTTTGCGCACATCTTCCTGGGTTACGGTGAGGTCGGTTGTAATCAGACCCTTGCCGTTGGCGATCTCAACAAGCTTCTGGCCGGCTTCGAGCTTGCCCTTGTAGGGGAGCTCTACGATTTCACCACCATTGAGCACTACGGGGATTTTGTTCTCCTTGCGGAGGTCTTTAGCGGCCTTTTTGCCGAGAGCTACGCGAGGCTCGGCAGCCAATTTGAATACTTTCATGATTCGGTTAATGATTTAATTGTGTTACTCAAAATTAAGTTGTTGCCCTTAATTTCCCATCACACTGGCGGGATGCTAAAAGCGGTGCAAATGTAGCTATTATTTTAAAATTGTGCAAAACAAATTCGTTATTTTCAGACCTTTCAGACCGATTTTTCGGTATTGTCAGGGATTGGGGTCACTGCCTCACCCTTATGCACTGTCTCGAGCACGGCTGCGTCGAGCACGGCGACGGTGGTCAGGTTGACGATGTCGCGCACGTCGGCATCGACGTTGATGAAATGCACGGGCTTGCGCAATCCCATCTGTATCGGGCCAATTGCATCCCCTACCCCCATTTCAAGCATGAGCCTGTAGGCTGTGTTGGCGGCGCTCAAGTTGGGGAACACCAGGGTGTTGACGTCTCGGCCGCGTATGCGCGAGAAGGGGAATGTGGCATCGCGTAGCTCACGGTTGAGTGCGTAATGCACCTGCATCTCACCATCAATGGGGAGGCGGGGGTCTTCGTCCTGGAGGCGTGCCACCACATTGTGCACTCGCTGGCTTTCGGCATCCTGATTGCTGCCAAAGTTGGAGTAGCTCACCATGGCAATCACGGGGTCGTGGGCGAAGTATTCCACAGCGTCGCGGGTAAGGCGGGTCACATCGTAGAGGGTTTCCTCGTCATATTTACGGTTGATCATTGTGTCGGCCAGGAAGTAAGTGCCTCGCTTGGTGTTGAGTATGTGGAGTGTGGCGAAGTGGCTGAAGCCATCCCTGACGCCGACCACCTCGTCGGCGATACGCGCTGCCGAACCGTTGCCTGAGTAAGTACCGGCGATAAAAGCGTCGGCATCGCCCGATTCCACCATCATGTTGCCAAAATAGTTACGGTCGTACATCTTTTCAAGCGCTTCGGGCATAGTGACTCCCTTGCGCTGGCATCGTTTGGCGAATTGCGACGCGTAGCGTTCGCGGCGGTCGGCTTCGCGGTCGTGGCGGGGGTTGACGATCTCTATGCCCTGGATGTCGACGCCAAGCCGCATGGCCCGCTTGGCTATCATCTCATCGTTGCCAAGGAGTATGGGATTGCATATATGCTGGTTGTAGGCCGACACGGCTGCGCGGAGCATGTTGTCGGTATTCGCTTCGCCAAAGACCACGCGCTTGGGGTTGGTCTTGGCCTGATCGGTCATGCGGCGTACCATCTTGGTATCGTGGCCCATCATGCGCCGCAGACGCAGATCGTAAGCATCCCAATCGGTGATCGGGCGACATGCCACTCCGCTCTCCATAGCACCGCGGGCTACGGCGGGAGCTACAACGGTAAGCAATCTCGGGTCGAGCGGTTTGGGCAATATGTAGTCACGTCCAAATCGAAGGTTGGTCATATTGTAGGCCGCGTTAACTACTGGAGGCACAGGCTTTTTGGCCAGTGAAGCTATGGCACGTACCGCAGCGAGTTTCATTGTCTCATTTATTACGGTGGCTCCTGAGTCGAGCGCCCCGCGGAATATGTAGGGGAAGCCTAACACATTGTTTATCTGGTTGGGATAGTCGGAGCGTCCGGTGGCGAATATAAGGTCGTCGCGTGAGGCCATGGCGGCTTCGTAAGATATCTCCGGGTCGGGGTTGGCCAGTGCGAACACTATGGGTTTGGGAGCCATTGACTTGACCATCTCGGGAGTTACGACATCTTTCACTGATAGGCCGAGGAACACGTCGGCGTCGACCATCGCTTCGGCAAGTGTGCTGATATTGCGGGTGGTGGCGAATTCTCGTTTCTGCGCATTTAGGTTTTTGCGTGATGTGTTAATCACGCCTTTGGAGTCGCACATCACAATGTTCTCCGGCTTCACACCTAATGCCACATATAGCCTGGTGCATGATACGGCGGCGGCTCCTGCGCCGTTGACCACAAGGCGTATCTTGTCGATATCCTTGTGCTGTATCTCCAGGGCGTTGAGTAGCCCGGCGGATGAGATGATGGCGGTGCCATGCTGGTCGTCGTGCATCACGGGGATGTTGCACTCCTCAATGAGTCGTCGCTCGATTTCGAAACATTCCGGGGCCTTGATGTCCTCAAGGTTGATGCCTCCGAATGTGGGGGAAATGGCCTTGACTATCTCGATGAACTTTTCGGGATCTTTCTCGTCAACTTCGATGTCGTAACAGTCAATGCCTGCGAAGATTTTGAACAGCAGGCTCTTCCCCTCCATCACAGGCTTGCCGGCAAGCGCACCGATATCTCCAAGTCCGAGCACGGCTGTGCCATTGGAGATTACGGCCACGAGGTTCCCTTTGTTGGTATAAGCGTATGCGTCCTCAGGGTCGGCTTCAATTTCCCTGCAGGGGAAGGCCACGCCGGGGGAATATGCAAGAGCCAGGTCGGCTTGGGTTGAGTACGGTTTGGTGGGCACTACCTCTGTCTTGCCCGGTCGGCCCTGTGTGTGGTATGCAAGGGCCATTTCTTTTGTTACCTTAGGTTGTGTGTTCATATAAGTTTGATAGGTCAATTGCCCAGCTTGTGTAGGCTATGCCTCGGCCACCCATTCCTGCCTTCTGGCGCAAGAGTCCGGCGTTGAGATAGCGCCCGGAGTCCTCGTTGGAGGTGCCGAAGTCAAAGTATCTCACAAGTGGTGTATATACTTGAATTAAATGTTTAAATAGTAGCGGTAAGGCTTTAAGATCGCGCCCTTTATTGGTAGTTGCGATATACTGGCAATGCGCTACGGTTGGGGTGAGATAAATTAAAACTCCCGCAACGATTTCTCCCGATGATGCGCTTACGGTGTGCAGTTTGATATTGTCTGGGAACCGGTTGACGAGTAGTCGCATTTCGTCGAGCGAATGCACCGGTCGGGTGTGGTATTTATCTTGCAAAAGTGCGGAGAGCATCTCCCAATATCTGTCGAGCTGAGAATCATTGTCAATAATCACCCCTGACTGTTGGGCGAACTTCACGCAACGGCGGGCGTTTTGATCAAAAGATAGCGGATGAGCGAGGTCGATGGCTGTGGATATGTTGACAGCATCGACAGTTGCCCCATTGCGGAAGAGTGCATACATGTCATCTTCGGCAGGATAGCGGTGGTAGATGGTGGGTACGGGTCGGTAAATGAGCTTGGCTATACCATCCTCTTTCATGAGGTCGAGTGAGAGGCCAAAGAGTTCGAGCATCACATTGGCGTTCACCCGCTTTGGGTCGGTGATCCAGCCCCCGTAGGTAAGTCCGCCGTGCGATTTCACTACCCTACCCTCGCTGTCGAGTGATGCCGGCAGTGCTGCCACCAGGCGGTCTTTATCGTCGATGGCTATGAGTGAGTAGTCAACGAACCGGTCGGCGTGATATTCAAGGTATCCTCGTTTGTGCAGAAATGTGCCTTGGGCTGATTGGTCGACCAGCTTATCCCAATTGCTTCGCCATGCATTATTATACCGAAGTATCTTCATCAGAGCATCAGTCGGTAGATTTGTTCGGTATCGGCGGCTGTCAGTGGCATATACCCGCCGATCACGTCACCCTTGGTAATGTGCAGATTGCGAACCAAGGTGGGTATGTCGGGATTTTCGACACCTAACTCAGCGAAGGTTACAGGCAGACCGAGCCGACTGAAGAATGCCTTCAATGCTGAGATACCTTCAAGGGCGGCTGTGCGGTCGTCATGGTCGGTGCAGTGGAACACGCGGCGAGCCCATTGCGCGACTTTCTCCACCTTATGGTCGGCCATGAACGTCAGCCATGCCGGGAATACTACTGCCAAACCCGCTCCGTGGGTCACACCATATAGCGCCGAGATCTCGTGCTCCATGAAGTGCGACACCCAGTCCTCCTTACGGCCGCAACCGCAGATGCCGTTGTGGGCCATTGTGCCGGCCCACATGATGTTGGCGCGAGCTTGATAGTCGGTGGGGTTGGCCATAACCTTTGGGCCCTCCTCGATGATTGCTTGGAGCACACCCTCAGCTATGCGGTCGGTAGTCTCCACGTCTTGAGTGGGGGTGAAATAACGCTCCATGATGTGGGCCATCATATCGGCTATGCCACTGGCTGTCTGATAAGGTGGGAGGGTGAATGTAAGCTCAGGGTTAAGCAGTGCGAACTTGGGGCGTAAGGCCACATCGGTACGCAGGCTTATCTTCTGATTGGTGGCGGTGTTGGTGATCACGGAGTTGCCCGAGCCTTCACTTCCGGCAGCGGGGATGGTGAGCACCACGCCTACGGGTAGAGCGCGCTCTACCGTGGCTTTGCCGATATAGAAATCCCAGAAGTCACCGTCGTACAATGTGCCTGCTGCGATAGCCTTAGCGGTGTCGATGGCCGAACCACCACCCACGGCTATCAGAGCGTCGAGCTGGTGATCGCGGCAGATTGTGATGCCTTCACGCACCAATATGTCGTCAGGATTAGGTTTAACCCCTTCTATTAGTTCATGATAGATGCCTGCTTGATCAAGCGATTGATTTACGCGGTCAAGCAGTCCGGAGCGCTTCACCGAGCCTTGCCCTATCACTACGGCTACTCGTTTCCAGCCACTCTGGCGGGTCAACTCTCCTACTTGAGCCTCGGCGTTATGTCCGAACACATATTGGGTCGGGGTACAATATCTGAAATCATCCATATTGTTGAAATTTGTTACACCGCAAAATTAAGAAAATTTTTCACACGGTAGTTAAAAATACAACGCAACATCTCCTTAGATGTTTATAGATGAGCACAAAACATGCTGATAAGATAAGTCCGACGGGTTCGACAAGTCCGACGGGTCTGAGTTAGCCACAATGCTTACTTGCGGGGGGCGATGATGCGCTCGCCAAGGTATTTGGCGAACTGCGCCCGTACGGCATTGAGTTCAGCGATCTGTTGCATCAACGAGCTGATTGCGTTGATGTCGGCGGCGGGATCGGCTGACATGGCACTGAGCTGCATGCGCAGCTGGTTGCCGCGGCATTGCAGTATGGCGTCCTTCAGTTCATATACCGCACGCTCCACGTAGCCCGGCAGCCGCTCAACCTCGGTGGGCACCTGGGCAAATTTGGTATGTACCCTACTCAGCTGGTATTTGTCGGCAACGAGGTCGGCGGTCAGCAGGCGTATTTCGTCATCTTCACTTGAGGCCAGCCGCGATGCTATGTAATTGGTTGTGAAGCGGGTGAGCAAATCGTTATAGGCTTGGTCGCATCGTTGGGTGAGCGCCACTTCACGTGATTTGATGTCGGCCAGGTCGAGCCCTTGCGCCCGGATCTGCTCCACTCCCTCATCCCACATGCGCTGTCTCATGGCCGTAGCGTTGCTTACTGCCTGACGCTCGTCATCATCAAATGTGGTTCCTCTCATTTGTTTTGCCAGCTCATAAGCCTTTGCGAATACGGGGGTGCGCAATTGAATGCCGTCGGTAGTCAGCTCGTCGTCGACATAGTCGATAAGCCTGACGGGGGCATCCTGCTCGCCATCGGCTGTATACGACATGCACAGGTTGAGCATTCCATATTTGAGCACATAGCGAAGCAGTCGGCGCTCATATCTGCGTAGCATGACATTGTCGTCGGTCGGAGCCAAGTTTACTGCGTGATGCTGAAGCTCTTGCGATGCGGGCCGGGAGTCTATGCCGGCAAGTGTCGCAGCGGCTTTATCCTTAGCGGCTTGTACAGCCTCCTTGTCGCGGCGGATGCGGTAGAATTTCTCCACCTGCAGAGTCAAGACCTTTTCGTCAATGCCGAGAGCGAGCGAGCATTCGCGGGTGTAGACAGTGCGGGTGATCAGGTCGGGTATCACCGATATCGACTCTACAATGTCGGTGATCACCCTCGACCGGGCTATGGGATCGTTCTCAACCCCCTGGAGCAATATCTTGGTTTTAAAACTGATAAAATCCGTGGCATGTTCCTTGAGGTATGTCTCTATCTCGGTGGTGGTGTGCGACTGGGCGAATGAGTCGGGGTCGTCACCTTCGGGCAGGAGCACTACCTTTACGTCCATACCCTCGGCAAGGAGCATGTTGATGCCTCGTAGTGAGGCTTTAATTCCGGCGGGGTCGGAGTCGTAAATCACCGTGACGTTGGGAGTGAAGCGATGGATGAGTTTTATCTGGCTGTCGGTGAGCGATGTGCCTGACGATGCCACAACGTTCTCCACGCCGCTCTGGTGCATGGATATCACATCCATGTAGCCCTCGACGAGAATACATCGGTCGGCCCGGGCTATCGCCTGTTTGGCCTGGTATAGGCCGTAGAGGGTGTTGCTCTTGTGATATATGGCGTTTTCGGGTGAGTTGATGTATTTGGCCACATCCTTGTCTTTGCGGAGAGTGCGTCCACCGAAGCCGAGCACCTTACCTGATATGGAAAATATGGGGTAAATCACGCGCCCGCGGTACTTGTCGTAGAGTTTCCCGTCCTTCGATGACACGCCGGCAAGGCCCGACTCGGTGAGGTATTTGTCGGAGAAGCCTCGTCGATGAGCTTCATCAATCAGCGCATAACCCTTGGGGAGGGAGTATCCTAATTTGAAGTTGGCGATGGAGCGGTCGTTGATGCCGCGCTCATAGAAGTAAGCGAGACCTATGTCACGCCCATCGTCGGTGCCGGTGAGATTTCGGCGGAAGTGTTCGAGAGCCATGTCGTTGATGGCGAAGAGGCTTTCGCGGTCGTTGGCCTCCTGGCGCTCCTTGTCGGTAAGCTCGCGCTCGCGGATCTCGATGTTGTATTTCTTGGCGAGGTATCTCAAAGCCTCCTGATACGACATCTGCTCCAATTCCATGATGAAATTCACAGGCGAACCTCCCTTGCCGCAACTGAAGCATTTGCAAATACCCTTCGATTTTGACACCGAGAACGAAGGTGTGCGCTCGTTGTGGAATGGGCAAAGCCCTATATAGTTAGCCCCACGGCGCTTAAGGCTTACAAAGTCGCTGACTACTTCGACGATGTCGGCGGCGTCGAGGATGCGTTGCACTGTCTGTTGATCAATCTTCATCATGGTAGTGCAAATATAGTGATAAGTTTTTAGAGTTTTAGAGTTTTAGAGTGGTTATATTAATCATTAATCACAATCTTCACTACATTGGTCGGCTGGATGGGAGTCCTGCCAAGCAGGCTGGTGCGTGCTTTTAGCCATACGTGCATATTGCCGTTGCGATCGCGGTAGCATGTGCCGTCGTAGATTATCTGTTTCTCGGTGCCGTCGGTCGCAGTCACGGTTGCCACAGCGCTGTCGTAATCACAAGCATCGAGCGAAATGTCGGCCACTATCTCTCCGTTGTATTCATATATGCCATCCCCAACCTTGCGGCCGGTTGTTATGTCGCCTTCGACAGCTGTTGGCACTACGGCAAGCTCCTGGTTGTGGTAGTATTCCTTGAGGCAGGCTTTGGGGAACCGGTCGTTGAACTCAAGCCTGGCGGGCATGTATAATGTGGCCAACGGCACTTCCTCTGGCTGGATGAAGTCATAGTAAACGGTTGTCTCTCCGGCTTCTATCCTCTTGATTATTTCGTCGTGCTCCTTCTTGTATAGGTATTGCCAATACAACGAAAGTCCGCTCTGTATCAATATCAACGCAAAGACTACGCCTGCTGCAACGGCCGATACGGGGCTCCTCCACCTCCATCGACGGATGTAGGCTAATCTCAGCCAGGCTATCATCATGGTTAGCTGTGGCCAAAATGAGGTGCGAGCTGAAGTCTTCACCATCATGCTGATGATTGTCCCGGCGATGGTGGTAACAAGCAAAAGTACTATCCAGCGGTCAGCGAAAGCGCACTGCAGTATATGCCGCCCCTTTGCGGTAAGCAGAGCTGCCAATGCCGCGGCTACTGTTACCGCCACAAGCCACGTGTTGATTAACACCATGAGCATTGACTTGGGAGTATCAACGCCCGATATTTCGCGGTTGGCCCTTACGATCATGCCTGGGGAAAGTGCGAATGCGAGCATCACCACTGCGACCATTGCCAGCATCATCCAGTAAGCTGAGAAGTGTTTGCCCCTTGGCCACATCAATGATGCCGCCGCAAGGCCTGCTACCAGTGGCGCTATGAAGCTCTCGTGCCATCCTGCGGCAAGGAAGCCTAACAGTATTGTGCCGACATATCCACCGGTGGAGAGTCCGCGTTGAAGCAGCCGAATCATCGCCAAAGCCCATGCCAGCATGATTACCGCCGAAAACAGGTAGTTGAGCGTGTAGTCGGCTACGAACAGACTGTTGCGCCATGGCAATGCGAGCAGCATCAAGGCCCATGTGGCAAGGATGAGGGCCGGCCTGGGACGCCAGCTTCCGATGGCAATGCGGTCGACCATCCACACTATTCCGCCAACCGCTAAGCCGGTCAGCACATGTAGCACCCATGTGGTGCCGGGCCAGAGCAATATCGGGGGTAGCAACTCGTTGCTGAGCCGAGCGTTGTCGTTGTTGCGAAGATCGGTGAAATACTGCGCATAGGCACTGGGGTCAGGGTGGAAGCCTCCCGCGTAATCGCGGTAGATGCTTGCGAATAGATACTCATCGAGCTGCCATGGGGTGAGTACCGACATAGCGGTGTAGATTACCACCATCAGAGCCAAAAGTGCCCATCCCCGGGTCGTATTTCTGTCCGATTTCTTTATCATGACGCAAAATTAGCAAATTTTGATTTTCCATTTTCACACCAATATAAATTATGTGAAAAATTGCGATTGAAATTCAATAAAATTTCGTAACTTTGTAGGGAAATTCAGAGCCACTGAGCACCGGCCAAAACCCGGCGCTGTGCTTGGTGTGTGTAATGGACTAATTATCACTTCAAACTATCACAATGATTGACGAAGATCGTATATTAAAGATTAACATTGAAAATGAGATGAAGTCGGCCTACATCGACTACTCGATGTCGGTGATTGTGTCGCGCGCCCTCCCCGACGTGCGCGACGGCCTTAAGCCCGTGCACCGCCGCGTGCTGTTTGGTATGAACGAGATGGGCAACACTTCCAACCATCCCCATAAGAAATCAGCCAACTGCGTGGGTGAGGTCATGGGTAAATATCACCCCCATGGCGACTCATCAATCTACGGCACTGTAGTCCGTCTGGCCCAGGACTGGGCGATGCGCTACAAGCTAGTCGACGGCCACGGCAACTTCGGTTCGATTGATGGCGACTCCCCGGCGGCTATGCGTTACACCGAGGTGCGCCTCGACAAGATGGGTGAGGAGATGCTTCGCGACATCGATGCCGAGACTGTCGACTTCCAGCCCAACTACGATAACTCACGTAAGGAGCCGCTGGTGCTCCCTACCCGCTTCCCCAACTTGCTTGTCAACGGCGCCTCTGGTATCGCCGTGGGTATGGCCACCAATATGCCTCCGCACAACCTCACCGAGGCTATCAACGCCACAATTGCGCTGATTGACAACCCTGAGCTCACAATACCAGAGCTGATGCACTACATCACCGCTCCTGACTTCCCCACTGGAGGTACCATCTATGGCTA
Organism: uncultured Muribaculaceae bacterium; assembly: GCA_964628905.1. GTDB lineage: Bacteria > Bacteroidota > Bacteroidia > Bacteroidales > Muribaculaceae > JAJPXC01. The sequence goes on along the minus strand of CAZVNS010000004.1, from coordinate 6,734 downwards.
CCAAGGCGTGAAGGAAGCCTTCGAGACCGGCCGCGGTCGCATCGTGATCCGCGCCAAGGCTGAGATAGAGCGCGAGCATGAGCACGACGTGATTGTGGTTAAGGAAATCCCCTACAACGTCAACAAAGCAGAACTCATTAAATATATAGCCGAACTCGTCAACGATAAGAAGCTCGACGGCATAGCCGACCTTAACGACGAGAGCGACTATAAGGGTATGCGCATCGTCATCAAGCTCAAGAGCGACGTCAACGCCAACGTAGTGCTCAATAAGCTCTACAAGATGACTCAGATGCAGGCTTCATTCTCGGTCAACAATGTGGCTCTCGTCAACGGCCGCCCCAAGACCCTTAACCTTAAGGAAATCCTTCAGGCGTTTGTGGATCATCGCCACGATGTGGTGATACGACGCACCAAGTTTGAGCTCCGTAAAGCCCAGGAACGCGCCCACATACTCGAGAGCCTGATCATCGCCTCTCAGAATATTGATGAAGTTATCGCAATAATTCGCTCCTCGGAGAGCGATGACGAGTCGCGCGCCCGCTTGTCAGAGCGCTTCAACCTGTCGGACGCCCAGACCCGCGCCATCCTTGACATGCGTCTCAAGCAGCTCCAGAAACTCGACCAGGCAAAGCTCCAGAACGATTACGACGAACTTGAGCGTGAGATAGCTCGCCTCGAACTCATCCTTAACGATGACCACGTGTGCCGCGAGCTCATCAAGACCGAGTTGGTGGAGGTGCGCGACACTTACGGCGACGCTCGTCGTACCGACATCGACTATACCGCCGGCGACTTCAACGCCGAGGACTTCTATGCCGACGACGACATGATCATCACCATCTCACACATGGGCTACATCAAGCGTACGGCTCTTAGCGAATTCCGCGCACAGGCTCGCGGCGGTGTCGGAGCCCGCGGCTCAGTGACCCGCGATGAAGACTTCATCGAGCATATCTACACTGCCTCGATGCACAACTACATGCTCTTCTTCACCGAGAAGGGACGCTGCTACTGGCTCAAAGTCTACGACATACCCGAAGGCGCAAAGGCATCTAAAGGACGTGCCATCCAAAACCTGCTCAACATTGACCCCGACGACAAGGTGAAAGCCTTCATCCGCATCAAGGGATTGAACGATAAGGAGTTTGTGGAGTCACACAACCTGATCTTCTGCACCAAGCGCGGCTTAATCAAGAAGACACGCCTCGAAGCTTACTCTCGACCCAGACTCCGCGGCATCAACGCCATAGTGATCCGCGAGGGTGACCAGCTGCTGCAAGTGGCTCTCACCGACGGTAAGTCAGACATCCTTATGGCCAACCGCAACGGCCGAGCAATCCGCTTCAACGAGAGCAAAGTGCGCGAAATGGGACGTATGTCGTCAGGAGTTCGCGGCATGCGACTCGACAATGAGGCCGACGAAGTCGTAGGCATGATTTGCATGGCTCCCGACACCAACGACAACGTGATGGTGATTTCGGAGAACGGTTTCGGCAAACGTTCAGAAGTCGATCAATACCGCATCACCAACCGTGGCGGTAAGGGTGTGCGCACCATGAACGTCACCGAAAAGACCGGCCGTCTGGTAGCGATCCTTAACGTCAACGACGACAACGACCTGGTAATCATCAACCGCTCGGGCATCACTATCCGCTTCCACGTAAGCGACATCCGAGTGATGGGCCGATACACCCAGGGCGTGCGTCTGATCAACCTCGACAAGCGCGGCGACACCATCGCCTCAGTTTGCTGCGTCGACTCCGATTCCGAGGAAGAGGTTGAGGCAATCGAGGAGGGTGAGGGGCTTGATGCACTCAGCGACTCCGACCTTAATGCCACCGACGACACCGAGGAGATTGAAGAGGCCGAGGAAGCCAACGAAAACGCCAACGACGAAGATGAACAATAGTAACCGCAGATGTGTTTAACACGTATGTTTTACTTTTGACAACTTCGTCAGTCTAACCAAAATAAGAAAATACATCACATCAACACCTATCAACATGAATAAACTAACCATTTTAGCCATGTGCGTTGCAGCCGCTGCGTTTGGAGCATCTGCACAAATGGACGTAGTGAAGGAAGCCGAAGGCAAGACAAAAGGCATGTCGCCCGACTACGCTCAAGCTCTTGAGATCATCAAACCCGCCCTCACCAACGACGCCACAAAGGGTCTCGCCCAGACTTGGTATGTGGCCGGTAAGGCTGCTTATGGCAACTACGACAAACTGTTTATGAATAAGACACTCGGTCAGAACGTCGACGACAAGGCTATGGGTCACTCGCTGATCGATGGCTACGAATATATGATGACTGCCCTGCCCCTCGACTCAGTAGTAGACGCCAAGGGTAAGGTGAAAACCAAATATTCAAAGGACATCGTAAAAGCTGTAGCTGAGAACTTCAACAATTACAACAATGCCGCCGTGCTTCTTTGGGAAGCTCAGGACTATGATGGAGCTTATCAGGCATGGGACATCTATCTGTCGCTCCCTAACGATCCCCGTCTCGGCAAGAACGCTCCCGCCGCTCCCGCCGATACAATTGTGTCGGAGTTGACCTTCAACAAGGGTCTCGCCGCATGGCAGGCCGGCAATATACCCGCCGCCCGCAAAGATCTCGCTCAGGCCCTCAAGCTCGGTTTCAACAAAAAGAACCTTTACGACTACGCCATCTCCTTGGCATATCAGGACAATGATGAAGATGCTGTATACAACCTTGCCAAGGAAGCTCTCCCCCTCTATGGCAACGAGGACACCAAGTACATGCAGCTGCTCATCAACCACCATATCTCTAAAAAGGAGTATGACCAGGCCAAGCAGATGCTCAACGATGCCATCGCCGCCAACCCCAACGACTCACAGTATTACCTGCTCCTTGGCTTGCTTGCAACAGAGCAGAAGAACGCCGATGAGGCTGAGACCAACTACCGTAAGGCCGTAGAGCTTGACCCCAACAACGCTAATGCACAGCTCTTCCTCGGTTCGTCGCTTTGTGAGAAAGCTTACGCGCTTGCCGACCAGTCGACCTCGCTCGACCAGAAGCAGTATGAGAAGGTATACATTGACCAGATCAAGCCCCTCTTCCTTGAGGCTATCGACCATCTTGAGAAGGCATACGCTGCCGATCCCCAGGGACCGACATCCGGCGACGCTCTCCGCTATCTCCGCAACGCTTACTACAATGCTCACGACGAAGCCAACATGGAGCGCATCACCAACCTGATGAACGGTGGTAACTAATTAGACAACCCACTCCCCTGTACAGCAGCGAGGCTACCCGATATCGGATAGCCTCGCTTGCTATTATGTGTTGAGGTGAGGTCTTAAACGTAGCCGCGGATGATGCCTCGCTTGGAGTTGCGCACAAACATGATGATCTCATCGCGCTCGGCGGTGGCGGGAAGCTCAGCTTCGATGCGCTCCACGGCGTCGCTTACGTTGAGACCTGACAGGTAGAGGTAGCGGTAAATCTCCTGGATTGAGTAGATAGTCTCGCTGGAGAACTGGCGGCGACGCAGTCCGATTGAGTTCACGCCGCAGTATGCGATAGGCTCGCGGGCTGCCTTCACATAGGGAGGAATATCCTTGTTGATAAGGGCTCCACCCTGGATCATCACATGGGGGCCGATGTGGCAGAACTGGTGGATAAGTGTGCCGCCACCGATCACTGCGAAGTTGTCGACCTGTACCTCTCCTGCAATCTGCGTAGCGTTGGAGATGATCACGTTGTCGCCTACCAGACAGTCGTGGGCTATATGGGAGTAAGCCATGATCAGACAGTTGCTGCCCACTACGGTGCGACCGCGGGCCGCTGTGCCGCGGTTGATGGTGACGCACTCGCGCAAAGTGGTGTTGTCACCGATGATTGCGAGGGTGTCCTCACCTCGGAACTTCAAATCTTGCGGTATGGCTGAAATCACCGCGCCGGGGAAAATCTTGCAATTTTTACCGATGCGTGCTCCCTCCATGATTGTCACGTTGGAGCCGATATATGTGCCTTCGCCGATCTCCACATTCTGCTCAATGGTGGTGAAGGGGTCAATGACCACGCTGGGGTGGATTTTTGCCGCCGGGTGTATATAGGCTAATGGTTGTTTCATTGTGATAAGGATAAAGTCTTACAAGTGTTATTTATTCTTTACGATTTGTGCCATAAATTCACATTCGCACACTACCTTCTCACCGACAAAGGCGATGCCTTTCATTACGGCCATGCCGCGGCGAAGCGGGGTGAGGAATGATACGTGGAAAATCAATGTGTCGCCCGGAACTACCTTCTGGCGGAACTTCACATTGTCAATCTTCATGAAGTAGGTAGAATAACGCTCAGGCTCATCTACTGAACCCAACACGAGGAGACCGCCGGTCTGGGCCATGGCTTCGATTTGGAGCACACCGGGCATCACAGGCTCCTGGGGGAAGTGACCCTGAAAGAATGGCTCGTTAGATGTCACATTCTTCACGCCCACGATATAGTTGAGCCCCTTGTCGATGATTTTGTCGACGAGCTGGAAGGGGTAGCGGTGCGGCAGGTGAGCACGGATGTCGTTGACATCCATCAGCGGAGCCTGGCCGGGATTATAGACGGGCGCCTGGACTTCCTGACGCTTAATCTCGCGACGTACCTGCTTGGCAAACTTGGTATTTATTGTGTGGCCGGGACGTGTAGCGATGACGCGGCCGCGCAGGGGGCGTCCGATCAGGGCCAGGTCGCCCATCACGTCGAGCAGTTTGTGGCGTGCGGGCTCGTTGTCGTACTCTAATGGGCGGTTGTTGACGTAGCCTAATTGGTCAACGTGTTTATGCTCTACGCCCATCATGTCGGCCAGCTTGTCGAGGTCGGCCTGATCCATGGGCTTGTCATATATCACGATTGCGTTGTCGAGGTCACCACCTTTTATAAGATTGTTCTTCACCAGGGGCTCAATTTCGCGGACGAACACGAAGGTGCGGCTTGCTGCTATATCCTTGCAGAAGTCGGCCATGTTGTCGAGCGATGCATATTGGTTGGGGAGCACCGGTGAGTCGTATGAGATGCGCACGTCGACAGCGAAGTCGTTGTCAGGGAGCACAACGATTGATGCGCCTGTAGCCTCGTCGACCACTTCGATGCGTTGTTTCACATAGTAGAAGTCTTTGTCGGCATCCTGCTCCACTGTGCCAACTTCGGCTATCTTGCGGCAATATTCGATTGCTGAGCCGTCGAAGATAGGCACTTCAGGTCCATTAACCTTAATCAGCACGTTGTCGATGCCGGCTGCGTAGAGTGCTGCGAGGGCATGCTCTACGGTGCTGACCTTTATGTCGCCTTTGGCGAGGACTGTGCCGCGCTGAGTCTCTACTACGTTCTCGGCCAAAGCGTCAATCAAAGGCTCACCTTCGACATCTGTGCGTTGGAATTTATAACCATGGCCTGCCTCTGCGGGGCAGAATTCGGCTGTAATTTCTAATCCGGTATGAAGACCCTTACCCTTGATTGAGAATGAGTCTTTTAAGGTTACTTGGTTCATTATGGAGGCAGTTTTTTGAGTTTTTAATTTTTTAAGGACTTTAATGGCCTTATGATTGCTTTTGGGAGCGCTCGAGGGCGCCGACGCGGGCAAAAAGATCGGCCAGGCGCTTTATGTAGACTTGCTGCCGCTGCCATGTGCGTATGTCGATTGCAGGGTAGCCCATCAGCGCTTTGCCATCGGCTACATCTGAGGGGATGCCGCTTTGAGCGCCAATCATCACGCGGTCGCCCACGTGTATGTGTCCGACAAATCCTACTTGGCCGCCTATCATGCAGTTGCTGCCTACTTTGGTTGAGCCGGCGATGCCTGTTTGCGACGCTATCACAGTGTTTGAACCCACTTCGCAGTTGTGGGCTACCTGTATCAGGTTGTCGAGCTTCACACCAGCGTGTATCCTGGTGGCGCCCATCGTAGAGCGGTCGACAGTGGTGTTGGCTCCAATCTCCACGTCGTCGGCGATATCCACCACGCCTAACTGTGGTATCTTTTTATATGTGTCGCCGACGGGCGCGAAACCGAAGCCGTCAGCTCCGACCACCGCTCCTGAGTGAATGATGCAGCGGTCGCCAATCTTACAGCGATGGTAGACCTTTACGCCTGAGTAGAGAGTTGTCCCCTCGCCCACTGAGGCTCCCTCGCCCACATAGCAGTGGGGATAAATCTTAGCGCCCTTGCCTATTTTGGCTCCTTTACCTATATATGCGAAAGCGCCAACGTAGACGTCGTCGGGGAGTTCCACATCGTTGGCTACGAACGACGGCTGCTCTACGCCTGTGGGATTAGGGGTGAGAAATTGAGCCGCCAGCTCTAGCAGTTGGGCTACCGTGGCGTAAGGGTCATCGACGCGAATTAGCGTTGCCTTCACCGGGTGCTCAGCCTCAAAATCGCGGCTAACAAGCACGATAGTCGACTCAGTATCATAGATATAGTGGGTGTACTTGGGGTTTGCGAGGAAGGAGATTGCACCGGGGTGCCCCTCTTCGATTTTGGCAAAAGTGGAGATGGCCGCGTTGCCGTCGCCTTCTACCACTCCATTTACCATTGCTGCTATCTGATTTGCAGTGAATTGCATTACGATTGGTTTATCAGATGTTAATATTTCTGCAAATATCGCACTTTATTTTCACACTTGTGCAATATTCTCCCCCTTTTGACTAAATTTATTGGGTCACATACAAATCCCTGTGTTGAAAATTTATGAATATGGATGTTTAAG
>CAZVNS010000003.1:0-105338 GCA_964628905.1 uncultured Muribaculaceae bacterium | reverse complement strand
ATATTGCTTTTATGGCGACAAAAGTATCAAAAGATCCTTGTGCAGCCAAATTTTTTGACTAATCAAAGCGGCGGTATTATTATGGCAAAATTGAGTGTAGCCTTATTGAAAGGCAGGATTGACGTTTCGGTGGTGCTCGACGAGCTCAACGCCGCCCTGGCCGAGGAGTGCGCCATGCGCCGCTATCAAGAGATAGCTGAGCTCACCGAGGGCAAGGACTTCCTGACTTGCGACCTGGCCAAGAAAATCCTCGCCGTGGAGGCTGACCACGAACAGGATGTGCAGGACTATCTCGACGATATGGAGACAGGGCGCAAGTATTTCCAAAGCAAATAAGAGTACAAGACAACCTCTCATTCACTATATATTTCCCGGTGAGGCGCGCACCTTGACAAAGGCCGCGCCCCACTTTTTGGCGTTAAACGAACTTTTACTTAATTTTGTGCGTTAAAACTACCGATAACAAAATATTCTAACCATATCATGCCAAAAATTCAACAATTATTGTGGAGAGGATTACTCTTGGTCGGTCTTTTAGCCTTACCTTTGCAATCGTTTTCGCAGAACAGTAAAAACACTATACCAATGGACACTGACAACCTTGACCGCATCAGCTACGCCCTGGGTCTGAGCATGGGCAACAACTTCCGCGCATCCGGCATCCAGGAGCTCAACATCCAAGACTTCGCCGACGGCGTCGCCGCCGTGATGAACGGCGTAACCCCCAAAATGACATACGATGACGCCAAGGAGGAAATCCGCAAATTCTTCACCGAGATGGAGGCTAAGCAGCAAGCCGAAGCCGCCAAGATGGCCGACATCAACAAGCAGGCCGGCGACGCCTTCCTGGCCGAGAACGGCCAGCGCGTAGAGGTGACAACCCTCCCCTCAGGCCTTCAGTATGAGGTGCTCACCGAGGGCGACGGTCCTCAGCCCACCGCACAAGACCAGGTGGAAGTGCACTACACCGGCAAGCTCATCGACGGCACCGTGTTTGACTCGTCGGTCGACCGCGGCGTGCCTGCCACATTCGGAGTAACCCAGGTGATCCCCGGATGGGTCGAGGCCCTGCAGCTTATGAAGGCCGGTTCTAAGTGGCGCCTGTTTATCCCCTCACAGCTCGCTTATGGCCCCAACGGCGCAGGCGGCGTGATAGGCCCCAACTCCACACTGATCTTCGATGTCGAACTCATCAGAGTGCTCGGCAAGTAACCACTAAGATACCCACCCACAAGTAGGGACGCTCCCCGGGAGCGTCCCCCTGCTTGTGAGGACTATCCGGATTATAAACCAATCAACATAAACCATAAAAGATGAAAAAACTACTTACACTTTGCGCCGCCGTAGCCATGGTGCTCGGCGTCGTTTCGTGCTCCAAGAATGACGCTCCTGCCGACGAAGAGCAGGGAATGTTCGAAAACCCCTCATTCCGCGACACCGTCAGCCAGCTTGCCGGCCGCGCCTTCGGCGTGCAGAACAACATGCAGCTCACCAACTACCTGAGCACCCTCTCCGACTCAGCCAGTCAGGAGTTTAGCAAGGAGGAATTCCTCCGCGGTATGATCCGTGCCGTCAAGACCGACACCACCAGCGAAGCCTACCTCTTCGGCTACATGACCGGTGTGCAGGCGCTCCAGTTCATGATGCAGCAGAACAGCACAGTGCCCATCAACGTCGACGAGTTCATCAAATCATTCTCTAACGAGTTTATGAAGGACACAGTATCGCAGGAAGATGTGGCACGCGTGGCCGGTGAATTCCAGCTGATGTTGAACCGCATCCAGGAGGAGCAGATGCGCCGCCGCGACATCGCCCGCCAGAACGACCCCGTGGCCATCGCCAACAAGAACGCCGGTGAAAAAGCCATTGCCGACGCCAAAGCCGCCAACCCCAAACTGCAGACCTCGGAGACCGGGCTGGTGTACGAGATCATCAACCCCGGCGAGGGCGACAAAGTGACCTACAACTCACAAGTGACCGTCAACTACACCGGTAAGCTCGTCGATGGCACCGTCTTCGACTCTACCGCCGACCGCGGCGTGCCCGCCACATTCAACGTGCAGGGCGTAGTCAAGGGCTTCGCCGAAGGCCTCCAGCTCCTGGGCAAGGGTGGCAAGGCGCTGCTCTACATCCCCGGCGACCTGGGCTACGGCATCCAGGGCGCACCTCAGGGAGGCATCGGCCCCAACTCAACCCTCATCTTCGAGGTTGAGGTAGTCGACTTCAACGACCCCACCATCGCCCATCAGATCCAGTAACCCACACACCCAAACATACAACAAGCCCTGCCCGGTTCCATCGACCTCGGCAGGGCTTGCGCTATCATAGGGTATAAAACGAAAGATGCACATCTTCACAGATGCGCACCTCCCTCATAACCAAAATTCAAGTATGTATGCGTTGTTCGTTACAGTAAGGCGATAGTTTCTTTTTAAGTTATTTGAGACCCGGCGGCGAAACCGCCGGACACGGTACGCTTGGGGCGCGATCTCAAGCGCGATGCGCTTGAACGGGACAGCTCCGCGCTGCTGAAGCTCTCTAAGGGTTCAGAGACTTAGGGCTTGGGTAAGGGGTTGACACGGTGTCGGGCCTTGCGGGGCGCGAGGTCTATCATGGGGTCAACAAGGATGTCGGAGGGGTTAATGTCGGTGATTGATTGGTTCTCGTTTGCCGGATCCCATTTCCGTCAGCAAAGTTGTTTTATCTGATAGATTGTGTATCTCTTACTTTTTCCAATGCAAATGTAATACGGCTTTGCGGTCTATGCAAGCGATTTAACGTGTTTAACAGTTAAAATGTGTGTAATTGTCATCTTTTTCGCGTTTTTTTTGTTGAGTTAATAGATGTCAACTAAATTCATGCGAAATGATGGGAATTTTTGACAATGATTTGGTAACTTCGCGACCAAAACCGCCCCTAAGCCTTAAAAATTTTATGAGATGGGGTCTTACATTGAAAATGATGGAAATTTCTGTTGACCCCAAGATGGGAATTGACCGCGTGGTGGCCACTTTATCGTCGGAGGAGCATCTCCGCAGCATGTGCCACATGCGCTGGCGCGGCGAGCCATTGCCGTCGCAGTCCGATGTCAAGGAGATTATCGACTTGTTCAGGTCACTGATGTTTCCCGGATTTTTCGGCAACAGCGACGTCAACCGCTCCAATATCATCTTACATACGGGGCTGCTTGTGGAGCAGCTCACCCATTTGCTGGGCCAGCAGATAGCGGCGGGCCTGGCCTTCGGCGACGAGTGCGACGACACTCTCGACATCGACCACATCCTCGACCAGGGTTTCGACAAGTCGCGGCGTCTGGTAGAGCAGCTGCCGGCCCTTCGCAAGGCCCTGGAGGCCGACGTCGAGGCCACGTTCATGGGTGACCCCGCGGCCCTCTCCACCCAGGAGGTGATTTTCTGCTACCCCGGCATCAAGGCCATCGCCAACTACCGCCTGGCCCACGCGCTGGTGCAGCTCGAAGTGCCCATCATCCCCCGCATGATCTCGGAGCAGGCCCACAGCGAGACCGGTGTCGACATCCATCCCGCGGCCACCATCGGTCGCTCGTTCACCATCGACCATGGCACAGGCGTGGTGATTGGTGCCACAGCCATAATCGGCGACAATGTGAAGATCTACCAGGGTGTGACCTTGGGCGCTCGCTCGTTTGACCTCGATGACGACGGCAATCCCATCAAGGGTCTGCCACGCCACCCCATAATCGGCGATAATGTGATCATATACTCCAACGCTTCAATCTTAGGACGTATCACCATCGGCGACGGCGCCATCATCGGCGGTAACCTCTGGGTGACATCCGACGTGGCTCCCGGTGAGCGCGTGCTTCAGGCCCGACGTATCGAAAATCGAAAATAAACCAACCATATCAACTCATATATCCGATGAACGAAAAATTTGAAATGGTGGCCAAGACCTTCCAAGGACTTGAGGAGGTATTGGCCGAAGAGCTCCGCAACCTCGGAGCTGAGAATGTAGCCCCCGGCCGCCGCGCCGTCACCTTCGAGGGTGATTTGGCTATCCTCTACAAAGCCAACTTGTGCTGCCGCACGGCCCTGCGCATCCTCAAACCGTTCTACAAGTTCATCGCCAACGACCACGACTCGCTCTACGAGATGGTCAAGGAGTACGACTGGTCGTCGATACTCACCCTCGACAAGACCTTCGCCCTCGACATGACGGCCTACTCCGAGGACTTCTCTCACTCACGCTATGCCACCTACCGCGTCAAGGACGCGATAGTCGACTACTTCAAGGACCGCTTCGGCCCCGACGCCCGCCCCAAGGTGCGCCTCACCGACGCCGACGTGATCATCAACGTGCACATCTCCGGCGACCGCGTGACACTGTCGCTCGACTCCTCGGGCGAGTCGCTCCACAAGCGCGGCTACCGCGTGGCCCAGACCGAAGCGCCAATCAACGAGGTGCTCGCCGCCGGCATCATACTGATGAGCGGCTACCGAGGTGACACTCCCTTCGTCGACCCCATGTGCGGATCGGGCACATTCCTCACCGAGGCCGCCCTGATCGCCGCTAACATCATGCCCGGCGTGTTCCGCAAGTGTTTCGCCTTTGAGCATTGGAAGGACTTCGACCCCGAGTTGCTCGAGTCGCTCTACAACGACGACTCCGCCGAGCGGGAGATCACTCACCCCATCATCGGCGCCGACATCTCCCCCAAAGCTATCGCTATATCCCGCGCCAACATCAAGGCCGCCGGCATGTCGAAGTATGTGCAGGTGGAGTGCAAAGCACTGGCCGACTGGACTGAAGCTCCGGCTGGCGGTGTGCTCGTAACCAACCCCCCCTACGGCGAGCGCATCTCGGTCGACGACATGGACGGCCTGTATGAGTTGATCGGCCAGAAGCTCAAGCGCGTGTTCAAGGGCTATCACGCCTGGATAATCGGCTACCGCGACGAGTATTTCAAGAAGATAGGCCTTACACCGTCGCAGAAGGTGGCGCTGCTCAACGGTTCGCTCGAGTGCGAACTGCGTGAATATGTGATATTTGAGGGGGACTACAAGTCGTTCCGCGCCAGCGGTCAACACATCAAGGCCGTGGAGGAGCACATCGAGGAGCGCGACCGCCGCACAGAGCATTTCAAGACCCGCCAGCGCCGCCAGTCGGACGCCGAGTGGAGCCGCGAAGCCCGCGACCGCGGCTTCGGTGGGCGTCGTCCCGCACCCCGCAACAAGCTCGAGGAGCGCTATCAGCCCAAGGGGCCGCGCTTCGCTTCCAAGCCACGCCGCAACGACGAGGAGGCACCGCGCACATTCCGTCGCAGTGACGCAGAAGCCCCACGCCCACAGCGTCCGCACAGCGACAACCCCTTAGCCATGCGCCGCAATGTCAACGCCCTCAAGTCGATACAAGGCCGCAAGCCGTCGCTTCCCCCCTCGGAGGGTGAGCAGGGCACCACACTCCGCGGCCGCCGCGGCTGGAAGCGCCCCGACAGCAACAACGACCAGTAAGGGATTACGCCAACATAGCAGGGGCGCACGTTGGTGAGTCCCCGCTACACCGACCAATCATACATGACCTTTAACTCGCTGATATTCGTCACATTCTTCCCGATAGTGTTTCTGCTCTATTGGGGTGTCGGCACGGTCAAGGGTAAGGGTCACCGGCTCCAAAACTGGCTGCTGCTCGCGGCGAGCTACCTCTTCTATGGCTGGTGGGACTGGCGCTACTTAGGTCTGCTCGCAGGGGTGACACTCACCACCTACGTGACAGCGCGCCTGACCGAGCGCGGCCATCGCCGGCTCTGGACGGGGCTGAATGTGGCGATATGCGTGCTCACCCTCGCCACATTCAAGTATTTCAACTTCTTCAGCGAAAACCTCCAGTGGCTCTTCGCCACTTTTGGTTGGAACGTCGACTGGTTCACCCTGGAGGTGCTGCTGCCGGTGGGCATATCGTTCTACACGTTCCAGGCCATCGGCTACTCGGTTGACGTGTACCGCCGCGAGATCACCCCTGAGCGCCGCCTGAGCCAAGTCGCGCTGTTCTTAGCCTACTTCCCCCAACTCGTGGCCGGGCCTATCGAGCGCGCCTCGCAGCTGATGCCCCAGCTCAAGAGCCCGCGGAGGTGGAGCTGCCCGATGGCTGTCGACGGTGCTCGCCAAGCGCTTTGGGGCATGTTTAAGAAGGTGGTGATTGCCGACACACTCGCCCTGTACGTCGACTCGGTGATGGCCGAACCCACATATTACCTTGAACACTCCCCACTGACGATCATCGCCGCCCTGCTGCTATTTATGGTGGTTATCTACTGCGACTTCTCCGGCTACTGCGACATAGCCCGCGGCGTGTCGCGATGCCTGGGCATCGAGCTGATGCAGAACTTCCGCTACCCGCTGTTCGCACGCAACGTGCGCGAGCGTTGGCAACGGTGGAACGTGTCGCTGATGCACTGGTTCCGCTCCTACGTCTACTTTCCCCTTGGCGGGTCGCGCTGTAGCCGCCTGCGGGCGAGCATCAACGTGGTCATCGTGTTTCTCATCTCCGGCTTGTGGCACGGCGCGGCGTGGACCTTCGTGATATGGGGCGCCTACTGGGGCGTGGTCACCGCCATCAGCCGCTTCCTCCCCAAGCGTCGTTTACCTTCGGTGTCGCCCTGCAACGGCATCCCTTTCACGCTGGCGCTCACGGCCTTATCCTACGTGTTCTTCCGCTCGCAGTCGACAGCTGGCATGTGGGCCATACTGCCGTGGTCGCTATTTGCGCTGATGCTGCTCGCCGCCGTAGGCGAAGCGATGGTCTACCTCTACTACAGCCTCACCCCGCATAGGCGCCGGGTGGTCAATATCGTCGCGGCGCTCTGCCTCTTGGCTGTCTTCGTATACCTCTTCAGCGGCTTCAACCCCGATCGCCTCTCGATGATATTGCGATGGTTGACGCTGGTCTGGGTTGCGGTGATGTTTGCCGTGGAGTGGCGCAACCGCCACCTGACGCACGCCCTTGAGCGCATGCCCCGCCGGGGAGCCGTGCGGCTATGCTGCTACATGGCGATTGTCCTGCTGATTATGATATCGACCGCCGAGAACACCACATTTATATATTACCAATTCTGATGACGATGCAAGGGTTCAGCCGCTTCATATTACGCTCCATACTTGTCGTAGCGGTGCCGATAACGCTGCTCGCAGGAATATATGTGGCCGTCGACCCCTTCAAGGCGCTCCGCCGCTACGACACATATTATATATATGACGAGCTGTCCCCGCTACCCAACTTAGCCATGGTTTCGGTGCTCAACTATGAGCAGCAGAGCCAGGAGCGACGCTACAACGCCTTCCTATTCGGCTCATCGATAGCGCAGTGCATCCCACCCGACGAGTGGCGCAAATATCTCCCCGACGATGCCGAGATTTATTATCTCAACTCCGACCAGTCGACCATCGGCTCAATTTGCGACCGCCTGCAGTGGCTCGATGCCCGCGGCGACTCCATAAAGTACGCCCTGATAGTGCTCACCCCCGCCGAGTTGGTCGACCATGAGCCCTATGACCCCGGACTGGTAGCCTATCCCCAAGTGAGCAGCTCCACCGGTTGGTTGCGTTGGCACTGGACATTCGCCAAAGGTTTCTACCACCGCGATTTCCTACTGTCGTGGATTGGTACGCAGATCACTGGCGAACCGGTCGAGGTACGCGACGTAGAGGCCGCCGTCCACAATCCTTACGGCTACGACCCGCGCACCAACTATATGCCTTACACGATGGTTGAGAGCCGCCTGGCCCAAGGCGACACCACGGTCAATGCCCACCCCACATGGCCCGCCGACAGCGCCGCCATCGTCAGTCCGCCGCTGATCCGGGAACGCTACTGCGAGGAGCTGCGCGACATAGCCCGCGTGCTCAGCGCCCACCACACCGACTACCGCGTCATCATCCCCCCGTCAGCCCGCCACCGACAGTTCGCGCCAGCCGACCTTGAGCTGCTGCGCGCCACCTTCGGCCCGCGCCTGATCGACGCCACAGCCTCACTTGACCCTCTCACCCGCGTCGACACCCTCTGGTACGACCCCGCCCACTTCCGCCCCCCGGTAGCCCGCGCACTCCTCCACCTCACCTACCGTGATGCATCTCACTGGGGGGACGCTCCGGGGAACGTGGGTGCGCCACTGTGCTCGGCGGTTTTGCCGCCGGGGGGCAGCGTTGAGGGCTATTGGGCGAGGGGCTTGAGCTCGAGGCGGTCGCCGGTGTCCTCGACGATTGAGCGGTAGTAGCGCTCGTTGTAGCCGGGGAATTCGGGGTAGACGGCCACACCATCGTCGGAGTAGATGAACTCACCTTTGTCGTTGACCTTCTTGCGGTTGCCGTCGAGGAAACGCACGAAGAGGTAGTCGCCGAGCTGCTTGTAGTCGGTGGTGGCCTTTTCGGCCCATTTGTTGGCAAGGGCTTGGGTGGCGGCTGCATCGTTGGGCGTCTCAGCCAGGAGGGTTGCCACATCGGCTGCGATGGCGTCCTCGAGGCCCGACTGCACACGGCGGATGTCGGGGATCATCAGCGAGTAGCGGCCGTAGGCTTGGTTGGCCACGTAGTTGTTGACCCAGAAATTGGTGTTCCAGTCGAGGGTGTTGATGTCGCCGTGGCCCAGCTGGGCGGGGACTTCGGTTACGGAGCAGAAGATGGGGAGGTAGACGCATGTGTTGGCGTCGTCGGTGCCAAACCAGAGCAGGCCGCGTGTGGCCGCGGGGTTCTTGTCCTGGAGCTGTGCCACGAGCGAGAAGCCGGTCTGCTGGGTGGCGATTGCGCGCTCGTTGAAATACTCTTTGCCGTCGACCTTGAAGTCCATGGGGCGGAAGCGGTAGGGCACGTCCCATGGGCCGGCGCCGATGTCGGAGGTCATGTTCAGAGGGGTATTCTCGAAGTGGTCGCGCATCATCCACTGCATATCCTTGGCTGTCAGCAGTGTGTCGGGCTTCACCCAGAGGGGGAGCACTTCGCCGGCGCCCTCGGTGATCCAGGGGAGGTACTGCTCCATATCCTTGTTGTACTTATTATAGAACGCCCATACGCGCGCGTCGCAGCCGCGGAGGGCTCCCATGTCGTAGGTGGCGTAGGCGCGCGAGAAGTCGAAGTCCTCATCCTTGCCGTCGAAGTAGCCCATCTTGCGGGCAAACTTGATGACGTCGGGGGAGTAGAGCACATTCTGCTTATCCTTGAGGGGGAACTTGTGGATGCGCGAGTGGTTGGCGTGGCCTGAGATGTAGCCGTCGGGCACGCGCATCGCTACCCAGACGGCGCCTTTCTCCTTGCCCCCTTTGCCTATCATCTCCATGATCCAGGCCTCGTTGGGGTCGGCGATTGAGAAAGACTCGCCTGACGACGCATAGCCGTACTCCTTGACCAGGTTGGTCATTACGTCGACGGCCTCGCGGGCTGTCTTGGAGCGCTGCAGGGCGATGTAGATCAGCGAACCGTAGTCGACGATGCCGGTGGTGTCGACCAGCTCCTCGCGGCCGCCCCAGGTCGACTCGGTGATAGCCACTCCGTGCTCGTTCATGTTGCCGATAGTGGCGTAGGTATGAGCCACTTCGGGGATGTAACCGAGATGCTTGTTGGTGTCCCATTCGCGCACCTCGCGCATCGCCCCTTTGGAATGGTCGGCGGCGGGCTGACGGTATAGCTCCCCGTAGAGGTTGTGGGAGTCGGCGGCGTAGGTTATCATAGTGGAGCCGTCGGCGGTGGCTCCTTTAGTGGCGATAAGGCTTGTGCAGGCCAGGGCAGTAGCCACGCCCACAATTGCGGCTGCAAGAGCCGCGGCGATAAGTCGGTGTGTCATATTTATCTGTGTGAGTGATTGATTTATCGTATTTCTCATAAAGATACGCAAAAGATATTACAAATGCAAATTAAGGCCGACTCAGCACGACTCAGCTGATGCGCGACCAGTCGATGGTGCGGGAGTTGGCGGCCGCGAGGGCGCGCACCAGGCCGGCGTGGTCGGGGTGTGCCAGGTCGGGGTCGGCGTCGAGCAGGTCACAGGCGGTGTCGCGGGCCAGTTGCACTATCTGGCCGTCGGTGGCGAGGTTGGCGAGCTTGAGGTCGAAGGGGATGCCACTCTGCATGGTGCCTTCGAGGTCGCCCGGACCGCGCATCTTCAGGTCGGCCTCGGCCACGACAAATCCGTCGGTGGTCGAGGTCATGATTTCGAGGCGTTTGCGGGTTTCGGCGGCTATCTTGTACTTGGTCATCAGGATGCAGTAGCTCTGGTCGCCGCCGCGGCCCACGCGTCCGCGCAGCTGGTGGAGCTGCGACAGGCCGAAGCGCTCGGCGTTTTCGATCACCATCGTGGTGGCGTTGGGCACATTGACGCCCACCTCGATTACCGTTGTTGCCACGAGTATCTGGGCTTGACCGGAGGCGAATAGCCCCATCTGGTAGTCCTTTTCGGCGGGCTTCATCTTGCCGTGGACAAAGGCCACCTTGTATTGCGGGAATGTTTCGCAAATGATGTCGTAACCCTCTTGCAATGAGCGCAAATCGAGTTTTTCATTCTCCTCAATCAGGGGATATACGATGTATACCTGACGCCCTTCCTTGAGCTGTCGGCCGATGCCGCGGTACACGTCGGAGCGGCGGTTGTCGTAGCGCAGCAGCGTCTCCACAGGCTTGCGGCCTGGGGGAAGCTCGTCGATCACCGACACGTCCAGGTCGCCGTAGACGGTCATCGCCAGGGTGCGGGGGATGGGGGTGGCAGTCATCACCAGCACGTGAGGGGGTAGGGTGCTCTTCTTCCACAGGCGGGCGCGCTGGGCCACGCCGAAGCGGTGCTGCTCATCGATCACCACAAGCTCTAACTGCTTGAACTGCACTTCATCCTCGATCAGCGCATGTGTGCCAATGAGTATGTGGAGCGAACCGTCGCGAAGCTGCTCGTGGATCACCGCGCGCTCCTTTTTGGGGGTCGAGCCGGTGAGCAGGCGGATGTTCACGCCGATGGGGGCAGCGAGTTTTTGTAGCGACTCAAAGTGCTGAGTGGCAAGTATCTCCGTGGGAGCCATCAGGCATGCCT
This sequence comes from uncultured Muribaculaceae bacterium, assembly GCA_964628905.1. Lineage (GTDB taxonomy): Bacteria > Bacteroidota > Bacteroidia > Bacteroidales > Muribaculaceae > JAJPXC01. Next base: position 94,298 of record CAZVNS010000003.1, on the reverse strand, counting down.
GGGTGCCGTTGTCGAGGGCGATGAGCATGGTCAGCAGTGCCACTATGGTTTTGCCGGAGCCCACGTCGCCCTGCAGCAGGCGGTTCATCTGACGGCCCGAACCCATGTCGGCACGGATTTCCTTGATTACGCGTTTTTGCGCTCCGGTGAGCTGGAATGGTAGGTATTGGCTATAGAAAGTGTTGAAATATCGGCCGATACGAGAGAATAGGTATCCCCTCGACTGGGCGCGCCGCTTACGCGAATACCGCTGTATATTGATCTGCAGCAGAAGTAGTTCCTCGAATTTGAGGCGAAGTTGCGCACGTTGCAGCTGCTGAGGATCCTGTGGGTTATGTATCGCCACCAATGCTTCACGGAGGGGCATCAGTCGCAGCTTGTCGATAATCGACTGAGGCATAGGGTCGTCGATGTGCGGTGTGGCCTTGAGCACATTCATCGTCAGGGTGAAGAATGTGCGCGAGGTGAAGCCGCGATTGCGCAGCTTCTCGGTCAACGGATAGACGCCGCGGAAGCCCTGTGTGGCTGAGGTGGCGGTAGGGATATCCACCTCAGGATGCACCATCGACCAACGACCGTTGAACTCTTGCGGCTTGCCGAAGATTATATATTCAGTTTCAGGAAGATACGACTCCTTGATGGCTTTGATGCGTTGAAACCACACCACCTCCATCAGCCCGGTGCCGTCGCTGAATAGCCCTACAAGTCTCATTTTTGCCCCTTCACCCTTGATTACGAATGATATAAATCGTCCGCGCAGCTGCACCGACGGCATCTCACCGACCAAATCCCGTACCTTGTAAATCTTCGACCGGTCGATGTAATGGTTTGGAAAATAGTATAGTAGGTCGTAGTAGGACTTTATGCCGGCCTCTTTGGCGAGGAGTTCGGCCCGTTTGGGCCCCACGCCCTTGAGATAGGTTATGTCAAGTTGTCGCAACCTATTCATTGCCAATGGTTTTGAGGTAAATTTCGGCTACTGCGATATCCTGCGGGTTGGTGATCTTGATGTTGCGCACATCGCCATCGACGAGAGCCACATCGCCATAACCGGCGGCGGCCATCACCGACGCATCGTCGGTAAATGTCTCGCGGTAAGGTAGTTGGTAAGCATACTGCAACAGACTCCCGGGAAACGCTTGAGGGGTCTGAACGGCCCGATATAGGCTGCGGTCGGCGGCCTCCGACACATTGGGGGTGAGGTGGCGGATGGAGTCGGTGAGTGGCACCACGGGTATCGCTCCATGGTGGCCGGCGAGTCCGTCAATCAAGTTGTTAAGTATCGCCGGGGTGAGCAGCGGGCGGGCACCGTCGTGCACCATCACCACATCGTCGTCAGCGAGTTGGAGCGTGGCAATGGCGTTGCGCACCGACTCCCAGCGTGTGGCCCCTCCATAAGCGATGGCCACTTCGCCTAAGCGATATCGGTCGGCAATCTCCTCCCAGAGCTGAAGGTCGGCGGGATTGAGAGCCACAACCACATTGATATCCCTGCGCCAGGAGCGTAAAGCGTTGATAGCCCACACGATGACAGGCACGCCGGCCATGTCGACAAACTGCTTTGGCAGCTCGCCGCCGAACCGTGTGCCGCGCCCTGCGGCCATCACAATTGCATAAATCTTGCGCTCCATGCCGCAAAGTTAGCGATAATTCGTAATTTTGCACTCCTATGGCAACCGAAAATCATAAATTGCAGCCCTTAATTGGGATGACCCTCACCCAGCTCCAGGTCCTCGCCGCCGAGCAGGGGATGCCGCGCTTCGCCGCCAAGCAGATGGCGCAGTGGCTCTACGAAAAGCGCGTCACGTCGATCGACCAAATGACCAACCTGTCGAAATTCGCCCGCGAAAAACTCTCTCGTGACTACTGCGTGGGGCGGGAGGAGCCGCTGAGCCATGTCACGTCGGCCGACGGCACAGTCAAATATCTGTTTCGCGGAGCCTCCGGACGCGACATCGAGGCAGTGACGATACCCGACCGCGACCGCGCCACGCTGTGCGTGTCGTCGCAAGCCGGATGCAAGATGGGATGCCGCTTCTGCATGACCGGCCGCCAAGGATTTCACGGTGACCTCACAGCTGCCCAGATCATTAACCAACCCCTGTCGGTTGTCGAAGCTGACCGGCTGACCAACATCGTGTTTATGGGCATGGGTGAGCCGCTCGACAACCTCGACGCCGTGCTCCAAGCCATCGAGGTGCTCACCGCGCCCTGGGGTCTCGCATGGAGCCCCAAGCGTATCACCGTTTCGTCGATCGGCAAACTCGACGGACTGCGCGAGCTGCTCGACCGCACCAAGGTGCACATCGCCATCTCGGTCCACTCCCCATACCCCACACAGCGCCGCGAACTGATGCCTGTGGAGCGCGCCTACCCCCTGCAGTCGGTCATCGACCTGCTACGCCAGTACGACTTCGCCCACCAGCGCCGCCTGTCGATTGAATACATTATGTGGCAGGGCGTTAACGACGACGACCGCCATGCTGACGCGCTCATCCGCTTGCTCCGAGGCATGGACGTGCGCGTCAACCTGATACGCTTCCACGCCATCCCCGACGTCGAACTCACCTCCGCCACCGACGAGCGCATGACCGCCTTCCGCGACCGGCTCAACGCCGCCGGCATCACCGCCACCATCCGCGCCTCGCGCGGCGAGGACATCATGGCCGCCTGCGGCATGCTCGCCGGCAAGAAAAATTTACAATCGTAAACACGTTTTTGAGGCTTTGGCATAATCCCCAGAGGCGCAGGGATGCGGTCCTACTTTTGGCTTGCGGCCATTCGTGCGTGTACTTATAAGTGATATTAGGGGAAATTGTTGATAACTTTTTTCTATATTCAAGAATTTACATATACAAATTCTCGAAATATATCATTAACTTTACACCCAAATTACAACATCACGCACGATGACCGACCAACCATACCACATACCAGCCTTGTTGCCGCAGGTGATAGAAGCGCTAAACATCGACCCTTCAGGGGTTTATGTTGATGTCACTTATGGCGGTGGCGGCCATTCGCAAGCCATCGTCGAGCACCTCGGTCCCGAGGGACACCTCTACGGCTTCGACCAGGACCTCGATGCCGTGGCCAACGCCATCGACGACCCCCGCTTCACCATGGTGCGCTCCAACTTCCGCTACCTCCGCAACTTCCTGCGCTACTACGGCGTGGAGGGCATCGACGGGCTGCTGGCCGACCTGGGCGTGTCGTTCCACCACTTCGACGACCCCGACCGCGGTTTCTCGTTCCGCCGGGATGGCCCGCTGGACATGCGCATGAACCGCGACGCGTCGACCACCGCCGCCGACATCATCGCCACCTACAGCGAGGAGCGCCTGGCCGACCTGCTCTACCTCTACGGTGAGCTGCGCCAGGCACGCCGCATGGCCTCGGCCATCGTCAAATCCCGCTCTAGGCAGCCAATAGCCACAGTCGAGCAGCTGCTCGCAGTGGTGCGCCCGCTGATCAACCCCAAACAGGAGAAGAAAGAGCTCGCCCAAGTGTTTCAGGCCCTGCGCATTGAGGTCAACAACGAGATTTCGGCCCTTGAGGCCCTGCTCACCCAGACGCTCGAAGCGCTCAAGCCCGGCGGCCGATTGGTGATCATCACCTACCACTCCCTGGAGGACCGCCTGGTGAAGAACTTCATGCGCACCGGCACCTTCAGCGGACAGCCCGCCAAGGACTTCTACGGGCGCAACCTCGCCCCCATGAAGCCACTCACCCCCAAGCCCATAGTGGCCGACGAAGCCGAGGTGGAGCGCAACCCCCGCTCCCGCTCCGCCAAACTCCGTGTGGCCGCCAAGCTCCCCACTTAAAGCCCCACTCCGGCCCTCCCCACAAGGGAGGGAGAGGAAAGTCCCTAAAGTCCCTAAAGACATTAAAGTCCTAAAAGTCCTTAACAAATAAAAATTACCTTCCCTCGTGGCAAAGAAGAAGAAAGATAACATACTGCTCAAGACCCTGCACGGCCGACTGCTGTCGACCGACTTTTTCGCACGCAACTGGCTCACCATACTCACCATCATGGTGATGTTTCTGGTCTACATCACCAACCGCTACCAGTGCCTGACCCGCATGGAGCGCATTCAGGAGCTACAGCATCAGCTTGAAGTGGTGCAGACCGAGCAAGTGCTCCAGAAGAGCCTCTACATGGGGCGCATCCGCGAGTCGGCGATGACCGCCAACATCGACTCCCTCCATCTCGGCCTGGCAGTACAGCAACAACCACCATACAAAATCACATATTAACCTCTACTCTCTAACCCTCAAACTCCCCATCATCACATGGCAAAACGCGGCAACCGTACACACATCCTGATGCGTTACCTGCTCATCTCGGGCTTCATCCTGCTTTTTGCGTCGGCAATCACCTGCCAACTGTTCAGCACCACAATCATCGATGCCGACAAGTGGAACCAGAAAGCCCTCGAAGAGCTGGCCACAGTCGACACCATAACCCCCGAACGCGGCGAGATACTCGCTGCCGACGGCTCAGTGCTCGCCACCAACCTTCGCTACTATACGCTGCGCCTCGACTACCGCTCAGAGCGCTTCAACCCCGACCGACTGAGGCTCTCGGTCGACTCCCTGGCCGACTCGCTGGCCCTATATGTAGCCAAACCGCGCCGCACCGCCGCCGAGTGGAAGGAGCGCCTCACAGCCCCCTTGGACAAGGATAAGAGCGAGTGGCCCCGCGCCCTGCTGATCGCCCGCGACATATCGTACATCGACATGGAGCACCTGCGCACCCTCCCATACCTCAACATCAAGAACCGCAACCGCTCGGGTCTCACCATCGAGAGCCGCAACATGCGCTCCAACCCCTACGGCGACATGGCACGCCGCTCAATTGGCATAGTCAATGAGGACTCCATCACCGGGCAATACCGCGGCTACTCAGGTCTGGAGTGCGCCCTCGACCAGTACCTCTACGGCACCCCCGGCTACGCCAAGAAGGTGCCCCTGACCCACAAAATCACCAACTGGACCGATGTGGCCCCCCAACGCGGCTACGACGTGACCACCACCATCGATATCAAGATGCAGGACATCCTCGAGAATGAACTAAACAACATACTTGAGGAGAAGAACGCCCAGTGGGGCGTAGCAGTGCTGATGGAAGTGGCCACCGGCGACATCAAAGCAATCTCCAACCTTGAGCGCAGCAAATCCACCGGCAAATACATCGAGGGGATGAACCGCGCCGTACTCGGCTTCGAGCCCGGATCAGTGGTCAAGACCCTGTCGATGCTCGTGGCCCTGGAGGACAGTATCGTCACCAGCCTCAACGAGGTGATACCCACCGGCGGCCGCTGGGCCTATGCCGGCAAGGCCATCACCGACTCGCACAACGCCGGCAACATCACCGTCAACGAGGTGCTCGAGCACTCGTCGAACATCGCCATGGCCAAAATCATCACCCGCGAATACGACTCCCACCCCCAGGACTACTACGACCGCATCGAGAGGCTGGGATTTTTCAACCCCTTGAACACCGGCATCGCTGGCGAGCGCATCCCCCTGTTCCCCAAAGGTAAAGACCTCTCGCGCTTAGCCTTGTCGCGCGTGAGCTACGGCTACGCCACCGAGATACCCCCGATCAGCACCCTGGCCCTCTACAACGCCATCGCCAACGGCGGCCTGTATGTGCGTCCCCGCTTGGTGTCGAAATTCTCCCGCGGAGGTCAGGACTCCCTTGTGCCAGTGTCGTATGTCAACGAGTCGGGGCGCATCTGCTCGGCTGAGAATGCCGCCATACTCCGCAATATGCTCCGCCAGGTGGTCGAAGGGAAGCATGGCACAGCCCGCCGCCTGAAGAACGACTATGTGTCAATCGCCGGCAAGACCGGAACGAGCTATATGGTCGGTCAGCATGGCTATGAGCCTGCTCACAAGCGCCTGACATTCTGCGGCTTCTTCCCCGTCGAACAACCACTGTACTCATGCATCGTGCTCGTGTGCGACCCCCAGTGCGACTCACCCAAGGGCGCCGCTGCCACCAGTGGCGAAGTGCTCAAAAACATCGCCCTGAAGATGTACTCGCGAGGCATGCTCAACAACTTCTCCGACTTACGCAGCGACGAGAAGAGTGGCGACATCGATACCCGACCCACACTCTTGGCCACCGCCAACCCACAACGCTACGACGCCCTCAAGGAGCAATACAATGTGTCCAACCCCCGCCAGTGGCGCGAGCCCGCCCCCACAGCCTCCGGCACCACCCCCTCGGTGATCGGCTTGGGCCTCCGCGAGGCCGTGACTGCCATTGAGAACAGTGGCTGCGAGGTGAAATTCAACGGCTCAGGCTTCGTAATGGAGCAAGTGCCGGCTCCGGGAACCCCTCTCCCCTCCGACCATGTCATAACCATTTCATTAACATCATATTGACCTACTGATGAGCAAATCCCTTTCAAGGCTATTGACAGCCATCACAATTGACGAAATCCACGGCCCAGAGGAGCGCGAGATCACCTCACTCACCGCCGACTCGCGCCAGGCGACCGCCGGAGCGATGTTTGTGGCGGTGTGCGGCGTCAACGTCGATGGCCACAACTTCATACCCTCACTCCCGCCGACAGTTGGAGCCGTGGTGTGCGAGCGTTTCCCCCAGGAGATGCATTCCGAGGTGACCTACATCCGCGTCAGCAACTCAGCCGTAGCCCTCGGCTTCCTGGCCTCAGAGTGGTACGACAACCCCTCGCGACGCCTCGACCTGGTGGGCGTGACCGGCACCAACGGCAAAACTACCACCGCCACCCTCCTCTACGAGATGGCCCGCCTGATGGGCGAGAAGGCCGGGCTGCTGTCGACCGTGGTCAACTACATCGACGACACACCCGTCGAAGCCCACCAGACCACCCCCGACCCAATCACCATACAGCGGTTGTTGGCGCGGATGGTCGACGCCGGATGTTCGTTTGCCGCCATGGAGGTTAGCTCACATGCCGCCGACCAGCGCCGCATAGCCGGCCTGCACTTCCGCGGTGGAGTGTTCTCCAACCTCACCCGCGACCATCTCGATTACCATAAGACAGTCGACGCCTACCTCCGAGCCAAGAAATCATTCTTCGACATACTCCCCACCTCAGCCTTCGCCCTTACCAACATCGATGACAAGGTGGGCCGCGTGATGGTGCAGAACACCCTGGCCAATGTCTACACCTACTCACTGCGCGAGCATGCCGACTTCACCGGGCGCATCGTCGAAGAGCGCCTCGATGGCACTGTGGTGAAATTCAACGGCCGGGAGGTGCACACCCGCTTCACTGGGCGCTTCAACGTCTACAACCTCACAGCAGTCTTCGCCGCATCGATACTCATGGGGTGGGACCGCCACGACGTGTTGGTGGGTATGAGCCGGCTGGTGCCGGTGGCCGGACGTTTCCAGACATTCCAAGCCCCGGCGGGTTATACTGCAATCGTCGACTACGCCCATACCCCCGACGCAGTGGCTAACGTGCTGCAGACCATCCGCGACGTGATTGGCGCCGGTGGGCGTATCATCACCGTTGTAGGCGCCGGTGGCAACCGCGACAAGGGGAAGCGCCCCATTATGGCAGCCGAGGCCGCACGCCTTAGCGACTACGTGATACTCACCAGCGACAACCCCCGCTTTGAGCGCCCCGAGGACATCCTTGACGACATGGTGGCCGGACTCACCGACGACGACCGCCAGCGCACCCAAGTGATCGTCGACCGCCGCGAGGCCATAGCCCAAGCGTGCGCCCAAGTCCAAAAGGGCGACGTGATACTCATCGCCGGAAAAGGTCACGAGGACTACCAGGAAATCGAAGGAGTGAAGCACCACTTCGATGACCGCGAGGTAGTGCAAGCCTGCATGGCCAGCCATCCCTAATGACGCGAAGCTGACCCTGGTGACGCGAAGCTGTCCAGTTCAAGCGCATCGCGCTTGTGATCGTCTCAAGTTATTCTAAAAACTCTTAAACCTCACCAACTTGCTCTACTATCTGTTTAAATATCTGCAAGGCAGCGGCTTCCCCGGAGCCCGACTGATGGATTACATCACATTCCGCTCCGGAGTGGCCTTTGTGCTTGCACTGCTCATAGCCATATTCATCGGCCGCCGCATCATCGACCGGCTCCAGAAACTTCAAGTAGGCGAAATCATCCGCGACCTCGGCCTCGAAGGTCAGAACGCCAAAACCGGCACCCCCACAATGGGCGGCATCATCATCATCGTAGCCATACTCCTCCCCTGCCTGTTAGTAGGCAACCTGAGCAACATCTACATGCTGCTGATGATAGTAGCCACCGTATGGGCCGGCACCCTCGGCTTCCTCGATGACTACATCAAGGTGCATCGCAAGAACAAAGAGGGAATGAAGGGCAAATTCAAGATCGTAGGCCAAGTAGGCCTTGGCCTGATCGTGGGCCTGACCATGTACCTTTCGCCCGACATAGTGATGCGCCCCAACCAGGAGGTGAACACCACAATCGAAAACACCACCAACGGCATCATCGAAGTCATGGAGATAGCTTACGGCTCCGACGATGTCAAGGAGCCACAGACCACCCTCCCCTTCGTCAAAAACAATAACTTCGACTACGCATGGTTCACCCAGTGGATGGGCGACTACGCCGAGCCGGCGGCCTGGGCGCTCTTCATCTTCGTGGTAATCTTCGTGGTCACCGCCACCTCCAACGGCGCCAACCTCACCGACGGCCTCGACGGCCTCGCCACAGGCACCTCGGCCATCATCGGCGTGGCCCTTGCCATCATGGCTTACCTCGGAGGCAACATCATCTACTCCTCCTACCTCAACATCATGTATATACCGCAAAGTTCTGAGTTAGTGGTATATATGGCCGCATTCATCGGTGCCCTCATCGGTTTCCTGTGGTACAACGCCAACCCCGCCCAGGTGTTTATGGGCGATACCGGTTCGCTGACCTTGGGTGGCATCATCGCCGTATTCGCCATCCTGATACACAAGGAGTTGCTGCTGCCGATACTCTGCGCAATATTCTTTGTAGAGGACCTCTCGGTGATACTTCAGGTGGCCTACTTCAAGATGACCAAGCGCAAATATGGCGAGGGTAGGCGCATATTCAAGATGACCCCACTGCATCACCACTACCAGAAGCCCGGCAACGCCGGCTTCCAGGCCGTGATACAGCGACCATACCAACCCATACCGGAGTCGAGGCTCGTGATCCGCTTCTGGATTATCGGCATCATCTTGGCGGTCATCACCTTCGTGACCCTCAAAATCCGTTAACCTCAAATAAATCGACCTCAATCGAAAAATTAGATAAAATGAAAAAAAGAATTGTAGTTTTAGGCGCCGGTGAGAGCGGCGTCGGAGCAGCGATCCTGGCCAAGGACTGCGGCATGGACGTGTTTGTCAGCGACCTGGGCCAAATCTCCGACCACTATCGGCAGATACTCGACCGCGAGCAGATACCCTGGGAGCAGGGTCAGCACACCGAGCGGCTCATCCTCTCGGCCGATGAGGTGGTGAAGTCACCCGGCATACCCCCCACCGCCCCCATGATCGTGAAGCTCCGCTCCAAGAATATACCCATCATCTCAGAGATAGAGCTCGCCGGACGCTACACCGACTCAAAGATGGTGTGCATCACCGGCTCCAACGGCAAAACCACCACCACGATGCTCACCTACCATATACTCTCCCAAGCCGGCATCAACGTGGGCTTAGGTGGCAACGTAGGGCGCTCGCTCGCCTACCAGGTGGCACGCGAGCCGCACGATGTCTATGTAGTGGAGCTGTCGTCGTTCCAGCTCGAGAACATGTACGACTTCAAGGCCAACATTGCCGTGATGATGAACATCACCCCCGACCACCTTGACCGTTATGACCACAAGATGGAGGGGTATATCCGCGCCAAGTTCCGCATACTCAACAACCTCACCACCGAGGATGCCTTCATATTCTGGCATGACGACCCCGTGATCCAGGCCCAGCTGCGCCAGGTGATCACCGAGGCTGCGAAATACCCCTTCGCCGAGTACGTTGCTCCCGGCATCGCCGCCTACGTCGACGACGATGACCAACTGGTGTTCAACACCCCCCACACCTCGTTCGCCATGCCCCGCGCCGACCTGGCACTCAACGGTCTGCACAACCTCTACAACTCAATGGCCGCCGGATTGAGCGCTTGCCTGCTCGACATACGCCGCGAGGACATACGCCGCGCACTGAGCGACTTCGAGGGAGTTGAGCACCGTCTGGAGTACATCGACACCATCGGCGGCGTGCGTTGGATCAACGACTCCAAGGCCACCAACGTCAACTCCTGCTGGTACGCCCTGGAGAGCATGCCCGCCTCAGGTGTGGTGCTGATCCTCGGCGGTAAGGATAAGGGTAATGACTACTCCGAGATCCTCCCTCTGGTGCGCTCCAAGGTCAAGGGCATCGTGGCCATGGGTAAGGACAACCAGAAGATACTCGACTTCTTCGCCGGCGAGGTAGGGGAGATTGTCGACACCCACTCACTCGACGAGGCCGTGGCCGCTTGCGCCCGGATGGCCACCGATGGCGACACCGTACTGCTCTCACCCTGCTGCGCCAGCTTTGACCTGTTCACATCCTACGAGGACCGCGGATGTCGCTTCAAGGACGCCGTACGCTCACTCAAAACCAATAAATAATCAACCCACTCAACTCTCTTCCCCTTGGAAACTACAGCATCTGCCACCAACACCAAAACCACCCCTAAAGAAGTCGCCGCCATCAACGAATACATCGGCCACAGCGACAAGTACATCTGGGCCATCTACATATTCCTGTGCCTGGTATCGATAGTAGAAATCTACTCGGCATCGTCGCGCGAGGTATCGGCCAACAACATCTTTGGCCCCATCCTGCGCCAGGGCTTCATGCTCGGCGTGAATATCTGTATCGTCTACGGACTCTCGAAAGTGCCATATCGATGGTTTAAGCCAATGATACCCATCTTTGTGGTGCTGTCGGTGGCGTTGATGGTATACGTGCTATTGGCCGGACAGATAATCAACGGCGCGCGCCGCTCATTCACCATATTCGGCTTCATGGTGCAGCCATCGGAGATGATCAAGATGTCGGCCGTATTGGCCATCGCCCTGGTGATGCAGGGCAACCAGGTGCGCAATGGCGTCACCAACAAGGGGGTGATACTCTCGGCCTCGATAGTGGTGCTGTTCGGTGCGCTGCTCTTCTCGCAAGGTCTCACCAACACCATCTTGCTGATGAGCATCTCCCTGTCGATGATGCTGATAGCGGGCATCCAGTGGCGCAAGTTTGCCATAGTGCTGGTGTGCTATGGCGTGGTGGCCGGCGCCGGCTATTGGTATAAGGCCGAGCATGAAGATGCCCAGAACAACCGTGCGACGACCTGGACGGAGCGCTTAAACCGTTGGACCAACAAAACCCCCCTCTATGAGCAGGAAATCACCCCACAGAACCGTCAGGAGGTCTACGGCTACATGGCCCAGGCCAACGGCGGCGCCCTCGGCGTGCTCCCCGGCAATTCCCGCGAGACTGCCCGCCTCCCGCTGGCCTTTTCCGACTATATCTACTCGATTATCGTCGAGGACTGGGGCTTTGTTGGGGGCATAGGGCTGCTGTTCGTCTATCTGATGCTCCTTGCGCGAGCGGGCAACATAGCCCGACGGTGCACCCGAGCGTTCCCCGCCTTCCTGGTGCTGGGGCTTGCGGTGATGATATGCCTGCAAGCCCTCTTCCACATGGCTATCGTCACGGGTGTGTTCCCCGTGTCGGGGCAGCCGTTGCCGATGATTTCCAAGGGGGGCTCGTCGATGTTAGTCACGTCGCTCGCCTTCGGAGTGATGCTTTCGGTGAGCCGTTTTGCCGTGCAGTCGGGCAACAAGCAGGACATCAAGCGCGAGAAGGAGGCCCTGCCAGAGTCACTCCAAGTCGAAAATCCCACTCATATCCCTTGATCTTACACATTATTATATATGGACTCACTCGTAATCAACGATATTGACCAACTGCCCGCCCCCGCCGAGGGTTTGCGGGTGGTGATCAGCGGTGGTGGCACCGGCGGACATATCAACCCAGCGCTCTCCATAGCCCAGGCCATCCTCGCCAAGGATCCCAAGGCGCAGATACTCTTCGTCGGAGCCTTAGGCCGCATGGAGATGGAGCGCGTGCCCAAAGCCGGCTTCCCGATCGTCGGGCTACCCGTGCGCGGACTCGACCGCAAGCGTCCGTGGCGCAACTTCGGCGTGATACGCGACTTCCTGCGCGCCCGCCGTCGCTGCCGCCGCATCATCGACCGCTTTAAGCCGCAGGTGGTGGTGGGTGTCGGAGGGTACGCCAGCGCACCCATGCTCAAGGCCGCCCAGGGTAAGGGCATACCCACCATACTCCAGGAGCAGAACTCCTACGCCGGAGTCACAAACAAGATGCTCGCCAAGCGTGCTCGCTACATCGACGTAGCCTACACCGGCATGGAGCGCTTCTTCCCCGCCGACAGCATCCATCTGACAGGCAACCCCATACGTGAGGAGATCCTCAACTCCCCCCTCACCCCGGAGCAAGCCCGCGAGCAGCTCGGTTTTGACCCCAAGCGACCGCTGCTGGTGGTCGTTGGCGGCTCATTGGGAGCCCGCACCGTCAACCGGGCCATGGAGGCCAACATCGGCCGCCTTGCAGATCTCGGCTACTCTGTGCTGTGGCAGACCGGCAAAAATTGGCCCGAGGTTGACCCCGCCACGCTCCCCGCAGGATGCAAGGCCGTGCGCTTTATCGAGGATATGGCTACAGCCTATCGCGGCGCCACATTGGCGGTGGCCCGCGCCGGAGCTTGCACCATCTCCGAACTGCAAAACCTCGGCAAGCCCTCGATACTTATCCCATCGCCCAACGTGGCTGAGGATCATCAGCGCCACAACGCCGAAGCCCTGGTCAAGGAGGACGCCGCCCGCATGGTACTCGACGCCAACGCCGTAGACCAGATTTACGATGCCGTCAAGGAACTGGCCGACAACCCTCAGCTGCTCAAAGCCATCGGTGACAACGCCGCCGCCATGGCCCACCGCGGATCTGCCGCCATCATCGCCGACCAGGTGCTCCTGTGTGAGCGCGAAGGCGCGAATTAGTGTGAGAGCGTAAGCTCGAAATAAAAAATGTGTGAGAGCGTAAGCTCGAAATTAAAATCAAAAGCCCATTGAAAGCCTATAATCGAGTATACTTCGTAGGGTGCGGCGGCATTGGAATGGCCGCCATTGAGCGCTACTTCCTCTCGCAGGGGAAGAGCGTAGCCGGCTACGACCGCACCCCCTCCGACTTGACACGCGCCCTCGCCGCCGAGGGTGTCGACGTCACATACGATGACTCCGCCGAAGCCATCCCCGCCGAATACCGCGACCCCGCGACCACCCTGGTAGTCTACACCCCCGCCGTGCCCGAGTCGCACCCCGGACTCCAATACTTCCGCCGGGGGGGCTTCGAGGTGTTCAAGCGCGCCGCAGTGCTGGGCATGGTTACCCGCAACTCCCGCGCCATCTGTTTTGCCGGCACCCATGGCAAAACCACCACCTCGTCGATGGCTGCACACATACTCCACTCATCAACGGTGGGTTGCAACGCCTTCCTCGGCGGCATACTCCGCAACTATAACTCCAACCTGCTGCTGTCGGCCACCTCACCCTACTCAGTGATCGAGGCCGACGAGTACGACCGCTCATTCCACCACCTCACCCCCTATATTGCCGTTGTCACAGCCACCGATCCCGACCATCTCGACATCTATGGCACCGAGGAGGCATACCTGGAGAGCTTCGCCCACTTCACCGAGCTGATAGTGCCCGGCGGCAAACTGGTGATGCACACCGGGCTGAAGCTGAAGCCGCGTCCCGGCAAGGATGTTGAGGTCTACACCTACAGCCGTGCCGAAGGTGACTTCCATGCCTCCAACATACGCCATGCTGACGGCGATATCACTTTTGACTTCAACGCCCCCGACGGCACCGTGGTGAGCGACATCACCCTGGGTGTGCCCGTCGAAATCAACATCGACAACGCCATCGCAGCCCTCGCCGCAGTGTGGCTCACCGGCGACTTCGACGCCGACTCCGCTCGCCGGGCCATAGGCACATTCATGGGCCCAAAGCGCCGCTTCGAGTTCTGGCTCAAGGAGAAGGGACCCCGCGGCCGCGCCATCATCGATGACTACGCTCACCATCCCGACGAGCTCAAGGCATCGATAGCCTCGGTGCGCGCCCTCTATCCCGGCCGACACCTCACCGTGGTCTTCCAGCCCCACCTCTTCTCCCGCACACGCGACTTCGCCCCGGAGTTTGCCCAAGCGCTCAGCCAGGCCGACTCGGTGATTTTGACCAATATCTACCCCGCGCGCGAGGAGCCCATCCCCGGAGTCACCTCCCAAATCATCGCCGACGGCATCAAAAATACCGATAAAGTAGTGATTGACAAACAAGATTTGATAAAAACAATAAAAAACCGTAATTTTGACATCTTAATGACAGTGGGAGCCGGCGACATCTGCGAGCAGCTCCCCGACTTAGTAGCCGAAGTTACGAAAACAACACCTAATTGAAACGACGTAGCCTCATACGCGCCCTGCTATCGATAGCACTGGTCATCTACATGGCCGTGGGCATCTCTATGGCCAACGCCGCATGGCGTGAAGCGCCAATGACCGGCATCGCCATCGAGGTGCAGGACTCCACGGAGTGCCGGTTCGTGACCTCCGACTCCATACTCCAGGAGCTTGGCTCGCTGCCAAAGATGATCAACAAGCTCTACCTCAACGGCGTTAATACCGACTCGCTGGAACGGCTGCTCAATGCGATGCCCACGCTTGAGGGGACGCAGGTGGTACGCCGGCCCGACGGGCTGCTCTACGTCAATGTGGTGCCGATGCGGCCCGTGGCGCGCGTATTCGCCCACGACGGCACATCGTACTACGTCAACCGCCAGGGTAAGCGGATGCCTGCGCAGCTGCGCTACCGCATCGACGTGCCGGTGGTGGTCGACGAAGGCTCTGAGGGGTTCGACCCCATGTACACCCTCCCGGTGATCGACTACATCGAGCAGGATTCAGTGCTCAAGCACACCGTCACGGCCATCAACGTGGCCCGCAACGGCGACATCTTCGTGGTGCCATCGTTCACCGGCATGGTCATTAACCTTGGCGACACCACAGTGATAGCCAACAAGTTTGACCGCTTCAACACGCTGTGCCGCAAGGTGCTCCCCCTTAAGGGGTGGGATACCTACGACACCATCAGCGTAAAGTGGCGCGGGCAGCTTGTGGCCACCCACCGCAACAAGTCGCACGGCCGCACCCAGCTCCCCGCCGAGACATTCCTTGACGAGGAAGAGGAGGACATAGAAAACATGACCACCGATATCCCCGCCAAACCCAAGAACCAAAACCCCAAAACCGATAAATCCCCGGCCACCAAGCCCGGGCAATCAAACTAAAAGCCCCTTAAACCGTTAACTTATAGTTGGTATCCGCTTATATGGAACAGAAATATATAGTTGCCCTCGAAATTGGAAGCTCCAAAATCAAAGGAGCCGTGGGAGTTTACGACGCCTCCAACTCCCTCTCTGTCATCGCCGTAGAAGAAGAACGTCTCACCGGCGACGACCTCTCAGGCATAGTGCGTTACGGCCTGATACAGAACGTCGACAAAGTGGCCGAAAGCGTGGAGCGCATCCATCGCCGCCTCGAAGCCTCAGCCTCAGTGGCCCCGCACACCATCAACAGCGTGTATGCCGCCATCGGTGGCCGCTCGATATTCGCCACACAGGTCGAGATCTCGCGTCAGTTTGACGAAGAGACACGCATCACCGACGAGATTGTGCAGCAGCTCAAGGACAAAGCCCGCGAGGCTAACCCCACCGACAAGGAAATCATCGAGGTAGTGCCTCGCAGCTACACCGTCGACTCCACCTCGACCCTCACACCCGTGGGCATGTTCGGCACTTCAATCACAGCCTCGCTGATGTTGGTCACCTGCAAAGCTTCGGCCATACGCAACCTGTACCGCGCCGTCGAGGAGCGCGCCGACCTCCAAATCCGAGGCACCATACTTCGCCCCATAGCCATGGCCAACCTGGTGCTCACCGACGACGAGAAGCGCCTGGGCAGCATGATGGTGGACTTCGGTGCTGAGACCGTGAGCGTGGCCATCTACAAGGGTGGTGTCATGGTCTACCTGGCCGTGCTCCCCATTGGATCGCGCAACATCACCCGCGACCTGATGGTGCTGGGCAACAACACCGAGGAGCGCGCCGACGATCTCAAGCGCACCGCCGGCAACATCGAGCCCATCGACCCCGCAAAACGCCAGTGTAACCCCGACCAGCTCGACACATCCAACATCAACGAAATCGTGAGCGCCCGCGCCGGCGAGATTATCACCAACATCATCGAGCAGATCAAATATGCCGGACTCACCGCCGCCGACCTCCCCAGTGGCATCGTGGTGGTAGGCGGCGGCTCCAAGCTCAAAGGCTTCTCAGCCGTGTTCGCCAACCAGAGCAAACTCAAAGTGCGCATGGGTACCCACTCCGGACTGATACGCATCGCCGATTCGCGCATACAGCCCGACGATGCCCTCGACCTGCTCGCGATCCTCTCAGAGATAGTGCGCAACGGCAATCCCGAGGATTGCACCGACACCCCCGCCGACAATGGGTATATCGACACCGACATCGACGACCCCGACTGGGACGACTCCAACATCGAGGACGACGAGACATCGCGTGTGGGCTCCGACATCCGCGGCTTCCACGAAGGCATCCGCGACCGCAAGCGCCGTGAGGCCGAGCGTCGCGAGGCCGAGAAACGCAAAGCCCGGCAGAAGCTCGAGGCTGAACGCCGTCGCCGCGAACGCGAGGAGGAGGCCGAGCGTGCTCGCCGCCAAGGACAGTTTGTCTACGACGGCGATGAGGAGCCCGAGGGGAGTGACGAGGGACCCACATTCCGCAAGCCGCTCTTCAAATTCCTTGGCGACAAAATCAAAAGCCTCCTCTCTGACGAGCAGGTCGATGACCAGTACGACGAGTAATCCACTGAGTTATAATTAAATATACAATAACGATACTTTTACCCATCAGATAATGGATCCAGATATAAACAAACTCATTGACGAAAGCGAATTCCTCGGACCCGAGAAGGCCCACACCGACATCAAGGTCATAGGCGTGGGTGGCGGAGGCAACAACGCCATCAACCACATGTACCGTCAAGGCATCAAGGGCGTATCGTTTGTCGTGTGCAACACCGACCGCCAGGCGCTCAAGAACTCACCCGTCCCCACCAAAGTGCTGCTGGGCAACACCGGACTCGGCGCCGGCAACATACCCGAAGTGGCCCGCGAGGCCGCAGAAAGCTCAATCGAGGCCATCGAAGCGCTCTTTGATGACGATACCAAGATGGTGTTCATCACCGCCGGCATGGGTGGAGGCACCGGGACCGGCGCCGGCCCTGTGGTGGCGCGCGTGGCCAAGGAGCGCGGACTGCTCACAATCGGCATTGTCACCATACCATTCCTCTTCGAGGGTGAGAAGAAAATCCTCAAGGCCCTCAACGGCGCCGACGAGATGGTTAAAAACGTCGACGCCCTACTGGTGATCAACAACGAGCGCCTTACCGAAATCTACCCCGACCTCGACTTCCTCAACGGCTTCGCCAAGGCCGACGACACACTCACCACTGCCGCCAAGTCAATCTCAGAGCTGATCACCTGCGACGGCTACATGAACGTCGACTTCAACGATGTCAACACCACACTCCGCGGAGGTGGCACTGCCATCATATCAAGCGGCTTCGGCGAGGGTGAGCACCGCGTCACCAAGGCTATTCAGGACGCACTCAACTCACCGCTGCTCAAGTTCCGTAACATCTTAGGCTCGAAGAAGCTGCTGTTCAACCTCTACTTCAGCCGCGATGCCGAAAAGAAATTCTCGATGGATGAGGTGTCGGAGCTTAATAAGTTCGTCACCGAAATCGACCGCGGAGTAGACGTAATCTGGGGTGTAGCATTCGACGAGACACTCGGCGACAAGGTGAAGATCACCATCCTGGCCGCAGGCTTTGACGATAAGACCACCGAAATCCCTCGCAAGGAGTCACACACAGGCATCTTCGATGGTGCCCGCAAGACCCAGCCCGTAGAGCCCACCGAGGAGGAGAATATCGTCCGCCTGAGCAAGGAGTACGGCGCCAACAAGATTGAGAAGATGCGTCAGGAGAAGGAGGTCAACCGCTATATCATCCTCACCCCCGAGCAGTTCGACGACGATGCCGTGCTCGAGACATTCGAGTCGAAGCCCGCCTACAACCGCGACCGACGCATCGCGGAGCAACTGCGCTCGCAGGCCGCCGAAGCACGCTCGCAAGCCGCCACCGAGCCCCAGGCTTCCGCCACTCCCGCCCCTCCTACCGACACCCAAGAGTGCGACAATAACACCACACCCAATGTAATCGACTTTACGGCCTGAAAATGAAAAAGACACTATTTATTGTGCTCGCCATTATCCCATTGATGTGGTCGTGTGTCGACAGCACCGCCGACAAGGAGAAAGAGGCCAAAGGCCTCGACTCCACCTCATATCTCCAGGGTCGTATCAGCGGCCTCGACATGAACCTTGGTTGGCAGGAGCGACTCAAGGAAGTGCCTGACTCAGTAAAGGCTACCTTCAACAAGGCTCAGTTTACCGAAGGCTTCAACGAGGGCATCTCTACTGACACCACATCGCGTGTCTACTTTATGGGCGTGCTCAACACTGCCCAGTATCTTGCCGGCTACGACGCAACTCCATGGTCGGAGTACGCACCCCTCGACTACAACCGCTTCTACACCGAATTCAGCAAGGCATTTAATGTTGAGAAGGTTGATACCGTGAAACTTGTGCGCCTAAGTGAGGACTATCATAACATGCTCCAACGCCTTGAGGTAGCCACTCCACAGGAAGCTAAGGATTTGGCCAACAGTTATGTGACTCTGATGGGCCAAGGCTATGGCATGCAGGCAGCTTACCAGGTGGAGCTGATTGACGCTGCCGCCACCGGGCTGCCTAAAATCGATCGAGATGTTTACCTCAAAGGCGTGAAGCGCTACATCGACCTCATGCCTAAGTCGCAAGCCTACGAAATCGGTTTCCTCACCGGAGCAGGTGACCTCGGCAACATAATGCAAGCCAATGGCGACAAGCTGAAGATCAACATCGCTACCTACCGCGACGCTTTCGACGAGGCCTTCAATGAGTCTGACGTTACAGTCGAAAAGTTCAATGAGGCGCGCAACAAGCTGAGCGAAGTTTTCAACCGCCAATTCAAGGCAGAAGAGGCATCTGCAAGCCGCTGATGAAAAAGGATAAGTCAGCAGGGTCAATCAAGACCAATGTGGCACGCCTGCTCGACCAAGCCAAAATACCCTACGAGCTGGTGACCTACGAAGTCGACGAGAGCGATCTCGCCGCCACCCATATCGCCGAGCAGCTCGGTGAGGACATCAAGCGTGTGTTTAAGACGCTGGTGCTCCGCGGCGAGCGCAACGGCCTGATGGTGTGCGTGGTGCCCGGCGACGCAACCGTCGACCTCAAAAAGGCAGCCAAAGCCGCCGGCGACAAGAAGGTGGAGATGATCGCCATGAAGGAGCTGCTACCCCTCACCGGCTACATCCGCGGCGGCTGCTCCCCGATAGGGATGAAAAAGCCCTATCCAACCTACTTCCACTCCACAGCCCTCGACTTCGACAGTATCTACGTCAGCGCCGGACAGCGCGGGCTCCAACTTCACATCGACCCCCGTCAGCTCATCAACTACGTAGGCGCTCAGGTCGCCGACTTGATATCATGAACACCTTTGGCAAACTATATTCTTTCACATCGTTTGGCGAGTCGCACGGCGCGGCAATCGGCGGAGTAATTGACGGCATACCACCGCGTTGCCGCATTGACCTCGAACGTGTGCAGGCTGAGCTTGACCGCCGACGCCCCGGACAGTCAGCCATCACCACACAGCGCAACGAGGCCGACCGCCTGATCATCCTCTCCGGCCTTTACGACGGTATGACCACCGGCACTCCCATTGGCTTCATGGTCAACAACGCCGACCAACATTCGCGCGACTACTCCACCCTGGCACGACTCTACCGCCCATCGCACGCCGACTTCACCTACCAGCAGAAGTACGGCATCCGCGACCCACGAGGTGGCGGCCGCTCATCAGCCCGCGAGAACATATCGTGCGTAGTGGCTGGCGCATTCGCCCGCCAAGTGCTTGAATGCCGCGGTATTCAGATTTATGCCTACACATCACAGGTAGGCAACGTGCGCCTCAACCCCGACTATACGCGCTACGACCCCGCGCTGATCGACTCCAATGCCGTGCGCTGCCCCCATCCCGAGGCCGCCCAACACATGATTGAACTGATCGAACGCGTCCGCGCCAACGGTGATACCGTCGGTGGTGTCGCCACATGCGTGATCAAGGGTGCCCCCGCCGGGTTAGGTGAACCAATCTACGACAAGCTACAAGCCATGCTCGCCTCAGCTATGCTCTCAATCAACGCTGTCAAGGGATTTGACTACGGCATGGGCTTCGAGGGGTGTTCTCACCTGGGCTCGGAGATGATTGACAACTTCCGCCCCGGCCCCTCCACCACCTCCAACCACTCCGGAGGCATTCAAGGGGGCATCAGCACCGGTTGCCAAGACATCTACTTCCGCGTGGCCTTCAAGCCCGTGGCCACACTGCTGCAAGAGGTCGACACCATCGATGTCGACGGCAATGCGGCCACGCTCCACATGACCGGCCGACATGACCCTTGTGTGCTACCCCGCGCTGTACCCGTGGTCGAGGCTATGGCCTGCTGTGTGATGCTCGACGCGCTGCTCCAGTACAAAGCCCGTCGATGAACCCTCACTACAAGGATTACTCCGACTTCCTGGCCGAACATTTCCCCGGCAAGATGCAAAAATTGGCCATCAACGCCAGCCTAAGCTGCCCCAACCGCGACGGAACCATCGGCCATGGCGGCTGTTGCTACTGCGTCAACGCATCGTTCGTGCCCGGCTGCTGCGACCCCACCGACTCCGTAACGGCGCAGATCGACAAGGGTATACAATTCTTCGGGCGCAAATACCCCCAAATGCGCTATTTAGCCTACTTCCAGGCGTATACCAACACCAATGCCGGTATCGAGCAACTCGCGAGGCTCTACGACGAGGCTCTGAGCCATCCACAGGTCGACGGCATCGTCATAGGCACCCGCCCCGACTGCATGCCTCAGCCATTGCTCTCGCTCTTAGGTGATTGGCACCACTCCGGCCGCTGGGTGATGATAGAATACGGCGCCGAGACATCTCGCGACGACACCCTGAGGCGCGTCAACCGCTGCCACACATGGGCCGACGTCGAGGACGCCGTCAGCCGAACCGCCGCTGAGGGAATACCCGTGGGACTGCATCTGATAGCCGGACTCCCCGGTGAAACCTTCGCCGACACCTTGGCCACAGTCGACCGAGCAGTCGCGCTCCCCATTGACACCCTAAAGATGCACCAGCTGCAAGTGCTCCGCGGCTCCCGGCTCGCCGCCGACATCGCCGCCGGGCGTGAGACAGTGCCGCAGTTCACCCTCGACGATTACCTCGACCTGTGTGCCGAGATAGTCCGCCGCGTGCCACGCCGCGTCGCCCTTGACCGCTTCCTGGCCTCAGCGCCCCCCGCCATGGTCATCTCCCCCCGCTGGGGCCTGAAAAACTACCAGTTCACCCACCTCCTCCACCGTCGCCTCACCACCAACCCCTAAACCTGCTCGGCCAGATAAATGGCGTACTACCACATAAGCGGCAGCAAATAAAAGGCAAATTAATCATACCCCCCTTCATCCCCTTATCCCTCGGACTGAAATATCTGTTACGCAATATAGTAAAGCATTATTTATCACAAACTGACAAATCTTTTTCGCCCAAAACCCCTCCAACTGACAAATCTTGAGCCTTGATACTTTCCAGGTTGCCAAGTTGACTGTGCGGTAGCAATGCCCGGAGGGCATTAACTTTGGTTAACCTCACGCTGCGCGTCGGAGACGAGAGCGTGGGGATTGCCGCAACACCTCCTTTTTCCCCAAAAAAACCGAGCCGCCTGCGCCTCTAAAAAGTTGGCTATATATAATCAGAGGCATAAGCATAACCCGCAGGCCGACCGTCTATTTAACCTCATGCCAGCGAGGTACGGGGTGGCTTGCGGAGGCCTGCATTCGGTGCTCGGGGGCATCATTTGAGGAGGTCGGGGCGGAGGCGGCGGGTGCGCTCAAGGCTCTGCTCGTGGCGCCAGGCGTCGATCTTGGCTTGGTGGCCGGAGAGGAGTATCTCGGGCACGTCCCAGCCGCGGTAGCTCGCGGGACGGGTGTAGATTGGGGGTGCGAGCAGGTTGTCCTGGAAGGAGTCGGTCAGGGCCGACTGCTCGTCGCCGATTGCTCCGGGGAGCAGGCGCACTATGGCGTCGGTGATGATCACGGCTGGGAGCTCGCCTCCGGTGAGCACGTAGTCGCCGATTGAGATCTCGCGGGTGATCAGGTGTTCGCGTATGCGGTGGTCGACCCCCTTGTAGTGGCCGCAGAGTATGATGATGTTGTCGAGCATCGACATCTCGTTGGCCATGCGCTGGTTGAGCACCTCGCCGTCGGGGGCGGTGAAGATCACTTCGTCGTAGTGGCGCTGTGAGCGCAGCTCGGTGATGGCGCGGTCCACAGGCTCGATTTGCATCACCATGCCTGCCTCGCCGCCGAAGGGGTAGTCGTCGACTTTGCGGTAGCGGTTGGTGGTCCAGTCGCGGAGGTTGTGCACGTGGATTTCGGCCAGACCTTTGTCCTGGGCGCGCTTGAGTATGGAGCAGTTGAGTGGCGACTCAAGCATTTCGGGGAGTACGGTGAGTATGTCGATTCGCATGGCGCGAAGTTAGTGAAAATCCCTCAAAAAAAGTAATCGCCCGCACCGGTTGGGGGTGTGGGCGATTGACTGGTATGTGGTAGTGTGTATTATCGCACAAGTACCTTGGTGGCTGATGTGGCGGTGCGCACTATGTAGACCTGACCGGCCCGGGGTGCGGCCACAGGCATACCTTGGAGGTTGTAGTAGGTGGCGTCGGCCGGGAGTGAGTCGATGCCAATCTCGTCGATGCCGCCGCTGTTGCCCTCGTAGCGAGCCGAGATCACGGGCGACCACTCAGTGTTCTCCTTGCCGGAGGCGGTGATGTAAGTGCCGCGGACTCGCATCCAGTAGGTCTGGCCCTTCTCAAGGGTCTTGCCCATCGAGCCGGCTTGGTTGCGCGAGTGCCAGGTGGGGATGTCGGCGGTTTCCTGCACGTAGCGGGCACCCACGGCCTCCTTGTTGTCGAGCTGGATCGTGATCTGCGAGAGGCCCTCGGTGGGGGTCACTTGGATGAAGTCCTCCTCATAGAACACGCCACCGTCGGCGGGATATGCGATGGTGGGCTGTGTCGAGGGGATGACCTCGGCGGTGGTGAAGGCCACGTCATCGGTGGCGGTTGTGATGCCGCCAAGCTCATAGCCTAAGCGCAAGTAGTAGGTGGTGTAGCCCGAGAGGGTGTATTTGGGCACGCGGTAGGTGCCGCCATTGGCCTGGGCGTCGAGCACCACGTCCTTAAACTCGCTGTCGCGGGCTATCACTACGTTGACGTCGCGGTCCTTGATGCTCCATTGGATCACTACTGACAGGGGCACGTCGGTCTGGCTCATCACGGGCGAGGTAATCTCCATGCGGGTCATGGTGAACGAGCGGGCCGGCGATACGCCGTCGTTGGCCGACACTCCCTGGGCGACCACGCGCCAGTAGTAGGTCTGGTTCACTTCGAGGCCGGCGATAGCGGTCGATGAGCAGCTGGTGGTGTTGACCATCTTGGCGCCCACCATCTGGGTGAAGGCGGCGTCGCGGGCCACCTCAACCACATAGTGCGATGCCTTGTCGACGCTCTGCCATGTGAACTCGAAGGGGTATTCGACGGTTGCCTTGTCGGCAGGGGCGGTGAGCGCGGGGGCCTCGAGGTCGACGGCGGCACGGCCGGCGAAGGCCGCGGTGTACTCGTTGCCATAGCGGTCGAGGATGCACACGCCGTAGTTGTACGAGCCCATCCACTTGTCGGGGATGGTGAAGGAGTTGGTGTAGCTGGTGCCCATCAGGTAGTCGGCCGATGCGTCAAAGTTTTCGACGGGATAGGCCGAGGGGTAGGCGTAGATGGTGTAGCGCACGTTGTCGACACCGTCCCATGTGAGCTTGTTGCCGTCGCGCTGTAGGTTGTTGACCATACCCTGCTTGGGGGCTGAGAGCCAGGTCATGGCGGGGATCAGGGCCGGGGTGTTGAACACGCGGTTGAGCAGATAGTGACCAAAATTGCCCCCGTTGGATACATAGACGTTCTTCACCGAGTACCAGATGGTGCCGGGGTTGTCGGCTTCGCTGGAGCGGTTGAGGCGTATCTCCTCTACCATCTGATCCCACTCAGAGGTGCCGCCCGACATGTCGGAGTTGCCTTGGCTGATGTAGACGTGGCGGCCGAATTTCTTCGAAGCCTCATACCACCAGGGGGTGATCTTGCCATAGTCGGCCCATGCGCCTATGCGCCAGTAGACCTGGGGCGAGAGGTAGTCGAGGGTGTTGCGCGACAGCCACGCCAGGGGGTCGGAGTAGATGTCGTTGTACTGCCAGTCGCTGCCGGCGGGACAGGGGAGCAGACCGTACTGCGAGGCCACGGAGCTGCTTGTGGCGGCCACGCCGGCGGGCGAGACGCCGAAGCGTACCCAAGGCTTGGTCTCCTTGATGGTGCGATATACGTCGGCCACCATCTGGTTGACGTTCTCGCGGCGCCAGTCGCCGATTGACAAGGTGCCACCCGCGGCCTTATAGGCGTTGTAGAGGTCGCCGTCGTGGTCGGTGGTGGTGCCGGAGAGGTAGAAATAATCGTCGAAGAGCAGACCGTCGACGTCATAGTTGGCCACGATCTCGCGGATGATGTCGCAGATGCGCTGGCGCACCTCGGGGAGGCCGGGGTTGAGGATGGCGGCGGTGCCGACGTCCATCACCCAGTCGGGGTGGTCCTTGCGGTAGTCGCCGGGCTGGCCGGTCCATGCGCCTGACACCGACTCAAAGCGGTAAGGGTTGATCCAGGCGTGGCACTCCATGCCGCGCTTATGGCACTCGGCCACAACCCACTCCAGGGGATCCCAGCCGGGATCCATGCCGCGCGTCTCCACCAGGTCCGACGACCAAGGCTCGTAGCTCGACTTATAGAAAGCGTCGCAGCGCGAGCGCACCTGCAGGTTGATAGCGTTGAAGTTGTTGACCTGCAGGGAGTCGAGCATCTTGGTCATGGCGTCCTGCTGGCGCTGTATTTGCGATGTATTGCCGGTCGACGACACAACGTTCGGCGGCCAGTCAATGCGCCACACAGTGGCGACCCATGCCGAGCGCATTTCGCGCTTTTGGGGAGCGTCGCCGTTGATTGCCAGCATGGGTAGAGCCGCGAGGGCGCCCATCAGGCAGAGCAAAAATTTCTTGAAATGCATCGTGTTTTATGGTTTATTTGTTGGGTTGCATTTTACCGACTGCAAAAGTAACGCAAAATATTGTTAACGTATACTAAAAAAAGCATAATTACATAAATCACCCCATGTCTGCGCCGAACGGCGACTGCGTCGTGATATCTCCGGAACGCCGGTTGACCGACGTACGGTGATTTATGCAGGCAACACTGACCTTCAGACCTCAAATGGCACGGTGCTCAAGATTGACAACGCCTTTTGATAGGTATCGATATGACGAGCGAAGGCTGCGCCCACCGGCGCAGCCTTCGCTGTATTAGTGGGGTTTGTGGAATTACTTGTCGAGGTGAGGACCGGCGGTTACGAGGGCCTTGCCGGCTGCGTTGTGCTCAAACTTGGTGAAGTTGTTGATGAACATCTCGGCGAGTTTCTCGGCCTTCTTGGCCCACTCTGCGGGATCAGCGTATGTGTCGCGGGGATCGAGGATCTTGGGATCTACGCCGGGGAGCTCGGTGGGCACGGTGAAGTCGAAGATAGGTATCTGCTTGGTGGGAGCGGTGAGGATTGAGCCGTCGAGGATGGCGTCGATGATGCCGCGGGTGTCGCGGATTGAGATACGCTTGCCTGTACCGTTCCAGCCGGTGTTGACCAGGTAAGCCTTGGCGCCGCTCTTGTCCATCTTCTTTACGAGCTCTTCAGCATATTTGGTGGGGTGCAGCGACAGGAAGGCTGCGCCGAAGCATGCTGAGAAGGTGGGGGTGGGCTCGGTGATGCCGCGCTCGGTGCCGGCGAGCTTCGAGGTGAAGCCTGACAGGAAGTAGTACTTGGTCTGCTCGGGGGTCAGGATCGAAACGGGGGGCAGCACGCCGAATGCGTCGGCCGACAGGAAGATCACGTTCTTGGCGGCGGGGCCGGCTGAGGGCTTAACGATGTTCTTGATGTGGTCGATGGGGTAAGATACGCGGGTGTTCTCGGTGACTGACTTGTCGGTGAAGTCGATCTTGCAGTCCTTGTCGACGGTGACGTTCTCCAGCAGGGCGTCGCGGGTGATGGCGTTGTAGATGTCGGGTTCTGACTCTTTGTCGAGGTTGATCACCTTGGCATAGCAGCCGCCCTCGAAGTTAAACACGCCGTTGTCGTCCCAGCCGTGCTCGTCGTCGCCGATGAGCAGACGTTTGGGGTCGGTCGACAGGGTGGTTTTGCCTGTGCCTGAGAGGCCGAAGAAGATGGCGGTGTTTTCGCCGTTCTTGTCGGTGTTGGCTGAGCAGTGCATTGAGGCCATGCCCTTGAGGGGGAGGTAGTAGTTCATAATCGAGAACATGCCCTTCTTCATCTCGCCGCCATACCAGGTGTTGATGATGATCTGCATGCGCTCGGTGAGGTTGAAGGCCACGCAGGTCTCAGAGTTGATGCCGAGCTCCTTCCAGTTCTCAACCTTAGCCTTTGAGGCGTTGAGCACTACGAAGTCGGGGGTGAAGTTATCGAGCTCCTCCTTGGTGGGGCGGATGAACATGTTGGTCACGAAGTGGGCCTGCCATGCCACCTCAACGATGAAGCGCACTGCAAGGCGGGTGTCCTTGTTGGTGCCGCAGAATGCGTCGACCACGTAGAGGGGCTTGTTGGAGAGCTCCTTGTCGGCGATTTCCTTCAGGGCGTCCCAGGTTTTGGGGGTGATAGGCTTGTTGTCGTTCTTATATTCGTCAGATGTCCACCAGATGGTGCCCTTCGAGGTGTCGTCCATCACGAAGAATTTATCCTTGGGGGAACGGCCGGTGTACACGCCGGTCATCACGTTAACTGCGCCGAGCTCTGTGAGTTGGCCTTTCTCATAGCCTTCGAGGCCGGGCTTTAATTCGTCAATGAAGAGCTCATCCCATGAGGGGTTGTGGATGATCTCGGGGGTGCCGGTGATACCGTACTGTGTTAAATCGATTTTGCTCATCTTAAATTGAACTTATTGGTTGTTTATACTTTATTTCGGTCTTTATATATACTTTCATTCCAAATCACGCACAAAGATACTAAGGGTTTTTGAGGGGTGCAATTGAAATTAAGGAAAAATTTCCGTATTAATTTTTTTTAAGGAAAATTCCCTAAAATTGCCCACAATTTCCCCCTACCCCTGTCAATACTACAACAACGGGCGAGGGGTGAAGGTTCACAGCGAGCGCGCACTGGCAGACCACCTGCGCACAGCGCCGGGGCACGGTAGGCCACCTCTGTCAATGCGAACCTCGGTGCCCCTCCACAAGGGGGACGCTCCCCTCGGGGTAGGTGCCTTAAGATAGGGCGCGGACGTCGGAGTCGAAGGTGTCGGGGTTGACGGCGCGCTTCTTCATTTTGGAGCGGTAGGTGTAGACGGTCGACAGTGAGCAGCGGAGGAATTGGGCTATCTTGGTGTTGTCGTCGATGCCGATGCGTATCAGGGCGAACAGGCGCAGCTCGGTGCTGAGCAGTTCGCCGGGCTTGAGCGTAATCTGCTCGCCAGGCTGCAGCAGGGCGTTAAAGCGCCCTACGAATGTGGGATAGATGCTGAGTATAGCTTCGTCGAAGTTGGCGTAAAAGGTCATGAGCATCTCGTCGGAGACCTCGGTCGACTGCAGTTGTCGCAGTAGGGCGGCCTCTTTGCCCCCCTGGGCGAGGTTGCGCAGCTTCTGCTGGTATTGCTTGAGCGCTGAGATGGCCGATGAGTACGACTCCAAGAACAGGACGGCGTACTGCTCCTTGATGCGGTTGAGGTCGCGCAGCTCGTTGTTGCGGTCCTGAAGCTCATTGTTGGCGGCTTTGAGCTGCCGCGACATGTGGCTGAGTTCGTCGTTAGCGGCCGTCACCTCATCTTTTGCGCGACGTATCTTCTTGATTTGGCGGAGGATGAACACTACGGTGCTGGCCAGGATGACAAGGAGTATGCAGCACACGCCCACCATGGTGAGCAGTCGCGAGGTGAGGCGGCTTTGCACTGTCATATAGGCTTCGTCGATCACCGGCAACATTTTGCTGGACTGCGCGTTGCGCATTATGGCTGAGAAGAAGTTGGCGTCGGCGATGCTTTTCTTGAGGTAGCGGTTGGCGCGCTCCACATCGCCATCCTCATACATCACGGTGGCCAGGGCACGGAGCGACATGTTCTCCTTAACGGCGCCCTTGGTGTCGGATATGGCGCTGAGCGCCAGGTAGCGTCGGTATTCTTCGGGGTGTCCGGCGGCATTATAAATATGTGCGAGGGTTGAGGCGAGTATTGAGTATTCGCGGGTGCCCAGCTCGTAGTCGCCCAATCGCTCGGTGAGGGCTTTGATGGCGTGGTCGTACTGGCCGTTGCGCGCCATTTCGGCCATGACGTGGGTCAGGTGGTTGAACGAGCCGGGAGCGATCACGCGGCTTAGCGAGTCGGCATAGAGGGTGCGTTGCCGCTGATATTCTCGAGCCGTCTCATGGTTGGTGTTGTACTCGCTTAGGTATTGGTATAGAGCAACGTAGGTTGAGTAATACTGCTCTATGAGAGCCGGGGTGATGGAGTCGCGGGGTATTGAGGC
Organism: uncultured Muribaculaceae bacterium; assembly: GCA_964628905.1. Taxonomy (GTDB): domain Bacteria; phylum Bacteroidota; class Bacteroidia; order Bacteroidales; family Muribaculaceae; genus JAJPXC01. Next base: position 65,225 of record CAZVNS010000003.1, on the reverse strand, counting down.
CATGATGGCGAGGGCGTCGGGGAAGAGTCCGGCATGGGCGTAGACGTCGGCTCGCTTTATGAGCATGCGGGTGTATTCGCCGGGGGTCGACTTCACGGAGGGGCGTTCGAGGTTGAGCGATATGTAGGTCAGTGTGGAGTCGGCGTTGTAGGCGTCGTATTGGTCGATGAGCGAGTCGATAAGGGCAGAGCGTTGGCTCTCGTCGGTAGCTGCCCGGTAGGCGCTCTTGAGGGCATCGATGTGCTGCTCGCGGGCGCGCTGGTAGGTGTCACCCTCAGCCATGGCCGAGTCGAGGCGCGCGTAGAGTGCCGGCAGGTCACCGCCATCGGCCGGCGAATTGCCGCATGATATTAGAGCGAGCAGCCCGATGATAACCGAGATGAGAGTCAGGAAGTCCTTCATGGTACACTTTTCAGCATTTTTAAGGATGGCTCAAATGTAAGAAAAATTTGTCTGTTTGGCAAATTTCGCACAAAATTTAACCTTGATTTTTGTGACCTGCATGCCCGAACGTTTGCGTCTGATTGTCAGGCCTGAAGGGCTGAAATGAGGCTTGATCATACTTAGATTTTTTTCGAAGGACTACGAAATCATCTATTATACCGTTAATTTTGCGTACACAACTTGTCACAACCCATGAAGAAAACACTAATTGCAATCGTATCAGTGATCGCCGCATGTCTCTGGGCATCGGCTAAGGATTATACGCTCTACGTCGACGACCACACGGGGTGGAGCAACATGTATGTGTACGCCTGGAGTAACGGTCAGCCTGAGCTGTTTGGCAGCTGGCCCGGGGCCGCCACGACCGGCACCGTTACAGCCGACGGGCGCACATATAAGACATATAAACTCCCTGAGAGCAAGAAGTCCTACACATTCATATTCCACGACAACGGATCTAACCGTGTGGAGAACGGCTTCTCGTTCGTGCCCTCGGGCGACACATACGTGGAGGTGGGCGTCGGCTACAACACCCTGCTCAGCGGTCAGGCCGAGCCTGAGCCTGAGGGGCCTGTCGAGCCCGCTGTGGCCGGCGAGCGCGTGCCGCAGAACCGCGTGCTCTACGAGGTGTTTGTGCGCAACTTCTCTGCCAATGGCGACTTCAAAGGCGTGGAGGAGCAGATACCCCGCATCAGGGACCTCGGTATCGACGTGATATGGCTGATGCCCATCTACAAGCTCGGCGACGTGGGCAAATGGGGGGAGTACTCCAGCCCTTACGCCATCAAGGACTATCTGATGGTCAACCCCGACCTCGGCACCCCGGCCGACCTGCTCTCGCTGGTCAAGACCATCCACGACAACGGCATGGAGGTATGGTTTGACTGGGTGGGCAACCACACCTCGATGGACCACGTCTGGACAACCGCCCATCCCGAATACTATAAGATGAGCAACGGGTCATTCGTAAACCCCAACGGCTGGAGCGACGTGTATCAGCTCGACATCAACAACCCCGAGATGCATGAGGCCATGATCGCCGCCATGCAGTATTGGGTCGATGAGTTCGACATCGACGGCTACCGCTGCGACTATGCAAGCGGCCCCTCCGAGGAGTTTTGGAATAAAGCTACATCCCGCGTGCTCAAAAATGGGCAGCGAATCGCATGGCTCGCAGAGGACGACTCCAAGCCGCAACTCGTGAGCAACGGCTACTTCGACTACAACTGGGTATGGGGCTACCAGCAAGCCGTGAAGAAGGTTGCCGACAACCCCTCCGGCACCAACATCAACTCACTCAAGCTCTTCTGCCGCAACCTCCACTCCAATGATGACTACGTCGGCCGCTCGCGACTGATGTATCTCGAAACCCATGACATCGTGCAGGATCAGAATGGCTCAGCGGCCCGACTCTTAGGCGACTTCCTCAAGCCCATGACCGTGCTCACATACACCGTCTACGGTATGCCGATGCTCTACAATGGCCAGGAGGTGGGTTACAACTGCGGCCAGGTGTCGCTTGCAGCCAAGACCCCCGTCAATTGGGACGGCAACTCCGACATAACCCGCCTGGTGACCAAACTCGCCGACCTCAAGCACACCCAGCCCGCCCTGCGCGACGGCTCGCAGAACGGCACCTACTCCGAGCTTTCGACCGGCGCCTACAACATCTATGCCTTCCGGCGCACAGCCGGCGAGTCGAGCGTGGTGGTGATGCTCAACCTCAGCTCCGACGACCGCACATTCACCATCGCCAGCGGCCTCCCCGAGGGGGAATACTACGACGTGTTCTCCGACGAGACAGCCACATTCGGCGACAACCAGACATTTACCCTCCCCGCCTACGGCTACGCAGTCTATGTCAGCACAGCCGACAAGGGAGGCGTCGACCGGATTACAGCTGATACCACCAACGATGAAACAGCGGTATATTATAACCTGCAGGGAATGCAGGTAGTTAATCCAACAAAAGGCATGTATATTGAGACCAAAGCAGGCAAATCACGCAAAGTAATCCTGTAACACTTACACACAACCCCGTCACTAAACTTCTTAAAAAAGGGACCGCCGCGGCGGCCCTCTTTTAAGAAGTGCCAGTGTCGGGATTTGAAGGGGCGGCGCGCTCGCTAAGGCTCGCTGTGCCCGGAGGGCACGCACTTTTGTAAACCCCGCACTGTGCATCGGAGATGCAAGCGTGGGGATGATGCGGCAAGGGCATTACGGTGGGGTGGGGCGGCGGAAGAGGGGGAGGCCAAGGAGGTAGAAGACTATGGCTTGGAGCAGGAGCCACAGGCCGGCAGCGTAAAGCATCCACAGGCAGAAGAGGGTGCAGCCGACGGAGATGAAGAAGGCGTAGGCGAAGTGGAGCCGCGGGTTATGGCCAATCAGGCGGTTACGATAGTCCTGGCGGGCTATCTTGCCTAAGAATAGGGCGCTCAGCAGGTAGGCCGGGAGTATCATCATGCCGGTGATGTTGAGGGCGTAGAGGTACATGTCTTCGGCGAAGATCACCAGCATCAGGAAGGCTTGCATGATTGCGCTCGATGCCAGCAGGGAGCGCCGGAGGGAGTCGCCGCCGGATCTGCTCATGAGCCAACGGGGGAAGATGCCGCGGCGGGCGGCGGCGTATGGCTGTTCGGCCGTGACGAGCATCCAGGCGATGAGCCCACCGCTGATTGATATCAGGATGGCCGCGATCACGAGCCAGTAGGCCCAGTCGCCACAGGCGGCACGCAGCACGTAGGCTGCCGACGGATCGGGGAGCTCGGCGAGATCGGCCCGGGACATGATGCCGAAGCAGAACACTGACACGAGCACATATAGTATCCATGCGGCGAAAAATCCGAGCACTCCGGCTTTGCCCACGTCGCTTTGACGGCGCGCTCGCCCCGACATCACCACGGCGCCCTCGATGCCGATGAAGCACCAGAGGGTGACGAGCATCGTGCTCTTGACCTGGGTCATCACGCCGCCGATGTCGGAGTTGAGGCACCATATATCGGCTGTGAGTGTGCGGTATCGGACGTTGAGGATGAGGAATACGATGATCAGCAGGATGATGCCGAGCTTGATAGCTGAAGCGATGGTGTTGATCAGCGCAGTGGTGCGTATGCCCTGGCTCATAATGAGATACACCACCCAGATTACGCCGGTGGCGAACAGTAGCGTGGGCCATCCGTGGTCGAGCAGCCGCGGGAAGAATGCGCCGAGGGTGTCGTTGAGCATCACGATGAATGCCACGTTGGCGAAGCATGCGCAGAGCCAGTAGCCCCAGGCCACATTAAATCCGGCGAGGCGGCCGAACCCCTTCTCGGCGTAGAGGAATATCCCCTCGTTGAGCTCGGGATGGACGGTGGAGAGTATGCGGAATGTGGCCACCAGGGTGAGCATGCCCAGCGCGGTGATGGCCCAACCTATAAGCACGGCGCCTAATCCGGCACCGACTGACAGGTTTTGAGGTGTGTTGAAGATGCCGCTGCCCACCATCATGCCGAAAACCAAGGCGGCGAGTCCGGTGAGGCCTAAGCGGTTGTCCTTGCCGCTCAATTAGTTGATTTTATCGACTTCAAGGTCGGAGTTGATCACTTCGTGCCAGGGGAGGCCTTGCTCGGCCAGGAAGGCCAGGAAGGGGTCGGGATCAAATTCCTCGACGTTGTGCACGCCGGGCTTCACCCACTTGCCGGTGAGGAACATCATGGCTCCGGTCATGGCGGGCACGCCGGTGGTGTAGCTCACGGCCTGCATGCCGGTCTCGCGGTAGGCTGCCTCGTGGCTGCAATTGTTGTATATGTAGTAAGTCAGGGGTTTGCCCTCTTTGTCCTTGCCGGAGATGCGGCAGCCGATTGAGGTCTCGCCGTGGTAGTTCTCGCCCAGGTCTTGGGGGTTGGGGAGCACGGCTTTGAGGAATTGCAGTGGCACGATCTTGGTGCCGTTGTAGTCCACCTCGTCGATGCGGGACATGCCGATGTTCTGGATCACGCGCAGGTGTGTAAGGTATTCCTGGCCGAAGGTCATCCAGAAGCGGGCACGCTTGATGGTGGGGAAGTTCTGCACCAGCGACTCGAGCTCCTCGTGGTAGAGCAGGTAGGAGTCGCGGGGACCGATGTTGGGGTAAGTCAGCGGTGCGTGTATCTCCAGGGGCTTGGTGGTCACCCACTTGCCATCGAGGTAGTAGCGGCCGTTCTGGGTGATCTCGCGGATGTTGATCTCGGGGTTGAAGTTGGTGGCGAAGGCTTTGCCATGGTCGCCGGCGTTGCAGTCTACGATGTCGAGGTGCTCCATCTCTGAGAAGTAGTGCTTGGCGGCATAGGCTGTGAACACGCCAGACACTCCGGGGTCGAAGCCGCAGCCGAGTATGGCGGTCAGGCCTGCCTTCTCGAAGCGCTCGCGGTAGGCCCACTGCCATGAGTACTCGAAGTGTGCCTCATCTTTAGGCTCGTAGTTGGCGGTGTCGAGGTAGTTGACGCCGCACTGTAGGCAAGCCTCCATGATGGTGAGGTCCTGGTAGGGGAGGGCCACGTTGATCACCATGTCGGGGCGGTGGCGGTTGAAGAGTTCAACGAGCTGCTCCACGGAGTCAGCGTCGACTTGGTCGGTGGTGACGTTAGGGCTGTTGATGGCCTTGGCTATTGCGTCGCATTTTGAGCGTGTGCGTGAGGCGATCACTATTTCGTTGAATATCTGGGGGTTCTGTGCGCACTTGTGGGCTGCCACAGTGCCGACGCCGCCGGCGCCGATGATGATTACTTTTGACATTTCAATAATGTAGGTTGTATATATCTGAAGTTTAGATGTTTGGGTTTTTGTATATTAGGGCTACGGCTTGGGCTGCTATCCCCTCGCCGCGGCCGGTGAAGCCGAGATGCTCGGTGGTGGTGGCTTTGACTGACACGCAGTCGATGTCTATGCCGAGGTCAGCGGCTACGGTGGTGCGCATCTGCTCGATATATGGGCGGAGCTTGGGGGCCTGGGCTATGATGGTGACGTCGACGTTGGCCACTGTGTAGCCCCGCTCGGCGAGCATTGAGGCCACTGTGCGCAGCAGCAGACGCGAGTCCACGCCTTTGTAGCGGGGGTCGGTGTCGGGGAAGTGGGCGCCGATGTCGCCTAGGGCGCCGGCTCCGAGCAGGGCGTCGCACAGGGCGTGGAGTGCCACGTCGGCGTCGCTGTGTCCCAGCAGCCCCAAGTGGTAGGGCACGTTGACCCCACAAAGCCAAAGCTCGCGGTCGGCCACGAGCTTGTGCACATCATATCCTTGTCCGATACGTGGTGGCATTTGGGTGAGTGGGGGTTAGCGGCGCTTGCCGAGGATGTCGCGCAGGCCGTCCATGTCGAATGTCAGGGTGAAGCGCAGGGTCTGGTCAAGGGGTGAGGTCTGGGCGGTGGCGAGCATATACGATGCGTCGAGACGCACTACGTTGAGCGAGAAGCCGGCTCCGAGGCCGAAGTATTTGCGGTTGCCCTTGAACTCATTCTCATAGTAGTAGCCGGCGCGCACGAAGAACTGGTTGTTGTAGGCGTACTCGGCACCGAGCGAGAAGGTGATCTCGCGAAGCTCCTCCTTAAATCCACCGGGGGCGTCGGAGAACGACTTGAAGATACCTGTGATTGACGACATGTTCTTCCAATCCTCGGTGGCGTCGAGCCACTCCTGATCGCCCTCGGTGCCATCGGCGTAGTCCTGACGGCGGGGCTTGGTGGGCACGAGCAGCTTGTTCAGGTCGAGCGACAGGGCCAGGGTGTGGTAGTCGGCCAGGGGAAACATGAATGTGGTGCCCAAGCGCAGGTTGGTGGGGAGGAATGCGGGATCCTCACCGTTGTTGAACGACACCTTCGAACCGATGTTCGAGATGTTCCAACCCCATGACCACTGGCACTCGTTGCGGCCGATGATGGGGAAGGTGGTGTAGTAGCCCGAGATGTCGGCTGAGAAGGCTGATGCCCCGGTGGTCTGATCGCCGGCGTAGGAGTCGGAAAATCCCAGGTCGGAGTAGATGTAGCGGAACACTACGCCCATCGAGAATTTCTCTGACAGCTTGCGCGAGTAGCCCACGTCGAACGACATTTCATAAGGGTTGAGCGACTGCGCGGCCACGCCTTCGAGGTCGCTCGTAGTCACCTCGCCAAGCGAGAAGTAGCGGAGCGAGGCCGAGATGGCCTGGTTGTCCTGCGAGCCGAGCTTCCAGTAGCCTGAGAGGTTGGCCAGGAAGATGTCGTTGACGAGTTTGCGCAACCAAGGGGTGTAGCTCAGGGCTACGCCACCCTGGGAGTATGCAAAGGCGTATTTCGACGGGTTCCAGTATTGGGAGTTGGCGTCGGGCTCGGTGGCGGCGCCAAGGTCGCCCATCGAAGCTCCGCGAGCGTCGGGAGCGATGCTCAGCGAGGTCACGCCGGTCTCCACGGGGTTAAATTCGCTCTTCTGAGCCGAAGCCTCGATGGCTGTGATGGCCATCAGGCACAGGATTACTATCTTGCTAAGTGTCTTCATCATTTTTATTTATAATAGCGTCACACCCATTGTGGAGTGACGCTATTATCTATAACTCAATTTTGGGCGATTTATTGTGTACGCCTATTGAAGTAATGGGAGTATGCGGTGGATGGCGGCCACGAATTGGTCGACTTCCTCGCGGGTATTGTACATGGCAAACGATGCGCGGACGCACCCCTCGATGCCTAAGGACTGCATCAGAGGCTGGGCGCAGTGGTGGCCGGTGCGCACAGCCACGCCGAGCTTGTCGAGCAGTGTGCCGGTGTCGAAGTGGTGGGCATGGCCTATCAGGAATGATATTATGGCTTCCTTGCCGGGTGCGGTACCGAAGATACGCATGCCGGGTATCTCCATCATCCGCTCGGTGGCGTAGCGGAGTAGTTCCTGCTCATGGGCGTTAATCTGTTCTACGCCAACGCTGTCCATGTATTTGATGGCGGTGTTGAGGGCGGCGATGTCGACAAAGTCGGGTGTGCCGGCCTCGAATTTGTAGGGGAGTTCGGCGAACGTGGTGCCGTCGAAGCTCACATGGCCGATCATCTCGCCTCCTCCCTGGTAGGGGGGCATCTTTTCGAGCAGGGAGCGGCGCCCATACAGCACGCCGATGCCTGATGGGCCGTACATCTTATGGGATGAGAAGGCGTAGAAGTCGGCGTCGAGATCCTGCACGTCGACCCGCATGTGGGCTATGGCCTGGGCGCCGTCGACGAGCGCGGGCACTCCATGGGCGTGGGCCTCGGCGATCATTTCCTTGACCGGGTTGACGGTGCCGAGCACGTTGGACACATGGGCCACCGACACAAGGGCTGTGCGCTCGGTAAACAGTGAGCGGTATACGTCGAGGTCGAGCGAGCCGTCGGGATGTATGGGCGCTACTTTGATGGTCAATGGCTTGCGTGATTGCAACAGCTGCCAAGGCACGATGTTGGCGTGGTGCTCCATCACCGTGAGGATGATTTCAGCGCCGTCAGCCATGAGCTGGCCGTAGCTTGAGGCCACGAGGTTGATGCTCTCGGTGGAGCCGCGGGTGAATATGATGGAGCTGCGGTCGGGGGCGTTGATCATGCTGGCCACGCGCGAGCGGGTGGCTTCCATGGCCTCGGTGGCCATCTGGGCCATGTGGAATGTGCCGCGGTGCACGTTGGCCTTGGCGTTGTAGTAGGAGTGGGCGATGGCATCGACCACGGCGCGGGGGGTCTGCGTGGTGGCGGTGTTGTCGAGATATATCAACGGCTTGCCGTATACGGTTTTGGTGAGTATCGGGAAGTCCTCTCGGATTTTTGCTACGTCAATCATTGGCTTTTGATTTGGTGCATCCTTGGTGGCAGGTCTGGCAGGAGGCTTCGCGGCCCGCCAGGCGGTTCTCTACGAGGTGGTGCAGCCGGTCGCGGAGCGACTCCAGGCGCACGGTGTCGACCACGTCGGCCATGAAGGCCTGCATCAGCATTGTGCGTGCCTGGGCGTAGGGTATGCCGCGGGTGCGCATATAGAAGAGTGCCTGCTGGTCGAGCTGACCGGTGGTGGCGCCGTGCGAGCACTTCACGTCGTCGTTGAATATCAGCAGCTGGGGCTTGGTGTGCATGTGTGCACCGGTGCTGGCCAGGAGGTTGCGGTTGCTCTGGTAAGCCTCGGTGAAGCGGCCGCGGGGGGTGACGGTAATCGACCCCTCGAAGGCTCCGGTCGACTCCTCGTCGAGCACGTATTTAAACAGTTGGTCGGAGTGGCAGCTCTCAGCGGAGTGTACGATCGACGATGAGTTGTCGACATGCATTCTCCCTGAGGCGGTGACCATGCCGGCAAGGCGCGTGTCGCAATGGGGGCCGTCGAGGCTTACGCTGAACTCGTTGCGGGTGGTGCCGGCGGTTAGTGTCGAGCAGTTGACCAGCAGTGTTGACCCTTCGGCTTGTGCGGCGTAGAGCTGGCTCATGCGCGAGGTCAGCGGCGATGTCTCCTCAAGGTCGTAATAGTCGAGCTTGGCTCCGCGGGCGGTGTAAAGCTCCACCACCTGCGACGACAGATAGTGCTGCTCGCCGTCCTGGGTGTGGTCGCAAACCAGCACTTGCAACTCGGCATCCTCCTCCAGTGCCACTACGATGCGGCGCATGGCCACTAACGGGGTGGGGGAGTGGAAGATGTTGACTATCTGCACGGCGCGGTCGCTCCGGAAGCCGCGGGCGGCGTGGATGAACACGCCATCCTGCAGCAGCATGGCGTTGAGTGCCGTGGGGACGTCGGTCAGCGGGGCGATGCGGCCATAGTAGCGCTCCACCAACTCGGGCAGCTCCCGTGCGGCTTGTGCGAGTGACATCACGGTGAGTCCCTCGGGGCAGTTGCGGGTCAGTGAGTCGGTGGCTACAAACTTGTCGTTGACCACCACTCCCAGGAGGGTGCTGATGTTGGGCACGTCGCAGCGGAATGTGGCGGCGATGTCGACCGGCAGGTTCATGCGGTTGATGTTGACGCCATAGTCGGGGGCGAACATCTCGGCCACGTCGGTTTTCTCATGCCCCTCGTCGGTGCGTATTGGCAGCCGCTTGCCGTCGAGTGCCTCGCGTGCTTGCGGGCGTCGACGGTTTAGGGCCTCGGCACTGTGGGCGTCGATGGCCTGCCGGTTGTCGTCGTAGAGGGCTATATATTGTTGTAAAGCGTTCATCGTGAGGTGTCTTCTTGCTCCTTAATCCAGTCATATCCGCGCTCTTCGAGTTCGAGGGCCAGGTCGGGGCCGCCGGTCTTGACGATGCGCCCTTTATAGAGGATGTGTACGAAGTCGGGGCGGATGTAGTCGAGTAGTCGCTGGTAGTGGGTGATTACGATGGTGGCGTTGCGGTCGGTCTTGAGCTTGTTGACTCCGCCGGCCACGATGCGCAGGGCGTCGATGTCGAGTCCGGAGTCGGTCTCGTCGAGGATTGACAGCTTGGGTTCGAGCACAGCCATCTGGAAGATTTCGTTGCGCTTCTTCTCCCCACCTGAGAAGCCTTCGTTGACTGAGCGCGAGGCGAGTTTGTTGTCAAGCTCGACGATGGCGCGCTTTTGGCGCATGAGCTTGAGGAATCCGCTGGCGCTCAGGGGCTCCTCGTGGAGGTAGGCGCGCTTGGCGTTGACGGCCGCGCGCATGAAGTTGACCATCGACACTCCGGGGATTTCGACCGGGTATTGGAACGATAGGAACAACCCCTCGTGGCTGCGGTCCTCGGGGGAGAGGCTCAGCAGGTCCTTGCCGCAGAATGTGGCTGTGCCTTCGGTTACGGTGAGGCGGGGGTCGCCGGCGAGCACTCCCGACAGGGTCGACTTGCCTGAGCCGTTGGGACCCATGATGGCGTGGACCTCGCCGGGACGGATGTCGAGGTTTACACCTTTGAGTATTTCTTTGCCTTCGATGCCGGCATGGAGGTTTCTAACTTGCAATAACATAGTTAGTATATTGAGTTTTTGAGTTTGAGTTTTTAAGTTTTGAGAGTTGCCGGGGATGGCGAATGCGATTGCATGCGCGGTGCGCTTGAACTGGACAGCTTCGCGCTCTTGGAGGCTCGACAGTAGTTAAGGACTTTAAGGACTTTAAGGTCGTTAAGGACTTTAACCACTTAGCTTGACTTAGCCTACAGAGCCTTCGAGGGTGAGCGACAGGAGCTTTTGGGCTTCGACGGCAAACTCCATGGGGAGCTTGTTCATCACCTCCCTGGCGTAGCCGTTGACTATCAAGCCCACGGCTTCCTCGGTGGGGATGCCTCGCTGGTTGCAGTAGAAGAGTTGTTCCTCCGAGATCTTGGAGGTGGTGGCTTCGTGCTCGACGATTGCTGTGTCGTTTTGCACGTCGATATATGGGAACGTGTGGGCGCCGCAGTGTGAGCTGAGCAGCAGCGAGTCGCACTGGGTATAGTTGCGCGCCCCCTCGGCTTTGGGGGCTACCTTTACCAGGCCGCGGTAGGAGTTCTCGCTGTAGCCGGCGGAGATGCCCTTGCTGACGATGGTTGAGCGGGTGTTGCGCCCCAGGTGTATCATCTTGGTGCCGGTGTCGGCCTGCTGGCGGTTGCGGGTCACGGCCACGGAGTAGAATTCACCTACGGCTCCCTCGCCGGCGAGTATGCAGCCGGGGTATTTCCATGTGATGGCCGAGCCGGTTTCGACCTGGGTCCAGGAGAGCTTGGAGTAGTCGCCGCGGCATAGGCCGCGCTTGGTCACGAAGTTGTAGACGCCGCCGCGGCCTTCCTTGTCGCCGGCATACCAGTTTTGCACGGTGGAGTATTTGACCTCGGCGCGGTCCTCAACCACGATTTCTACGATGGCGGCGTGGAGCTGGTTCTCGTCGCGCATGGGAGCGGTGCACCCCTCGAGGTAGCTCACGTAGGCGTCGTCGTCGGCCACGATGAGCGTGCGCTCAAACTGGCCGGTACCGGCGGCGTTGATGCGGAAGTAGGTCGACAGCTCCATCGGGCACCGCACTCCCTTGGGGATGTAGACGAATGACCCGTCGGAGAATACGGCGGAATTGAGGGCGGCGAAGAAGTTGTCGGTGTATGGCACTACCTTGCCTAAGTATTTGCGCACAAGGTCGGGGTAGTTTTTGACGGCCTCGGAGAATGAGCAGAATATGATGCCCCGCTCGGCCAGCACCTCCTTGTGGGTGGTCTTGACCGACACGGAGTCCATCACGGCGTCGACGGCCATGCCGCTGAGCTGTGCGCGCTCATGCAGGGGTATGCCCAGGCGGTCGAAGGTTTTGAGCAGCTCGGGATCGACCTCCGACTCATCCTTCGGCCCCTCCTTGCGGGGGGCGGCGTAGTAGCTGATGGACTGGTAGTCGATGGGGGGGATTTCGAGGTGAGCCCAGCCGGGCATCTCGAGGGTGAGCCAATGGCGATAGGCTTTGAGACGGAATTCGAGCAGCCACTCAGGCTCCTCCTTCTTTCGCGAGATCAGGCGTATCACCTCCTCGTTGAGTCCGCGGGGTATGATGTCGGTGTCGATGTCGCTCACAAAGCCATACTTGTAGTCGCCCGAGGTGACTTCCTGTATCACTTTGTGCGAGTCATCGCCGCCGTTGAGTGGACATTGTTTATTGTTGTTGTTTCCCATTATGACGATTTATTTGATAACGTCACTGCCGACTGAATAGTTGACGCGGTGACTTGCTGCCGAGCACGTCGGGTGCGAAGTCGAGCATCGACCTTACGGCGCGGCCGTCGTTGAGCTTACCCTTGGAGGAGAGGCTCTCGTCGGGGTTGATGGCCTGCCAGATGTTCATCAGCAGCGATAGCACCAGCAGCCAGCTGAACAGCGAGAAAAGCATGCCGCCAACACGGTCGGCGATGCTCAGGCACAAGGCGCTGGCTATGGTGCGAAGCAGGCGCGAAAGCCATACCACAGCTGTGAACACGATGATAAACAGCACGATATTGGCCACAGTCGAGTCTATGTAGGCGTCGACGGGGCTGCCGGGATCGGCGCCCGTGAGATGTGCCAGCAGGGCGGCGGCCGGCTGGCCTAAGAGCCGGCAAGCGGCTATGCCGGCCACGATACCCCCCACGAAGCCTAATTGGGCTATCAGTCCCTTGTAGAGCCCGAAGAGGAGCGATGCGGCGAATACCGCCACTATGAGCACGTCGATACTTGACATGTTCGGCTCAGCTTGAGGTGTTTACATGTAGTAGAGTGTGCCCTGGCCAATCTCGCGGGCTTTCTCCTCGCCGAGGGTGTTGGCGATGATGGCTAAGGCGAAGGGGATGGCCGACGAGGGGCCGTTGGCTGTGATGATGGTGTCGGTGGCCACGACGCGGCGCTTTGTGTCCCAGTCGGTGCGGCCCAGGCCGGCTTCACACCCGGGGTAGCATGTGGCTGTCTGGCCGTCGAGTATCCCTAATGGGTAGAGCACCATGGCTGGGGCGGCGCAGATGGCTGCGATCTTGCTCTTGCCTGAGCGGAGGTTGTCGACTATGAGTCGGCCTAAGGGCTGGTAAGAGCCGAGGGTGGCGGCTCCGGGGAGTCCGCCGGGGCAGATGAGCCATTCGGCGTCGGCGTCGGCGGGGAGCTCTTCGTAGAGCATCTCGGCCACTGTGGCCACGCCGTGGGCGCCGGTCACGGTGGTTTGTCCGGTGATTGACACAGTCACTACGGTCATGCCCGCGCGGCGCAGCAGGTCGACGGTGCCGAGGGCTTCGATTTCTTCAAAGCCGTCGGCCAGGAATATGTATGAGGGTTTCATTGTGTGGTGTGGTTATGAGGGTTGTCAATTGTCAGTGCCTGTATAGTAGCTAACAACTGACTGGGTTAAATTGTTATGCGGCGTGTGATGGCCCCGGCCTTGAGTATGTAGATGCCGCGCGAGGCCATGTGCAGGCGGAAGGTGCCGGCCGGGAGTGAGTCCTGTCTGATGAGCTGGCCCAGGATTGAGTAGATTTTGATGGTGATGGGGCGGGTGGTGTTGACGTAGATCCATCCGTCGCTCACCACAATCTCCGGGCCGTCGTTGTCGACCTGCGAGCGGTCGGTGGACTGCGGCACGCGGTCGGCCTCCTCCCATGCGCGAGCGTTCCAGCCGAGGGCCGAAATCACTACAATCGCTAATATGGCTAACAGTCGCTGCATGGGTGCGGATATTTGGGGCAAAATTACTACATTTCGCCCAACTCTACAACACTTTTATACATAAAGACAAACAGATTTTTATACATAAAGACAGAATTTTTTATACATAAAGACATAAAGACATAAAGGACATAAGGACATAAAGACAAAAAGGACATAAAGATGGGAACCCTGAGAGAAAAAATTTTTCTAAGCCCTTTATGTCTTTATGTCTTTATGTCTTTATGCACAATGAGCCGCAGACGTGGGTGTCTGCGGCTTATGTCGTAGGGGATAGGCGGTGGGCTTACTCGGCTGAGGATGCCTCGGCGGCGGCTTCGCCACTGTCGGCTGCGGGCTGCTGCTCGGCTGCTGCGGCCTCTGCGCCGAGGTCGGCTGCGGGCTGCTGCTCGGCTGCTGCCTGGTCGTTGGGCGCTGCCTGAACGGGGGCGGTAGTGGCCTGGGAAGCCTTAACGCGTGAGCCTGTTGCGGGGGCCTTGGGCATTACGAATACCGATATGATGGCGAGGATGGCTACGATGGCGGCCAGGGTCCAGGTGGTCTTTTCGATGAAGTCGTTGGTGTGGCGCACGCCCATGATCTGGTTGGCGCTTGAGAAGCCTGAGGCCAAGCCTCCACCTTTGGATTTCTGCACGAGTACTACGCCAATGAGCAGGATTGCTACGATGACGGTAAGTATGATTACGAGTGTATACATATTATTAGTTATTGTTTTTGCGTTGAGCGCTTGTCGATATGACGCTGGTTTATTATAAGTTTTTGTAGAAAACGTAATTGGTCTGCAAAGTAAATACTTTTTTCCGGATTATTCAAGCTTATGGCGTGTAATATTTCAAAAGCGCGGTCGTAACGGCGCTGTTGGATGTACACGCGGGCGAGTCCTTCGGTGAGCGACGCCTCGGCGGGGAGGTCGGCCGGCGGCTGCACTCGGTGTCGATGGTCTGTTTCCGGCTGTGGTTCGGCTGACTGTTCAATGGCCTGGCTGTCAGCGGCGTCTGGCTGGCCGGCAGACTTTTGCTCTGTGGGCGTTGCGGGAGTCTGGGGGGGCGTGTTTTTGAGGATGAAGGCGTTGATCAGGTCGTCCTGGCTGCCGGGCGCGGGTTGGCCGGCGGGCGCGGGTGTGCCGGTTGCTTCTTGCTCGAGGGTCTGGGCGTATTCGGGGGTGGGGTTGAATATCAGCCGCTCGAGCAGGGCGTCCTCTTGGGGTGAGGAGTGGCCGTAGGTGGCGATGAAGCGGTCGATGGCTTCATCGGTGCTTGTCGTGGGGGCGGGGGTGGTTGAGGGGTATATGCCGGCCAGGGCTGCTGCTTCGGGTGAAATCTCGCTCAGCAGGGCCTGGGGGTCGGGGGAGTTGAGCCGCAGGCGGAAACCGATGGCTTGGAGGCGTTCGCGGGGTATGCCGGATGTATCACGGCTTAGGAGCATGACTGCCGGTGCGGTGTAGTATGGGTAGGCCTCAGCCATGGCGTCGACCCAGTCGGGATCGACCGGCTCGTCACGATGGTTGAGGTAATATTGCAGTTGTTCGTTGAGTTCCATGGCGTTACCAGTTGCCGAGGGTGGCGTTGAAGATTAGGTCGACCAGATCCTTGGTTATCTCTTCGCAGAGTTGATCCTGCACGTCGGTGAGCATCTCTGAGGAGTCGAAGTCGCGGTAGGCTGAGAAGGTCTGGTCGACATCCTTCCCCTCCTGCTTGTTGTCGGTGTATTTCACACGCACTGAGATGGATAGGCGGGTCTGCGAGGCGTATCCGTCCTCGGCCACGGCTTGTGGCGAGAGGTTGTAGCCGGTGATTTCGCCCTCGAACTGCAGGTCGCTTGCGCCCTCCACCACTTGCAGGCGGGTGTTGCGAGCGATATAGTCAAGCAGCTGGTTCTCAAACGTCTGCTGCAAGGGCGGATAGACCAATGCGGCGCGGATTGGGAATTCGGCCACGTGGACTGTGTGGTAGATATTGTAGTCGAGGGCTGCGCCGTTGAGCTTGTAGCTGATGCGGCAGCTGCTTAAGCACAGTGGCAGCAGCAGTAGCAGCAGTAGCGGGCGTAACCATCGGGATGATAACTGTTTGTGGGGCATTGCGGGAGGGGTTATTCGAGTCCGTATTCTTTGATTTTGCGGTAGAGGGTGCGCTCCGAGATGTTTAGCTCCTGGGCTGTGAGCTTGCGGCGGCCGCCGTGGCGCTCGAGGGAGCGGCGGATGGTTTCGCGCTCGGTGTCCTCGAGGGTCATCGATGTCGACGGCTCGTCGGCGGGGGTGATGAGGGTTGAGGCGGTGGGGATGTAGGGCACGATGGAGCGCACGGTGGTTGTTGGCTCGGGTTCTACTTGCTGGTGGGGGGCGAGGGCTTGTGGGCCGTCGAGGCGTCGGCGCAAGGACTCAATCTCGCGCTGCAGGCGGAATATCATGCTGAACAGCAGTTCGCGCTCGGCCTCGTAGGAGTGGCTGCCGGCGTGTGGCTCGTCGGCGGGGTGATGGAGCACTGTGGGGGAGTAGACGGTAGCGTCGGCCGGAATGTATTGGCGCACGATGTCGTCGCTGACGGTGTTGCCGGCCTCAAACAGGGCGATCTGCTCGATTACGTTCTTGAGCTGGCGCACGTTGCCGGGCCAGCGGTAGGTGGTGAGCAGATGGCGGGCGGAGTCGTCGAGGGCGATGGCGGGGGTGCGGTAGCGCTCGGCGAAGTCTGCGCTGAACTTGCGGGCAAGCAGCAGTACGTCGTTGCCGCGGTCGCGCAGCGGGGGGATGTTGATCACCACAGTCGACAGGCGGTAGTAGAGGTCTTCGCGGAAGCGCCCCTGCTCCACGGCCTTGACCAGGTCGACGTTGGTGGCGGCCACGACGCGGATGTTGGTGCGCTGCACCGTCGACGAGCCCACCTTGATGAATTCGCCGCTCTCGAGCACGCGCAGCAGGCGCGCCTGGGTGGTAAGCGGCAACTCGGCTACCTCGTCGAGAAATATGGTGCCGCCGTCGGCTTCCTCGAAGTACCCTTTGCGCGAGGTTACGGCTCCGGTGAACGAACCCTTCTCGTGGCCGAACAGCTCTGAGTCGATGGTGCCCTCAGGGATGGCGCCGCAGTTGACGGCTATATATTTATTGTGTTTGCGGGCACTGTTCTGGTGGATGAGCTTGGGGAAGAATTCCTTGCCCGTGCCGCTCTCGCCGCGGATGAGCACCGACAGGTCGATCGGTGCCACCTGCAGGGCGCGGGTGATGGCCTGGATCAGCTGCGGAGCGTTGCCCACGATGCCAAGACGCTGCTTGGCCTGCTGCACCTGGGGTGGGATGTCGATGGGATTTATTTGCATGCGCGGAGTTCGTGGGTTTTGGATTTGAGGAAGTTGCCGAATTCTTCGATCGATCCCTGATGGAGCTTCTGCTCCTCGACGGAGATGGGGTTGCCGATGGTGACATGCATCTTCTTCCCTTTTTTGCGGAACACCTCAGCGGGGAGGCGCAGCGTGCGCAACTGCCAGCTCACTTTGCCTAAGAAGTTGAACCACCATGAGTTGCTGCCGTGGAAGAAGATGGGTATCACCGGCATGTTGAGCTGCTGTATCAGGCGTATGATCGATGGCTGCCACTCGCGGTCTATCAGTCGTCCGCGCCAGTTGACCTTTGACACGGCGCCGGCGGGGAAGAAGCCCATGGGCTCGCCGCGGCGTACCTGCATGATGGCATCCTTGATGCCGCGCATCGACACGGCCTTTTTCGCCGGGTCGTCGCTTGCCAAGGCGTCGACGGCTATAAAGCTGGGGCGCAGGGCGGTGATGAGGTTGAGCACCATGTTGACCATCACCTTGAACTTCGGGCGCTTCGAACCCACGATGTCGATCAGCGTCACGCCGTCGAGGGCCCCGAAGGGGTGGTTGCTCACGGTGATGAACGCTCCCGTGGGGAACTGGTCAAGCACCTGCTCGTTGTCGACCTGCATCTTCAGCTGCAGGTCGCGGATCACCCCGGCGCAGAACTCCGGGCCCGGGGTCTTGCAGTTGTGGCCGTGGATCCAGTTGACCTTGTCGATGGCCAGCAGCTTCATGGCCCAGCGCACCAACTTGGGGTGAGAGCGCAGCTTGGGGGCCTTCTCCATGATGTCCTCCTCAGAGAGCACATCAGGACGTATTTCGTAACCTTCCTGTTCCATTATATTAATATGTGTATCAAAACGCAAAATTACACATTTTCACCCAACTCCCCAAATCCATCTTTCGCGGTGGGTGAAAAGTTGTGAAATCGGCATAATTGGGTTAAATTTGCGGGAAAATAGCAATAATTATGGCTAATAGTAAAATTAAGAGTTTTTTATATGCGTTAGGGAGGAGAGGCATCATATCTGCCAAAAATATGGCACGGTTGCGCTATTTCTCTAAATATCACAGATTTCCAAATATTAAGCGTCCTTCAACACTTGATGAAAAGATACTTTATTTGCTTTTCAATACAGATGTTGCTGAGTGGACTCGATTGACCGACAAATACTTAGTCAGGGATTTTGTTAAGGAACGGAAGGAGGGCCAGACGTTGGTGGAGCTATATGGAGTATATAACCGACCTGAAGAGATAGATTGGGCATCATTGCCTGATAAATTTGTGGTTAAGACAAATAATGGGAGTGCTTCTGTAGTGCTTGTAGATGATAAGAGTAAAGTTAATATCCAAGAACTTACTAATAAACTTAATAAGTGGCTGACTCCTTTTGGATATGAGACTGGGGAGCGTCATTATTTTGATATAAGGCCTAAAATCATCATAGAACAATTGCTTGAAAATGAACTGTCAACATCTTCATCAATCGTGGATTATAAATTTTGGTGTTTTGACGGCGAGCCATACCTATGTTTTGTGATTACTAACCGTGACTACCAAACCGGTCACGCCGACTATATGGCATACAGCGTGGATGGCAAATGGACAAGACTACCTGACATGATGGCAGAGCGGTATGCCAACGTAGATTCCATGCCCAAGCCTAAGATGCATGATGAGTTATTAAGGGTGGCTCGAACGCTTGCTAAAGGGTTTCCACTGGTGAGAGTTGACTTGTATGAAGTAGGTGACAAAGTTTACTTTGGCGAGATGACTTTTACATCCAACGGCGCCACCATGACCTACTTCAGCCGCAAGGGACAAATGGAATTAGGAGCAGAAGTGAAGATATGAAAGCACATAAGGCCATCTTGTTAGGTTGGGTGAACGAATCTAACACCCCTCAATGCGGTGAAACCGTCAAAAACCAGTATATATTACGGCGATTACGGGAATTAGGTGTCGAGATAACAGTCCTCGATTTCTTTAAGTGGCGCAAACATCCTTCTGTGTTGTTCAAAACACTATGGGCGTTATGTGCACATCCTCGCCGTCCGCTGATTTTGTCAACATCATTCCGCAATGTATATATGTTAGCAAAAGTGCATAAGTGGATTAAGTCGGGACGTCCGGTAATTCATTGGACGATAGGAGGAAAGTTCCACGAAAATGTACATAATGGAATATTTAAGGCGAAGTATATACAGCCTCTGAGCATCAATCTGGTTGAAAGCAACCAAATGGTCGATTCATTACGTGCAGATGGGATTAGCAGGGTAAGACAAGTGCCTAATTTTAAGGATGTCAAGTATCTGCCTGAATTGAAACCTTCGGGGCCGGTAAAGCGTTTCGTTTTCCTGTCCAGGATTAAGCCGGAGAAAGGAGTTGATTATATAATAAAAGCCGCCAAGTTGTTAAACGACACAGGACTTGGCGATAGATTTATAGTTGATTTCTATGGAAGAATAGACGAGGACTATGAAGAAGCATTCAGTGCGCAACTCGACAAGTTGACAAATGTGAATTATAAGGGTTTCCTTAAGATGTCTGACAGGGAGGGAATTGAAAAGCTTGCCTCCTACGATGCCATGTTGTTCCCAACTTTTTGGGAGGGAGAGGGATTTGCCGGGATTTTCATCGATGCGTTTGTTGCCGGACTTCCTATTATTGCGTCAGATTGGGCTCATAACCGGGTTTTCTTAGACGAAGGGGAGACTGCGTTATTCGTCCCAATTAAAGATGCTGATACAATAGCCGATCGTATGAGGTCAATTATTGAGGGGGAAGTCGATTTGATGAAGATGCGACGCAGATGCCAAGAAGTGGCCATGGGCTACGACATCGACAACGTGATCACCCCTCAGCTGCTAAAAGAGATAGGGCTATTGTAATTGTCAGCGTTTGATGGGGTCGCCGAGGGTGAGGAAGGCGGCGTAAGAGCTTGTGCGCAAGAAAGCTATCGCTCCGCAGCATGCCGCAACGATGAGGCCCGAGGCCACGAAGCTTGCCGTCAGTGATGGCACGAGCTGCAGCCCCATCGACTCTATCGCTGCCGTGAGCCACGGTATGGGGAAGAGGAAGAAGTATTGCAACAGGTATATGCCTAAGCTGTTGCGGCCCAGGTATGCCCATAGGCGGATTGAGGGGGTGAGCTGCTGATGACCCTGGTCATCCACCACCCACGAGCGTATCACACTGAATGCCACAACTACTAAGAATAGGTGCCACACGGGGCTGAGCAGCAGCGTGATGCCGGGCTTCAGCATAAACGCAATCTGATCCTGATAGACAAGGAGCACTAACATCATCGCACCGCAAAGCAAAGCCGCAGTCGTGGCCCACTGGTTGTGAAGCAGACGGTAGAAGCCTTCGCTGTAGCGCCGCGCCAGCACACCGACGAGGAACACGGGGGTGTACATGGCCACGAATTTTAGCTCCAACACATCGCCAACGGTCTTCGGCACAATCTTATATATAACTATGAGAGCGATAAACACTGACACGATGATGCACCACAGTGCCGCCCCCCTCGACGCACGACGCATCAACGGCGTCAGCAGACGGTAGATGACGATAATCTCAAACAGGCAGACAGTGAACCAATACCCCCATTTGGCGTTGTCGAGCCAAAGGTCGCTCAGATTGGTCCACAGAGAGTCGTGCGGGATTGGTTCACTAACCCAGGGTGTGATGCTGCGGAACAGCGCGAATAGGGCTGACATAACCACCATCGGCACTATCAGCTGCTTCAGGCGCGCCCACAGCTCGGGAGCCACAAAGCCTCGGCCATCCCGCTCCTTGTAGCTGAAATAGCCGCTGATGAAGAAGAATAGCGGCATGTGCGATATCGTTATCACCTTAAACAGCAATGTGTTGTATAACCCTTCGGAGGCAAACAGCAGAACATGGCCCATCACCACCGCATAGATGGCAATGCCCTTCATCACGTCGTAGCTATAGTCGCGTTGCTTGCCTGCTGTCATATTGGTACTACCTTCTTTGCCGCAAAGATACACAAAATCCTCCAACCCCCAACGCAGGCATCACATATCGCCTCCAGGTTTCTGTGGCAGAAACTTTTTTGCGTTTTGGTTTCTGTGACAGAAATATTTTTGCGATTTTGTTTCTGTGGCAGAAAAATAATAATAGTACGAGTCGCCTTATCAAGCCCTGCGGGCTTTTCCTAAGCTTATGGTTTTTATTTTGATGAGGTTGCCCTGGTGGATTTTGTCGGGGTGTTGGTGGTGTGGGGAAAAATGCTTAACTTTGCCGCCTGTATTGAAAATGGCACGGCGCGGGGCCTCGATGGCGCGCGTTGTGTCGAAAAATATAGCTATGATTACAATATTTAACCTTTGAGGTCGTTGTAGTCATAGGTAACCAACCGAAATCATTGCAATGAAAAAAATAAATTTGGGATTATTGGCATTGTTTGCCATCTTTTTAGCCTCATGCTCAACGCAGCGCGGCTCGTTGACATATATGGAGGATCTGAAGTCGACTCCTGACGGCGTAATCACCAACCTTGAGGACTATCAGGTGAAAATAGCGCCTGATGATGAGCTCCTTATCACCGTGACTTCTATAGTGCCCTCAGCGGCATCTGACTATAACCTCCCTCTGGTCAACCCGGCCGTCCGGGGCGAGGACATCGTGCTTTCGCAGCAACCCTCTCAGCAGACCTACATAGTCAACGGCGAAGGCGACATCACCATGCCCATCATCGGCAAGGTGCATGTGGCTGGCCTTACCACTCAGCAACTTACTGCCCAGCTCGAGAAGCGCATCAGCCAGGATGTCGACGTCCCGATCGTCAGAGTCCAGCTGCTGAGTTTCCGCGTCAATGTGATGGGCGAGGTCAAGAACCCTGGTGTGCAGAAGGTTGACCGCGAACGCTATACGCTGCTCGACGCTCTCGCCGCAGCCGGCGACCTCACCGAGTATGGCGAGCGCGAAGACGTGTTGCTCATCCGCGAGGAGAATGGTAAGATGACTTACCACCACTTCAACCTCAACTCATCGAAGACCCTCGAGTCGCCCTACTTCTACCTTAGGCAGAACGATGTGGTCTACGTGGAGCCCAACAAGATACGCTCCGACAACTCTAAGTATAACCAATATAACGCATATAAGATTTCAATCACCTCGACCATCGTGAGCGCCTGCTCGGTGATAGCATCGCTGGTGATCGCCCTAACCGTCAAGTGATTGCCTGAGGCTCGACTGGCGTGTAACCTGAAATTCCTTACAATACTGACTCTACCCACATGGCATACAATAATACTCAGAAAAGCGACTTCATCGATGTGAAGTCAATCGTGAACGAGTGGATTAAAAAATGGTGGTGGTTTGGCATCTCAGCCCTGGCGTGTGTGCTCCTGGCGCTGTTCTACCTGTCGGTGCGCAAACCCAAATACGAAGTACGCGCCAACCTGCTCATATCGCAGAGCGAGGACGGCCCGGCTTCCATGATGGGCGACCTCAGCTCGCTCTTTGGCGGCAACGGCTATGTGGAGGACGAGGTGTTTATCGTCAACTCCCACGATGTGCTCAAGAAGGTGGTGATCGACATGGATCTCAACCGCGACCACTACATCCGCCAAGGGTTCCTCAAAAAGCAATTCTGCTACAAGGACTATCCGGTCGATGTGACTGTGGATCAGTCGATTGCCGACACCATCCGCGGCAGTCTGCTCTTCGATGTGAAGGTGCGCGCCGACGGCAAGGACAATGTACGCGTCTACCGCAACGGCGACAAGAAGATTGTCGATGAGGATTTCGACGGCTTCCCCGCCCAGGTCGAGACCCCATACGGCACATTCACCCTCGTGAAGACCGACTACCTCCCCGCCGACGAGGATCTCCGCACCAAAATCACCTATATGGGCTATGATGTGGCAGCCGAGAAGCTCGCCAAGGACATCACCGTCGATATCGCCAGCCAGAAGTCAAATGTGATACAGATGTCGATGATCACCCCCGACATCGAGTGTGGTAAGGATCTGCTCAACGACATTATATATCAGTATAATGTGAAGGGTATGGCCTCGAAGCGCAACCAGGCTGAGCGTACCTACACGTTCATTAACCTGCGTCTCGACTCAATAACCAACGAACTCAACCTCTCGGAGGCTGAGGTCGAGGCATATAAAAACCGCAACAACATCGTTGACGTTATGACAGAGGCTCAGGTGAGCCTCGACCGTCGTGAGAAGTACGACGCCAACCTGGTGTCGGCTGAGGCCAACCTCAAGGTGATCAACATGACCATGGACTTCCTCAACGACCCGGCCAACGCCAACGCCCTGATACCCACGGCCGAAAACCTTGAACATGCCTCCGACGCCATCAATGAGTACAACAAGATGGTGCTCGAATACATGAAGCTGCAAGGCAATGCCAAAGGCAACAACCGCGCACTGCAGACCCTCGAAGAGCAGATGGCTGCCATGCGGGCCAACATCATCAGTTCGCTCGACCGTGCCCGCCGTCAGCAACAGCTGCTCATTAACGAGCTCCACAAGCAGCTGGCAAGCGCTGAGTCGAGCTTGGGCAACATCCCCGAGCAGGAGCGCCAGTTCCGCGAGGTGGAGCGCCGCCACAAGATACTTGAGGAACTTTACCTCTACCTACTCCAGCGCAAGGAGGAGACCGGCATGATGGCTGCCAACGCCCTGCCCAAGGGTGATGTCATCGACGAGGCTTACGCCCTCAACGAGGCTGTGGGCCTCAAGAGCAAGATGGTGCTCGCCCTGGCCTTCCTGTTCGGCTTGTGCATCCCGCCGGTGCTGATCTACCTGTGCAACATGTTCCGCAGCAAGTTCTCAACCCGCGAGGAGGTGGAGAAGGTGGTGGATGTGCCCATCCTCGGCGAGATTTGCCAGTCGCGCTCAGCCGCTAACAATCCCTTGGTTGTCACCCCCACAAGCACCTCGTCGGTGGCCGAGCTGTTCCGCCTGGTGCGCGCCAACCTCAACTTCATGCTGCGTAACAAGGGTGACAAGGTGGCGCTCGTCACCTCTACCTCATCAGGCGAAGGCAAGTCGTTCATCTCCATCAACTTGGCCGCGTCGCTCGCACTATTGGGCAAGCGTGTGCTGCTGGTGGGAATGGACATCCGCAACCCCCAGCTGGCTAAATATCTGCACCTGACTTCGCGCTTCGGCTTCACACAATATTTGTCGAGCGACGATGTGACCCTCGACGACATACTCCTCAAAGAGCCTGTGGCTAAGGATATGGACGTGATAGTGGCCGGTCCCGTGCCCCCCAACCCGTCGGAGCTGCTGTGTGAGGATGTGGTCGACAAATTCATCGACACCGTAAAGGCCAACTACGACTATGTGATCATCGACTCAGCCCCCGTGGGTATGGTCAGCGACACATTCGCCCTTGACCGAGTGGCCGACACCACAATCTACGTATGCCGTGCCAACTTCACCACCATCAAAGACCTGAAGTATATCGAGCAAATCCGCGAGCAGGGACGCCTGAAGAACATGGCCCTGATCATCAATGGCACAACTACCACCAAGGGCTACGGCTACGGCTCCGACGCCGCGAAAAAGCGCAAGAAGGATTAAGGGCCTTAAATTGTTGTAAATGACAGCGGCCAAGAGGATTTCATCTGTTACGGGCAAGCCCCTTGCCCCCGACAACGCTGCTGCGACTAATGGGTCGCAGCGGTCGTTTCTCAACATCCCGGTCGCTGACTATGCATGGGCTTTCGGCTTCCTGCTGACCCAATCACTATCTGGCCTGGCGTTCTACCCGGCCATACTCATCGCCCTGTTTATGATGCTGATTGCTTATCGCAATCGCCCCTACGACTTGTGTGTGATGATGGTATTCTGGGCCGGTGGTTACGGCATGACCCGTACCGGCTACTTGGGCTCGATTTCAATCATACTGCTACTTGCAGTGGCCACTCTTGTGTTTGTGCGCAAGTGGCCGGTGCTTCGCACTGTGACGTTGGCTTTCGGCTTCTATCTGCTGTTTATGCTATGGATTGCCACCCGCAGCGAGGAGTCGATGATGGTGCAGCTCAGGATGATGCGCACCTATCTGTGTTTCGCCTACTTCCTGGTGCCGATACTGATTTTCGCCAACCGGGAGTTTGATTTCGAGGAGCTTAAGCGCAAGATTTTCACATATGCGCTGTGCATCGCTTTCATGTATATCCTCGACTGCTTCATCTTCTCGGGTCACGCCATGTTCCCCTTCGCCAACTTCCTTGACACCGCAACGATGGAGGTGTATCAGCCCAGTTGGACCAAACCTGAGATTAATCTGGGACAGTTCAGTTTCCCCCGCATCGGCCCCTTCCCTATGATATTTGCGATGCTGCTCATCTATCCCTTGGCAAAAAGCGTAAAGCTCAGGGCGTGGGAGTGGGGAGCGTTGCTGCTGATGTGGATTTCGTGCCGTTCGGCCACGCTGCTGATAGCCTTTGTGACCACCTTCGTGATTTTTAAGGCCACGGGTAAGCGCTTGGTACTCTATTTGTTGGGTGTAGTAGTTGGGGTGGTATTGCTTGCTGCAGTCGATGATGCCCTCGGCGGCGAGTTGCGCGTGCAGTCAACAATCAACCAGTTTGCCGCACTCAGCCCCAACGCAAGCGAGGAGGAGTTGGCGGAGTTCGGCACGGGACGTATGGCGCAGTTCATCCCCAAATTCGCCCTTCTCACCACCTACAACCGCCAGTGGATAGGCTTCGGATTTCTTGACCCCGCCAGATCTACCGCCCATAAGTATATGATTACCAATACGCTCTATGACAGCTATTGGGATATCGATGAAGTGGCAACCGGCGTTGAGATTACCCAGTTTCAGACCATCCTCGACATGGGATTTTTGGGCCTTATCGTGCAGACATTTGTATACTTCGGAGTGTACTTCTTAATCCGTAAGCTCAGATATGCCAAATACTACCTGTGCACCATTGTATGCGCCACGTTGGCGGGTATGGGAGGTAACGGCGGCTTAAATATGGCCTACTCCCTACTCCCTATTGGGCTTGTGCTCGGTGGCATACTCTTGGCCAACAAGCCCCCGCGCGTGATGGCAGACAAAGCGGTCACGAAGTTCAAAACATAATCTAAAACCCGCTCACAGTGTCGCACGTTGACAACAAACGAATAGCCAGGAACACGGCGTTCCTCTACTTCAGGATGCTGCTGTCGTCGGTGGTCTCGCTCTACACCTCGCGTGTGGTGCTTGACACACTTGGCGTGCGCGATTTCGGTATCTACAACCTCGTGGGTGGTATCGTTGCGATACTCGCCTTCCTCAACGGTACGATGTCGATAGCCACGATGCGTTTTCTCAACTACGAGATGGGTCTCGACAATCCCGGCCGCCTCAAGGGCACTTTCGGCACCTCGCTGATGATCCATGGGATGATAGCGATCATACTGGTGATCGCCGCTGAGACTGTGGGCTTGTGGTATATCAACGCCGATCTTGTGATAGAGCCGAGCCGCATGTTGGCGGCCAACTGGGTGTATCAGTTCTCGATACTCACCACCGTGGTCACAGTGATGCAGATACCCTTCACGGCGGCAATCATGGCGCATGAGAAGATGGATGTATATGCCTACATATCACTGGGCTACACATTCCTGAAGCTCGCTATCGTGCTGTTGCTGCTGTGGATACCGACATTTGACAACCTGATCATCTACGCGCTGCTGTTCTTCGTGATTTCGCTGATTGTGGGGATGAGCTACTTCGGCTACTCGGTGGTGAAATTCAACGAGTGCCGCGGACGTCCACGTTTCGACCGATCTCAGGCCAGGAAGATGCTCAAATATTCGGGGTGGGATATCTTCGGCAATCTCGCCTACACCTCACGAGTGCAAGGCTCCAACATCATACTCAACAACTTCGGTGGCACGGTTCTCAACGCCGCGGCTGCCATCACGGTGCAAGTGGTCGGCACACTGCAAAATTTCGCCCAGGCGGTAATTTCGGCATTCCGTCCACAAGTGGTGCAGCTCTATGCGCGCAGGGAGTACCCTGATATGCTCAAATTGCTATATAATGCCGGAAAATTCTCGTCACTGCTGATGGCGTTGGCCATCGTGCCGGTTTTTATCGAGATGCCGGCTTTGCTGAGTCTGTGGCTCAAGGAAGTGCCTGAGTGGACGGTGGTATTCTGCCGACTCTGCCTGCTGACCGCGATCGGTGAGTTGCTGAAGATGTCGGTCGACATGGGTATCCATGCCACCGGACGGATATTCCGCCTGAGCTTTATCACCGGCACCATGCTGCTGCTGGAGCTGCCGGCCATGTACTTTCTGTTACGCTACTATCAGTGGCCACCCGTGGTCTACGCCATCCACTTAGGGTGGATTTTCGTCATAGTCTTTGCTGAGACGCTGATACTCAAATATCAGCTGCGTGAGTTCTCGATACTGCGCTTCTGGTGGATATCGGCTATGAAGCCGGCGGCCGTGCTTGCAGCTGTGCTAATCGGGTGCTTGCAACTCGAGCCGGTGTTTGGCCAGGGGTTGGTGGCGTTTATAATTATAGGCGTGATCTCCACGGTGGCTATACTCGCCCTGAGCTACGCCCTGTGTGTCGACGCCGAGACCCGTGCGCAGATCCGAGCCAAGGTCGCTGCCAAACTACATCGCTAAATCAATTGCAAAATCTTTACATCGGGGTATGCCTTCTTGATGCGTACCCACACCACCGACATCCCTAAGGCGATGGTAAATACCACGAATGGCGCTAAAAGCGATAGATAGTCCTCAGCCTTAATCCATGTGCGCAGCACTGTGCCGGGGATGACGTGGAACACATATATATATCCCGAATATTTAGCCCCGATCACGGGGAGGAATGTGGCGCGTCCCATCATGGGGAAGCGGATGGTGAGCAGCAGCAGGGCGGCCGCCAACATCGGCGCTGCTAAGGGTATGTCGAATTGGGCCCTATATATCATGCCCACATCATCAATGTGCAGAAGCATCTGCACTGCTATCAGCACGATAGCTAAGAATATGCCACCGAATATCACCTTTGGTGACGTCAGCCATGTGCGTTGATGGCTCTGGGTCTCGTATATCCAGCGCCCAATCACCATCGCAGGGATGCCGACGGTGAAGAAATTTCGGATATAGTAGTAGGGATAATTGCTGTAGGCCGACAGTATAGACGCGGCTATAAATACCAGCACGAAGAAGGCGATTAGCGGACGTCCCCACAACCTCCATCGCTCGAAGGCCCACATCGCGCCGATAGCCATGGCTGCCGCCAAGAGATACCACAGGTGGAAGGCTTTAGGCAATTCGTTGAATATCACCATCTTCGAAATTTCTCGGACGGCATCGTCGTGCCAGCGCAGGTTATTGATGAGTTCGGGTAGTTTACCTCGGACCAGATACCATCCATAGTAGAAAACGGCATATAGCACCACGGCGAAGGCTGTGAGCGTCAGCAGTCGCCTCACTTGATGCCCGATGCGTCCGCGGCGGTAGGATAGGATGAAGTAAAAGCCTGTGATCATGAAGAATATGGGCACGGCTGCGCAGGTGATGGCGTTGACCACGAATGTAGCCCGCCCTACGCCGTCGTCGGCGATCACATATCCGTAATGAAGCACCACCACCATGAACGCTCCGATGCACTTGAGGGTGTCGACGGCGGTCTGGCGTTCGGTCGTAGGTGCAGGTGATGGGGTGACTGTGCTCATTTCAGCAGGGAGTGGATTTTGGCGACTTGTGCCGACGGGTTGTAGCGTTGGGCGAAGTCGTCGGCGATTTCGGCGAGTTGCTCTCGGGATGGGGGATTGTTGAGCATCTTGAGGATGCTCCGGGCCATGGCGGCATCGTCGTCGTAGGGCTCGTAATATTCGAGTCGCTCCCCTGTGACCTCTGGGAGGGAGTCGGCACGCGACGACACTACGGGGCAACCCCACATGGCGGCCTCTATCGGAGGGAAGCCGAAGCCTTCGCGGCTCGATGAGGTGATGTAGAGCGCGGCGTGCTGGTAGAGCCACGAGATCTGCTCATCGCTCAGGTCGTAGAGGTGCACGATGCGGTCTTGGAGGGAGTGCTCACGGATGAAAGGTTCTGCCTCTTCGGCCCAGTGCTTGGATGGGCGACCCACTACCACCAGCGAGTGCGGTATGCGGTCGGCGATGCGTGCGAAGGCGCGGAGCGAGGTCATCACATTCTTGTATGGCAGCAGGGCGTTGACCCACAGTATGTAATCTTTGGGGACTTTCTCGTCGAGCCCTTGCGCATCGGCCGGCGCGAGCTCTACGCTATTGTGTACCACAGCGAGTTTAGCCGGGTCGACATGTGGGAAGTATTTGACGATGTCGCTACGGGTATGCTCGGAGATGGGCATGATCAGGTCGGCGTTGTCGAGGTGCTCGCCGAAGAATTTTATGGTCTTACGGCGGATTTCCTCCGGCATCTTCATCCCCTTGAGGTCGTGAACGAATATGGCCTTGCGGTAGGGGAGGCGCATGGGGGCGAAGTCGCGGTATTCGTCGGGCTGCACTATCCAGCGTGTGTCGCGCCCGGCGGCGAGCCACAGGCCAAGGCGGTAGGTCAGCCGCTTGAGCCATCGGGTAGCGCGAAGCAGCCTGGGCATGTGCAGGTTGCGCAGCTTCAGCCCGGGGAGCTCGCGCTCGAAGTGGCGGCGCAGCTTGGGGTTGACCAGCACCGTCACCTCACGGCGCATCTCGGCGGGGAGGTTGCGGAGTATGCGCATCGAGTGTATCGGGATGCTTGCGTGAAGCGTCTCGGGCTTTACAAACGATAGGTCGTAGATGATGCGTGACACTCTTTGTTCTGTGGGTTCAGGGGTTGTGGAGCAGGGAATTGTAGAGGCGCTCGTCATTGATTATCTCAAGGCCGCGGCGATAGATGTCCTGCGTGGGGTTCATCACTTTGAAGTAGGTGGAGGTGTGGAAGAGGTCGCGCCCGATCACAGCCTTGACGATGTTTTGCAGCAGCGGTCGGCTCTGCTGGTAGAGGGAGTCGTTGTACTCCACCCCCTCGTTGACGCCGCGCTGTATCAATGCTTGCATGATGTCGGGGGTGGCTTGGAAGTTGTCGAGGAAGGCTTGCTCGGCGGGATAGAGCTTTTTCAGCTCCTTGCGGTGCTCGTCGACGTAGGTGATGCAGAACTGATTGAGCACGCCTTTGGCCATCAGGTCGCGGTAGTAGCGGGTGTACTGGGTGGTGTCCATCGGCACAAATTCGTCGGGCATGATGCCACCGCCGCCGTAGACGGTGCGACCGTTGCGCAACGTGGTGTACACTTGAGTAGTGTCGAGTTTGATAGAGTCGACGTGGAACCATTCGCCTGACTCATAGCGGTTGACCATATCCTCGCCGTAGTCGTCGGAGTGACCGGCCTGGTAGGGCTTCTGGATGCAGCGGCCCGAGGGGGTGTAGTAGCGCGAGGTGGTGATTTTCACCATCGAGCCGTCGGGGAATGGCATCGGGCGCTGCACCAGGCCTTTACCGAAGGTGCGGCGGCCCACCACCACTCCGCGGTCATGGTCCTGGATGGCTCCGGAGGTGATCTCAGAGGCTGAGGCCGAATATTGGTTGACGAGCACCACCAAGCGCCCTTTGAAGTCGCCCGAGCGACGGGCGCGCACTTCGAATGGCTCCTGGGCGCGCCCTTGGGTGAACACTATCATGTCGTAGAAGTCGAGGAAGTGTTCGGCCAGGGCTGTGGAGCTGCCGAGCAGGCCGCCGCCGTTGTCCTGAAGGTCGAGGATGAGGTTGACCATCCCCTGCTTTTTGAGGTCCTTCATGGCCTTCTCTATCTCGTCGGTGGTGGTTTCGGCGAAGCGCGACAGGCGTATATAGCCGGTGGTCGGGTCGGCCATGTAGGCTGCGTCAATGCTGTAGATAGGTATGTCGTCGCGGGTGACGCGGAACGACATCGGCTCATTCTGGCCGCGGCGAAGCACCTTGAGGTCGACCTTAGTGCCCTTGGGGCCGCGGAGGGTGCGCAGGATGTCGGAGTTCTTGAGCTTGACGCCGGAGATCGCGGTGTCGTTGGCCGACAGGATGCGGTCGCCGGCGAGTATGCCCACCTTCTCCGAGGGGCCGCCGGCGGTGGTTTGGATCACGAAGAGGGTGTCGTTGAGCATGTTGAACTGTATGCCGATGCCTGAGAAGTTGCCCTGGAGCGGCTGGGTCATCTCTTTTGTCTCTTCGGGATTGGTGTATGTGGAGTGGGGGTCAAGCTCCTTGAGCATGGCCACGATGGCGTCCTCCACCAATTTGTCACCTTCGACCGAGTCGACATAGAAGCGGTCGATGATGGCGTAGGCGTAGTGCAGCTTGTCGGCGGGGGTGAACTCGCGCTCGGCCCGAAGGGTGATGATGCAGACGATGCCGATGGCGATGAATATGAGTGTTTTTTTCATATTGTGTGCGATAAAAATAAGGGTTCTAAGGTAGGAATTGGGTGATGTCGTAGCCGTGGCGACGCAGGTCGCGCACCATCGATGAACTTACCATCGACAGCTCCGGCTCGGCGGCGAGCATCACGGTGTCGATGCCGAGCGCGCGTAGGTTGACGTCGGCCAACGTGCGCTCATATTCGAAGTCGGCAACTGTGCGCACTCCTCGGAGCAGTGCTGTGGCGCCATACTGGCGGGCTGCCTCGGCGGTGAGGGTGGTGTAGCTCACCACTTCGATGGGTGCGTCAGGCGCAAATGCCTGTCGGATAGCCTCCATGCGCTGATCAATGGGGGTGCCTGAGGGTTTATCGGCATTCACGCCGAGGGCTATTATGATTTTGTCGAACAGGCGCAATCCTCTGTCGACTATCGACTTATGGCCGATAGTGAAGGGGTCGAACGTGCCGGCAAATAGTGCCACACGCTGGGGTGCGTCGTCAGTCTTTGTCAATTTCTGAGTCATCTTCCACTACGAGGTTGTCGATGATAAAGTTCTGTCGGTCAGGGGTATTCTTACCCATGTAGAATTCGAGCAGCTCGGCCACATTGTCCTCTTTGCGCAAGGTTACGCGATCGGCTCGCATGTCAGGCCCGATGAAGTCGCGGAATTCCTCGGGTGAGATTTCGCCCAGTCCTTTAAATCGTGTGATTTCGGCGTTACTTCCCAGTCGTTCAATGGCTTGGCGTCGCTCCTCGTCGGTGTAGCAGTAGGTAGTGCCTTCCTTGTCGAGCCCCTTCTTGGAGTTGCCGCGGCGCTTCGACAGTCGCTTGTCGCACACGCGGAACAGGGGGGTCTGGAGGATGTAGACATGCCCTTTCTTGATCAGGTCTGGGAAGAACTGTAGGAAGAATGTGAGCAGCAGAAGGCGTATGTGGGCACCGTCGACGTCGGCATCAGTGGCGATGATCACGTTGTTGTAGCGCAGCCCTTCGATGCCCTCCTCGATGTTGAGAGCGGCCTGTAAGAGATTGAATTCCTCATTCTTATACACTACAACCTGGGTTTCGCCGTAGGTGTTGAGGGGCTTGCCGCGGAGTGAGAACACGGCTTGTGTGCGCACGTCACGGATTGTGGTGATCGAACCTGTGGCCGAGTCGCCCTCGGTGATGAAGATCGATGATTTGAGCTTCATTTCCTCGTCGCCTTTGGCGTCGTTGAGGTGGATGTTGCAGTCCAGGAGCTTGCGGTTGTGGAGGTTGACCTTCTTGGCTCGCTCTTTGGCTATTTTTGTCACACTGGCCATTGCTTTGCGCTCGCGCTCGCTCTCCTGGATTATCTTGAGTATCGTTTCGGCGATGTCGGTGTTTTTGTGCAGGTAGTTGTCAAGCTCTTTTTTGAGGAAGTCGCTGATGAACTTGGCCACTGTTGGCCCGTCGGGGCCCATGTCGCGCGAGCCTAAGCGGGTTTTGGTCTGCGACTCAAACACCGGCTCTTCGACCTTGATGGCGATGGCGGCGATCATGCCGTTGCGGATGTCGCCGTACTCGAAGTTGCGCCCGTAGTGTTCTTTGAGGGTGCGGGCCACGGAGTCCTTGAAGGCCGCCTGGTGGGTGCCACCGTTGGTGGTGTGCTGACCGTTGACAAATGAGTAATATTCTTCGCCATACTGGTTGGCGTGGGTGATAACCACCTCTATGTCATCACCTTTGAGATGGATTGGGGGGTAGAGTGGCTCTTTGGTGATATTCTCGCGGAGCAGGTCGAGCAGACCGTTGCGCGAGGAGTATTTCTTGCCGTTGAGCACCATCTGGAGGCCGGTGTTAAGGAAGGTGTAGTTCTTAATCAGCGTCTCCACATAGTCGTAACGGTAGGCGTAGTTGCGGAATATCGACTCGTCGGGGGTGAAGCGAACCAGGGTGCCGTTGGGCTCGTCGGTCATCGTCAGCTCCGACTCTTCGAGCAGCAATCCCTTTTCGAAGCGTGCGGTTTTGGACTGCCCATCGCGCACTGAGCGTATCTCGAATGAGGTCGACAGGGCGTTAACGGCCTTGATACCCACGCCGTTGAGTCCGACGGATTTTTTGAACGCTTTGGAGTCGTACTTTCCACCGGTGTTCATCTTCGAGGCCACGTCCACAATCTTGCCAAGGGGCACGCCGCGGCCGAAGTCGCGCACGGTCACTGTGCCTTCATCGGTGAAGTCGACCAGTATCTGCCGGCCGAAGCCCATCATGTGCTCGTCGAGTGCGTTGTCGAGCACCTCCTTGAGCAGCACGTAGATACCGTCGTCAGGGTCGGAGCCGTCGCCAAGCTTGCCGATGTACATGCCGGGGCGGCGGCGGATATGCTCCTGCCATTCGAGGGTGATGATGGCGTCTTCGCCATAGTTGATGTCGGTGGGTGTTGTAAGGTCTAATTCGTCAGACATTAATGTCGTTTTTTGTGGGTTTTAAGGTTGAGGATGAGTGTTGTTTATTTCTCTCCGATGCGGGTGTATTTGAAGCCAAACGACTCCAGCTCCTGGCGGTTGTAGATGTTGCGGCCATCGACCACTGCCAGGGTGCGCATCACACGCATAACTGCCTCCCAGTCAGGCATGCGGAACTGGCGCCACTCGGTCATCAGTGCGATAGCGTCGGCTCCTACGGCGGCGTCGTAGAGGTTTTCGCAGTAGGTCACGCTGTCGCCGATGCGGCGGCGGCACTCGTTCATGGCGATGGGGTCGAACACGCGGACCGTGGCTCCGGCTTTGCGAAGAAGGTCGATGGTGACCAGCGAGGGGGCTTCGCGCATGTCGTCGGTGTCGGGTTTGAAGGCTAGGCCGAGCATAGCTATGGTCTTGCCGTTGAGATCGCCGAGCAGGTCCACGAGCTTGCGGTAGACGATTGACTTCTGACGCTCGTTGACGCTCTCCACCGCCTCAATCACCTCCATGTTGATGCCATGGTCGTGGGCGGTGTGTATCAGGGCTTTAACATCCTTGGGGAAGCAGGAGCCGCCGTAGCCGCAGCCTGCGTAGAGGAAGCGCCTGCCGATACGGTCGTCAGTGCCGATGCCCTTGCGCACGGAGTCGACGTTGGCGCCTACGAGTTCGCAGAGCGAGGCTATGTCGTTCATAAACGAGATGCGGGTGGCGAGCATGGCGTTGGCGGCATATTTGGTCATCTCGGCTGAGGGGATGTCCATGAATATCACGCGGAAGTTTTGGATCAGGAAGGGCTGGTAGAGGCGCCCCATCATCTCGCGGGCTTTGTCGCTCTCTACTCCCACGACTACGCGGTCGGGCGACATAAAGTCCTTGATGGCAGAGCCTTCCTTGAGGAATTCGGGGTTTGACGCTACGTCAAATTCCACATCGACGCCGCGTTTGTCCAACTCCTCGCGTATTACGGCCTTCACCTTCTCGGCTGTGCCTACGGGCACTGTCGATTTGGTGACTAAAATGGTGTATTTCTTGATGTTCCGGCCGAAGGTGCGGGCCACGTCGAGCACGTAGCTCAGGTCGGCGCTGCCGTCCTCGTCGGGGGGGGTGCCCACTGCGGAGAATACAATGTCGACATCGTCGATGGTGTCGGCCAGCGAGGTCGAGAATTTGAGGCGGCCGTAGGCCACGTTGCGTTTCACGAGTTCGTCGAGACCGGGCTCGTAGATAGGTATCTCACCGTTTTTCAGCGATTTAATCTTCTCCTCATTGATGTCAATGCACGTCACGTGGCTACCCATCTCAGCAAAACAAGTGCCGGAGACAAGGCCTACATATCCTGTGCCTACGATTGCTATCCTCATAACTATTTTGGTTGTGATTTCTTGTTGTTGGCTTTTATAATGTGGCAAAGGTAGTGAAAAATTGGCACTATTCCATATTTTGAAGTCCAGAAAGGGTGATGTTGCGAGAAAAAATTGTAATTTTGTGATGTTAAATAGGCCAATCAACCGATTTATGAAGAGTATAAAATATTTCGCAATTGTAGCTGTGACGGCCATTTTGGCTGCTGCTTGCTCCTCAAGACAGGAGAAAACTGACAACGATTACATGATCCAGGGCAACATCGCCGGCACTGAAGGCACTACAGCCTACGTTGAGTCTCCGAACGCTTTAGGTGCATGGTATGCTGTTGATACATTCGAGATTGATGGCGACGGTAACTTCTGCGTTATCGCACCGCGCCCCGCAGTGCCTGAAATCTATCGACTGAAGGTTAGTGATAAGGTGTTGTATCTCCCCATCGACAGCACTGAAACTCTGACGGTTAAGGCCGACACGGCCAATTGGGGCATGTATGTGGTTGATGGAAGTTACAACGCTAAGACTCTCGCCGATATTTCGCACAAAATCACTGAATTACGCTCGACAAAGTCACCGCAGGAAGTGGCTGCGGATCCTACACTTAAAAAGTATCTCAACGATATCATCGTGAGTGAGATACAGAAGGGTAACGACCGCAACGACCAGTCAGGCATCCTCGCCTACTACATTGTGGCTGTGTGCAATGTCGACGGTGTGCCCGTCTACGACCCGGCAAGAAGGGAGGATTTGCGCGTGATAGGTGCTGTGGCCAACGACTTCAAGGAGTGTCGCCCTGATGATCCCCGAGCCAAATATCTTGAGGGATTGTTTGTTAACAACCGCAATTCACAACGCATCAGCAATGTAGACATCAACTCGGTGACCGACTATGAGGTGCCGATGGTGTCGCTGATTGATTTCACCCTCCCAGACCAGAACAACAATCAGCAGTCGCTAAGCAAATTGGCGTCGAACGGCAAAGTAACTTTGCTTAACTTCACCTCCTACGGTCTTCCTAACTCCACTTATATCAACAATGTGCTTAAGGGACTGTATGACAAATACAAAGATAAAGGTTTCGAGATAGTGCAGGTTGGTGTAGCCGACGACCCATACTCCTGGGCTCACAGCCGTAATGGTCTTCCATGGGTTACCCTCTATGGTGAGTCGCAGACCGTTGGTTCGGTGCTGCTGTCGTATGGCGTTGAGGCCTTGCCGCAATGGTTCCTGATTGACCGCGGTGGTGAACTGAAGATGCGCATCGACAACATCGAGGAGCTTCGCGGCGCTATCGAAAAGCAGCTGTAACTCCAAAATATCCGCTGCCGATGAAGATCCTGCTGTTGGGCGACGCGAGTGGCTACCATGCCACATTGGCTCAAGCGTTAAACGCTTTGGGCCATGATGTTACCGTCGCTTCAACAGGCAATTATTGGATGAACACCCGCCGCAATATCGACATCGGGCGACGTCCCGGCAAGCTCGGCGGCGCAATACTATGGACAAGGCTTAACACCACACTCGCCTCGTCGATGCGGGGATACGATGTGGTCTCGCTTGCCGGATGCGGTTTTATCGACTTGCGTCCCGAACGTATTATATCCTTTTTCAGAAAGTTGCGCCGCAAAAATGGGGCTGTGTTTCTCAACGATCTTTCGACTGACACGCCATTTGTGCGGATGTGCACTGCTGCTCGCCCTCAAATCCCTTACAGCGAATGGCTTAATCCCGACGGCTCGTTGCCGCTGTTTGCTCAGCGCTCGCAGGCGATTAAGGATGCTTGGCTTGGACTGCTTGCTCCGATGTGCCGAGAGATTTACGACAATGTTGATGGTGTGACCACGGCATTGCTTGAATATCAACTGGCAGCGCAGCAGGTTGTTAACCCCGAACGTTTGCGCTACGTTGGTATACCGGTGGACTTATCGAACGTTGAGCCGGCGGAGGTCGACTATAATGCCCCGCAACTGAAGATATTTATGGGTATGCAACGAGCTCGCGCCTTGGAGAAGGGTGTTGACCGTTTTGAAGCCGTTATGGATGAGTTGCTTAAGGCCGAACCGGATAAGTTCAGCTTTGTCCGCGTCGAAAATCTTCCATTTGATCAATACATAAAGCTCCGAAAGGAGTCGCACATAATCCTCGACCAATTTTATTCGCTCACTCCGGCCACAAATGCTTTACAGTCAATGGCAAGCGGCCAGGTGGTGGTCAGCGGTGGTGAGGAGTTGTACTATGACTTCATCGGTGAGAGATCTTTACGCCCGATCATCAATGCCGTGCCTGGCCGAGAACATGAACTTGTGAAACAGTTGATTAACCTCGAACGACACCGTTCGCAACTTATCGAAATGTCACGCCAGGGAGTTGAACTTGTGCGACGCTACAACGACTCCATGACTGTGGCGCGTAATACCTTGAAATTCTGGGAGGAGAGGATGTCATGAAATTCGA
Organism: uncultured Muribaculaceae bacterium; assembly: GCA_964628905.1. Lineage (GTDB taxonomy): Bacteria > Bacteroidota > Bacteroidia > Bacteroidales > Muribaculaceae > JAJPXC01. The sequence goes on along the minus strand of CAZVNS010000003.1, from coordinate 27,780 downwards.
GATACTGATATCTACCTATGGTGCGGAGGGCATCAGCCGACTTGGTCGTCCCGGCGCATTGCCTGAGATTGGAGACGTAAGCTATCTTATCAGCTGGCAGCGCGGCCCTGCGGGTAAACACGCCGATGCTTCGTCATTGACTGAAATACCCCAATCCCTTATTCGCAAAGATGTTAGGATTGTAATATCGGGCACAACGGGTTCGGGTGCCAACCGTAAGAACTGCATCGACCATGCCAAGGGTGACTGGTGCATGATAGCCGACGATGATCTCGAATTTAACCCCAAGGGAATTAGGTGTTTGATTTCAGAGCTGGAGAAGTCGGCCGACGTAGATTTTGCCATTGCTCAATCATCCGGAGCGGACAATAAATGGTTTCCGGCTGAGGGATATGATGTTTTTCCACTAAAGCGCAAGCATTTTGTCACTGAGTTTGAGGTGGTTGTGCGTCTTGACGCTATACTGAAAGCCGGGGTAAACTACAACCCCAACTTTGGTGTTGGCATCCCGGAGTATCAGTCGGGCGAAGGGGCTGTCTTTTTCTATGAACTGCGACGCAAAGGTCTGAAAGGTAGATATTTCCCGATTAATATAGTTAATCATCCAGGGCTCACAACCACAGAGCGTAGTGCCCTGCAGCCCGGTGTTCTTAAAGCCGAGGGGGTGGCGATTGCGTTGGAATATCCATTTACCGGGGTTCTGAGAGCCCCGTTGGTTGTTTGGCGACGGTCACGACGTTTCCATGGTTCATTCTTCCGAGCCTTACCTCCTGTGTTTAAGGGATTTGTAGCTGGGATTTTTAGGCGTAAGTCACTTGGTATTGGCCAGTAGGATGCGGCAGAGCCAAGCCGTGCCGCGGCGACGCCGTGCCACATGGTTATGGATGCGAGTCAGCGCCCAGCGCATGTATCGTGTTTTCCCCGTGCATACCGACTGTAACGATTTGAGCCCTTGTGAATTGCCTTCGGAGGTGTAGTGTCCGGCCACAATTGCTCGACGAGCTTCAATCCATTTTGTCAGTTCGGATCTACCGGCCTTATCGATAAGTAGTTGGCAGCGGTCGAGCGCCCGCTCCCACTCCCCTTGCTTGGAGCTGAAAGATATGCCGGTCACTGACTCCGCCTGAGTATATACGTCAACTGTGATTTCGTTGCCTAATTTCACCGTTAATGGATTGGAGAGTAGGAGTTTCACCCCCAATACATAATCATCCCACCCGGCGATATCGGTTTCCCACCCACCCACACGGCGTAGCAAATCGGTGCGCACGGCGTAGCGAAGTGAGGCGAGTGATGAGTGGAAGATATGGTTTATCAATGCGTTATGAGCGTAAAATCGGTCTGTTTTAGTGCTATTGTCGGATTTGTGGGTGAGCACATCCCAACCCAGGATGTCGGCCTTGGGGTTGTCAGCAATCCCCTTGGCAATCCTTGAGAGATGCCCGGGGCGCATTGAGTCGTCGCTGTCGAAGTGCAACACCCAGGGGGTGTTCACTTCATCGACTCCCCGTTGGCGAGCTTTGGCAGCCCCTCTTTCGCTCGCCGATAATATTTTAACAGATAGGGTGTTATCGCCGAGATTTTTCGCCCAATCATGAATCTCTTCGAGGGTGTTGTCGGTCGAATTGTTGTCGACTACAATCAGGTTGAACGGCCGGTAATCCTGAGCCTTGATAGAGTCGAGGGCGCGCACCACCAATTCCGGCCGATTGTAGACCGGCATAACGACAGTGATCAGTGGGGTGGGGTGGTTGGTGCTCATTTCGTGGCAAAGATAAATGAAATTTCACAAAAATTCAGTATCTTTGTGAGCTAAACCGCTTCAACACCGCATTATGACCTTACTGAGTGCAACACCATTAGTGACCAACCCGGTGCCGATATTCTTTATCGTGCTGGTCATAATCCTGTTGGCTCCTGTGCTGCTTAATAAGCTGAAAATTCCGCATATTATAGGTATGATTGTGGCCGGAGTGATCGTGGGACCTTACGGACTCAATGTGCTCGCCCGCGACTCCAGCTTTGAGATTTTCGGGCAGGTGGGCATCCTCTACCTGATGTTTCTCGCCGGGTTGGAGATCGACATGTTCCACCTCAAGAAGAACCTCAAGACCGGCATGGGCTTCGGTCTCTATACCTTCTTCGTGCCGATGGTTATAGGCACCATCACATCGTATTATGTGCTTGGCCTTGACTTGCTTACGTCGGTGCTGATGGCGTCGATGTACGCATCGCATACGTTGGTGGCCTATCCGATAGTGTCACGTTTCGGCTTGGGCAAGTCGCCGGTGGTGGTGATCACTATCGCCGGAACTATTGTGACCGTGCTTGGGGCGCTGTTGGTGCTTGCCGGAGTGGTGAGCATCTACCGTGAGGGCACCTTCCAAGGAGGCATGATGCTCCGTCTCCTGGGCGCGACGGTGGTCTACATCGCCGGCGTGATATTTGCCTACCCCAGACTGACGCGGTGGTTCTTCAAGAAATATAGCGACAACGTAATCCAATTTATCTATGTGCTGGCACTTGTGCTGTTGGCCTCGTGGATTTGTCAGATTATAGGACTTGAGAGTGTGCTCGGCGCCTTCCTCGCCGGGCTGGTGCTCAACCGCTACATCCCCGCGGTGTCGCCGCTGATGAGCCGCATCGAGTTTGTGGGCAACGCCATCTTCATCCCCTACTTCCTGATCGGAGTGGGGATGCTCATCAACATAGGGGTTGTGGTAAAGAGCTGGGACACAGTCTATGTGGCCGCTGTGATGTCGGTGGTTGCAACCCTCTGCAAATGGATAGCAGCTTGGCTTACACAGCGCACCTTCAAGATGAGCGCCGTCGACCGCTCGCTGATGTTCGGTCTCTCCAACGCCCAAGCCGCCGCGACGTTGGCCGCTGTGATGATAGGCTACAACATAGGCATCTTTGGCGAGGAAGTACTCAACGGCACAGTGGTGATGATCCTGGTCACCTGCACCATATCATCGATTGTGACCGAGCGCGCCGCCGCACGCATGAAGACTGAGGAAATCGAGCGCGAGGGTGACAACCAGGCCACCGACCCCAGCCATTACGCCACACTGATCCCCGTGGCTAACCCCGTGACCGTCGACTCGCTCGTCGACCTGGCCGTGATGATACGCCGCCCCCGCAGCACCGCCCCCCTCTACGCCCTGCATGTGCGCAACGACAACACCCCCAGCTCGCGCGCCATAGGACGCAACGCCCTCGACAAGGCGCAGCAGGCGGCCGCAGCTTTCGACGCCAAGGTGGTGCCCATCGAGCGCTACGACGTCAACACCGTGGCCGGCGTGGTCAACACCATCAAGGAGCGCGACATCACCGAAATCATCGTCGGCATGCACCGCAAGTCGACGATAATAGACTCATTTATAGGTTCGACCGTCGAACAGATGCTCCGCTCCACCAATCACATGCTCATCCTGTCGCGATGCTACATACCCCTTAATACCATCACGCGCATCGTGGTCTACGTGCCACCCAAGGCCGAATATGAGACCGGCTTCGCCCGCTGGGTGCGAGCCGTCGGCAACCTCGCCCGCCAGATACGCTGTCGCGTGATATTCTGCTGCTCCACACAGCAGCGCCCCATGATCGAAGGGGTGCTGCGCCTGGGGCGCTACGAAATCCGCGGCGAATACCGCACAGCCGACGCTCCCGACGACTTCGTGATGCTCACCAACCGCGTGCTCGACGACGACCTGCTGGTGGTGGTAAGCGCCCGCGCCACATCGCTCAGCTACTCCGACACCGTGGCCGAGATGCCAGCCTTCATCCAGCGATACTTCTCGCGCAACAACCTGCTGATGATCTACCCCGAGCAATTCGGGGCCGAGTCTACCATCCCGTCGTTTGTCGACCCGATGGCCTCCGACCTCACCTCGTCGGTATCTCCCGTATGGCTGCGCGTCCGAGCCGCATGGCGACGGATGATAGCCCTAAAAAAGAAATTCACCCACCAATTCCGCAAACCGCGCAAACCAATAGACTGAGATGAAATTCACCCAGCTCCCTATCCGAGGCGTGTGGCTCATCGAGCCGGACGTGCATGGCGATCACCGAGGCTACTTCGTGGAGACGTTCCGCGAGGACCTCTTCGCCCAAAACGTCAGGGATGTGAAATTTGTACAAGACAACGAATCGCTGTCGTCGACCCCCGGCGTGCTCCGCGGCCTCCACTTCCAGAGGGGACGCGCCTCGCAGGCCAAGCTCGTCAGGGTAAGCCGTGGCCGCGTGGTCGACGTCGTTGTCGACCTCCGCGGCGGTTCGTCCACCTACGGCGAGCACCTGATGGTAGAACTGTCGGCCGACAACCACCGCCAGCTATTTGTGCCCCGCGGCATGGCCCACGGATTTGTGGTCCTCGACGCACCCGCGCAATTCCAATACAAGGTCGACAACTACTACGCACCCGGCAGCGAGGCCACCCTGAGTTTCGACGACCCTGCGCTGGGCATCCAATGGCCCCTGCCCGCGGAGCAGCTCGTGCTCTCCGACAAAGACCTCCGCGGACTGCCCCTCGACCAGATTACCCCCTTTGACCCCGCCGACCTATGCGAGTGACCCATGTGATATTCAACTTCCGCACCGGGGGCACCGAGAACATGCTCATCGACATCATGCGGCAACAGCTCGAGCAGGGGGCCGAGGTGTCGATGGTGATCATCAACGGCAACAACGAGCCTGCCCTGGTCGACGCAATACCGCCCGGTGTGCGCCGCGTGATGATAGGCCGCCCCGAAGGGTCGCGCAACCCCTGGTACATACTTAAATACAACTTGGCCCTGCGCCATCTGCGGCCCGACGTGATACACATCCACACCGTCAAGGCCGCCGGCATGATCATCGGGCGCCCGGCCCCGTTAGGGCTCACCGTGCACTGCTGCGACGCGCAGCTCAGCTACCTCGACCGCTACAGCCGCGTGTGGGCGATATCCCAAGCCGTCAGCGACGACATCCGCGACCGCTACGGCATCGCCTCCACCGTGGTCTACAACGGCATCGACACCTCAGCTGTCGCTGTCAACCCCCACCACACCCACAGCCCTCAGCCACTGAAGATATTGCAGATAGGCCGGCTCGAGCCTCGGATTAAAGGGCAGGACCTCATGCTCCACGCGCTTGCCGAACTCCGCCAACGCCCCGAAATGCCGCAGGTGCGGCTCACATTCATCGGCGACGGCAGCGGGCGCGAGCACCTGCAGGCGATGGCCCGACAGCTCGGAGTGGCCGGCGACGTGACCTTCGCCGGCAACCTCTCGCGCCGCCAACTCTACCCCCGACTGTGCGAGTACGACCTGCTCATCCAACCCTCGCGCAACGAAGGATTTGGCCTTACCGTGGCCGAAGGGATGGCCGCCGCCATACCCGTGGCCTGCTCCACCCTGTCCGGCATAATGGAGGTGACCGACTCCGGACACTACGCCACAGCCTTTAAGCCAGAGTCGGCAACGGCAATCGACGAAGCCATAGCCGACGTCGCTGCCAACTACCCCCAAAAACTTGCACTGGCGCAGACCGACGCCCTGCGATGGGTGCGAACCCACTTCGACATCGCCGCCACCGCAGCCCACTACCTCGACCAATACCGACAAATCAAATGACATTAAGCCAGCTCATACTCTCTGACTACCGCCGCGTGAAGCCCGGCAAAGGGATGGCTTGCGCCATCCGCGACGCCCTGATAGCCAAAGAGCGCACCATCGCCTACTGCTTCTGGTACAGGATAGCATCACGCCCCGGCCCGCTGCACCTGCTCGGCCGTGTGATGCACCGCCACTACTCCCGCCGCTACGGAGTCGACATTTCACACCAGTGCCGGATTGGCCCCGGGTTATACTTAGGGCACTGCCTGTCCATAGTGGTCAACCGCCACACCCGCATCGGCAGCAACTGCAACCTGAGCCAGTGCACCACCATCGGGAGCAACCACAACACCCCCGCCACCATCGGCGACAACGTCTACATCGGCCCCGGCGTGAGCATCGTCGAAGACGTCACCATAGGCTCCAACGCCACCATCGGCGCCGGCGCCACCGTCGTAAAGTCCATCCCCGACAACGCCACCGCCGTCGGTACCCCCGCCCGAGTGGTCAACTACGACTCCCCCGGCCGCTACATCGTCAACCCCTGGCGCACCTGAAAAATAAATTGTTAAATAAGCATTGAATTATTTGGAAATTAGAAAATTATGATGTAATTTTGCATCGTTTTTCAGACTCTCGGCGTGCCGTCCTGTCGCTAACCTCCTGATGGAGAAAGCGGTAGGTGGCTCGTTTGAGTGTGTGTTAACAAGTGTTAAAAGATAATAACCAAGGATAAAATTAAAGTCAAACTTAACAAACTAAGATGCCTACAATTCAGCAATTAGTGAGAAAAGGGCGCAACCAGCTCGTGGATAAGAGCAAGTCGCCCGCGCTCGACTCATGCCCCCAGCGTCGCGGCGTGTGTGTGCGCGTCTACACCACCACCCCCAAGAAGCCTAACTCGGCAATGCGCAAGGTAGCCCGCGTGCGCCTGACCAACGGTAAGGAGGTCAACTCCTACATCCCCGGTGAGGGCCACAACCTGCAGGAGCACTCGATCGTATTGGTCCGCGGCGGCCGTGTCAAAGACCTCCCCGGCGTGCGTTACCACATCGTGCGCGGCACCCTCGACACATCAGGCGTGAAGGACCGCACCCAGCGTCGCTCTAAATACGGAGCCAAGCGACCCAAAGCCAGTGCAGGCAAGAAGTAACCAACCCGCGGCACATTATTATATATAAGCCGCGGCGGTGAAGTGCCCCGGATCTCACGCGGGGCGACTTAATGCACGCGAGATAACAACAAAACAAGTCAACAAACTCGTTTTTGTAATTATTGGAGCTAAACCCGGTTGAGTAAGCCCGGACGAGAGAGTCCGCCGGCTGAAGCTAACAAGGACGCAAGCAACCATACGACAAAAACACAGCTAAAGCAAAAAATGAGAAAAGCTAAGCCTAAGAAACGCGTGATCATCCCCGATCCCGTATTCCACGACCAGAGAGTCACCAAGTTCGTCAACCACTTGATGTATGACGGCAAGAAGTCTACCGCTTTCACCATCTTCTACACCGCATTGGAGACTGTGAAGTCAAAGATGCCCAACGAGGAGAAGACACCCCTCGAAATCTGGAAGAAAGCCCTCGAGAACATCACTCCCCAAGTCGAAGTGAAGTCTCGCCGCGTAGGTGGCGCAACATTCCAGGTGCCCACCGAGATACGCCCCGACCGCAAAGAGTCAATATCAATGAAAAACCTTATCCTCTACGCACGCAAACGCGGCGGCAAAACAATGGCCGACAAGCTCGCAGCCGAGATCGTTGACGCTTACAACGACCAGGGCGGCGCGTTCAAGCGTAAAGAAGATATGCACAAGATGGCCGAAGCCAACCGCGCATTCGCCCATTTCCGTTTCTAATTATTCATTGATTTACACATACAACAATGTCTAAACAAGACGAAGCATTAAAATTCACCCGCAATATCGGCATCATGGCCCACATCGATGCCGGCAAGACCACCACATCTGAGCGTATCCTCTTCTACACCGGCCTTACCCACAAGATCGGTGAGGTCCATGACGGCGCAGCCACCATGGACTGGATGGAGCAGGAGCAGGAGCGAGGCATCACAATCACCTCAGCCGCCACTACCGCCTTCTGGAAGTACAACGATCAGAAATACAAAATCAACCTCATTGACACCCCCGGACACGTCGACTTCACCGTCGAGGTAGAGCGCTCACTGCGCGTGCTCGACGGCGCCGTAGCCACATTCTGCGCCGTAGGCGGCGTGGAGCCCCAGTCAGAGACCGTGTGGCGCCAGGCCGACAAGTACAACGTGCCCCGCATCGGATACGTCAACAAGATGGACCGCTCAGGCGCCAACTTCCTCGAAGTGTGCCGCCAGCTCCGCGAGATCCTCGGCGCCAACCCCTGTCCCATACAGCTCCCCATCGGCGCTGAAGAGACATTCAAGGGCGTCATCGACCTGATCCGCATGAAGGCCATCTTCTGGCACGACGAGTCGATGGGCGCCGACTACTCAATCGAGGAAATCCCCGCAGGCCTCCAGGCCGAAGCCGAAGAGTACCGCGACAAGATGCTCGAGAAGATCGCCGAATTCGACGACGACCTCATGGCCAAGTACTTCGACGACCCCTCAACCATCACCGAGGACGAGATCAAGCGCGCCCTGCGCGTAGCCACCCTCAAGATGGAAATCGTGCCCATGATATGCGGCTCATCGTTCAAGAACAAAGGCGTGCAGTGCCTGCTCGACGCCGTGTGCGCATACCTGCCCAGCCCCGTTGACGCCGGCGCAGTCGAAGGCCACGCCGTAGGCAACCCCGACGAGATCGTCACCCGCGAGCCCTCAGCCGAGGCATCCATGTGCGCCCTGGCGTTCAAGATCGCCACCGACCCCTACGTAGGCCGCCTCTGCTTCTTCCGCGTATACTCAGGCGAAGTCGTTGCCGGATCATATGTGCTCAACTCGCGCTCAGGCAAGAAGGAGCGCATCTCGCGTCTGTTCCAGATGCACTCCAACAAGCAGAACCCCATGGAGAAGATCGGCTGTGGCGACATCGGCGCCGGAGTAGGCTTCAAGGACATCCGCACCGGCGACACCCTCTGCGCCGAGGACGCACCCATCGTGCTCGAAGCCATGGACTTCCCCGACCCCGTGATCGGTATCGCCGTGGAGCCCAAGACCCAGAAAGACCTCGACAAGCTCGGCGTAGGCCTCCAGAAGCTCGCCGAGGAAGACCCCACATTCCGCGTGCAGACCAACGAAGAGACCGGCCAGACCGTCATCTCAGGCATGGGTGAGCTCCACCTCGACATCATCATCGACCGCCTCCGCCGCGAATTCAAGGTAGAGTGCAACCAGGGCCGTCCCCAGGTCACCTACAAAGAGGCCATCACCAAGCCCGTCGAGCTCCGCGAAGTATTCAAGAAGCAGACCGGTGGCCGCGGTAAGTTCGCCGACATCATCGTCCGCGTGGAGCCCGTCGACGAAGGCTTCGAGGGCAACCTCCAGTTTGTCGACGAAGTCAAGGGCGGTAACATCCCCAAAGAGTTCATCCCCTCAATCCAGAAAGGCTTCCAGACCGCCATGCGCAACGGCGTGCTCGCCGGCTACCCCGTAGAGCAGCTCAAAGTCACCGTGCTCGACGGATCATTCCACCCCGTCGACTCCGACCAGCTCTCATTCGAGCTCTGCGCCATCAGCGCCTTCAAGAAAGCCTCAGAGAAGGCAGGCCCCGTGCTTCAGGAGCCCATCATGAAGATCGAAGTCGTGACCCCCGAGGAGAACATGGGCGACGTGATCGGCGACCTCAACAAGCGCCGCGGCCAGGTAGAGGGCATGGAGACATCCCGCTCAGGCGCCCGCGTCGTAAAAGCCAAGGCCCCGCTGGCCGAGATGTTCGGCTACGTCACCGCCCTGCGCACCATCACCTCAGGCCGCGCCACCTCCACCATGTCATTCTCGCACTACGCCGAGGTAAGCACCTCGATCGCCAAGAAAGTGCTTGAAGAGTGCCAGGGCCGCGTAGACCTCCTTAAGTAACAGAGAAACAACCAAAATAATTGAGCCAAACAAAATGAGCCAAAAAATCAGAATCAAACTCAAATCTTACGATCACAACTTGGTCGACAAGTCAGCTGAGAAGATCGTCAAGACTGTGAAGTCGACCGGCGCAGTGATCTCGGGTCCCATCCCCCTGCCCACCCACAAGCGCATCTTCACCGTCAACCGCTCGACATTCGTCAACAAAAAGTCGCGCGAGCAATTCCAGCTGTCATCGTTCAAGCGCCTGATCGACATCTACAACTCATCGGCCAAGACCGTTGACGCCCTGATGAAGCTCGAGCTCCCCTCAGGTGTGGAAGTAGAGATCAAAGTGTGATGCCAGCACCACAGCCAAACAAACCAACAGTAATCAAATCACAAATCTAACAGAGAAATGCCAGGATTATTAGGAAAGAAAATCGGAATGACATCCGTGTTCAGTGCCGACGGCAAGAACGTGCCGTGCACTGTTATCGAAGTAGGTCCTTGTGTTGTCACTCAGGTAAAGACAGTGGAGACTGACGGCTACGACGCCCTTCAGCTCGGCTTCCTCCCCCGCAAGGAGAAGCACACCACCAAGCCCCAGATGGGGCACTTCAAGAAAGCCGGAGTTGACCCCAAGCGCTACTTGGCCGAGTTCAAGGGATTTGACGGACAATACAACCTCGGTGACACGATCACCGTGGAGATGTTCGCCGATGGCGAATTCGTCGACATCGCCGGCACCTCCAAAGGTAAAGGCCACCAGGGCGTCGTCAAGCGCCATGGCTTCGGCGGCGTCGGTCAGGCCACCCACGGCCAGCACAACCGCCTGCGCGCCCCCGGTTCAGTGGGCGCCTGCTCATACCCCGCCAAAGTGTTCAAAGGAACGCGCATGGCCGGCCAGATGGGCAACGAGCGCGTCACCGTGCAAAACCTTCAAGTTATCAAGATCATCCCCGAGCACAATCTTTTGATGATCAAAGGCTCGATCCCCGGATGTAAAGGTGCAATCGTAGAAATTGAGAAATAATGGAACTCGCAGTATATAACATCAAAGGAGAAGACACCGGTCGCCGCGTAGAGCTCAACGACACAGTGTTCGCTATCGAAGCCAACGAGCACGCCCTTTATCTCGATGTCAAGCAATATTTGGCCAACCAACGTCAGGGTACCCACAAGTCAAAAGAGCGAAGCGAAGTGAGCGGCTCTACCCGCAAGCTCCACAAGCAGAAAGGTGGCGGCGGCTCCCGTATCGGCGACATCAACTCGCCCGTGCTCGTCGGCGGAGGGCGCGTGTTCGGACCCCGTCCGCGCGACTACCGCTTCAAGCTCAACAAGAAGCTCAAGCAGCTCGCCCGCCGCAGCGCCCTGTCGCTCAAAGCCCAGGACGGCCAGATCATCGTGGTAGAAGACTTCACATTCGAAGCCCCCAAGACCAAGGATTTCGTAAATATTACTAAAAATCTCAAAGTCGAGGGAAAACGCCTGCTCATGGTTTTGGCAGATCACCAAAAATACGTATATTTGTCAGCTCGTAACGTGCCCGACACCCGCATCATGACCGCGTCGGACATCAACACCTATGCGCTGCTCAACAACAAGGCAATCGTCCTTACCGAGAGCAGCCTTGACTATATCAACAACAACCTTTAACCCCCAGGAGGAATAAAGCAATGGAAATAATGATTGAACCCATCGTCACCGAGAAGGCAACCGCATTGGCCGAAAAGCTCAACCGCTACACCTTCCGCGTTTCCCCCGACGCCAACAAATACCAGATCCAGGACCTGGTGGAGAAGCTCTACGGGGTGAAAGTGGTCGCAGTCAACACCATGAACATGCGATCTAAGAACAAAGCCCGCTACACCAAGAGCGGCCTGCTCCGCGGCAAGACAGCCGCCTGGAAGAAGGCCATCATCACCGTGGCCGAGGGCGAAACTATTGATTATTACAGCAACCTCTAATAAACAATGGCAGTAAGAAAATTCAAGCCCACAACACCGGGGCAGAGACACAAAGTTATTGGCGTATTCAAAGGCGTAATCACAGCCACCAAGCCAGAAAAGTCTCTTACAGTCGGCAAGAAAAGCACCGGCGGCCGCAACTCATCAGGCCGCATGACCAACCGCTACATGGGTGGCGGCCACAAGCGCAAATACCGCATGATCGACTTTAAGAGAAACAAAGACGGTGTTCCCGCAGTAGTAAAATCGATCGAGTACGACCCCAACCGTTCGGCCCGCATCGCCCTGCTTTACTACGTAGACGGAGCCAAAGCCTACATCATCGCACCCAACGGCTTAGAAGTTGGCATGAAGGTTGTCAGCGGCAGCGACGTGGCCCCAGAAGTGGGCAACGCCCTCCCCCTGAGCCAGATACCCATCGGTACCGTAGTGCACAACATCGAGTTGCGTCCCGGCCAGGGAGCCGTAATGGCCCGCTCAGCCGGCACAAGCGCGCAGCTGACTTCGCGAGAAGGCGACTACGCCATCGTCAAATTACCCTCAGGCGAAATCCGCAAAGTGCTCGCCTCCTGCAAAGCCACCATCGGCGTAGTGGGCAACGGAGAGCACATGCTCGAGCAGTCAGGCAAGGCCGGACGTTCACGCTGGCTTGGCCGACGCCCCCGCAACCGCGGTGTCGTCATGAACCCTGTCGACCACCCCATGGGTGGTGGTGAGGGCCGCGCATCCGGTGGACACCCCCGTTCGCGCAAAGGCCTTTACGCCAAGGGACTAAAGACCCGTGCACCGAAGAAGCACTCTTCGAAGTACATCATTGAAAGAAGGAAAAAGTAATTTAGATAAAAAGCAACTATGAGTCGTTCATTAAAAAAAGGCCCATTTATCAGCGTGAAACTCGAGAAGAAGGTCAACGCCATGGAAGAGAGCGGCAAGAAAGCCGTGATCAAGACATGGAGCCGCGCTTCGATGATCGCCCCCGAATTCGTCGGTCACACATTCGCAGTTCACAATGGTAACAAGTTCATTCCTGTCTATGTAACCGAGAACATGGTAGGTCACAAGCTCGGCGAATTCGCCCCCACTCGTACCTTCCGCGGACACGCCGGTAACAAGAAGAAATAATCAGGGCCCAGGTTATAACTAATTTTTGAATCAAAAGAATTAAAATACAATGGGTGTAAGAAAAAGACAATCCGCCGAAGAGATCAAGGAAGCCCGCCGGACACAGGCCTTCGCCAAGCTCCTGAACGTCCCCATCTCACCGCGCAAGATGCGCCTGGTGGCCGACATGGTGAGCGGCAAGGAAGTGTTCCTCGCGCTGGGTATCCTCAAATTCTCAAATAAAGAAGCCGCACAGCACCTCGAGAAGCTGCTGCGCTCAGCGATAGCCAACTGGGAAGCCAAGAACGAACGCAAAGCCGAGAGCGGCGAGCTTTACATCTCGACCCTCTACGTCAACTGCGCCACAACCCTCAAGCGCCTCCGCCCCGCCCCCCAGGGCCGCGGCTACCGCATCCGCAAACGTGCCAACCACGTTACCCTTTATGTAGACACAATCGATAACAAAGTTAAGAAGGACTAAACAATGGGACAGAAAGTAAATCCGATCAGCAACCGTTTAGGCGTCATCCGCGGTTGGGACTCCAACTGGTATGGCGGCAACAAATACGGTGACACACTGCTCGAGGACTCGAAACTCCGCAAGTACCTCAACGTCCGTCTGGCCAAGTCGAGCGTGTCACGCATCGTCATCGAGCGCACCTTGAAGCTCATCACCATCACCGTCTGCACCTCGCGCCCCGGCCTGATCATCGGCAAGGGAGGCTCGGAGGTCGACAAACTCAAGGAAGAGCTTAAGAAGATCACCGACAAGGACGTACAAATCAACATATTCGAAGTGAAGCGCCCCGAGCTCGACGCACAGATTGTAGCATCGACCATCGCACGCCAGATCGAAGGCAAGATCGCCTATCGCCGCGCCGTCAAGATGGCCATCGCATCGACCATGCGCTCCGGAGCTGAAGGCATCAAGGTGCAGGTCAGCGGCCGCCTCAACGGCGCCGAGATGGCCCGCTCAGAGATGTTCAAGGAAGGCCGCACCCCGCTGCACACCCTCCGCGCCGACATCGACTACGCGCTGGTCGAGGCCCACACCAAGGTGGGCGTCGTAGGCGTCAAGGTGTGGATCTGCCGAGGCGAAGTCTACGGCAAGCGCGACCTGGCCCCCAACTTCACCTCAAATGCCAAAGAAGGCCGCCCCGCAGCCGCAGGTGCACCCCGCCGCGGCGGCTTCCGCAAGCCTAAAAACAACCGTTAAACCAGTCAATCCAATCAACAGCAATGTTACAACCGAAGAAAACTAAATTCCGCAGGTCACAGAAAGGCCGCATGAAGGGCACGGCCCAGCGCGGCAACCAGCTGGCTTTCGGCTCATTTGGCATTAAGACTTTGGAGTCCAAATGGATCACCGGCCGCCAGATCGAGGCCGCCCGTGTGGCAGTGACACGCTACATGCAGCGTCAGGGTCAAATCTGGATCCGCATATTCCCCGACAAGCCCATCACCAAGAAACCCGCCGAAGTCCGCATGGGTAAAGGTAAAGGTTCGCCCGAAGGCTTCGTCGCCCCCGTGACCCCCGGCCGCATGCTCATCGAAGTCGAAGGCGTAAGCTACGACGTCGCCAAGGAAGCACTCCGCCTGGCAGCACAGAAACTCCCCGTGATAACTAAATTCGTGGTAAGCCGCGACTACGATCCCACCCAAAACGTGTAATAAGCTATGACAAACTCAGAAATCAAGCAATTGCCCACCAAGGATCTCAAAGACCGCCTTGCCGAGATGGAGAAGGACTACCTCCAGCTCAAGATTAACCACTCAGTCTCACCCATCGACAACCCCTCGCAGATCACCAAGGACCGCCGTGCCATCGCCCGCGTCAAGACCGAGCTGCGCATGCGTGAGATCAACAACAAATAAGCCGCCAGACAATGGAAGAACTGAATAGAAACCTCAGAAAAGAGCGTATCGGCGTTGTCACCTCCAACAAGGGCGACAAAACCATCACCGTGGCCGTCAAATGGAAGGAGAAACACCCCATCTATGGCAAGTTCGTCAACAAGACAAAGAAGTACCACGCCCACGATGAGAACAACGAATGCTCAATCGGCGACACCGTGCGCCTGATGGAAACCCGTCCCTTGAGCAAGACCAAGCGATGGAGATTAGTAGAAATCATTGAAAAAGTGAAGTAACACCATGATACAGACTGAATCAAGACTCACCGTAGCCGACAACTCAGGCGCCAAGGAAGTGCTCTGCATCCACGTTCTGGGAGGCACAGGCCGCCGCTACGCATCGGTAGGCGACATCATCGTCGTCACCGTCAAGGACGCCATCCCCTCGTCCGACGTTAAGAAAGGCACTGTGTCAAAGGCCGTCGTTGTGCGCACCAAGAAAGAGATACGCCGCCCCGACGGATCATACATCCGCTTCGACGACAACGCTTGCGTGCTCCTCAACAACGCCGGCGAGCTTCGCGGCACCCGTATCTTCGGCCCCGTGGCCCGCGAACTCCGCGCCACCAACATGAAGATCGTGTCATTAGCGCCTGAAGTACTTTAAACCACAACAAGCGTAAACCGTAAACCAAAATGAACAAACTTCATATCAAGAAAGGCGACATCGTCTACGTCAACGCCGGCGAGGACAAAGGCAAGCAGGGCCGGGTGCTCTCTGTCAACCCCTCCAAGGAGCGTGCGATCGTCGAGGGCGTCAACATCGTAACCAAGGCCGCTAAGCCCAGCGCAAAGCACCCCCAGGGCGGCCTGATCAAGATGGAAGCACCCATCCACGTGTCTAACCTCAACCTGATCGACCCCAAGAGCGGCAAGCCCACCCGCGTAGGCTACCGCGTCAACGACAAGGGCGTGAAGGTACGTTACTCAAAAAAATCAGGAGAGGAGATTAAGTAATGAGCACAAAAACACTTCAGAAAGACTACAAGGAGCGCATCGTACCCGCCCTCCAGAAAGAATTCAACTACACCACAGTGATGCAGGTGCCCAAGTTGAAGAAAATCGTAATCAACCAGGGCCTTGGCGAAGCCACCCAGGACAAGAAGATCATCGAGACCGCCCTCAACGAGCTCACAGCCATCACCGGCCAGAAAGCCGTGGCCACCCTCTCGCGCAAGGACATCTCTAACTTCAAGGTGCGCAAGAAAATGCCCATCGGAGCCATGGTGACCCTGCGCAAGGACAAGATGTATGAGTTCCTGGAGCGCCTGATGCGCGTGGCCCTGCCCCGCATCCGCGACTTCAAAGGCATCGAGAGCAAGCTCGACGGCCGCGGCAACTACACCCTGGGCGTGACTGAGCAGATCATCTTCCCCGAGATCAACATCGACAACATTTCCAAGCTCATGGGCATGAACATCACCTTCGTCACCTCGGCCAACACCGACGAGGAAGGCTACGCACTGCTTAAGCAATTCGGATTACCCTTCAAAAACGCGAAATAAACCACTATGGCAAAAGAATCAATGAAAGCACGCGAGGTAAAGCGCGCCAAGCTTTGCGCCAAGTATGAGGCAAAGCGCGCAGCGCTCAAGGCCGCCGGCGACTACGAAGGTCTGCAGGCACTGCCCAAGAACGCCTCGAAAGTGCGCCTGCACAACCGCTGCAAGATCACAGGCCGCCCCAAAGGCTACATGCGCCAGTTCGGCATCTCACGCATACAGTTCCGCGAGATGGCATCGTCAGGCCTGATCCCCGGCGTCAAGAAAGCAAGCTGGTGACCAGCCTTGGCAGAGGCTACATTCTCAGTCGCCGGCCCACGGACCCCAGAGAATAATTAAATATTGTTGGGAAGGACCCAATCAATTTAAACCATCCAATCAAAATGACTGATCCAATAGCAGATTATTTGACAAGATTGAGGAACGCCATCAAGGCCCAGCACCGCGTGGTCGAGATCCCCGCCTCAAACTTGAAGAAAGAGATCACCAGGATACTCTTCGAACAAGGCTATATACTTAACTACAAGTTTATAGAGGGTGAAACCCCCAACGGCACTATCAAGATCGCTCTGAAGTACGACCCCGTTGACAAAGTCAACGCCATCAAGGCCCTCAAGCGCGTGTCGCGCCCCGGCCTGCGTCAGTACACAGGCTACAAAGATATGCCCCGAGTGTTGAACGGCTTAGGCATCGCTATCCTCTCCACCTCAAAAGGCGTAATGACCAACAAGAAGGCGGCAGAGGAGAAAGTCGGTGGCGAAGTGTTGTGTTACATCTATTAATCGCAAGGAGGAATACAATATGTCAAGAATAGGTAAAGCCCCCATCGAGATCCCCGCAGGTGTGACCGTCAAGATCGAAGGCAACACCGTCACCGTCAAGGGCCCCAAAGGCCAGCTCTCACAGACAGTCAACCCCGACCTCACCATCAAGGAGGAGAACGGCCACATCATCGTCGAGCGCCCCTCGGACGACATCGAGCACCGCGCCCAGCACGGCCTCTACCGCGCCTTGATCCACAACATGGTAGTCGGCGTGTCGACAGGCTATCGCAAAGAAATGGAATTAGTAGGTGTAGGTTACCGCGCCACAGCCACAGGCCAGGTCCTGGAGCTCGCCCTCGGTTACTCACACGCAATATATCTCAAGCTCCCCCCCGAGGTGAAGGTCGAGGCCAAGTCAGAGCGTAACAAGAACCCCCTGATCATCCTCGAGAGCGACGACAAGCAGCTCCTGGGCCAGGTGTGCGCCAAAATCCGCTCACTGCGCAAGCCCGAGCCTTACAAGGGTAAAGGTATCAAGTTCGTCGGCGAAGTAATCCGCCGCAAGTCAGGTAAATCGGCTGGTGCCAAATAAGTAAAATAAGACTCACTATGTTTTCAAAGCAACAAAG
Organism: uncultured Muribaculaceae bacterium; assembly: GCA_964628905.1. Lineage (GTDB taxonomy): Bacteria > Bacteroidota > Bacteroidia > Bacteroidales > Muribaculaceae > JAJPXC01. The sequence continues at coordinate 10,317 of CAZVNS010000003.1, read as the reverse complement.
AAGGAATAAAATCAAGGCACGCATCCGCGGCAAGATTTCAGGCACCGCCCAGCGTCCCCGCATGACCGTGTTCCGCTCCAACAAGCAGATTTACGTGCAGCTCATCGACGACCTGAGCGCCACCACCCTGGCGGCAGCCTCATCAAAAGGCATCGAAGAAGGCACCAAGTGTGAAATAGCAGCCAAGGTGGGCGAGGATATCGCTAAGAAAGCCCTCGCAGCGGGTTTGACCGAAGTCGTCTTCGACCGCAACGGCTACCTCTTCCATGGCCGAGTTAAATCATTGGCTGACGCCGCACGCAAAGGCGGCCTTAAATTCTAAACGAATATGGCAAACAAGAATAACAGAGTACAGACCACAACCGACCTTGACCTCAAGGACCGCCTGGTAGCCATCAACCGCGTCACCAAGGTGACCAAGGGTGGCCGCACATTCACCTTCGCCGCCATCGTAGTCGTAGGCAACGAGAACGGCATCGTAGGCTGGGGCCTGGGCAAGGCCAACGAAGTCACCGCCGCCATCGCCAAGGGCATCGAGGCCGCTAAGAAGAACCTGATCAAAATCCCCGTCCACAACGGCACACTGCCCCACGAGCAGGAAGCCAAGTTCGGCGGCTCGCGCGTGATCCTCAAGCCCGCAAGCCACGGTACCGGAGTGAAGGCCGGCGGCGCCATGCGCGCCGTGCTCGAGAGCGTCGGCGTCACCGACGTGCTGGCCAAGTCAAAGGGTTCATCCAACCCCCACAACCTGGTCAAGGCCACCATCGCAGCCCTGGGCGAGATGCGCTCACCCGCGCAGGTGGCACAGAACCGCGGCGTGTCGGTAGAGAAAGTGTTCAAAGGCTAACCATTAAACCTAAGCTCAACAATGGCAAAAATCATAATCAAGCAAATCAAGAGCCGCATCAACTGCCCCGCTACACAGAAGCGCACACTTGATGCCCTTGGGCTCAGGAAAATGAATCACACTGTGGTCATGGACGACACCCCCAGTGTGAGAGGCATGGTAAAAAAAGTACATCACCTCGTAGAAGTGACTAACGCATAAAAACATCAGATACAGAATATGGACTTAAGTAATTTGCAGCCCGCCCCCGGCTCGACCCACAACGGATTCCGCGTCGGCCGCGGCCAAGGTTCAGGCAAAGGCGGCACATCGACCCGCGGTCACAAGGGTGCCAAGTCGCGTTCAGGCTACAGCCGCAAGATCGGCTTCGAAGGTGGCCAGATGCCCCTGCAGCGCCGTCTCCCCAAATTCGGTTTCAAGAACATCAACCGCAAGGAATATAAACCCATCAATCTCTCCACCCTCGAAGAACTTGCTCAGGCCAAGAACCTTGAGGCCATCGGTCTCGACGAGCTCCGCGCCGCCGGCTTCATCAACCGCCGCGACATGGTCAAGATCCTCGCCAACGGCACACTGACCCGCAAGCTCAATGTGACTGCCCACGGATTCTCAGCAGCAGCTCAGAAGGCCATCGAAGAGGCCGGAGGCACAATCACTAAAATCGAACAATAATGCGCTTCGTAGAAACACTTAAAAACATCTGGACGATCGAAGAGCTCCGCCGCAGGCTGATCCTCACCATGCTGTTGGTGCTGGTGTACCGCCTGGGTTGCTACGTGGTCCTACCCGGCATCTCGCCTGAGGACCTCGACGCCCTTAGCAAGTTCACCAACGCCAGCGGCCTGATGCAGTTGTTGGACATGTTCTCCGGCGGCGCCTTCTCACAGGCCTCGATCTTCGCCCTGGGTATCATGCCCTACATCACCGCGTCGATCGTGATACAGCTGCTGGGCATGGTGCTCCCCTCGTTCCAGAAGATGCAGCGTGAGGGAGAGAGCGGACGTCAGAAGCTCAACCAGTACACCCGCTACCTCACAGTTCTGATCCTGTTGCTCCAGGGTCCCGCCTACCTGATCAACCTCAAGGTGCAGGTGGCAGCCGCCGGCAACGTCATCGAGATGGGATTCTGGACCGTGGCCTACCTCACCATCATCCTCGCCGCCGGCTCAATGTTCATCATGTGGCTGGGTGAGCGCATCACCGACCGCGGTATCGGCAACGGTATCTCGTTCATCATCCTCGTCGGTATCATCGCCCGCCTCCCCATGGCATTGTTCTATGAGTTCACAAGCCGCCTTCCCGGCGCAGGTGGCTCAGAGGGCGGTCTGATCATGTTCATCGTCGAGCTCATCCTCCTCTTCGCCGTCACCATCGGCGCAGTCATGCTCGTGCAGGGCACACGCAAAGTGCCCGTGCAGTATGCCAAGCGCATCGTCGGCAACAAGCAGTACGGCGGAGCCCGCCAGTACATCCCCCTGAAGGTCAACGCAGCCGGTGTGATGCCCATCATCTTCGCCCAGGCGATCATGTTCATCCCCATCACCCTGGCCGGCTTCGGCTCGAGCGGGAGCTCGACAGGCTTCTTCGCAGCGTTCTCCGACATCAACGGGTTCTTGTACAACTTCGTCTACTTCGTGATGATCGTGGCCTTCACCTACTTCTACACCGCCATCACCGTGCGCCCCACCCAGATGGCCGAGGACATGAAGCGCAACAACGGCTTCATCCCCGGAGTGAAGCCCGGCAAGAAGACCGCCGAGTACCTCGACGCAATCATGTCGCGCATCACCCTCCCCGGATCACTCTTCCTGGGCGTGGTGGCCATCCTCCCCGCGTTCGCCCGCTTCTTCGGCATCAGCCAGAACTTCGCCCAGTTCTTCGGCGGCACATCGCTGCTGATTATGGTCGGAGTAGTGCTTGACACCCTGCAGCAGATCGAGTCGCACCTGATGATGCACCACTACGACGGGCTGATGAAGGAAGGTAAGATCAAAGGCCGCACCACCGGCAGCGCTTACTAACTAAGATTGACTGCAAAGCTGTAACACCCAGTATCAACAACCACCGATGATATATCTTAAGACACCCCAGGAGATAGAGAAGATGCAGGCCGCCTGCACCTTGGTGAGCCAAGCCATGGGCGAGGTAGCCAAGCATATAGCCCCTGGAGTGACCACGCACAGGCTCGACACCGTTGCCCGGGAGTTCATCCAGGACAACGGTGGCAAGCCCGCCTGCTTGGGCTACAGCGGCTTCCCCGCCACCCTCTGCATTGAGGTCAACGAGACAGTGGTGCACGGATTTCCGTCGAACTACGCCCTGCGCGAAGGCGACATCATTGGCATCGACACCGTCGTGGAGCTCGACGGCTTCAACGGCGACATGTGCTACACCTACGCCGTGGGCGAGGTCGACCCCAAGGTCATGGCCCTGCTCCGCACCACCAAGGAGGCCCTCTACCGAGGCATCGAAGCCTGCAAGGTAGACCGCCGCATCGGCGACATAGCCAACGCCGTGCAGACCTACTGCGAGAGCCGCGGCTACGGCGTAGTGCGCGAAATGTGCGGCCACGGCATCGGACGCAAGATGCACGAGGACCCCGAAGTGCCCAACTACGGGCGCCGCGGCACCGGCCCGGTGATCCGCAACGGCATGTGCATCTGCATCGAGCCGATGATTAACCTCGGCAGCCGCAACATCGTGGTGGAGCGCGACGGCTGGCAGTGCCGCACCCGCGACCGCAAGCCCTCGGCCCACTATGAGCACACAATAGCCATGGTCGACAACCAGGCCCGCGTGCTCACCACCTTCGACTACATCCAGCAGGCGCTGGGCGACAGATTTATCTAACGAGTTGTAACCAAGATAACCAAAATATGGCAAAACAAGCAGCAATCGAATTGGACGGAGTGATAGTGGAAGCACTGTCCAACGCCATGTTCCGCGTGGAGCTGGCCAACGGTCACGAAATCACCGCCCACATCTCCGGGAAGATGCGCATGCATTACATCAAGATACTCCCCGGCGACAAGGTGAGAGTCGAAATGTCGCCCTACGACCTGTCGAAGGGGCGCATCGCCTTCCGCTACAAATAACGCAAAGTAAGAAACACAACAATACCACTAAAGAACAATGAAAGTAAGAGCATCAATCAAGAAGCGCACCCCCGACAGCAAAATCGTGCGCCGCAAAGGACGTCTTTACGTCATCAACAAGAAAAACCCCAAGTATAAACAACGTCAAGGATAATTTTTATTATTTTTGCAGGAAAATTTTTAGCAACATACTATGGCAGTAAGAATCGTGGGAGTTGACCTCCCCCAGAATAAAAGAGGTGAAATCGCCTTGACCTACATCTATGGTATCGGCCGCTCAGCCGCGCTCACCATACTCGAGAAGGCAGGGGTCGACAAAGCCACCAGGGTCAAAGACTGGGCCGACGCTGAGGCCGCCAAAGTGCGCGAAGTGATCAGCGAAGGCTACAAAGTGGAAGGCGACCTGCGCTCAGAAGTGCAGCTCAACATCAAGCGCCTGATGGACATCGGCTGCTACCGCGGCATCCGTCACCGCATCGGCCTGCCCGTGCGCGGCCAGAGCACCAAGAACAACGCCCGCACCCGCAAGGGACGCAAGAAAACCGTCGCTAACAAGAAGAAAGCTACCAAATAACATTAGACTATGGCAAAAAAGACAGTCGCAGCAAAGAAGCGCAATGTTAAAGTTGATGCTGCCGGACAGCTTCACGTACATTCCTCCTTCAACAATATTATCGTGTGCTTAGCCAACAGCGAAGGCCAAGTCATCTCATGGTCATCGGCCGGCAAGATGGGCTTCCGCGGATCTAAGAAGAACACCCCCTACGCCGCCCAGATGGCAGCGCAGGACTGCGCCAAAGTAGCCTACGACCTGGGCCTCCGCAAGGTGAAGGCCTATGTAAAGGGTCCCGGCAACGGCCGTGAGTCAGCCATCCGCACCATCCACGGTGCAGGCATCGAAGTCACCGAGATCATCGACGTGACCCCGCTGCCCCACAACGGCTGCCGCCCCCCCAAGCGCCGTCGCGTGTAATCAACCACAGCAATGAAGCCCCGGCGCAGGCCCGTATCGGTCGTCACGTCCGTTGTCGTCAGAGACAGAGAGACCCTCGGCGGCGAGCCCGGCCACAGGCATCATCATCACACGCAATTACTTCATTTCTTTAGTTTAAAGAGTCAACAAAACACCAATCAGAGCCACGACGCACACTCCCGCCACAAGGGTGATTGGGCTATGAGTAATCACCTCTACATAGCCGCGGCTGCACCCCGGCCGGGCAAAGCGCAGGCTCGCACTTAAAACTGTTAATTAAAATGGCAAGATATATCGGTCCCAAGACCAAAATCGCCCGTAAATTCGGTGAGCCCATCTTCGGCGAGGACAAAGTTCTCACTAAGAAGAACTATCCTCCGGGCCAGCACGGCCAGAACCGTCGCCGCAAGACCTCAGAGTATGGCAACCAGCTGCGCGAGAAGCAGAAAGCTAAATACACCTACGGCGTGCTCGAGAAGCAGTTCCGCAACCTCTTCGAGAGAGCATCGCGCATGAAGGGTATCACTGGTGTGCTGCTGCTCCAGCTCCTGGAGAGCCGCCTCGACAACGTGGTTTACCGCCTCGGCGTAGCCCCCTCACGCGCCGCAGCCCGTCAGCAGGTGCTCCACAAACACATCACCGTCAATGGCCGCGTGGTCAACATCCCCTCTTACCAGGTGAAGCCCGGCGACGTAGTGGGTGTGCGCGAGAAAGCCAAATCACTCGAAGTGATCGCCGACTCACTCGCAGGATTTAACCACAGCAAATATCCCTGGATCGAGTGGGACGAGGCCACCAAGTCAGGCAAGTTCCTCCACACTCCCCAGCGCGAGGACATCCCCGAGAACATTAAGGAACAGGCAATCGTCGAGTTGTATTCTAAATAATAATAATTAACACCAGATCCATGGCTATTTTAACTTTCCAGAAACCCGACAAGGTGCTCATGCTCGAAGCCGACAACTTCTTCGGTAAATTTGAGTTCAAACCCTTGGAGCCAGGTTATGGTATCACAGTGGGCAACGCCCTTCGCCGCGTGCTTCTGGCATCGCTCGAAGGCTTCGCCATCTCGTCGATCAAAATCGACGGCGTGAAGCACGAATTCGATACCATTCCAGGAGTAAAGGAAGATGTGACCAACATCATCCTCAACCTCAAAAAGGTTGACCTCAAGCAGATCGTTGAAGACATCGAGAACGAGAAAGTCACCATCACAGTATCGGGACAGGAGGTGTTCAAGGCCGGTGACATTGGCAAGGCGCTAACAGGGTTTGAGGTACTCAACCCCGACCTTGTCATCTGTCATTTGGATCTCGACGCACGTTTCCAGATCGAGCTCACCATCAACAAAGGTCGCGGATGGGTTCCCGCCGAGGAGAATCAGGGCCTGAACGACGACATCAACGTCATCGCTATCGACTCAATCTACACCCCGATCAAGAATGTGAAGTTCACCGTCGAAAACTTCCGCGTCGATCAGAAGACCGACTACGAGAAACTGATTCTTGAAATCACCACCAACGGCTCTATCCTCCCCAAGGACGCCCTCAAGGAGGCCGCAAGAGTGCTGATATACCACTTCATGCTCTTCTCCGACGAGAAGATCACCCTCGAGTCTCCCGAAACACAGGACAACGAGGAATTCGACGAGGAGGTGCTCCACATGCGCCAACTCCTCAAGTCGAAGCTCACCGACATGGACCTCTCAGTGCGCGCCCTCAACTGCTTGAAGAGCGCCGAAGTGGAGACCCTTGGCGAGCTGGTGGTATTCAACAAGACCGACCTGCTCAAGTTCCGCAACTTCGGTAAGAAGTCGCTCACCGAGCTCGACGAGCTCCTGGCCAACCTCAACCTGTCGTTTGGCATGGATATTTCGAAATACAAATTAGATAAAGAGTAATAACGATGAGACACAATAAATCATTCAACCATCTCGGCCGCAAGAAAGCCCATCGCGACGCGCTCTTGGCTAACATGACCATCTCGCTGATCATGCACAAACGCATCTTCACAACCCTGGCCAAAGCTAAAGCTCTCCGTCAGTACGCCGAGCCCCTTATCAACCGCGCCAAGGAAGACTCTATGGCCAACCGCCGCCTGGTGTTCAGCTACCTGCAGAACAAGTATGCCGTCACCGAGCTCTTCCGCGAAATCGCCCAGAAGATCGCCGACCGCCCCGGTGGTTACACCCGCATCCTCAAGACCGGCAACCGTCTTGGCGACAACGCCATGATGTGCATGATCGAGCTCGTTGACTACAACGAGAACATGCTCAGCGCCAAGGATGCCAAGAAGACCACCCGCACCCGCCGCTCACGCAAGGCCGCTCCCAAGGCCGAGGCTGGCGTAGAGGAGGTTAAGGCTGAGACTCCCGCACAGGAAGGCGCCGCCGAGGCACCCGCAGCTGAGTGATCAATAGCACCGCCGCCGCGACTCTGACGGCCAACAATCAGTGAAAATCAAAAAATCAAAAAATAACGATGAAAAAAGACATCCATCCCTCAACCTACCGCGAAGTAGTGTTCAAAGACATGTCGAACGATGAGATTTTCATAACTCGCTCGACAGTGGCCTCCAAGGAGACCATCGAAGTCGATGGCGTGACTTATCCTCTGGTTAAGCTTGAGATCACCAGCTCGTCACACCCCTTCTTCACCGGTAAGCAGAAGCTCGTCGACACCGCCGGCCGCGTCGACAAGTTCATGAGCCGCTACGGCGACCGCCGCAAGAAGTAATCACAGCCCGCAAGGCTACTTCGATACATGGAGCGCAGCCCCCTCGATGGGAGCTGCGCTCTATGTGTGTTGTAAATCAGATGATCAATACATCGGGGTGAAGCCTTTGTGGCACTCGAGCAGACGAGTGGCGTCGCCCGCGAAGTCGGGATACTTCGACGTCTCAAGGCGCAGTATTGGCGCTCCTGGGCGCAGGTCGCACTGCTTGAGGTCCACGTAGTAGATGCCGCGGTTGGTCACCAGGTCGAAGTAGTAGCGCAGGTCACTGAGGTCGGCGTAGGTGCGCCACTGGGTTGAGCTGACGTTGGGCTCGCCGTTGACGGTGTAGTGGTAGGGCACCGACACGTTATACATCACCGTGCGCAATATTGTCAGGCCAAGCTCCGGGTCGTTGACGCGCTCCACATTCTCGTCGAAGAAGTAGCCGCGTACGAAGCGGTCGGGACTCTTGACGGTGCCCGGGAGCATGTTGACGCCCCCGACGCCGAGCCAGTAGTCGTTGATGGCGTTCATCGCCTCCCATTGCGGGTCGTTGGCCAGCAGCGGTATGTCCTGACCCTCATAGACCTTCACCTCGCCGTGGTCAAACTCCAGCACGGCTGAGCGCCCCGTGGCGTCTGTGATGCCCCAGTGGAGGGCCGACACGGTGCCGCCGTCGAAGGTCGAGCCGGAGATGTTGAAATCATGCTTGCGAAGCACCTCCACTACCTGATCGGTGGTCTCGTTCATGTCGAGCAGCCACGCCACAAACATCGCCAGCGACATCGCCGGACGCCCCTGTGTCGAAGCGTTCTCATAGACGGTGCCTTTGCAGAAGAGGCCGTTGACCACCAGCCCCTTCTCGTTCATACCCTCAGTGATGCCACCTTCGTAGCTCACAGCGTAGACCGCGCCATATTTCGAGGTCCATTCCACGGCGCCGGGCACGTCGTTGCCCTTCTTGTGGATGCCGGCGGGGTAGACGTAGATGTTGGTTGGGATGGGCGTTTTCCAGTCGAGCGAGCGTCCCACAATGCGCAGGGGTGTAGTGGCGGTGGTGTCGCCCACGTAGAGCACGCGTGTGCAGGCGTCGGCCTGATAGGCCCCTGAGGCAGCAAAGGCCAACAGGGCGGCGATAGCTAAGTGTTGTTTCATATTTCAGAGTGTTAATTAGTGATGCGGATCGATATCCCTCTTGCATTTTAAAACACTGTTTCCGCGGCCGATGTTCACGCTTTATATATTTCTGACTGAAAAAAACGTTAGATGTCGCCGAAAAGTAGTACATTTGCCAAAAATACACGCCGATGAAAGTATATAGCGCAATTATCTGCCTTGCCGCAACCGCCCTGGCTGCCAACGCCGCCCAACCCCTCTGGGAGCGCTCCGACATGGCTCCCGCATCGATGGCCCTCACGCCCACGCGTGTGCTGGCGCTCAACAGTCAGGGGGGAGTCAACGCCCTTGATGTCACCACCGGCGAGACCTGCCCGTGGCTGGGTCTCGACGGCGTCGACCGCATAGGCAACAGTTCAGATGGCCGTATGTGGGCATCGTCGTGCGACCAGTCGGCCACATCTGTAACCCTTTATGCCCTCGACGACTCCGGGGCTGCAGGGGAGCCGTGCACCATCACTACCTCACAGCTCGCCCCTGAGGCATATAGCGGCGTCAAATCCCACACATTCGGCACCGTCACGGTCGACGGCAACATAGCCGACGGCACTGCCACCGTCGCCATCATCGAGCGCATCACAGCCTCCAACCAGGCCGAAACAGAGTCGTTGCGCCTGTGGCGCGTCTACGGCTGCTTCGACCCCACAGAGGAGGTCACAGCCCGCTACAGCGACCTGTGCACGCCCGACCAGTACCCCTACGTCAGCATCCAACCCGACCTCGGCACCCAGGTGGCGCTCACATCGCTTACCACCTCAATCACCGACAACACCGGCGATGTGCCATACTTCTATACCTCCCGCTCAGCCACACAGCAAGCCACACAGCGACTCACCGCGCCCGTCAACCCTGCTCCCGGACTGACCGGCATACGCCTCGCGACGGTAGGTGCGACCCACTACTTCATCTATGCCAGTGCCCCCGGCGAGGTGACCGTCACAACCATTGACGAACCTGCCAATGGATTTGCCGCCGACAACATCCACTTCCTCGCCACACTCCCCATGAGCCAGGGGGACGCCACTGCGGCCGCCACAGGCCAGGTGCAGATCGCCACACTCCCCATCGGCGGCGACCTTGCCATGGCCCTATACACCCCCGGACGCGCTCTCAGCTTCTACCGTCTGTCGGAAGTTAGCAACGGGGTGGAAGAGCTGCGTGGCGACGGCGGCACTCCATACTCGGTGGGCGGCACGACGATCCATGCCACCACCGGTGAAGTCGACATCTACGACCTCGCAGGGCGTCGAGTGGCGCATATCCCCTCTGGCTGCGCAATCACCTTACCGTCAGGCGTGTACGTGGCTCGCACGGGAGCGGGTGCACAAATTGTAGCCCTTAGGTGAAGAAAATTTTGGCAAACACAAAAAATAGTATTACCTTTGCACCGCAAAGTCCCGCCGAAGGGGCTGTAGCGAAGGTCGCGGCGCACCTCAAGCCGCTGAGACCCACATATTGGAGAGGTGGGTGAGTGGCTGAAACCACCAGTTTGCTAAACTGACGTAGGAGCAA
>CAZVNS010000002.1:0-125001 GCA_964628905.1 uncultured Muribaculaceae bacterium | reverse complement strand
GTGAACCGAATTTATTTAATTTTTAATCCCGTCCATTTTTAGTGGACAGTAGTGAAACATAATCATTAGTGTCCACTAAAAAATCATAAGAGTTCTTTGAAATTATTGAAATTCAATTTGTTGTGAGAGATTTTGGGGTGCGACGATTTGAAATTAACTTTGCGGTCTAAATCAGACCGTGACTGTTATCGCGGACGCTCCTGGGGTGCGACCCCACTTGTGGGCGTGATCCTCCTCTTTACACCACCCCATTCCACGCTCGGCGTGAATTATCTTGCGGGGCTGTGATCCAGCAAAACGTATGCAGGGGGCCGCGACCATCCGTATAGGCTTCGATATTGGGTTAGAGGGTGCCGGAGTCTTGATAGGAGTAGTAGCCTTGGGGGGCGATGATCACGTGGTCGAGGAGGCGGATGTCGAGCAACTGGCAGGCTTGCTTAATGCGCAGTGTCAGCTTGTTGTCCTCGTTGGATGGGCGGAGGGTGCCGGAGGGGTGGTTGTGCACCACGATGAGCCCGGCGGAGAGTTTGTCTATGGCCGACTTCATCAGCAGCTTGATGTCAACAAGTGTGCCGGCGGTGCCTCCATGGCTGATGCGCTCGCGGGCAATCACCTTGTTGGCTCGCGACAGATGTAGCACCCAGAACTCCTCCCAGCGGAGCTTGGCCATCATCGGCTGCATGATCTCATACACCGTCTGGCTCCCCACAATCTGGGGGTCGTCGACCTTGAAATCAACCTGGCAGCGCATGCCGAGTTCGAAGGCGGCCACAAGCGATATGGCCTTGGCCGGGCCGATGCCGCGGTATTTGCGGGTGAGCTCTGATATCGAGAGGCGTGCAAGGTGCGACAGACGGTTTTCGTTGTCGTTGAGTATCTCCTGGCTCAGGTGTATCACCGACTGTCCGGGGAGGCCCGAGCCGAAGACAATGGCCAACAACTCGGCGTTGCTCAGCGACTCGATGCCGTTGCGCATCGCTTTCTCGCGGGGACGGTCGTCGTCGTTTAGGTCGTGGATGCGGTGACAGGCGACTTCTTTGGGAGCATTATTTTCCACGGCGCATCTCGATTTCCTGGTTCACATCGCGCCCTTGGCGGAGTATGATTTTTGTAAAATATGCCTTGATAAATCCCGCTCCGTAGCCATAGAGCTGAATGAGGCTCGCCGGCACGGCCATCAGCGCTATATTCAGCGACTTAGTCGATACCAAGGCGGCTACAAAAAGAGCTAAAATGTATGCTGCCAAGGGGAGTATGCACCACCAATGCCAGCAGATGGCCAGCGCAATCAGCGCCACGGAGCCGACGGTGAAAACCGCGGGGAGGGTGTGCACGAGTTTCATCGAGCCGGGGTAAAGGAGCTTGAGGGTGATGCGCGACATGCCGAACACGTAGACTTGGCGCAGGAACTTGCGCCAACTCATGCGACGCTTATGGTACACCGGGCAGGCTCTCAGCAGGCCGATGGTGAAGCCGGCCTGGCGGATGCGGGTCGACATGTCGATATCCTCGGAGAACATCTCGCGAAATCCACCGACGCGTTCGTAGACCCGGCGCGAGAAACCCATGTTGAAGGTGCGGGGAGTGAACTTCTCCAGGCTCACCTTGCCGCCGCGGATGCCGCCGGTGGTGAGGAATGAGGTCATGGCGAAGTTGATGGCCTTCTGCACGTCGGTGAACGACTCGTGGGCCGCGTCGGGGCCTCCGAAGCAGTCGAGAGGCTGGCGCTCAAGCTCTTGCTCAAGTGTTGCGAAGTATGTCGGGGGGATTACGCAATCGCTGTCGAAGAATATGAAATAGTCGCCCGCGGCGCGCTCCATGCCGTAGTTGCGGGCTATCGAGCGGCCCTCGTTGGGCTTGAAGTAGTGTCTAACGTCGAGCTTCGGCTCATACTCGCGGCACACGTCGCCACAGGGTTGGGTCGAACCGTCCTCCACGATGATCACCTCAAAATTGCGGGCGGTCTGCTCGGCGAGCGACTTGAGCAGGTCGCGCACTTCATCGATGCGGTTGTAGACCGGCACTATTACTGAAAATCTCATAGCGGCTGTGGTCAATCGATGAAACGGCGTGTTAGACCTGCGTAGGCGTCGATGCGGCGATCGCGCAGGAAGGGCCACCATCGGCGCACCTGCTCCGAGCGCTTCATGTCGACATCAATCAGCTCGGTGACTTCACGGTCGGCCGGGGCACGGTAGAGCAGCTCCCCTTGCGGCCCGGCCACGAATGAGTTGCCCCAGAATGTGATGCCTCCGGTGGCTCCCGACTCGTCCGGCTCGTAGCCTACGCGGTTGACGGCTATCACCGGCAGACCGTTGGCCACGGCGTGGCCACGTTGCACGGTGACCCATGCCTCAAGCTGCCGCGCCTGCTCCTCGGGGGTGTCGGTGCTCTCGGTGCCTATTGCTGTGGGGTAGATCAGCAGCTCGGCTCCGCGCAGAGCCATCAGGCGGGCTGCCTCGGGGTACCATTGGTCCCAGCATACGAGCACACCGAGCTTGCCGACGCTCGTCTGGATAGGATCAAAACCCAAGTCGCCGGGGGTGAAGTAGAATTTCTCGTAATATGCTGGGTCGTCGGGGATGTGCATCTTGCGGTACTTGCCGGCGAGCGAGCCATCGGTGTCGAACACCAGCGCCGTGTTGTGATACAACCCCGGGGCTCGGCGCTCGTAGATTGATGTCACGAGTACCACGCCGGTCTCAGCGGCAAGCCGGGAGTAGAATTCGGTGGTAGGCGAAGGTATGGCGACGGCCAAGTCGCACTTGTCGACCGACTCCGTCTGGCAGAAATATGGTGTATCGTGAAGCTCCTGGTTGACAACGAGCTGTGCGCCTTGGGCTGCGAGCTCGCGGGTTTTGGCGGCGATACGGCGGCGATTTTCGTCGGCGTCGGGAGTATTCTGTTGCTGTATTATTCCGATTAGCATTTTGGTTATGACGTGGGGTCTTAATATGGAATTTGCATGGTGGCGCAGTGGAGCGACCCATGCTGGCGTATGAGGGCGCGGCAATCGATGCCGATTATTTTGTGCTCGGGGAATGCTTCACCGATGGTTTTCAATGCTTTATCGTCGTTGGCGGGCTGGGCGTAAGTGGGCACGAACACCGCCTCCGACGTTGCCAGGAAGTTGGCGTATGTGGCCGGCAAGCGCTCGCCGCAGTCTGCGTCGTATATCGCATCCGGCCATGGGAGTGCTTTGAGACGGTAGGGTCGGCCGTCGACATCGGTCAATGCTTCAATGTCCCGGCGCATGCGCTCAAGCTCGGCGTAGTGAGGGTCAGCGGGGTCGTCGCAAGCCACATACAGTATAGTGCCGCCGGGGGCAAAGCGGGCCAGAGTATCGATATGCGAGTCGGTGTCGTCACCCTCCAGGTAGCCGTGGTCGACCCATAGCACCTTGTCCACGCCGAGGTTGCGCTCAAGGTAGCGTTCTACCTCATCCTGTGAGAACTGGCCGTTGCGGTTGGGCGACATCAGGCAGCGGGTGGTGGTCATTAGCGCCCCGCGGCCATCGCTCTCGATGCTCCCCCCTTCGAGCACGAAGTTGAGGCGGTTGACGTAACAGTCAAAACCGCCGAAGAGACGGGAGGTGACGAGGTTGTCGAGGTCGGCAGCGAACTTCAGACCCCAGCCGTTGAACTTGAAGTCGTTGAGCAGCAATCGGTCGCCGCTGTCGATGGTGGTGATGGGTCCATAGTCGCGTGTCCAGGTGTCGTTGGTATCCAGAGGCACCACCTCCAAGGCGTCCATATCGTCGCCAAGCAGCACGTTAAGCTTATTTATCACTTCAGCCGCGGTCGCAGGGTGGACTATAAGCCTAACGCCTACGTATCGTGCCAGTTGCTGTACTAAGTTTGTATAACATTCCTCGACCTCGGGGAGCATATAAGCCCAGTCGGTATCGGGGTGAGGCCACGTCAACATCACCCTGCGGTCGATCTCCCACTCGGCGGGCATGTGCAGCTGATCATTCATCGTCGTAGTCGTGAAGCGAGTCCCACACTGAGTCGCGCATCTCCTTGTATTCATCGGCATAGTCGAGGAAGCCGCGCTTTTCGGTGCTACCCACCGCATGGCACCATTCGCTGTATTCAGCGGCCAATTCGGGGTCCTCGGCCAGGGCCTTTCGGAACTCCGACTCGGCGATGTCGATGCTGTCGTGTTCGCTGAGCAATGAATCGAAATATTGTGTTATATCATACATTTTCAAACATATATCATGTTAGTGGGGTCAAATTTACATCATTTTGTGCAAATGGTCAACTATTTTATGTATTTTTGCAATTATAAATCATCACACTATGCGCTTACCACTCTTGACCATAACGATAGCCATGGGTTGCCTGACGGTGATGGCCGACGTAGAACTCAACTATCAGGCCAGCATAAGCGGCAATGCCGGCAGCGGCAACTTCGCGCCAACGCTTATCACCAACAACCGCCACGGCGTCACCACATCGCCCTACGGCGCCCAGCTCCGGGCCAAGGCGTGGAAGCCCCTGGGGCTTGACCGCCGCTTCAGCTGGGGCGCGGGGCTGGACCTCATCGGCGGCTACGCCTCGAGCATCACCTACGACAAATACAATGCCGAGGCAAAGACATGGTACACCCATGAGATGCACCCCCCCAGGGCTTGGGTGCAGCAGCTCTACGGTGAGGTGAAGTACCGCGGGGTGTTCCTCACCGCCGGTCTCAAGGAGTATGAGTCGGGGCTGGTTGACTCCAAGCTGTCGAGCGGCGACATCACCTTCAGCGGCAACACCCGCCCCCTGCCGGGCTTCCGCGTGGGCTTCATAGACTTCCAGAACATACCCTTCACCAACGGGTGGGTGCAGATCCAGGGTGAGTTGGGCTTTAACAAATCGACCGACAACGACTGGACCCGCGACCACTTCAACTTCTACTACGGCCGCCTCAACCAGGGGTGGTGGTACAACTATAAGCGCGCCTACTTCCGCACCAAGCCCTCGGAGCGCTTCTCCGTGACATTGGGATGCCAGGCTGCGGGACAGTTCTCAGGCGACATGTCGACCTACGTCGACGGTAAGGTCACGAGCTATCAGAAGCGCAAGCTCAAGCTCTCCAACTTCACCGACATGATCATTCCGCAGTGGGGCGAGGAGTATGTCAAGGGCAACCATGTAGGCTCGTGGGACCTGAAAGCCCGCTACCGCCTGGGCAACGGCGACAAGGTCTACGGCTACTTCCAGTGGATATGGGAGGACGGCTCAGGCGTGGGCAAGCTCAACGGCCTCGACGGCCTCTGGGGCTTGGAATACAAACGCGTCGAGCGGGGTATAGTCTGCGGAGCCGTGGTCGAATACTTCGACTTCCGCAACCAGTCGGGGCCCATCCACTGGGACCCCGTCGACGCCCCCGGCACCACCCTCACCGGCCAGGCCACCGGCTACGACAACTACTACAACAACTCCCTCCAGAACGGCTATCAGGTCTACGGACTCGCGATAGGCACCCCGGTGATGCCCTCACCGCTGTACAACCTCCAGGGGCAAAACCAATTTCTGTGCAACCGCCTGCGCGGTTTTCACTTAGGTGTGCTGGGCGACATCACCGCCGACCTCGATTATCGCATGCTGCTGACCTACCGCAAAGGGTTCGGCACCGGGCTCATCCCCTACATCACCCCCCGCGAGTCGACATCAATGCTCCTTGAGTGCAACTACCGCCTACCCCAAGTCAATGGCCTCGCCGTAGGCGCTCAGGCAGCCTTCGACGCCGGTCGACTCCAAGGCAACAACTTCGGAGCGCTCGTTACCGTAAGCTATTCAGGCAAACTCACCCTCTGACACTTATGAAAACATCAACTCAAAGATACATCATTGCGATGCTGACAGCGCTGATAACCAGCATCATCTCAAGTGGCTGCAACAGCAACAATGGCGACATCGGCCCCTGGTACGGCCAATGGAAACTCACCGAAATCCGCGTCAACGGCCAAGTAGACACCCAGTACACGGGCAACATCTTCTGGGCTTTCCAAAACTCGGTGATACAGATGACAGAAATCATATCCGAACTCGACTACAACTCCCGCTGGGGCTCATGGAGCCAGCAGGGAGATGAGCTTACCCTCGACTTCGGCCATCACGACGACTCTTCGGTCAGCGACCCCTCTACCGCCTGGCGCTACTCCCCCCCCGCCGCCACACACCTCATCGCCGGGGTCAACCAGCTCCATATCGTCAAGCTCTCCGACTCAAATATCGAGCTCACCTACAATTCGCCCGACGGCAACGTCTATACCTATTATCTAAAAGCCTGGAAATAGGGGATGTTCACCATCTCAGCCTTCGACTTCGACGGCACCATCACCCGCCGCGACTCCCTGCCACTCTTCATCAAACATGTGGTGGGGCGTTGCCGCTACTACCGGCTGATGCTACAGATGTCGCCGCTGATATTGTTGGCCTACCTCCGCATCATCGGCCGGAGCAAGGTGAAGGAGCGACTCCTCGGCAAAGTGCTACGCCGTATGCCATCGACCCAATTCGAACAATATGCCGACTCATTTGCCACATATCATGCTGATCTACTGCGTCCGCAGGCCCTTGAAGCCATCCACCGCGCCATCGAGCTTGGCCATCGTGTGGTGATAGTCACGGCAAGCCTAGAGGAGTGGGTAAAGCCATTCTTCATCGACCGACGCATCACCGTGATCGGCACCCGCATGGCTGTGGAGAACGGCCAACTTTCTGGACGCTTCGCCACCCCCAACTGCATCGGAGCCGAGAAGGTGCGCCGACTCAAGCAGCTGATACCCCCGCAGAGTTGGGCGCGGCTGATAGCCTACGGCGACTCCCGCGGCGACAGCGAACTCCTTGCCGCCGCCGACGAGCCACATTACCGCCAATTCCGCCGATAATACACTTTTGTGACAATTTGGAGACATATTTAACAAAAAATCGGAGATTGCCGGGTTTTGTTACCTTGGCGGGTACAAAATTACCACATCAAACTCCGATGACCTCTCTTAAATCTCTGGCAGCAATACTCATATGCGCCATCGTTGCGTCAGCCGCAACCGCCCAAACACCCTCTGTAGGACAACTCAGCCAACAGCTCAACACAGCCAAAGACTACGACCGCGGTGCCCGCTTCTTCCTCACACTCCCCCTGCTCTAAACTCCGACCTGTCAGACTCGTCGGACCTGTCGGACCTGTCAGACCCGCCCTACTTGGTGAGGGAGGCGGCGAGGGTGGAGTTATAGTAGCGCGGGTCGTGAGTCACCTCGGTGCCGACGAAAGGAGGTAGCTCTACCTCGGTGTCAGCTGCCGGAAGCTCCACCTCAGCGAGTATCAGCCCGGCGAGAGCTCCATGAAACTCGTCTATCTCCCAGCGGTGGCCGCCGAAGGGCACTATGTAGCGCGTCTTGTCGAGCAGCGGTGTCTGCGACAACTTGAGCATCTGACGAGCGTCGTCGACCGGTATTTCATACTCCCATTCAGAGCGCACAGCCCCCTGATTGCGCCCCTTGACGGTGAGATACCCGCGGTCACCGCGGGTGCGCACCCTCACTGTGGCGTCAATCAAGGCCGACAGATAACCCTGTGTGATACGTGTCGACGATTCAGCCATCGCCTTGAACTCGGTGTTGTCCACTATAAATTTTCGCTCGATTTCAGTAGCCATAATCGTGATATTTGGTAACTTTGTGCGATTTTCTGCAAAATTAAGCATTTTTCACCATCAAACACCACTGTTCAAGCGTTAATAACGCACATTGATATCCCTATGCGTTATCTGCTGCTCCTCATATCATCGCTGTGCTCACTGCTTGTCAGCGCCCAGTCATATACTGTCGACAAGGTGAAGGTCATAGTCACCGACTCGCTATCAGGCGAGCGCATACCTTATGCCTCAGTGCTTCTGCCGGGCACCAACGGCGGCGCCCTCGCTGGCGACCGGGGGGTGGCGACAATTATATTCCGCAACGACGACCGCCGAGTCACCGCCCAGGTGTTAGGCTATAATCAAAAGACTGTCACGGTACCCATGGGGAAGAAGACAATCACCATACCCCTCTCACCATCATCCGTCACATTGAAGGAGGTGACAGTGCAACGTGCCCCGGGGAAGTATCACAAGAAGAACAACCCTGCGGTCGACTTCGCCGAGTCAATCAAAAACCACCAGCACCTGACTGATCCGCGCCGACAACCCTTCTACAACTACTCGAAGTATGAGCGCATCACGATGGGCATCAACAACTTCACCATCGACCAAGCCGACAGTGGGATGTTCAACCGCTTCGGCTTCCTCAACAACCACATCGACACCAACGAGGTGACCGGCAAACCGGTGCTAACCTTGTCGGTGCGTGAGAAGACTTCCGACGTGCTTTACCGCCACGACCCTGAGAGTGAGCGCGAATACGTGACCGGCTCGCGCCGCGCGGGGGTCGACGATGTGATGTCAAATCAGGAAAACCTATCAGAGATGCTCAGCGACGCCTTCCGCGAGATTGACCTGTATCAGAACGACATCAACCTGCTCAAAAACCGCTTCGTCAGCCCCCTCGGACGTATCGCCACAGACTTCTATAAGTTTTACCTTACCGACACGGTGCAGTTGGGCGATGAGCGGTGCATAGTGCTGAGCTTCGTGTCTCACAACACATCATCCTTCGGCTTCACCGGCCGGGTGTATGTGCCGGTCAACGACACCACAATGTTCATACGCCGAGTGGAGATGGGTGTGCCGCGCGACATCAACCTCAACTTCATCCAGAACATCTACATCAACCAGGAGTTTGACCGCGCTCCCGACGGTTCGCGACTGAAGACTCTCGACGACATGGTGGTGGAGCTGCAGCTGCTTCCGGGTACACCCAGCCTGTATGTGCGCCGCAATACCGCCTATACCGGCCACAACTTTGACCCCTCACCGCATCAAGACATACTCGACGGCATGGCCCGCACTGTTACCGACTCGCTGGCCTACAACCGCGACAACCTCTATTGGCAGCAGCAGCGCATATTGCCCATAAGCCGCAACGAGGCGCGGGTCGACAATCTGATGAAGGAGCTACGCCACGTACCCCTATACTACTGGACCGAGCGCACCATCAAGCTCTTTGCAACGGGATATGTGCACACCCCCAACGGATCGCCCGTCGACATCGGCCCCATCGAGGAGTTTGTGAGCCACAACGACCTCGAAGGTTGGCGACTTCAAGTGGGAGGGCTCACCACATCGGCCCTGTCGAAGCGGTGGTTTGCCCGAGGATATGGCGCCTACGGCCTGCACGACCATCGCTGGAAATATTCCGGTGAACTGGAATACTCGTTTATCGACAAAAAGTTGCACAGCCGCGAGTTCCCGGTGCACAGCCTACGCGTCAACCACACCTACGATGTAGACCAGATAGGCCATCATCCCGCCTACTTCTCCAACATCGACATGCTATTCTCGTCGATCACACGCATGGACAACAACCAGATGACCTATCGACGCACCACCGACCTGACCTACGAGCTTGAGCTGTACAACAACTTCTCACTCCAAGCCAGCGCCAACCTTATCCGGCAGGAAGCAACCCCTCTGATGCCGTTCATCACCGGCGACGGTCGCTCATACAGCCACTTCGACCAGGGGGAATTCTCACTGACGCTGCGCTACGCACCCGGCGAAAAGTTCTATCAGACCAAGACCGAGCGCATCCCCATCAACCTCGACGCCCCGGTGTTCTCCCTGAGCCACACCATCAGCCCCAAAGGTTGGCTCGGCAGCATGTGGACCATCAACCGCACCGAGGCCACATACAATCAGCGTTTCTGGCTCTCAGCATTCGGTTATGTCGATGTGGCCCTCCGCGGGGGACACGTTTGGAGCCGCGTGCCATACACCTCGCTTCTGACACCCAACGCCAACATCTCTTACTTGATCGAGCCAGAGAGCTTCTCCCTGCTCAACCCCCTGGAATTCCTCACCGACACCTACGGAACGTGGGACGTGACTTATTGGCTCAACGGCGCGCTGTTCAACTACATCCCATATTTTAAGAAGCTGAAACTCCGCGAAGTGGTGTCGTTCCGCGGTTACGCCGGGCATCTGAGCGTCAAGAACGACCCGCGCCACGACCCCGCGCTCTTCCGCTTCCCCGAGATTTGCAACACTCAGCGCCTGGGCCACACACCCTATATGGAGCTGTCGGTCGGACTCGACAACGTGCTCCGCTTCTTCCGTGTCGACTACGTGTGGCGCCTCAACTACCGCAACAACCCCGGCATCTCGCGCTCCGGCATCCGCGCCTCCATCCACCTCACTTTTTAACCCCGCCCCCTCCCATCGCGGACGCTCCAGGGAGCGACCCTACTGTTCGCAGGGGAGGCTGTTACGCTCTCAATACCGCGGACGCTCCGGGTAGAGGCCCTGCTTGTGGGTACAATCAACTGTGTCATTGGAGATTAAATGATTTGCAGCCATGAGGCGGAGCACAACTGTGCTCGGCGGTGCCGCCGATGAGATTGTTAATATACGTTAAATGCGTCATTTTTACGCACAAAAATTTGCATGCGTCAAAATGACGCATTACATTTGCAGTGTCAAAATGACGCAAACGAATTATGGACAACAAAACATACACATATAAATATCCCCACCCGGCGGTCACAGCCGACTGCGTAATCTTCGGTTTCGACGGCTCAGAGCTGAAGATACTGCTGATTGAGCGAGGCCTCGAACCCTACAAAGGGATGTGGGCGCTCCCCGGCGGCTTCATGAAGATCGACGAGACCATCGAGCAAGCCGCCAGCCGCGAGCTTCAGGAGGAGACAGGACTTACCAATATCTACATGGAGCAGTTCCGCACGTTCTCCGACGTGGGCCGCGACCCCCGTGAGCGAGTGATCACCGTGGCGTTCATCGCCCTGGTGCGCCACTCCGACTACAACCTCGTGGCCGGCGACGACGCAAGCGACGCCCGGTGGTTCGACCTCGAATATCTCCCCCCGATGGCCTTCGACCACTATCAGATAATCACCCAAGCGCGACAGCACATCAAGGAAGCGATGCGAGTTAAGCCATTGGCTTTCAAGCTACTCAACGAGGTGTTCACCATCTCCGAGCTGCAGCGCGTCTACGAGGCCATAGCTGGCTGCACCTACGACCGTCGCAATTTCCAGCGCAAGGCTCTGCAGTCGGGCACCGTGATCGAGGCCAACATCAATATACCCGACATGCACAACGACATGGCATGCGAAGATGACTGTGAATGCATGACGGCGATGCCGACAGTGCATCCGATGGCCTCGGGGCGCCACCGCAAACTATTCACATTCATTGCCGAAAAAAACGACAACTTGCCCTCCGAAGAGGGCGACGAGGGATCAACCAAGGACTTGTTTAATTTCTAATCATATTCATTTTCAATTATTTAATTTCTATGAAAGCCACTGTATTCAATCTCATCATCCTCGACGAAAGCGGTTCGATGTGCGACATGACCAACGAAACCATCTCAGGATGCAACGAAACGCTCAACGTAATTCGTGCTAATGCTAAGAAAAACGCCGACACAATCAACTCCTTTGTCTCAATCTATGCTTTTCAGGGCCACCCACAAGTGCCCTCGCGCTACCTGATCAAGAACGCTAAACCTGAAGATGCGCGCGACATCACACAAGAGGATTACCATCCCTGTGGAAGCACACCTCTGCTTGATGCCGTGGGCTCGACTCTGTCCGAGCTCAAGGCTATCAGCGAGACCCACGAGGACGCCACAGGCATCGTCACCATCATGACCGACGGCTACGAAAACTCCTCACGCATTTATAACTGGGAGAAGGTGTCAAAGCTCATCTCTGAGCTGCGCGAAATCGGCTGGACCATCAACCTGATCGGCGCCGACATCGACGTAGAAGAGATGGCCAAGCGAATGAACATCGACGCTGACAACTCTATACGCTACTGTAAAACAAAAATAGAGTCAAGGCAGATGTGGGACAACCTCAGCGCCAATATCGATGCCTGCTTTGACGACGAAGTCAACTTCTGCGAAACCAACCCCACCGCATCACGCGAAGAGCGTCGTCTGGAACGCAGATTACGCAGCAAGAACTTCTTCAAGAAGTAACCGCTCATTCTCCCCTCTCCCCCCCGACCGGGGAACCGCCAAGGCCATGCCCCGGCGGTTCCCCGGTCATTTTTACCGACAAACACCGCGGACATTGGTATAAACTTTCCTTATGTGAAATTTGTTAAAAAAATTGTTTGTCGTTAATAAGCTATTTATTAACTTTGTAACGTCGAGCAGAAGTAGCCGACACGAGCCGTCAGCTCATATGCAATATGTTGACAAACAGCTATATTTACAAACAACCGCAAACCGTTATGCTCAAACGTTTCTTCATATCTTTCGCCGGCAGCATGGCCGCCATTTGGCTGTCGGCGCTGTTAGCAGTGGTGCTTTTCCTGGTATTCATCGCCGCTTTGTTGGCTAAATATGGCGACACTGAGGCACGACTCACCGACCACACAGTGCTTGTGGTCGACCTGTCAGGCTCGATTGACGAGCGCCCCGGCAAGCCCACATTCTCCGACCTGCTGGCCGATGGCGACGTTGAGTTGACACAAGGCCTCAACCAGATCGTGGCCGCCATCGACGCCGCGGCCGACGACCCCCAGGTCGACGGCATATACCTCAAGGTGGGAGGCTCGTCGGCCGGCATCGCCTCGCGCATGGCCATCGTCGAAGCCCTCAACCGCTTCCGCAGCGCCAACAAGTTTGTGCAAGCCTACGGCGACTACTACGAGCAGGGCGACTACATCGTGGCCACCGCCGCCGACAAGATCTACGTCAACCCCCAGGGCATCGTCAACGTGGCCGGGCTCTCAGCCACCACCCCTTTCTTCAAGGAGCTGCTCGACAAGGTGGGCGTGGAGATACAGGTGTTTAAGGTAGGCACCTACAAGAGCGCCGTCGAGCCCTTCATCCTCACAGGCATGAGCGAAGCCAGCCGCGAGCAGCAGCAGAGCTACCTCAACGCCATCTGGGCCTCGCTCACAGCCCAGATAAGCCAAGCCCGCGGCGTCACCGACGCCGAGGTGCAGATGTGGGCCGACAGCATTTGCACCACATGGAGCGTTGACAGCCTCATCGCCAACCATGTAGTCGACGCAGCCGTCTACGAGCATGAGATGGACAGCCTGATAGCCCAGCTCACCGGCGACGACGATCCTGACGACGTCAACTACGTCAACGCGCAGCAATACTGCACCCTCAAGGGCATCGACAAGGACGCCCTCCCCTCAAGCACCAGCGACGACAAGATAGCGGTGCTCTACGCCGTGGGCGACATCACCGACCACACCGGCTCAGGCATCGTGGGCGCCAAGATGATAGCGCAGATCAACGAAATCATCGACGATGAGTCGATCAAGGGACTCGTGCTCCGCGTCAACTCCGGCGGCGGCAGTGCCTTCGCCTCAGAGCAGATATGGGAAGCCCTCGAGCGCTTCAAGGCCACCGGCCGCCCCTTCTACGTGTCGATGGGCGACGTGGCAGCCTCCGGCGGCTACTACATATCGTGCGGAGCTGACAAAATCTACGCCCAGCCTCAGACCCTCACCGGTTCAATAGGCATATTCGGCATGGTGCCGTGCGCCAAGGAGCTGCTCAACGACAAACTCGGCATCACCACGTCGACCGTGTCGACCAACGGTGCGCCCATGAGCATCTTCGAACCCTACACCCCGGCACAGAGCCGCGCCATGCAGCGCCGCATCAACGAGGGATACGACACATTCCTGAGCCGTGTGGCCGCCGGCCGAGGCAAGACAGTGGACGAAATCAACGCCATAGCCCAGGGCCGCGTTTGGTCGGGACAGCAAGCCCTTGAGAACGGTCTGGTAGATGAGATGGGCACACTCTACAACGCCATCAACGACATGAAGACCACTCAGCAGCTCCGCGGCTGCGCCGTGGTCGAATACCCCGCCGACGAATACACCCTGATACAGTCAGTGCTCTCGATGCAGTCAGCTGCACAGGCACGCGCCCTCGACGAGCACCTTGGCGAGGCCGCGCCACTATATCACGCCGTGGATCGCATCACCAACCTCGAGCCGGTGCAATGCCGCATGGAGCAAGTGATACTGCGTTAGCGACCCCTTAACCCCGCACACCAACACCACAATGACCGGAAGAAAACTTTATGAAAATATAGTGTTGCTGCCGCTGAGCAAGGTCTATGGCGCCGGCGTGGCCATGCGCAACCTGATGTTCAAGTGCGGCGTGCTGCGCCAGCGCGAATTCGACATCCCCGTGGTAGTGGTGGGCAACATCGCCGCCGGAGGCACCGGAAAGACCCCTCACACCGAATACATCATCGACGCCCTGCGCTACCGCTACCGCATCGGCGTGGTGAGCCGCGGCTACAAGCGACGCACCCACGGCTTCGTGCTCGCCTCGAAGCGTTCCACCCCTCTCGACATCGGCGACGAGCCATATCAGATGTACCAGAAATTCGGCGACCTGGTGCGCATCGCCGTGTGCGAGGACCGCTGCCAAGCCATCGACGAATTGCTCAAAATCGACCCCACGATCAACCTCATTGTGCTCGATGACGCATTCCAGCACCGCTACGTCAAGCCCACGGTGTCGGTAGTGCTCACCGAATTCTCACGTCCCTTCTTCTTCGATAAGATGCTCCCCTTGGGACGCCTCCGCGAGTCGACCAAGGCCATCGACCGAGCCGACATGGTGGTTGTGACCAAATGCCCCGAGCAGGTAAAGCCCATCGAATACCGCATATTCACAAAGAACCTCGGGCTGTTCCCCTGCCAGAGCCTATACTTCTCGCGCTATAACTACGGCGGACTCGTGCCACTCTTCCCCGATCAGTCGACCTACACACCATATATCGACATGCTCTCGGAGGACGACAGCATCCTGGCCCTGTGCGGCATCGGCAACCCAAAGCCATTCTTCAAGCACCTGCGGTCGGGCAAAGCCGCCGTCAAGAACCTGATTTTCCCCGACCACCACAACTTCTCGCGCCACGACATCGAAGACATCGCCAAGCGCTTCAACGAGTTGTCGGGGCGCAACAAATTCATCATCACCACCGAGAAGGATGCCGTCAGGCTCTCCAACAACCCCTACTTCCCGCACGCCCTGAAGCCCTACATATTCTATCTGCCGGTGATGGTGGCCTTCGACAAAACCACCTCGTCGACATTCGCCGACGACCTGGTCAAGCTCATCAAAGCCGCCAAGGTGTAAACCCGGGCGCCACCTCGTGCGTTATATTTAGACCACATCTAAAACCAAATACAAGTATGTTAGAAAAAATCCGCCAAACTGCCGACTACATCCGCTCGAAAGTCGGCACCATCCCCGAAACCGCAATAATCCTCGGCACCGGACTCGGCGCCCTCGTTGACCACATCGACGACAAAAAGTATATACCCTACAAGGAGATACCCAACTTCCCGGTATCGACCGTTGAGGGGCACAGTGGCAACCTCATCTTCGGCCGCCTCGGCGACAAGCCCGTGATGGCCATGCAGGGACGCTTCCACTACTACGAAGGTTACGACATGAAGCAAGTCACTTTCCCCGTGCGCGTGATGAAGGCATTGGGCGTGAAGACTCTGTTCGTAAGCAACGCCGCCGGCGGCATGAACCCCGAATTCCGCGTTGGCGACATCATGGTGATCACCGACCACATCAACCTCTTCCCCGAGAACCCACTTCGCGGCAAGAACTACAACGAGCTCGGCCCGCGCTTCCCCGCCATGACCGAGCCCTACTCGCACCGCCTGATCCGCCTGGCCGACGGCATCGCCGCCGACCGCGGTATCCGCTTGATGCACGGTGTATACGTAGGCACACCCGGCCCCACATTCGAGACTCCCGCTGAGTATGAGTACTTCCGCATCATCGGTGGAGACGCCGTGGGTATGTCGACAGTGCCCGAGGTGATTGTGGCACGCCATGGCGACATGGAAGTGTTCGGCGTATCAGTAATCACCGACCTCGGAGGCAAGGATATCACCGAAGTGCCCACACATGAGGAGGTGCAGCGCGCCGCCGAAGCAGCCCAGCCCCGCATGATGGAGATCATGAAGGAGCTCGTGGCCAAAGCCTGATCCAAGATTTCACGACAATATAGGGACGCACCCGCTGCGTCCCTATACATTATTATATAAGCATACACACTATGTCAACCGAAATATCACAACTGGGCGAATTCGGCCTGATCGACCGCCTCACCCAAGGTATTGAACACCAGAACGAGTCAACACGCCGCGGCGTGGGCGACGATGCCGCCGTGATGCGCTACCGCGACACCGATGTGCTCGTCACCACCGATATGCTGCTCGAAGGGGTACACTTCGACCTCACCTATGTGCCACTCAAGCACTTGGGCTACAAGGCCGCTGTGGTCAACTTCAGCGACATCTATGCCATGAACGGCACACCCCGCCAATTGGTGGTGTCGCTCGGCATCTCAGCCCGCTTCACCGTGGAGCACATTGAGGAGCTGTACGCCGGCCTGCGCCTGGCCTGCCATATCTACGGCGTCGACCTGGTGGGGGGCGACACCACCGGCTCCCACTCCGGACTGGTGATTTCGGCCACATGTGTGGGCGACGCCCCGGCCGACGAGGTAGTGTACCGCGACGGCGCCAAGGACACCAACCTGATATGCGTCAGCGGCGACTTGGGCGCCGCATATATGGGCCTGCAACTCCTTGAGCGCGAGAAGGTAGCATCTGCCGGGATGAAGGATTTCCAGCCCGACTTCGCCGGCAAGGAGTATCTGATTGAGCGTCAGCTCAAGCCCGAGGCGCGCCGCGACATCATCCGCGAACTGCATGAGTCCGGCATACGCCCCACGGCGATGATGGATGTCAGCGACGGCCTGTCGTCAGAACTGCTCCACATCTGCAAGGCCAGCCACACCGGTTGCCGAGTGTACGAGGACCGCATACCCATCGACTACCAGACAGCCATCATGGCCGAAGAACTCAACATGAACCTCGTCACCGCCGCTCTCAACGGAGGTGAGGACTATGAGCTGCTGTTCACCGTGCCCTTAGTCGACCACGACCGGCTGTCGAAGCTGCCTGGAGTACGCGTGATCGGGCATATCACCAAGGAGGATCTTGGCTGCGCCCTTGTCACCCGCGACGGCGCCGAAATCACCCTCCGCGCCCAGGGCTTCAACCACATGCCCCCCGTGGCCGACACCGATGAGGCAGCCCCCGACACCACAAGCGAGTCCAAGAGCGAAAACGGTTAGGATATATCGTAAAATATCCTTAATTTTGCGGCAAAATTTTGTAGAGACATGATTAATCGCGTACTTATTAGAATCAAGGTGGTCCAGATGCTTTACTCTTATCTGTTGACCCGCAGTGAATTTAAACTTGAACCTGCACCCGAGACTACCTCGCGCGAACGCCGTTACGCCTACCAACTCTACATCGACCTGCTGCTGCTCATAGCCGAGCTCGGAGGCTACAACGTGAAGGCAGGCGCCACTCCCCAACAGCATCCCCTATACACTCTTCGCGAACGCAACCCACTGTCGACCAGCAAGCTGGCCGCAGCCCTCGCCGGCGACAACGAGATTCACGACGTGATAATGCGCGGCACAGCCACCATCGACCGCCTCGACCCGGTGGTGCTACGACTGCGCCAGGACATCGTCAGCTCACAGATCTTCCAGGAGTATCGCCGCAAGCGCAAACCCGGACTCGACGACGAGGTAAGCCTGTGGAATGTGCTGCTGCGCACCGTCATAGCCAAGGAGCCGCTGCTGCTCGAAGCCCTCAAACGCGACCCAGACTTCACCACCTCGGCCCTCAACCGCGCCCTGCAATGGGTGGAGGGCACCGTGGCCAGCTACAACGACACCCGCGCCTCGCTGATCAACGCCCGCACATCGCTCGAGACATCGCTCGACAAGGCATACGAGCTCTACCACGGACTGCTGATGCTCCCCGTGGCAATCACCCGCGAGGAGGAGATAAGCATCGACGAAGCTAAGCATAAGTTCCTCCCTACCCCCCAAGACCTCAACCCCAACATGCGATTTGTCGACAACGCCTACGTAAAGGCTATCGCCGCCAACGCCGACATGGAGGCATATCTCAAGTCCACTCCGATTGATTGGGAGTCAGACTACTACTTAGTCAAGGACCTGCTCAAGCAGATCCGCGAGAGCGAGCTTTACGCCCAATATATGGCGGCACCATCCACCGACCGCGAGGCCGACTGTGAGTTCTGGCGCCAGGTGATGAAGCAGATTATACTCCCCGGCGACACCCTGGCCGAAGCGCTCGAAAACCAGTCAGTGTTCTGGAACGACGACCTTGGCATCATGGGCACCTTCGTGCTCAAGACCATCAAGCAGTTTGGCTCGGTCAAGGATGGTGAGGATGTGCGTCTGCTGCCGATGTTCAAGGATGAGGAGGACCGCCGCTTCGGCCCGGAGCTGTTCATGCACGTGGTCAACAACCGCGATCTCTACCGCGAGTACATCGACCGCTTCATCAACACCGACCAGTGGGAAAGCGAGCGCCTGGCGCTGATGGACATAGTGGTGCTGATGACCGCCATCTCCGAGATGCTCCACTACCCCTCGATACCCCTGGCCGTCACCATCAACGAGTACATCGAGATCGCCAAGGGGTACTCGTCGCCCAAGAGCGGCCAGTTTGTCAACGGCATGCTCTACTCGATTTCCAACTACTTGCGTGAACAAGGACAGCTCCACAAGAGTTAATACATTAATCAACTAATTTCCAACCCTAATTTAACCATATTATGCTTTACAACCTTATCATGCTCGAGGACGCAGCTCCCGCAGGCGGTGGCCTGTCATCAATCCTTATGATCGTGGCCCTGATCGCCATCTTCTACTTCATGATGATCCGTCCCCAGCAGAAACAGCAGAAGAAGATACGCCAATTCCGCGAAGGCATCAAGGAGGGCGACCGCATCATCACCGCCGGTGGTATCCATGGCAAGATCGTGGGCATCCGCGACGACTCATTCATGGTCGACATGGGCAACAATGTGAAGGTGCGCATCGACAAAAACTCAGTCTATCCCAGCGCAGCCGATGCCCAGTCGGACGTGGCATCAACCAACGTCCAGAAGGACAAGCATTAATCGCAATTTAGATTGACCTCGCCCGACTCAAATCGAGTGAAGCCGACCTAAATCGAGAAAAATCGACGCCGCCTCTGATGATGTCGCTAAAAGAAATCAAAGACTGGCTGATTAAACGCATGAGCACCGAAAACGGGAAAAACCTTCTCGTTTTCTTGGTGTTCCTATGCGTCTCGGCCATCTTTTGGCTTGTGCTTACGCTCAACGACGACTATCAACGCGACATCACAATCCCAGTGGAGATTACTAATGTGCCCGACTCGGTGAAACTGCTCTCGGCACCTCCGCGATCAATCAACGTGAGTATCCGCGACAAGGGCAGCGTGTTGGCCAAATACCAGTGGGGTACAATCCCCTCAATCAAAATCAGTTATAACGATTTCATAGCCACCGATGACCATCGTCTGACAGTGACTCACGCCCAAATTAGCGGTATACTTCACCGCTATTTCGGCACCAACTCGCAGGTGATCAGCGTAAAACCCGACTCAATCAGCTTGTCGTACACCACACATCCAGGCGTTAAGGTAAGGATCAACATTGGTGACAACATCGACGCCAACGTTGCCCCGGGATATGTGATGACCCACCAGCCATACTGCACACCCGACTCGGTGATGCTCTACTCCGCCGAGCCAATCTCCGGCAGGCTCAAGTCGCTCGACATCAGCGTACTGTCATACTCCAATCTCACCGACTCAATAGTTGTAGAAGCCACAGTCAACGTGCCTGCGGGGATGCGCGCCGTGCCTGAAGTGGTGAGGGTGACGATACCGGTGGAGCGCCTTGAGCGCAAAACACGCACAGTGGCCGTCACTGTCAATAATCCACCTAAAGGTCAGGAAGTTACGATGTCTCCAAGCGAGGTGCTTGTGGTCTACTTAGTGCCGGCAAGCCTTCGCGACAAGGAGGAATATCCAATCAAAGTGACCGCCGACTACCGCAAGCGCGACACCAGTGGCAACACCGCAACAATACCGTTAGCACTGTCGCAACTCCCTGATTACTATACCGCTCCACAAATTTTCAGGGTTGACAACCCCGAAATACGCCTCGACTCCATCGAATATGTGCTCCAAGACCTGCAATAACGACCGCCCCCTGCTCATTGCCATCACCGGGGGCATCGGAAGCGGCAAATCGGTTGTCGCCGAAATGCTTCGCTCGATGGGGCACTGCGTGTACGACTGCGACAGCCGCGCCCGTACCCTCATGGACTCCAATCCGGAGATCGCACAGCAGATTGCCCAAAGCATCAGTCCGCAAGCTATCAATCCCGATGGATCAATCTCTCGTGCACGCTTAGGTGAGATAGTATTCTATAACCCCGACAAACTACAGCAGCTCAATAAGATAACCCATCAACACGTGTTAGCAGACCTCGATCGATGGGTGGACGAGCACGCCGGCACCCCGGTCGTATGGGTGGAGACGGCAATACTCTACCAGAGCGGACTCGACAAGATGGTGGACCGGATATGGGAGGTTACAGCCCCCGAGGACGTGCGTATCAACCGTGTGATGGATCGCAACTCGCTGAGCCGCACCCATGTGCAGTCGCGTATTGACTCTCAGCGCCATGAGGTGCCGGCCAACCATCCATCGGTTGAGACGATAGTCAACGATGACCTTTCACCTCTCCTACCCCAAATCGAAACCCTCCTCCAACAAACCCTCGACTAATATGCTTGCGGCCCTATTTGACCTTGACGGCGTACTTATTGACAGCGAAGGCACATACACACAGTTTTGGGACAACATTGAGCATGTCTACCCTACCGGAATACCCAATTACGCCCTGGTAATCAAGGGGAGTAACCTGCAAAAGATACTTGCCAACTACCCATCGCAGCAGGTGCGCGACGACATAGTGCGTCGAATTGATGAGTTTGAGGCCGACATGACCTATCCGCTGTTTGAAGGCGCCATAGATTTGCTTAATAAGCTGCGTCACCGGCATATACCATCGGCAATCGTCACCAGTTCAAGCCTGCATAAGATGCAATCACTCTTTGCAAAGGTGCCTCAGCTCGAGGCCGTGGTCGACGAGATTGTCACTGGGTCGGAGGTAAGCCGATCGAAGCCCGACCCTGAGGGTTATCTACTTGCGGCCAACAAGTTAGGGATCGCTCCCGCCGATTGCGTGGTATTTGAGGACTCGCTGCAGGGGCTTGAGGCCGGCCGCAGAGCCGGGGCCAAAGTCGTAGCAATAGCAACGACCAACCCCCGCAGTGCGTTGGTTGGCCGTGCCGATATCATCGTCGACTCGATAGCCGACATCACTTTAGAAATACTTAAAACGCTTTAAAGCTCATATCCAAGCCCTTGACCGAATGCGTGAGGGCGCCTACTGATATGAAGTCAACACCACATTCGCCGTAGTCGCGCAGGGTGCCGAGGGTGATGCCGCCAGACGACTCCACCTCAGTGCGTCCATTGATGAGCTTGACGGCCTCGCGGGTGCGCTCGGGTGTGAAATTGTCGAGCATTATGCGGTCGACACCAGCGGCAAGAGCCTCCTCGATTTCGGGGGTGTTGCGCACCTCAACCTCTATCTTCAGATCCTTACCATTCTCCTTACACCACTTCTTGGCTGCATTGACCGCCTTGGTGATACCACCGGCAAAGTCGACGTGGTTGTCCTTGATCAACACCATGTCAAACAAGCCGATACGGTGATTCATACCTCCACCGATTGCCACTGCTTCCTTCTCGAGCATGCGCATGCCGGGGGTAGTCTTGCGGGTGTCGAGCACCTTGGCTTTCAGTCCGGCAAGGCGGCTCTGATACTTATCGGTCATGGTGGCTATGCCGCTCATACGCTGCATGATGTTGAGCATTGTGCGCTCTGTCTGGAGCAGTGAGCGCACCGGGCCCTCGACCTCAAAAGCGATGTCGCCGGGCTTCACGCGCGCGCCATCATTGATGTATACGGTCATCTTGAGCGAAGGGTCAAATTTACGGAACACTTCGCGAGCCACGTCCACGCCGGCGAGGATACCTTCCTCCTTTACGATAAGGCGTTGGCGCCCCATGGCGTCGGCAGGGATTGTGCTGAGAGTTGTGGCGTCGCCGTCGCCTACATCCTCGGCGAAAGCAAGGGTCAACAGGTCGTCGACCAATTCATCACGTGTTTTCATTATGAGGGGAGTTGTGAGTTTTTAAGTTGCGGGTAGAAAGGTCTCGGCGGCGAAACCGCCGAGCATAGTGGCGCTCCACTAACGGGCAGGATCGCACCCTGGTGCATCCGCGAATACGCCATCTGTTTTGGAGAGCAAAAATAATGATTTTTTTGCAATTGGGGTGGTATTTGAAACAAATATGTGTAAATTTGCGTTTACATTATCAATAACATATCTTAACTTCAACTATTATGAAAAGACTAATCTCTCTATGCATCATCGCCTTATGCTCGGTGATAGCCTTCAACGCTCATGCCGACAAGCGCATCGAAGCCTCACAGCTCCCTGTCTCAGCACAGACCTTCCTCAAGGAGAATTTTGGCAAGGATCCCGTGGTTTCAGCCCACAAAGATGGTGGATTCAAGACTGAATATAAGGTGTCGCTACGCAGCGGTGCCAAAATCGAGTTTGACAGCAAGGGTGAGTGGGAGGATGTGAAATGCCGCTACTCCGACAAAGGTGTGCCCCAAACCGTTGTGCCTCAGGCAATACGCAAATACATCGAGAAGAATTACTCCGGCACCCGCATCGTGGAGATCGAGCGCGACCACAAGAAGTATGAGGTGGCACTCTCCAACGGGCTCGACCTTGAGTTCTCGCTCAACGGCGACTTCCTCCGCGTCGACGATTAACCCATGAGCCGCTGACGATCCAGGGCGTTAACGCGGACAATCCAGGAAGCGACCCCACTTGTGGGAGAACTTTCTGACAGCGTTATTACTCTTTAGGAGCCTCGGCCTCAACGGGCTGGGGCTTCTTCTTTTTGCCAAACCAGCGCTTAAGGAAGGAGAGCATGTCGTCGAAGTCGCGGCGGTAGATGATGCCCACGCCTTGGGTGGTGGTGGCGGTTTTGACGTAAAAGTTCTTATCGTTATAGCGGTTGTAGGCTTTGAGTCGCACGTTGCCTGAGCGGTTGAGCAGATACTCGATATCGAAGTCGCCGATAAACTGGTTGGTGTTGAGTGTCTTGTCGCGATAGCCGAGGTTGCCGTTGAATATCAGTCGGTTGTTGAGCAGCTGTGACGACAGTGCGAGGTCAAACTCCACGTCGGAGAAGTCGCCGGTGGCTGAGCGCACGTTGGGGGAGATGGTCCAGTTGTCGCTCAATTGCCCAAGGATGCTGCCAAGCTGCGACGACAGCGTCGACGAAGCCACCGATACCAGCTCACTGCCGCGGGTGGCATTGGCCACATAGTCAGGAGTATAGAAGCGGTTGAGAGCCAACAGGTATATAATCTGGCGGTTCATCATCTCCTCGGTGCTGACTATGGAGCGCACCTTGCGATCTACGTCGGAGGTCAGCGTGGGGAACTCCAGGTCGAAGTGCAGGTCGGGCGAACGCATATCGCCGCTGACATTAAGCAATGCGTGAACCGGCACGCGTGTGCCCTTAATCTCCTTATCCTGAAGGAACGACTCGTCGAGGTCGCTCAGGTTGGCATTGGTGGCGTAGACGGCTTGCAGGTCGAGTTGGGCTGCATAGGGGTCGCCGTTGAATATGATCTTGCTGCCGGGATTGATGGTGAAGTCGCGGAGTATGATGTCCTGCAGGGTGAAGTTGTAGTTGCCGCGGTCGAGGGTGTAGACGCCGCGCATCACCAGGTCCTCGGTTTTGGAGTCGTAGCCCATGTAGGTGTTGCCGCTGCCGTAGGCCACCACGCGGTCGCCACCCTCGGGATCCATCACGAGAGTCATCTTCAGGTCGGGATTGATCTCCATGTCGAATGCCAGGTTATAGGCCGTCGGGGTCGACTGGTTGTGTTTCTGCAGGCTCGCCTTGAACTGCTTTACGGCCTCAGGGGTAGAGTCGATTTCAACCTCCTCGGTGGCGTTGAGCTTGTCGCGGTCGCGGAAGGTGATGAACGTATACTCCGAAGCATCAAGGCGGTCGGAAAGCACGAATGTGAATGTCGACTCCGGACCCGTCTTCATATTGGCGCGGATATCGACCACGCCGGGGTGTCCGCTGATGCGAGCCGTGCCGGTGCCGAATATGTGACCATACCAGTCGGGGTTGAGCTTTTCAGTGCCGTCATAAGCCAGAAGGTTGACGGCATCAGTGATTTGGAAGTCAAACACCGGCTCCTTGAAGTAGGTGTGCTGTAAATAGCCGTTGAGTTTGGCCGTATGCCCATACTTGTCGCGTAGGGTTATGTCCTCGAGCTGGATGTTGTGGGGTCGTATGTGCACGGTGTCCGTAGCCCAATACTGGGTGTTGGTGAAGTCGATGTTGAGCATCACATTGTCGGCGAAGATATCCCCCTCGAGGTCAATGTACTTGAAGTTGCCCCACAGTCGCGCCCAACCGGTAGCGTGGCCTGTGACCTTGGAGCAGAAGGCGGCCATGTAGGGCTGGAGGAAGCCCACATCTATCTTGTCGGCTTCGAAGCGCATATCGAGCGAGTCGCGTGTGGCAAAGATGTCGCCCACGATATGCGACCGGCACTGGTTGGGCTGCTTGACCACGGCATCGATGTTGACGGCCTTGCGGTCGTTGTCCCACACGCTGCGGATGTCGGCGTCGCCGAGCACTGTGCGGTTGAATGATATGTCATCGACGTGCAGGTTGTCGGTCTGCATCACCGGGGCTGAGGTGAAGAGTCCGCGGGCGTAGACGTTGCCGGTAGCGTCGCCGCCGAGCATCACGTTGTCAAGACCGAGCGATTGGAATATGTAGTCGAGGTTGACGTTGAGCAAGCCGACGGCGAGTTGGTCGTCGTAAGAGTCGGTGGCCTGTCCATGTATCTTGACAAACTGCCCAGAGCGCTCCACCTCAAAGCCTTCAACGCTCACCCGCTTAGGTTGATAGGTGATGACGGCTGGGTGGATGGTCCATGCTGAGTCGTTGAAGGTCATGGTCGATTGAAGGATGTCGACTCGGGCAGTGACTTTGTTAGCCTCGTCGCGGCCGATGGTTGTCGACAGCTTCACGTCGCCATTGTAGAGCTTCTGTCGCTCGATGATCCAGCGTATCTCTGTGTCGATGGTGTCGCCGTGTCCCGAGAGCTCCACATTCATTGGCATCGGGCCTTTGGCGGTGGGTATCTGTGTGTCAAAGGCAAACGATGTGGTCTGGTTGACGCCATCGACCGCGGCATTGATCGCCGTACCCTCAATCAGCTTGTTACCTTGCCGTAAGTAGGGAGCGTCGAGGTTGAGCGTGAGCTGATGGTCGGTATCGTTGACCGATCCAAAGATGTTGATGGGCGACAGTATCTGCACGGGGAGTTTCACAAGGTTTTCCACCGGCTTGGTCTCCTTTAGGGTGATGGAGTAGGTGAAATCGTTGTCGAGTTGGTTAATCTTACGGGCGATCTGATGGTGGGCTTTATCGCTGTGGAGGACGGGTATGGCATGACCGATAATCTCCATCACCTGAGCGCTGAGCGTGGCGTAATGGTAGGTGCCGGTTACCTCCACGTCAAGCAGGTCGGAGGTGAGCATCATGCGCTGAGGGCGCGAGGCGTTGTAGGCCTCCAGGTACACGCCATCGAGACTAAGCAGAGCGCCGTCGCCGTCACCAAAGCGCAACCCGGTGATGGCCAGGTCTCCTACGAGGTCATCGAGCGAATTGCCCTGAAGGTTGGCAGTTACCTCACATTCAAGGCTCTGTCCGGGGCATTTCTGCCACAGGTTGAGGGCTGAGGGGTTGAAATTGTGGATCAATGCGGTCATGTCGATTGACTTGAGCCGCTTTGAGATGCTGCCCTGAGCATCGATGGTGAAATCGAGGTTGGGGTCGTCGCTATTGATCGACAAATCCACCGCGTCGCCGTCGATGGAGCCCACAAGCAACAGGTTGGCGTAGTCGTAGCCGCGATATTGCAGCTCAGCGATTTCGGCATTGACAATGCCGTGGCGATAGT
Source organism: uncultured Muribaculaceae bacterium (assembly GCA_964628905.1). GTDB lineage: Bacteria > Bacteroidota > Bacteroidia > Bacteroidales > Muribaculaceae > JAJPXC01. The sequence goes on along the minus strand of CAZVNS010000002.1, from coordinate 98,802 downwards.
TGGGCGACAACTCACCCTCTGACTGGATATCGAAGACCACATGCGTCAGGTCCTCACGGCCGAGCAACTCGCCAACATCGACACCGTCGCTATGTGCCGTGATGCTAAATCGGTGACTTACGCTGTCAGGCATCTCCCAGTCGCCGGCCACTGTGAGGCTTCCGGCATCGGTTGATGCTATAATGTCGGCCACAGCGCTGCGACGTCCGCCGGCTGCAAGCCCCTCAACCTCAATCTCTCCCAAGGAGTTAATTTTTGCCACAGTGGCATCGGGGAGAGGTCTGAAACCTCCGATTATTTCACTCAGGTCGGAGCCACTGATTGCCAACTTAAGTGTCGACAGATTGGCTGTAAGCGAGTCGGGAGTCATCAGATGCGATGCCTCACCGGCTATGTTGACAAGCACCTGCGAGCCGGTCATACCAAGGTGGAATGTCTTGAGCAACAAGTGGTTCAAGTCGCCGTAAACGTCCACTTCGAGAGGTAGCGACTCGTTGAGGCGACTCAATGCCGGCGCGAACATCCTCATATCCGACGGGGTGATATAGCTGTCATGGATTTTGAGTTCAAAGCTGCCTTCAAGAGCCGAACGACGGATGTCGCGCCCCTCCCCAACCCACGGCAGACTGAGGTCGCCAATTTGCAGCAAAGTGCCGGGGAGGCGCAGCTCCAGGCCCGCTACCTTGATGCTGGAGTCGTCGACAGCTACTTTCGCCGCCAGATTATCGACGGTGAGCCCCGAACGCTCGCGCAACGCCATGCGCAGCACGTCGGCACGGAACTCATCGTTGCGTATCACCGGTATCGTGATGTCAGCACGGAAATCGCTCAGCGCTATGTGGTTGGGGTCAAATCTGCCGGACTGAGCCGATGGACGGTCGAGCACATCGTAGCTCACCCGGCTCTGGCGTATTATCACCGTGTTGAATGTCAGGTCGATAGCTGATTTCGGTTTGCTCTTATCTTTAGAGGATATGGCGTCGATGATAGGCTGGATGTTGAGCCGCGCCCCCAAGGAGTCGCGCCATATCCGGGCATCCATCTTGCTCACGGCGGCGTAGCCCACCACCACTTTGCGGTCGATAATCAGGCGCCCCAAGTTGATGCCGCCGGCAAGTCGCCCGATATTGGCAATGGTGTCGCCCCGGGGTGTGAGGAGCTTGGCATCGCTCACTACCACTTGATTAGGGGGAATTATCTCCACCTTACCGATGCTCACAGGCACACCTAAAGCCTTTGACAGCTCATGCTCAGCTGCATGGCATATCTTGTCCTGCACAAACGGCAATGACACAGCCACATATACCGACACCGGCGCCATTATCGTCAGCACCAGGAGCGACACTATCACAGCGCGCGCAATCTTGTATATGCGTACCACGTTCATCTCCAAAATTCAACCTACAAAGATAATGAATTTCGGCGAGTTGAGAGGCGTTTCTATTTATGATTTATCAACTTTCATCAACCTCCTCCGAGGTGCATGGAGTCGATCAGGCGGATAGCTTCATCGAGGTCGCACTCGCGCACCACGAGGCGGTAGCCACCGATGGAGTTGAAGCCTATGGGGAGGAGCTGGGCGAAGATGCCGTTGTCGATTATCGCCTCGATGCCATGGTCGGCGAGAAAGGTCTTGGCCAAATATGCTTCCTGTTCGTTGGAGAAAGTCCGGGCAAGCACCAATTCAGTGTTTTTGCGTGTCCATTCCTGTGCCATAAATAAGTAGTCTATTTTATATGTAACGCTGGATGCAAATATACTGTTTACTTCGCAATTTTTTTGTAACTTCGCACCCGAAAAAACGAAATGTTGGATGCCGCTATGTTAAGCCCAATCCGAAAAATGCAGGCACAATTTTTAGAACAGATATGATAGCAGTCAACAATTTAGGCATACAATTTGGTAAAAGAGTTTTGTTTCAGGATGTTAATTTGAAGTTCACCCCCGGCAATTGCTACGGCATCATCGGCGCCAACGGGGCGGGCAAGTCGACTCTGATGCGCATCCTCTCCAACCAGCTCTCACCCACCCACGGCACTGTGACCCAAGGCCCCGGCGAGCGCATGAGCGTGTTGAGCCAGGACCACTTCGAGTTCGACGAGTGCACGGTGATGGACACAGTGCTCCGCGGACACACCGTGTTGTGGGATATAATGCAGGAGAAGGACGCTCTCTATGCCAAGCCCGACTTCTCCGACGCCGATGGAGTGCGAGCCGCCGAATTGGAGGAGAAATTCGCCGAACTCGAGGGGTGGAACGCCGAGAGCGATGCCGCCGCCCTGCTCAGCGGCCTTGGCATCAAGGAGGGCCGCCACTACATGCTGATGAAGGACATGAGCGGAAACGAGAAGGTGCGCGTGCTCCTTGCCAAAGCACTCTTCGGCAACCCCGACAACCTACTGCTCGACGAGCCTACCAACGACCTCGACCTCGAGACCGTGGCATGGCTCGAGGACCATCTGTCGAAATTTGAGAACACCGTGCTCGTCGTCAGCCACGACCGCCACTTCCTCGACTCAGTGTGCACCCACACCCTCGACATCGACTACAACAAGGTGCAGCTCTTCGCCGGCAACTACAGCTACTGGTACGAGTCGTCGCAACTCGCTCTGCGCCAACAGCAACAGCAGAACAAGAAGGCTGAGGAGAAGCGCAAGGAGCTCCTGGAATTCATCCAGCGCTTCAGCGCCAACGTGGCCAAATCGAAGCAGACCACCTCGCGCAAGAAGATGCTTGAGAAACTCAACGTCGAGGAGATACAGCCCTCATCGCGCCGCTACCCTGGCATCATCTTCACCCCCGAGCGCGAACCCGGCAACAAGATACTTGAAGTCAGGGGGTTGACAGCATCAGTCGATGGCGAGCCGCTCTTCAAGGATGTCAACTTCCAAGTGGAGAAAGGTGACAAGATCGCCTTCCTCAGCCACGACCCGCGTGCGATGACCGCCCTGTTTGAGATAATCACCGGCAACCGCAAGGCTGATGCCGGCCAGTATGACTGGGGGCAGACAATCACCACAGCCTACCTGCCCCTGGACAACTCCCAATTCTTCAACACCGACCTCAACCTCGTAGACTGGCTCTGCCAGTTCAGCGACGACTCCAGCGAGATATACCTCAAGGGATTTTTGGGCAAGATGCTGTTCTCCGGCGAGGAGGTGCTCAAAAAGGCGTCGGTGCTCTCCGGCGGCGAGAAGATGCGCTGCATGATCGCCCGCATGATGATGAAAAACGCCAACACACTGGTGCTCGACTCCCCCACCAACCACCTCGACCTGGAGTCGATACAGGCGTTCAACAACACCCTGCAGGGCTTCAAGGGCAACTTGCTCTTCGCCTCGCACGACCATGAGTTCATCCAGACCGTGGCCAACCGCATTATCGAGCTCACACCCAACGGCATCATCGACAAGATGATGGACTACGACGACTACATCACCGACGAGCGTGTGGCCGCCGCCCGCGAGCGCTTATATCAATAAGCGCCTAAACGAAACAGCCCCATCGGGTGTTATTACTACAGCGTAACAAACTATTGCACTCCGTAACTGACCACACCTGATGGGATCTCCATCGCATCATATCAAGAAGCTGAGCCGCCGTTGGTGGCGCATGAAGCACACTTATAACCGTTGGACTCACCGGTTTAAGGGGGCCATCAGACTGTGCGCCACAGTGCTCAACGTGGCATTCAACTTGCTGCTCAACCTCGACAGCGACTTCGGGCTAAATCTTATTGCGGCAGCCACTCTGAGCGACCGCCGCAATATCCTTAAACTTAACCGCAAGGGCTATAAGCTGATACCGGCCGACAAATACGCCGATACAGTGGTCAACAAGTCAGACCAACGGACGTGCTACGGGTCGCGCAAGGGGTACCGCTCGCTGTTTCGTCACATCAACTCGTAGTCGACACAAGCGCGCGACTCCTTCAGGGGCCCCACGATCGCGGCGGCTGCCACATGGGCGGGGTGTTTGGCATAGACTGCCACATCGGCCATCGTGGGTACAACGGCTGTGAGCACCACGTCCCAGTCCTCAGTCGGATTTTCGTTGAGTCCCACCTCTATCGACTGAAGGCAGTCAATCTGAGCGGGGAGCGCTTCCAGTGCTTCCTTAAATTTCATGCTGGCATCGCGGCGTTCGGCTGCAGTGCCCTTGAGTTTGAATGTCACTATATGCTTTACCATAATCAGGCGGTTGCGGGTTTGTCTTCGGTGAGGATGTCGGGAGCGTCCTCCTCCAGGATTTCGCGGTCGATAGCCTCATACTTGGAGTTTTGCGAATGATATTCGGGCACGATATGCTTCATCTCGGCCACCAGCCGGTGTGTGTCGCACGTGTCGATGGCCTCGCGGAGCACAGTCAGATGGTTCATCACGTCGATATAGTCATAGGTGCGCACCTTGGCCACCATAATCTTCTTGTGGTGAGTGGGTATGGTGCGCTCCTTGTCGTTGAGCAGCTCCTCATACAGTTTCTCTCCGGGACGCAATCCGGTCTCCACTATCTTGATATCCTCACCCACGCGGAGTCCGGCGAGCGAGATCATGCGGCAGGCGAGGTCGTAGATCTTCACCGACTTGCCCATGTCGAATATGTAGATTTCACCGCCGCGTCCCATGCATCCGGCTTCGAGCACGAGCGAGCATGCCTCGGGGATGGTCATGAAGTAGCGTCTGACGTCGCGATGGGTCACAGTCACGGGCCCTCCGGCCTCAATCTGGCGGCGGAACAGCGGTATCACCGAACCGTTTGAGCCTAACACGTTGCCAAATCGGGTGGTGATAAACTGGGTTGTCGAGCCGTCGTGATATTGCCGGCGGAGGAAGAAGAGCGACTGCACGTAGATTTCGGCGATGCGCTTCGATGCCCCCATTATGTTGGTGGGGTTGACGGCCTTGTCGGTGGATATCATCACAAACTTCTCCACGCCGTACTTCACCGAGAGGTCAGCTATATTTTTTGTGCCGAACACGTTAGTGAGGATTGCCTCGGTGGGGTTGCGCTCCATCATTGGCACATGCTTGTAGGCGGCTGCGTGGAACACATAACGGGGTCTGTACTTGACGAAGGCGCGCTCCATACGCACCGGATTGGTGACGTCGCCCACAAACAGGTGTATCCTGATGTCGGGGAATGTGGCCTCCATCTCGAGCTGCATGTCGTGCATCGGGGTCTCGGCTTGATCAACGAGCACTATGTCGCACGCCTTCAGGCGGGCGACCTGGCGCACAATCTCCGACCCGATTGATCCCGCGGCTCCGGTAATCATCACCACCTGGCCGGCGATTAGCTCATGGATGCGCATGTTGTCGGTCTTAATCTGCTCGCGGCCAAGCAGGTCCTCGATATCGATCGGGCGCACATGGGGTGAGAGTCGGGGTGAGTCCTCATCCACCTTCATCTCTATCTCCTCCACTTGGTTGAGCAGCAGTAGCTTGATATTGTTGTCGAGCAGTACGTTGGCAAGCACCGTACGCACAAATTCCTGCTGGTTGGGGAGGAAAATCAGTGTGCTGCAGCGGTATTTCTCAAACACCTCTTTGACTTTATTCTGATCGAATGGCACTATGGGGAGATTATCAATCTTATGGTCACCAATGTTGGTCAGGCTCAGGAGCGCCACCGGGAAGAAGCGGCCATTTTCCTCGCTTCGCAGGGCGTTGGCTATGGCAAAGGAGTTGATGTTGGAGCCGAGCACTATCACGCGCTCGCGGAGCCTGTTGGTGGAGATTACTCGCGCATAGGCAAACTTCACAACGAGCCTCATCACCATCATCATCGTGAACGACATCATCCCCACAATGAATATATTCCACACGCGTATATACAGCAATCCCGTAGCGGCATTGACGGCAAGCGACAGCACCACAAGCTCCACCGAGGCCATCGACACCATCAGCGTCAGCCTATACAGGTCGACTATCATCGACATCCTGACGATGTACTCACTGCTATGCATCAGCTTACTGGTGATCAGGTAGATGAAGAGTATCACAACGGTGATGCTGGCCGGCGACGCAAGCCAGTGGAGGTTGGGCTCCGAACCGTGAACGGGGCTGAACGTGAATGTGATAGTGCAACTCAGAGCCACGATAAGCATGTCGAGCATCAGTATCACCCACTGCGGTGAGGGGGTGTAGATCAGGCGCTGCAACAGCTCAGAGTTGGCAATTTTATTTCGCAGGTATTCGTGCATGTGTGTGATGAATCAAAAGATTTTCGCAAAATTACTTCACAATAAGGCGGGTGGTCTTCACGCCGTCGGCGGTCTGGATGGCCACGATGTAGAGGCCTGAGTTGAGGCTGCCCACGTTGAGTGTAGCCTGGTGGTCGCCTACGGGATAGCGACCCATCAGGGATCCACTAACGGTGTAGATTGCTACCTGGTTGATGTAGCTTGAAGCACTTACGGTGACGATGCCGTCGGTCACGGGGTTGGGGTAAACCGTGGCGTAAGCCTTTGAGTCGGTAACGCTTACGGCCTCAACGCCGGTGTTGGAGGCGTACTCACCCTCGATGGATGTGAGCTTCAAGGTCTGGGCTGTTCCGGTCAGGGTGTCGTCCTTGGGGAACTTGAAGTTGATCGAGTTGAGTGTAAGGGGGTAGTTGATCAGGTCGGAGGGATCCTCAACGATGTCGGTCATGGGGATCTCGATGCGATACTCCTGATCGGCGGCGAAGCTTTCGCCTGAGTTAGTGAGGGTCACGTTGTTTGCGCGGTTGTTGCCGGCTTCGCGGATATCGGCCACGATCTCGTCAACGGGCACTGTGCTCTGGAATGTGAGCCAAATCTTGTCGGGGATTGAGTAGAAAGGCGCTGTCTTAGCCACCTTCAGGGCCGAGCCGCTGCGCGAGTTGACACCGAAGGTGTAGCTGACGGTGCCGTCGGCGGCCATCGATGAGTCGGTGACGCCGGTGTTGGTGAGCTTCCAACCATCGTTGTCGGTCAGGGCCATGTATTTGTCAGAAGCGATCTCGACGGTGACGTTCATCTCGTCGACATAGGTGCCAATCTTGCCGGTGACCTTGGTTGTACCCTCGGTAGTGCCCTTAAGCACGCCGTTGGCGTCGATGCCAACAATGTTGGGATCCTCGATGGTCCACTCGATGGCGGCGGGGTTGTAGGCATAGGTGTTGGCGCCGATAGCGGCGGTCACCTCGATGGGGTATTCCTTGGCTGAGTCAATGAGCAGGTTGTGGATGCGGATGGCGACGTTGGCGTCGACAATGGTCATATCCTTCGACACTGACACACCCTCGTAGGTGGCGGTAAGGGGCATTGTTGTAGCGTTGCCCCCGGCCACGAATTCCTCACCCTGGCATGTGCCGAGTGCGGGATCGCAGCTGAGCTCGAAGCCGTGGAAGTCGTAAGAGATCACGTCGTCGTACTGGTTGTAGGCGATGATGCGGGGCTGGAAGGTTGAGTATGGGGGAGCCTGGAGGGTGATGTCGTCAAATGCCAGACGGGCCACCTTGTCGTCCTTGGGGGCGATTGAGTAGCAGAGCATACCGTTGGACACGGCGCGCGGGGTGCCCTCGGTGGTACGGTTGATGATCGCGCCGTCGAGGTACATCATAGCTGAGCCGCCGGCGTCGAAGTTGACCATGTCGGAGCAGCCGTAGTGCTTGGCCAGGGCGCACATCACGCTGGTGGGACAGCCTGCCGAATTGCCGTAGACGGGGTCGTTCGACTTGTCGATCACCATGATGTAGAGGGTCTTGCCGTCGGCCGACTTACCGTAGCCGGTGCGTGAATATACCTGCGAGTTGTAGGTCTCGGAGGTGTTATACTTTGTCAGCTCGCCGTCGATCATCACAGTGGCGTTGCCGGCGATGAAGTTGTCGAGCTTGATTTTGTGGTCGGTGGTCTCGCCGGCCTCATCGGTGGTCTGATAGTAGTAGTTGGTCTCCACGGTGATCTCGTCGCCAACATTAAGCTCGGCGAGCTCGGTGGCGCGTGCGCCGCGACCTACCAGGGCGCAGGCGTAGTTGCCGAGGGTGCCTTCACCGGCGTTGGGGCGAACCTCCTTGACGATCATAGTCACCTTTTCGCCGATCTTCCACTCCTGGCCCTCGGCGAAGTCGCAGAGTACCTCGGTGGAAACGTTGTGGACGGCCACGAACTCCTGCACACCATTGTCGTTGGCTTGTTGGTCGACGGGGCGGAAGGCTTTGGTATTGCCGTAGAAGCTGTTGTACAGGCCGATTTCCTCATCACGCACCACCTTGTTGATCTGGTTGATTTGGCGGGTTTGGGGGAGTGTGGCACCTTTGACGTAGCCTTTGAAGAAGTAGTGGCCGGCGTAGAGCTGACGGTCGGGTGAGATACCGACGATACCGGTGTGCTTCCAGCCGCCGTTCCACTCATCGTTGGTGTTGTTGGTCTCGGTGATCATTTCACCGTTCTTGCCGTGACCTCCGTAGCAGATACCCACCAGCGAGGGGCTGTAGGGCTCCTGGGTGTTGACGCACCAGAAATTGCCGTTGGCGCCGGCTATGGGGCGCATCTGGTCGGTGGTCTGCCGGGCAGCTTGCTTCACAAGCAACTCAGTGCCTTGCGACGACTCGTTGGCAGTGGTGGTCTGCATCTTGTTGTAGGGGTTGGTCACATCCATCATTATCAGATTGATATTGAGTGGATATGTGTTGGAGCGGATGCGCTTGTAGGTGATACCGGGACCTACGGTGCGGCTGATCAGCTCCTCGATTTCGTGCTGCTTGCCGTTGAGCTCAAGGGTCTCGGCGCCCACGGGCAGGGCGATCACGGCAGCCAGCAGGCTGAGTAGAGATTTTTTCATGTTATACTGTGTTTTATATGTTTTTTTTGTGATAATGGGTGTAGTTGTTGGGTTGAAATAAGGTTAGCGCAAAGATAAGGTTGAAATTTCGTACACGCTACTTAATTATTGTTAATATCTGCGCCCTAAGTGCTAATTAGCGTCGAAAATCGTAATTTTGTGGTATGGAACGTGAATTTGAATCCGCATTGCTCGAAGGAGCCGTCACCGAACTGTCGCGCCTCCCCGGCATCGGGCGCAAGACGGCCCTGCGTCTGGCGCTCCACCTGCTGCGCCAGGAGGAGTCGGTGGCCGTGGGCCTGGGGCAGTCGCTGATCGACATGCGCCGCGGCATCAAATATTGCCGCGTGTGCCACAACATCTCGCAGGAAGACGTGTGCCCTATCTGCTCCGACGACCGCCGCGACCACTCCACGGTGTGTGTGGTCGAGAATGTCAAGGATGTGCTCATCTTCGAGCGCACGCGCCAGTTCGACGGCGTATACCACGTGCTCGGCGGTGTCATCGCACCGATGGATGGCGTAGGCCCTGACCAGCTTGAGATTGACTCGCTGATAAACCGCGTGCGCTCGGGCCAGGTTCGCGAGGTGATACTCGCCCTCGGCGCCACCATCGAGGGTGAGACCACGAGCTTCTACCTCTACCGCCGCCTGTGCGACACCGGTGTGCTGGTCACCCAGCTGGCTCGCGGCGTGGCCGTGGGCAACGACATCGAATACACCGACGAGATCACCCTCGGCCGCTCCCTACTCAACCGTACCCCCTTCACCGCCACCTAACTACCCTCACCATGCTCACCAACGACCGCGTTACACTCCGAGCCCTCGAGCCCACCGACATCGACACCATCTACCGCTGGGAGAACGACTCCCGCCTATGGCTCAGCGGCTCTGCCGCAGCTCCCTTCTCTCGCAAACAAGTGTGGGACTATATCGCCGGCTACACCGCCGACCCCTACGCCAGCGGCGAACTGCGACTGATGATCACCGACACCCAATCGCGCGAGCCGTTAGGCATGGTCGACATCACCAACTTCGACCCCGTCAACCGCCGCGGCCAGGTAGGCATCATGGTCGACATCGCCCATCAGCGCCTCGGCGTAGGTAGCGCCGCTCTTGAGCTCCTCGCCTCATATAGCCGCAACCTCTTAGGCATGCACCAACTTTGGGCCATCATCCCCGCAGATAACGCCGCCAGCCGCGCCCTGTTCGAGCGCCGGGGCTACGCCATCGAGGGGCATCTGCGCTCATGGCTCCGCGTAGGCCGCGAGTACCGCGACGCCTACCTCTACCACCGCTTCCTCCAATAACCCCGCCCCATCTGACGCACCCCATATTCGCGGACACACCCTGGTGCGTCCGCGGAGGGGATGTCATTTGTGGAACTTGTGGGTGGAGGTGGGGGTGCGGAGCAGGTAGACGCCGGCGGGGAACGACTCGGTAGCGATTTCGGTGCGGGGGCCACTGATAGTGGTCTGAAGCATAGGGCGTCCGTCGATGGCGTAAACCGCCACCTCGCCACGGGCCGAGTCGGCGGCAAGTATCACAATCCGGCCAGGCTCAAAGCTCACATCAATCATCGGCTCGCGGTCAGCGGCCACATCGGCCACGCCATTAAGCTTTAACAGTTCGCGCATAGCCGCCGGGGCGTTGAGCCTCCCGGCTCCCCAACGTATGTCGGCGGCATCAGCCATATCGCTGTCGGCAGTCGACATCAGCAGCCCGCGCACTTGCTCAACGTCGAGCGTGGGATCCTGCTCAAGCAGCAGGGCTATCACTCCGGCCACGTAGGGGGCCGACATCGACGTGCCTCCCTCGCATATCCACCATGCGTCGCGGCCATTGACGGTGGTTTTGTACGACATCAGGCCCTCATCCTCAGGGTGCGCCCTCACATACTCACCCGACACAGACGATATCAGGAAACCGCCAGGCGCGGCAATGTGCGGCAATGAGCGTCCATCGTCGAGCACACCATAACTCGACCATGGAGCAACCTCACCCTCGTTGTAGCGGGTGTAGTCGAGCAGCGGGCCGGCCAAGGTGGGGGCGGTGTTGCGCGATGTGGCGGCCCCCACCACTATCACGTTGTGCCCGCAGGCTATGTCGCTTATCGACCGGTCGGCTCCGGCCTGGGCAAAGCGGCTCGTGCCACCGTGGTTGAACTCCACCTGGTAGGCATCGGCATAGGCGTCGACCTCAACTCCGGGGTCACCCGCGATGGTGAGTGTGACGAAGTAGCGCCCCATCTCGCCAAGGAGGTCGGTGCAACTCAGGTCCATCGAGGTATAGATATGGAAGCGACCGTTGTCGGGGTCGACTCCGGCTGACAGCCGAAAGTAGCCGCGGTAATAGCGGTCGAACACATCGCTATGCACCGCATCATTGGTGGTCGCGTAGCCCGGCGAGGCTATCTCCCACTCGCGGCTGTCGGGGCCTCCCACCATGGGGAAGGAGGCCACCATCGAGTAGTCGGACATGTCGCGAACCTCCAAGGCCATCTTGAATTCGCGCTCATCACGGCTCCAAAAGTCGGTTGAGCCATAGTTGCGTTGGCAGTTATACCACTTGTGGTCGGTGACGCACACCGACTTGCGGGGTTCGTCAGTGGAGAAGCGGTGGTTGAAGTAGATCTTCGACTCCCCTTCGTTGCCGGCCGACATCACGATTATCGCCTCGCGGCCCATCAGGTCGAGATATTGGTTGAACAGCGTGGTGCCGTCGTGGGGACCGGTGTAGGAGCCTACCGACATATTCACGACAGCGGGCTTACCCTGCTCTCGGGCGTAGTCGATCACCTCCTCGATGCCATCGAGTATGCAGGCATCGGTGAGCATGCTGGCCGTGGCCACAATCTCGGCTTCGGAGGCGATGCCGCGGTAGGGAGTGCCGGTGTATCCACCGGCGAGGATACCGAGCACGTGGGTGCCGTGCCATTCGTCGGAGTTATCACTCACTAAAGCCGCCGGTTCGGCGGGGGTGGCTATGGAGCGCACGCCGAGGGTGTCGCGATATGTCACAAACCGCTTCACTCGCGGCTCACCGTCGGGGGCGATAAAGTTGGGATGCCAAGGGTCGATACCGATGTCGGTCAGACCCACCACCACACCTTTGCCGCTCCAACTGCGCGGCATCCCCGGAGCGAGGCCGATCAGCTGGTCGGTCTGACAGAATGGGAGCGCGCGGTCGAGGGCCGGGAGGTTAGGCTCCGACAGGCTCATGCGGTTGATGCCGGAGAAGGTGACAAGCTGGTCGATACGGTCGGTGGGGACGAACGCAAGCACCAGGTTTAAGCGCTGTCGCATCACCTTGACGCCCATCTCCTCAAGGTCCGCCACAGTGGTTCCGGGGTCGAGCCTAAGCACCGCTGGCATATACACTACCTGCTCCGGCTCATCTGCCGACGCCGTGCGAATACGCTTTTTAGCCAACGATTTATATCGGTCGGCGATATGGCGGCTGCGCACATCGAGCACAGGGGACTGTTCTTGGGATTGCTCTTGCACCGCGGACGCACCTGGGTGCGACCCCACTTGTGAGGCGAGGCAGCCCAGGGAGAATAGAGCCGCTGATAAGATTGCTATAAGTCGTGTGTGTATTTGCATCTGAATTTTTCAATGATTACGCAAATTTACAAACTTTTCCGTACATTTGTCCCTTAAAAAAACGTAATGCTGACCAACAACACCATCAAGACTGTGGGCTCGCTCGGGGCGGTAAAGCACCGGAGGGAGCTGGGGCTGTTCGCGGCTGAGGGTACGCGGTGTGTGGTGGAGCTGCTGCCGCTGCTGCAATGCCGCCGGCTGATCGCCACCGAGGAGTGGCTGGCCGAGCACCCGCTGCAACAGCTCTTAGCCAACGAGGTCAACACAGCTACCCCTCAGCAAATCAAGAAGATGTCGCAACAGCAGTCGCCGCAGCCGGTAATCGCGGTGTTCGACATCCCCCAGCCGACCTTCGACCCCACCACACCCTCGACCGAACTGGTGCTCGCCCTTGACAGCGTCCGCGATCCCGGCAACATGGGCACCATCGTCAGGCTCGCTGACTGGTTTGGCATCAAGCACATACTCTGCTCGGTCGACACTGTCGACGTGTTCAACCCCAAGGTGGTGCAAGCCACGATGGGAGCTATCGGGCGTGTGGCCGTGCACTATCTCGACCTCAACAGCACACTTTCGCAGATCAAGGCTCCGATTTACGGCACACACCTCGACGGTGATATTCTCTACGATGCGCCTCTGACCACCAACGGTGTGATAGTGATGGGCAACGAGGCCAACGGCATATCCCCCACCGTAGGGCGCCTGGTGACTCAGCGGCTGCTGATACCCCCCTACCCCGCCACGGCCGACACTGTGGAGTCGCTCAACGTGGGTGTGGCCGCAGCCATCACCGTTGCTGAATTCCGCCGGCGCACCCTTAATCCTTAACGACCTTAAAGTCCTTAACGACCTTAATGACCTAAAAGTCCTTAACGACCTAAAAGTCCTTAAAAGCTAAAAGCCCGCCGGGCGACCCTCTATATAACCGCAAGCCGTCTCGCTGCGCTCGCTGGCATGCGGAAAACAAAATCAAGAGCAGAGCGCCCGCAGGGCGCAACTCTAAAAACTCTAAAAAATCTAAAAACCCTACCCCCATGTCCCCAAAAGTTAAGACAGCCTGGTTTTGCAACGTCTGTGGCAACGAGTCGCCCAAATGGGAAGGACGCTGCCCGGCCTGCGGTTCGTGGAACTCGATGGTCGAGGAGCGCACCGTCACCGGCGCCGGACGCTCCAACAATTCCGCCGCCAAACTCATCGGCGGACGCTCGTCGCAAATGTCGAAAGCCGTGCCCGTATCGCAGATTGAAGCCTCACAGGAGCAGCGCATCCACATGCCCTCAGAGGAACTCAACCGCGTGCTTGGCGGGGGACTCGTGGCCGGCTCGATGGTGCTCATCGGGGGTGAGCCGGGCATAGGCAAATCGACGTTAGTGCTGCAAAACGTACTGTCAATCAAGTCGCGCCGCATATTATATGTGTCGGGGGAGGAGAGCGCAGCACAACTCAAGATGCGCGCCGACCGCCTGGGCCGCCCAAGCGACAACTGCTACATCGTCACTGAGACATCGCTCGAAAACATCATGGCTCATATCGAGGCGCTACAACCCGAACTACTCATCGTCGACTCCATACAGACCATCGCCTCCGACGCCTTAGAGTCGTCGGCAGGTTCGGTCGGACAGGTGCGCGAATGTGCCGCCCAGCTGCTTCGCTACGCCAAGTCGTCGAACGTGCCCGTGATACTTATCGGCCATATCACCAAAGAGGGGAGCATTGCCGGACCCAAGGTGCTGGAGCATATCGTCGACGCCGTGTTGCAATTCGAGGGTGACCGTCAATATATGTACCGCCTGCTGCGATCAATCAAAAACCGCTTCGGAAGCACCTCGGAGTTGGGCATCTACGAGATGTGTCAGCGAGGCCTCCGCGAGGTTGACAACCCCTCGCAACTGCTGCTCACCCATGAAGGTGAACAACTGTCGGGCATAGCCATCGGCGTGACCATGGAGGGTATACGCCCGCTGTTGATTGAGGCTCAGGCACTGGTAAGTTCCGCGGCCTACGGCACCCCCCAGCGATCGGTCACCGGCTTCGACTCCAAGCGCATGAACATGCTACTTGCCGTGCTTGAGAAGCGCGTGGGCTTCAAGCTGGCCCAGAAGGATGTGTTCCTCAACATCGCAGGAGGCATCAAGGTCAACGATCCGGCGCTCGACTTAGCTGTGATCGGCGCCATCTTCTCATCCAACATCGACACCGCCATCCCCCAGGGGTATTGCATGACCGCCGAGGTGGGGCTTTCGGGCGAGATACGCCCCGTGACCCGCATCGAGCAGCGCATCTCCGAGGCTGAGAAGTTGGGCATGACTCATATCATCATCCCCCGCGGCAACCTCAAGGGGGTGGACCGCCGCCGCTACAAAATCCAGGTCATCGAAGCCGCACGCGTCGAGGACGCCCTCAAAGCTCTCCTCGGACAAGCCTGAGAGTCAAGACACTGAACTGCGGACGAACCAGGGTGCGACCCTACTTGTGGGGTGATTTTAACATTCTGTAACGATAATCACAACAGTTGTGAATTTTACCGCAATTGTTAAAATTTAGGGTTAATTTCACTTAAATATCGGCACTTTCACCCCATAGCGGTTTGGAGCGAAATGTTAAAATCGGTATCTTTGTGATTGTAAAGGCGCACAATCTATGCGTTTCACCTTAACAATCACATGAAAATAAACCGCATCCTACTCATTTTCGTCGCTCTGCTGCTGGCATCCGCAATGCCGGCAGCTGCTCAGCACGCCCACGCGGCGGCCAAAGCGGTGACAGTGGGTCAGGATGAGTTGGACAACGAGCAATACGCAGCGGCAATCAGCGCCAAAATCAATGCCCACGCCCTGATGCAAAAGGCGCAGCAGGATATCGTGGCAACCGACCTGCTCGCCTACGCCAAGAAATACATAGGCCGTCCCTACCGCCGCGGCACCGCCGGGCCCAAGAGCTTCGACTGCTCAGGTTTCACGAGCTACGTGTTCCACCAGTTCGGCTACGACCTGCTCCGCGACTCGCGCAGCCAGTACACCCAGGGTGAGAAGGTGAGCCGCAGCGACGCACAGCCCGGCGACCTGATTTTCTTCAGCGGCCGCCGCTCCGGCAAGACCGTGGGCCATGTGGGCATCATCACCGAGGTCAACCCCCTGACCGGGGCCATCAGCTTTATCCACGCCTCCACCAGCCGCGGAGTGCGCATCGACACCCTTGGCGACGCCTACTACAGCAGCCGTTACATCGGCATCAAGCGCATACTCTCTCCCGAGGACCTCGGCCTCCTCTAATCCCACTGACATCGAAGCCCCGAATTATTCTCGATTTAGGTCGATTTCATTCGATTTAAATCGACTTAAATCGACTTAAATCGGCTTAAATCGAGGGATGTCGAGGGATGTCGAGGGATGTCGAGTGGGAGTTTCGCGAATTTTTTGTACCTTTGCGCGCTAAACTATACCAATCGCATCACGCATGAAGAAAATTGCAGTGCTGGGCTCCACCGGCTCTATCGGCACCCAGACGCTCGACATAATCTCCCAATACCCCGACCGCTTCACAGCCAGCGTGTTGATTGCCGGCAGCAAGGTTGACGCTCTGATCGAGCAGGCCATCAGGCACAAGCCTGAGTGGGCCATCATCGCCGACGAGAGCCGCTACAGCCAGTTGCGCGACGCCCTCGCCCCCTTGGGCATCAACACCGCTGCCGGAGCTGACGCCATAGCCGACGCCATGGAGCTCGACTGCTTCGACACCGTGGTTACCGCCACCGTGGGCTACAGCGGCCTCGCCCCCACACTCCGCGCCATCCGTGCCGCCAAGGATATAGCCCTTGCCAACAAGGAGACCCTCGTGGTGGCCGGCGATTTGGTCACCCAAGAGCTGTCGAAGTCATGGTCGACGGTGATACCCGTCGACTCAGAGCACTCAGCCATATACCAATGCCTTCAGGGTGAGCACCCTGACAAGGTGCGCCGCCTGATCATCACTGCATCCGGCGGCCCCTTCCGCAACACCCCCGCCGAACAGCTTAGCCGGGTCACTGTGGCCGACGCCCTCCATCACCCCAACTGGTCAATGGGCGCCAAAATCACAATTGACTCGGCCACGATGCTCAACAAAGCATTCGAAATCATCGAGGCACACTGGCTCTTTGACATTGAACCTAAGCGGATTACAGCTGTAGTGCACCCGCAGTCGATAGTTCACTCAATGGTGGAGATGGTCGACGGTGCTGTCAAGGCTCAGCTCGGCGTGCCCGACATGCGTCTGCCCATACGCTACGCCCTTGGCGACGCCACACGCCTGGAGACTTCCGACCCGGGCCTGACATTCAAGGATATGTCCCAGCTCACCTTTGAGGAGCCTGACACCGACCGCTTCCCCTGCATCACCTTGGGGCACTACGCCCTGGGGCGCGGCGGCAACACCGCTTGCGTGATCAACGCCGCCAACGAGGTGGCCAACGCCTCCTTCCGTCAGGGCCGCATAGGCTTTGGCGACATCTACACTACTATTACCGACTGCCTGGAGCGTGTGGACCATATCGCATCGCCCACCTACGACGACTATGTGGCCACCAACTCACTGACGCGCTCCCTGGCCGAAGAAATCATCTGTAACAAAAACCTTTAACCCCACACACCCTTGGAAACATTCTGGATCAAAGCCTTACAACTTATATTATCGCTGTCGTTGCTTGTGGTAATCCATGAGCTGGGTCACTATTTCTTCGCCCGCGTGTTTGGCATCAAGGTTGAGAAGTTCTACCTCTTCTTCAACCCTTGGTTCTCGCTGTGCAAGTGGAAACCGAAGAAGGCCAAGCATCCCAAGCTCAACCCCGACGGCTCGGAGCGCCCCACATGGCGCGACACCGAGTACGGCATCGGCTGGCTCCCCCTTGGCGGCTACTGCAAGATAGCCGGCATGATCGACGAGTCGATGGACAAGGAACAGATGGCCCAGCCTGCCAAGCCCGACGAATTCCGCTCAAAGCCCGCATGGCAGCGCCTGCTGGTGATGGTTGGCGGCGTATTGTTCAACTTCATCCTGGCCATCATCATCTACGCCGGCATCGCCTTCTATTGGGGTGAAAAGGTGATCGAATTCCGCGACAACAAGGCGGGCTACGACTTCTCACCCACGGCCCAGACCATCGGTTTCCGCAACGGCGACATCCCCCTTATGGCCGACGGCCAGCCCCTGAAGGCGATTGAGGACGATGCCATCCTAAAGATGCTTGAGGCTAAGAGCGTGACAGTGCTCCGCGGCGATAGCGGCACAGTAGATATAGCCATCCCCGAGAACTTCGTGCTCAAGATGGAGAAGGACAAATGGTTCCTCTCACCACGCTTCCCCGTAGTGGTGAAGAGCGTGCAAGGTGGAGCCGCCCAGAAGGCGGGCATGGAGGCCGGCGACTCGGTGATAGCCGTCGGCGGCGTGTCGACCCCGGCCTACACCGAATTTGCCGAGCAGCTACTGGCCCACAAGGGTAAGGCAACCGACATCACCGTGGTGCGCGACGGTAAGGAGGTGACGCTCCCCATCACCCCCAACGACAATGGCAAGGTAGGCATCGAGCTTACATCTCCCACCGAAATCTATCCCGTGACCGTGGTCGACTACTCGCTTTGGGAATCAGTGCCCAAGGGCGTGGACAAGGGCATGAACCGCCTAACTACCTACGTGGGCTCGCTCAAATACCTCTTCACCAAGGATGGAGCCACAAGCATGGGTGGCTTCGGAGCTATAGGCAACATGTTCCCCAACCGCTGGAACTGGCTTACATTCTGGGAGATGACAGCTTTCCTGTCGGTAATCCTCGCCTTCATGAATATCATACCCATACCGGCGCTTGACGGCGGTCATGTGATGTTCACCCTCTGGGAGATGATCACGCGTCGCAAGCCTTCCGACAAATTCCTTGAATATGCGCAGATGACCGGCATGTTCTTCCTACTCGCCCTCCTGCTCTACGCCAACGGCCTTGACATACTCCGAGCCGTGGGCATCAACTTCTGATAATAGTATATGGAAAAGATAATACTCAAACGCGGCAAAGAGGACTCGCTCGACCGCTTCCACCCCTGGGTGTTCTCAGGCGCCATCGCTTCACCTACCGACTCGATTGAGGAGGGGGATGTGGTGCAGGTTGTGACCTCCGACGGCCGCCTGATAGGCCACGGCCACTACCAGATAGGGTCGATAATGGTGAGGATGCTCACATTTGACGACACACCCGTCGACGACACATTCTACGCATCGCGCCTACGCCAGGCATTGGGACTGCGCAAAGTGTTGGGGCTGGCCCGCGACGACAACAACGCTTACCGCCTGGTGCATGGTGAGGGTGACTTCCTCCCCGGACTCATTGTCGACATCTATGGCGATACTGCCGTGATGCAAGCCCACTCACCGGGTATGCACTTCAGCCGCGACATCATAGCGCGCGAACTCGTAGCCCTCCCCGGCCCAGGTGTCAAAAATGTCTATTACAAGTCGGAGACCACCCTCCCCTACAAGGCCGAACTCGACCCACACAATGATTATATCATAGGGGGACTGAGCACCAACGTGGCCGTGGAGAACGGGCTGAAATTCCATATCGACTGGCTCAAAGGGCAGAAGACCGGATTTTTCATTGACCAGCGCGACAACCGCCAGCTGCTGCGCACGCTCAGCCATGGGCGCAACGTGCTCAATATGTTCTGCTACACCGGCGGCTTCTCAGTCTATGCCATGGCCGGCGGTGCCAGGGCTGTGACATCGGTCGACTCATCGGCCAAAGCTATACAGCTCACCCAGACCAACATCGACCTCAACTTCGTCGACGCCTCCCACCATCGGGCCGTGGCCGAAGATGCGTTCAAATATCTCGACGCCATGGACGAAGGCGCTCACGACCTGATCATCCTCGATCCTCCGGCCTTCGCCAAACACCGCGGGGCCATACGCAACGCACTCCGCGGCTACCAGCGCCTCAACTATGCGGCCTTCAAGAAGATAGCCCGCGGCGGCATACTCTTCACCTTCTCCTGCTCTCAGGCCATCACCCGCGAACAGTTCCGCTTGGCAGTGTTCTCGGCAGCTGCCCAGTCGCGACGCAAGGTGAGGATACTCTATCAGCTCACCCAGCCTGCCGACCATCCCGTCAACATCTACCACCCCGAGGGGGAATATCTCAAAGGGCTGGTGCTATATGTGGAATAACCCATTATAACCCAAAATAATAATGAAACGTAACATCCTGTCGTGCGCACTCATCGCCGCGGCATTAACATCATCAGTCAACGTGCAAGCCAACGACGACAACTTCAACTACGTGGTCGACCAATTTGCCGACATCGAGATCCTGCGCTACAAGGTTCCCGGCTTCGAGGATCTCTCACTGCAGCAGAAACAGCTCATCTACCATCTCACCGAGGCCGCCCTGGCCGGACGCGACATCCTTTGGGATCAGAACGGCCGCTACAACCTCGAAATCCGCGACCTGCTCGAAACCACATTCCTCAACTACACCGGATCAAAGTCCGACCCCAACTACAAGGCTTTTGAGAAATATCTGAAGCAAGTGGAGTTTGGCAACGGCATACATCACCATTATTCGACCGACAAGTTCACTCCCGAGTTCTCTCAGGAGTGGTTTGTGGCCCAGGTAGGCGACGACGCTCCCGCCAACCTCGACGTGCTGCTCGACGTGATCTTCAACCCCGCCACGATGGCCAAGCGCGTCAACCAGACCGAAGGTGAGGACCTTATTCTAACTTCGGCCAACAACCTCTACGGACCCGGCGTAACCCAGCCCGAGGTCGAAGCCTACTTCGCTGCCCTCAAAGACACCACCGACCTGACCCCCATCTCCTATGGCCTCAACACCCGCATGGTGAAAAAGGATGGTAAAATCACTGAGGAGGTCTACAAGGTGGGCGGACTCTACTCACCTGCCATCGAGCGCATTGTGGCCAGCCTTGAGAAGGCATCTCAATTTGCCGAGAACGACCGCCAGCGTCAGGTGATCAACTCCTTGATCAAATACTACCGCACAGGTGACCTCAAGGACTTCGACGAATACTCAATACTGTGGGTCGACGACCTCGACTCGCAAGTCGACTTCATCAACGGCTTTATCGAAAGCTATGGCGACCCCTTAGGCATGACCGGCTCATGGGAGTCAATCGTCAACTTCAAAAACCAGGAGGCATCGCACCGCACCGAGGTGATCAGCGACAACGCCCAGTGGTTTGAGGACCGCTCGCCCGTCGACCCCCGCTTCCGCAAGCCCCACGTCAAGGGCGTCAGCGCCAAGGTGATCACAGCCGCCATACTTGCCGGCGACTCATATCCCGCAACCCCCATCGGCATCAACCTTCCCAACGCCAACTGGATACGCGCCGCTCACGGTTCGAAGTCAGTAACCATCGAAAACATCACCCAGGCCTACGATGAGGCAAGCCACGGCAACGGCTTCAACGAGGAGTTTGTAATCGACCAGCCCACACGCGACCTGATGGACAAATATCTCTTCATTACCGACAATCTCCACACCGACCTCCACGAGTGCCTCGGCCACGGCTCAGGCCAGCTCCTCCCCGGCGTTGACCCCGATGCCCTCAAAGCCCACGGCTCAACCCTCGAGGAGACTCGCGCCGATCTCTTCGCCCTCTACTATCTCGCCGACCCAAAACTCGTGGAACTTGGTCTTCTCGACAACCCCGAGGCCTACAAGGCTGAATACTACAAATATATCCTCAATGGCCTGATGACCCAGTTGATGCGCATCGAGCCGGGCAAGGATGTGGAGGAGGCTCACATGCGCAACCGCAAGCTCATCGCCGAATGGGCCTACGAGCATGGTCGTCCCGACAATGTGATCGAACTGGTCAACATCGACGGCAAAACCTTCGTCAAAATCAACGATTACCAAGCTCTGCGCCAGCTCTTCGGCCAACTCCTTGGCGAAATCCAGCGCATCAAGAGCGAGGGTGACTACCAGGCCGGTGCAGACCTCGTTGAGAAATACGCCGTGAAGGTCGACCCCAAAATCCACCGGGAAGTGCTCGACCGCTACAGCCATCTGTCGATCGCCCCATACAAAGGCTTCGTCAACCCCGTGTATACACTCGTCACTGACAACGACGGCAACGTGACCGATGTGACCGTAAGCTATGACGAAGGCTACCTGCAGCAGCACCTGCGCTACTCGCGCGACTACTCCCCCCTCACCAAATAATGGATAGCAGCTACCCATCAGCACACGAGGTCGAGCCGGATGGCTCAACCTCGTGTGCCTTATTATATATATATGTGTGTTATCGACGGAAGGGGATCGGGAGGAGGCAGTGGGTGGGCACCGGGCGGTTATCGATGCGCCCAGGCTCCCAGGCGGGCATCTCACTGACGATACGCAACGCCTCCTGGTCGAGGCTCTCCTCCACACCGCGCACCACGCGCAGATGCGACAGCGAGCCATCGGTGTTGACCACGAAGCTCACAAGCACGCGCCCCTGAATCCCCTCGTCGTAGGCAGCCGACGGATAGCGGCGCTGGCGGTTGATGAACCGTATCAACTCGCACTGTCCTCCGGGAAACGACGGCTGATCCTCAACGTTTTCGCAGTCGTAGACCTTGACCGTCACCGTGCGCTGACGCTGTTGCGAGCCACCACTCGGCGGCTGAGCGTTCACTGCGATTGACGTTAGGGAAGCAACGAGGATGAATGAAGCGATGCGATGTGAGAATTTAAGCATAATTTAAGAAAGGGGGAATTTTCCCCTTTTACACTCGCAAAAATATACCCTACATCCGAGACCGCCAAGCCCCGCGCCCCAAATTTGGCATTGATTATTATTGTTTATCCTTTGTTTACAAATCACCCTCAAAATGATTAAAAATGTGAATTATTTTTAACATTGTGGCAAAAATTCTTCAACCGCTATAATAAGCCACTCCAATCCATCGTTATTATATAGATTTATTGTGGGGAAACGCATTCCCGCTGATAAACCACCTATCACTGAAAATGAAGATATTACGCTCCATCATACTTTTTTCAGCCTTGATTGGGTGCACTGTGGCGGCCAACGCCCAGGATGGCACCACGGGCTACGAATTTCTCAACCTCACATCATCGTCGCACATCTACGGCCTTGGCGGCATGAACATTTCTACCGTCGAGGACGACATCAACACCATCGACCAGAACCCCGCGCTCCTCGGCCCGGAGATGTCGATGCAGACCGCCGTCAACTACATGCGATATGTGGGGGAGTCAAATTTCGCCGGAGTGAAATTCGCCCACAGCGCCGGTGAGCGCGCCGCCTGGGCCGCATCCATCCAGTATCTGGGCTACGGCTCGATGAAGCACACCGACGAGACCGGAGCGATACTCGGTACATTCTCAGCATCTGACGTAGTGTTCTCCGGAGCCTACGCCCACGACATCACCGACCGTCTCCGCGGAGGTATCGCCATCAAAGGCGCCTATTCAGCCTATGAGTCTTACTCAGCATTCGCATTAGCCACTGACTTAGGTATCAATTACTTCGACCCCGAACGCGACCTCTCGCTTTCGCTCGTTGTGGCCAACCTCGGCGGCCAGGTGAAGAAATTCAACGAGCGCTACGACCGTCTCCCCATTGACGTGCGATTGGGTTGGACACAATCGTTCGGCTCGCTCCCCCTACGATTTAATATCACCGCCTGGAACCTCACCAAGTGGAAGCTCCCATACTACGACGGAGGCGACGGCTCCGCCACATCAGAGCCCAAAATCAAGGACTCATTCACATCCAATCTGTTCCGCCACCTAGTGTTTGGCCTTGACCTGGTGCCCAACGACCGCTTCTATGTGGCCTTGGGTTACAACTACAAGACCCGCACCGACATGAACACCTATTCGCGCTCGTTCATCTCAGGCTTTTCGCTCGGCGCCGGCCTCAATGTCAACAAATTCTCCCTCGGCATCGCCCTGGCCCAGCCACACACCGGAGCTACAACATTCATGGTCAACCTCAACCTCAACCTCGCCGACATCCTCAACTAAAGTATATATGAAGAAAATCATAATAGCCATCGACGGCTACTCATCGTCGGGCAAAAGCACTATGGCCAAGGCGCTTGCATGCCAGATAGGCTACCGCTATATCGACTCCGGCGCCATGTACCGCGCCGTCACACTCTACGCCATGCGCCACGACCTGATCGGGGCCGATGGCACTGTCGACACCGCCCACCTCATCCCCGAACTCTCCGACATACACATCGACTTCGCAGTTACCCCCCAGGGGCAGCACACCATGCTCAACGGCGAGGATGTGGAGCACGAGATCCGCACCATCGAGGTGTCGAGCCACGTGTCGCCCATCGCCGCGGTGCCTGAGGTGCGCTACGCCCTTACAGCCATGCAGAAGGCCTTCGGTGCCGACAAAGGGATAGTGATGGACGGTCGCGACATCGGCACGGCAGTGTTCCCCGACGCCGAGCTCAAGATATTTGTCAATGCCCCCGCTGCCACCCGCGCCGAGCGCCGTTTCAAGGAGCTTCGCGAAGCCGGCGACAACAGCGTCACCTACGAGGAGGTGCTTGAAAATGTGGAGACCCGCGACCACATCGACCGCACCCGCGAGGTAAGCCCCCTGCGCAAAGCCGACGACGCCATCGAGCTTGACAACTCCGGCATGACCCACGCCCAGCAGGATCAGTGGTTGCTCCAACACTTCAACGAAGCCGTCAGCCGATGACCCCCAACGTCGAAATCGACTCTGGCTCTGGCTTCTGCTTCGGTGTGGTAACGGCCATTCGCAAAGCTGAGGAGGAGCTCGACAAGTCGGGCCGCCTCTACTGCCTTGGCGACATCGTCCACAACTCCGACGAGGTCGAACGTCTGCGTCTGCGCGGACTCATCACCATCACACACGACCAACTCCGCGAGCTCCATGACTTGAAGGTGCTACTCCGCGCCCACGGCGAGCCCCCGACAACCTACGAGATAGCGCGCCGCAACCGCATCGAGATCATCGATGCCACCTGCCCCGTGGTGCTTCAGCTGCAACGCCGCATCAAGTCGACCTACGACACCTCGTCAGGCACCTCGCCGCAGATAGTAATCTACGGCAAAATAGGCCACGCCGAGGTCAACGGCCTTGTAGGGCAGACCGACGGACAAGCAATCGTGGTGGAGTCGGTCGACGACCTTGAACGCCTGGACTTTACACGCGACATAGCTCTCTATTCACAGACCACCATGTCGGTCGACGGCTTCATGCACATCCGCGAGGAGATCCAGAAGCGCCTGTCGCCCCACGCCACCCTCCACTCCTTCGACACCATCTGCCGCCAAGTGGCTAACCGCGCCGAGGGGCTGCGCAACTTCGCCGCCGCCCACTCCGTAGTGCTCTTCGTGGCCGGCAGCAAAAGCAGCAACGGTCGCATCCTTTACAACGAATGTCGCTCCGTTAACCCCCGCACCCATCTGATAGCCAACGCTTCAGAGATTAATCCCCGATGGCTTGACGATGCCACATCGGTGGGAGTGTGCGGCGCCACCTCTACCCCTCGATGGCTCATGGAGCAAGTGAGCCAACGAGCAATCCAACTCACCTCTCAACCATGAAGCACCTAATATTCATATCAATAGCCGCCACGCTCACCCTCACCGCTTGCGGAGGAGGCAAAAAAGGGGACTCCTCGGCCGACCCCGAGGTCGATACCGTGGCACAGCGTTATGGCCGCCAGCATGCAGCCCTGCTCATCGAGGCCGACCCCGACACCACCGCCATGCGCCGCATCATCCTCGAGACGCGCTCCTACGAAACCAAACTCCGCCAGGAGGGGCTCAACTACTCAGCCGACGACTATATCCAAGCCTTCGAGGAGCATATACGCGCCAACGACTCAACCCTCGCCGCCGATATCCTCGACTAACGAAAATCAGGCGGTCGCACCAAGGTTTGTTCTTACTATTTGTGTGATATTTGTGTCACATTCTCAACATAAAGCGCGATTTGCCTTGATTTTTTCACTATCTTCGCGTAAAAATTCACCAACACCAAGTACTATATGAAAGATATTGCCACTCTCCTCGCCGAAAAACTGCTGAAAATCACCGCTATCAAGCTCCAGCCCGCCAACCCATTCACTTGGGCATCAGGTTGGAATTCACCCATATACACCGACAATCGCAAGACTCTCTCGTACCCCGACGTGCGCACCTTCATCAAAGTGGAGCTCTGCCGCCTGATCATGGAGAACTTCACCGATGTTGACGCCATCGCCGGCGTGGCCACGGGAGCTATCGCCCAGGGAGCGCTCGTAGCCGACGAGCTTGGCCTTCCCTACGCTTACGTGCGCTCGACCCCCAAGGATCATGGCCTGGAAAACCTCATCGAGGGTAACCTCAAGCCCGGCCAGCGCGTAGTGGTGATTGAGGACCTCATCTCCACCGGTTCCTCTTCGCTCAAGGCAGTCGAGGCTGTGCGCATGGCAGGTTGCAAAGTAGTGGGCATGGCAGCGATTTTCACCTACCTCTTCCCCCAGGCCGAGGATGCTTTAGCCAAAGCCGGCGTGAAGCTCGTGGCACTGAGCAACTACAACGCGATGCTCGACGCCGCCGTCAACATCAACTACATCACACCCGCATACATAGCCACCTTGCGCGAGTGGCGCAAGGACCCCGCAAACTGGAAACCCGCAACCGACAACCCCGCAGACCTTTAAGTAGGATTAAAATTTTTTAAAGTCCTTAGAGTCTTTACGACCTTAAAGTCCCTAACGACCTTATTATAACGAGTATCAAAGATAATGTCAACATATTCAAGCAAGCCCACCGTAGTCGCCACCCCCATCGACCAGCTCTTTGATCGGTTTAGCGACCTGACCAACCTCGAGCGCAAGATCCAGCAGCTCCCCGAGGAGCAACTGGCACGCATCGGCGAAGTCCACTTCACCCCCGACACCATGTCGATCATCACCCCGCAAGTGGGTGAGCTTAAATTCCAAGTCACTGACCGTCAGGCTTCCAACCATGTAGCCTTCACCGCAGTATCTTCACCCCTGCCCCTGCAGATGAGCATCAACCTCAAGGAGGTAGACCCCGAGTCGACCGAAGTCACCGCAGCTATCGACGTGGAGATACCCGCCTTGCTCCGCCCCCTCGTAGGAGGCAAGATCCAAGAAGCAGCCGATAAATTCGGCCAACTGATGACCCAACTCTCATAAATGCGCAGCACCTCACACGGCATATTCAAGTCATTGATCCTTACGATCGTAGCTATATCGGGTCTAATGATGGGCGGGTGCGACCACCTCGACAACGACCGCATACCGGTGGTCGATGTGCGCGTGCCGTTCACCACCCAGGGCGACTGGGAGACCTACGGCGTCAAGGGAGCTTACGAATACCAATATTTCATCAAGGGTGAACGCAAGCCCGCCGGATATCCCTATACCCAGCTCACATTCACCGGGTTTGGCGGCGTGCTGCTCTGCTCCGACTACATGGGCAACCCCGTGGCCTACGACCTGGCATGCCCCGTGGAGTGCAAAAACAACGTGCGCATACAGATTGACCCCGTGACCCACATCGCCCGTTGCCCCGTGTGCGGCAGCGAGTACGAGGTGTGCACACTCAACTACGGCTACCCCATATCAGGCCCGGCCGCCGAGCGAGGCTACCAGCTCGCAGTCTACGACGTAGTGCCCGGCACGGCCGGCGAATACCGCGTAATAAAAAATCCTCAATACCGTTAACACCTTCTTAAATTCTCTACCATGCGTAAATGGCGTATCGATGACAGCGCTGAGCTGTACAACATCAACGGCTGGGGCCGCAATTACTTCTCTATCAACGACAAAGGTCGTGTCATCGTAACGCCCAAGGAGGGCTATGCCTCGGTCGACCTCAAGGAGGTGATGGATGAGCTGCAAGTGCGCGACGTCACAGCCCCGGTGCTACTGCGCTTCCCCGACATCCTCGACACCCGTGTGGAGAAAATCTCAAACTGCTTCAAGCGCGCCGCCGAGCAATACGGCTATCAGGCTCAAAACTACATCATCTACCCCATCAAGGTCAACCAGATAAAGGAGGTGGTGGAGGAGATCGTGAGCCACGGCAAGAAATTCGACATCGGCCTCGAGGCCGGCTCAAAGCCCGAGCTCCACGCCGTGCTCGCCACCAACATCGCCGACGACGCACTGATAATCTGCAACGGCTACAAGGATGAGAAGTACATCGAGCTGGCGCTGCTGGCTCAGAAGATGGGACGCCGCATATTCGTGGTGGTGGAGAAAATCAACGAAATCAAGCTCATAGCCGACATCGCCAAGCGCCTTGACCTGCTCCCCAACATCGGCATACGCATCAAGCTGTCAAGCTCAGGCTCAGGCAAATGGGAGGAGTCGGGCGGCGACTCATCGAAGTTCGGCCTCAACTCCTCAGAGCTGCTCGACGCCCTCGAGATACTCGACCGCCGCGGAATGCGCGACTGCCTGAAACTCATTCACTTCCACATCGGCTCGCAAATCACCAAGATACGCCGCATCAAGAACGCCCTGCGCGAAGCCACCCAATTCTACGTACAGCTCACCAAGTTGGGTTACAACATCGACTTCGTCGACATCGGCGGTGGACTCGGCGTGGACTACGACGGCACCCGCAACGCAGCCTCCGAAAGCTCGATGAACTACTCCATCCAGGAATACGCCAACGACGCCGTGTCGGCCATCGTCGACGCCTGCGTCAAGAACGACCTCAAGCAGCCCAACATCATCACCGAGAGTGGCCGATCGCTCACCGCCCACCACTCAGTGCTGGTGATGGAGGTGTTCGAAACCACTTCACTCCCAGTGTGGAAGGACTCCGAGGAAGTGGGTATCAACGAGCACGAACTCGCCAGAGAGCTATACCAGATCTGGGACCAGCTTTCGCAATCAGGGCTCTTCGAAGCCTGGCACGACGCCCAGCAGATCCGCGAGGAAGCCCTCGACCTCTTCTCCTTAGGCATGCTCGACCTGCGCACCCGCGCCATAATCGAGAAGCTCTTCTGGTCAATCGCCCGCGAGGTGGGCGAGATGGCCGCCACAATGAAGCACGCCCCCGAGGAGCTGCGCAAAATAGCCAAGGCGATCCCCGACAAATATTTCTGCAACTTCTCCCTGTTCCAGTCGCTCACCGACTCATGGGCCATCGACCAGGTGTTCCCCATTGTGCCCCTGTCGCGCCTCGATGAGAAGCCCACACGCACCGCCTCAATCCAGGACATGACCTGCGACTCCGACGGCAAGATCACCATCTTCATCTCCGACCACGGCATGACGCACTCACTGCCGGTGCACCCCCTGAAGCCCGGCGAGCCATATTATTTAGGTGTATTCCTCGTCGGCGCATACCAGGAGATCCTCGGCGATATGCACAACCTCTTCGGCGACACCAACGCCGTGCACATCTCCGTCTACAAGGACCGCTACGAGATCGACCGCATAATCGACGGCGAAACCGTGGCCGAAGTGCTCGACTACGTACAATACAACCCCAAACGCCTGGTACGCAACGTCGAAACCTGGGTTACAGCTTCAATGAAGGCCGGCAAGATTACACCTGAGGAGGGACACGAATTTCTCAGCAACTACCGCTCAGGCCTCTACGGCTACACTTACCTCGAACGCGACTGATGGCCCGCTACTTCATGCGCCTGAGCTACCTCGGCGCCCCATACCACGGCTGGCAGCGTCAGCCCAACGGCGTGAGCGTGCAGTCGACTATCGAAGACGCGCTGTCGACCATCCTGCGCACCCCAACCCCCATCGTAGGAGCCGGACGCACCGACGCCGGAGTCAACGCCTCGATGATGGTAGCCCACCTCGACACCGCCGAACCTATCACCGACACTGCGCAACTCATCCGCTCCCTCAACTCGCTCGTAGGCCGTTCGATAGCCATCGAGGACATCACCGAAGTGCACCCCGACGCCCACGCCCGCTTCGACGCCACATCGCGCACCTACCACTACTTCGCCCACATCGGCAAAAACCCATTTATCGACACCCTCAGCTGGCAGGCGCCCGCGGCACTCGACTTCGACGCCATGAACCGCGCCGCCCGGCTGCTGCTCCAGGTCGACGACTTCACCTCGTTCACCAAGCTCCACTCCGACACCCGGACCAACATCTGCCGCGTCATCCAAGCCGAATGGCTGCCCTTGAACGACGACCGCTCGCGGTGGGTGTTCGTGATCACCGCCGACCGCTTCCTGCGCAACATGGTGCGCGCCGTGGTCGGCACCCTGGTCGACGTAGGGCGCGGCAAACTGCCGATCGACGACTTCCGCCTGATCATCGACCGCCGCGACCGCCGCGCCGCCGGCACCTCGATGCCCCCACACCCCCTCTTCCTCCACCAAGTCACCTACCAATACTACCCCTACGCCAACCGACAAATCGAACTCTAAATAAGTAAAATAGAATAATTATTGTAACGCAATTGTAACATTAAGATTACGGAAAAATTTCCGTTATAATGTGATTTTCAGTGGATTTTAGGCACATAGCAAGCCCTGTTCAGTAATATTCACACTCAAATATTTTACTAATTCAATAATTATCATTTACTTTGCACCCGTAAAACTGAAAAAAAAATTTAAAACAATCTAAAAAATTATTATCATGTCAGAAATCGCATCACGTGTAAATGCTATCATCGTGGACAAACTCGGTGTTGACGAGAACCAAGTAACAGAAACCGCAGGCTTCGTATCAGACCTCGGCGCTGATAGCCTCGACACCGTAGAGCTCATCATGGAGTTCGAGAAGGAATTCGGCATCACCATCCCCGATGACAAGGCTGAACACATCACCAACGTTGGCGAAGCCATCTCATACATCGAGGCTGAGCTCAACAAATAATTTGACATCCCATTTTTCTCTGCTCTAAACAGCCGACGGCCTCACATTTGCGCCACTGCTGTCAGAGCAGAGGATTTTTTCTTTTTATAAACCAATTTTTCAAACCACATACATGGAACTTAAACGAGTAGTAGTCACCGGACTTGGCGCCATCACTCCCATCGGCAACGACGTGGAGACAGCGTGGGCCAACTGTGTAGCCGGTGTCAGCGGCGCAGGCCCTATCACCCACTTTGATGCTTCGCTGTTTAAGACCCAGTTCGCCTGCGAAGTCAAGGGCTTCAACTCAGCTGACCACTTCGACCGCAAGAAAGTGCGCCAGCTCGACCTCTACGCCCAGTACGCCATGGTCGCAGCCGACCAGGCCGTCAAAGACTCCGGCCTTGAGGACGACCCCAATCTCGACAAAAGCCGCGTCGGCGTAATCGTAGCCGCCGGTATCGGCGGCCTCCACACCTTTGAGGAAGAGGCCGGATACTATGCCATGAACGCCGACAAAGGCCCCAAATACAACCCCTTCTTCATCCCCAAGATGATCGCCGACATCGCATCGGGCCACATCTCGATGCAGTATGGCTACCACGGACCCAACTACGGCACCGTATCAGCCTGCGCATCATCCAACAACGCCATCATCTCAGCCTTCGATATCATCCGCATGGGCCGAGCCGACGTGATGGTGACCGGTGGAGCCGAGGCAGCAGTATTCCCCGCAGGTGTCGGTGGCTTCAACTCAATGCACGCCCTGTCGACCCGCAACGACTCTCCCGAGACAGCCTCTCGCCCCTTCAGCAAGAGCCGCGACGGCTTCGTGATCGGCGAAGGCTCAGCAGTGCTCATCCTTGAGGAGCTCGAGCACGCCAAAGCCCGCGGCGCCAAGATCTACGCCGAGGTAGCAGGTGGCGGCATGTCGGCCGACGCTTACCACCTCACCGCAACTCACCCCGAAGGCTTAGGCGCCATCCTGGCAATGCGCAACGCCCTCGACGACGCCCACATGAAGCCCGAGGATATTGACTACATCAACGTTCACGGCACATCAACCCCCGTTGGCGACATCTCCGAGGTAAAAGCCATCGTTGAAGTATTCGGCGACTCTGCCAAGGACCTCAACATCAGCTCCACAAAGTCGATGACCGGCCACCTGCTGGGTGCTACCGGAGCCATGGAGGCAATGTTCTGCGTCAAAGCGATCACCGACGACGTAGTGCCCCCCACCATCAACCACGAGGAAGGAGACGAAGATGAGGAAATCGACTACACCCTCAACTTCACCTTCAACAAAGCCCAGAACCGCCCCGTGCGCGCCGCACTGAGCAACTCGTTCGGCTTCGGAGGCCACAACGCCACCATCATCCTCAAGAAATACGAGGAATAATCCTCTGACCTGCAACGTTTTTCGCAGTAACAACACCACTGACGAGTAGGGTCGCTCCCCGGAGCGTCCGCGACATACACCACACAAAGCGGCTGCATCCCACCGATGCAGCCGCTTGATTATATGGGGATTATAATGCGTACGCTCCGGGGAGCGACCCTACTCGTTGAGGGATTTCCCACTTTTCTGTACTAACAGGCGATTTTTTCGCAAAAAAATCGCCGGGGGTGTTGCGCAATTCAGACAAAAGCATTACCTTTGCACCCGAAACCAACTCAGGGTACCATGGCCGAGTGGTTAGGCACCGGTCTGCAAAACCGTTTACAGCAGTTCGATTCTGCTTGGTACCTCAACAAGCTGAGGCTCCCCGCACTGCGAGGAGCCTCAGCTATTTTATTCAATCTCCGACCTGTCGGACAGGTCAGACAGGTCAGAGCGGATGGTTAGAGGCGGTCGAGGACGGTGGCGATGAGGTCGCGCATGGCGGTCTTGTAGTTGGGGGTTACGTCGTGGCGCATGCGGTTGGCGATGATTGAGCATACGGTCATGGCGCGGTGGCCCAAGAGCGCGCTAAGTCCCTGGAGGGGCGCCGACTCCATCTCGTAGTTGGTGATACGGCGGCCGCGGAACTCAAACTCCTCGATACGGCGGTTGAGGTCGGGGTTGGACAGGGGGAGTCGCAGCTCGCGTCCCTGCGGACCGTAGAAGCCGACGGCTGAGATGGTGTTGCCGCGCACCATGTCGTCGCGACCTATCTGGTCGACGAGTTCGGAGTGTGCATTTACCACGTAGGGCTTGGCCCACAGGGGGTTCCAGTCGGTGTGCTCACACAGCGCATGCTCGAAGTCGAGATCGGCCACTTCGTTGCGTCCGGCATAGTAGTTGAGCACGCCGTCGAAGCCGATGGCCTTCTCGGCGATCACGGGTGTGCCGAGTATGAGTTCGGGCTGAAGGGCGCCCGAGGTGCCGATGCGCACCATCGATAGCTGACGATGCTGGTCGCGCACCTCGCGGGTTGCGAAGTCGATATTGGCCAGGGCATCGAGCTCGTTGATTACGATGTCGATATTGTCGGGACCTATGCCGTGGCTGAGGCACATGATAGGCTTTCCCTTGTAGGTGCCACCGATGGTGTGGAATTCGCGCGACTGCACTTCGAAGGTGCGAGTGTCGAAGTGTTCGGCCACCATGTTGACGCGGCCGGGATCGCCCACGAGTATGATGCGGTCGATGAGTTGCTCGGGGAGCAGGTGGAGGTGGAATACTGATCCGTCGGCGTTGATGATCAGTTCGGAGGGAGCTATAACTTTTTTGTTCATGATGTATTAGGTATTAAATATAAGTTTACAACAATTAAATGTAGGAAACGGTTTCAGACCAAGCGATAACGGTTGCCGGGGAGGGCGAGTAGCACGCCGTTGAAGTCGAGGTCAACCAGGATTGGCAGCAGTTGGGCGATGGGGATGTCGAGGTCCGCGGAGATACGGTCGAGCGATGTGGCCTCGCTGCTGTAGGTGATATAGTCGACGATGCGTTGCTGCACAGGGTCAAGTATCAGCGGCAGAGTGCCTTGAGCGCCCTCATCGGTTGTATTCGACCAGTTCATCACTTTGAGGATATCGTCGGCATTAATCACAAGTTGTGCTCTTTGCATAGCTATCAGCGAGTTGCACCCGGCACTGTAGGTGTCGGACGGACGTCCGGGCACGGCCATCACTTCGCGGTTGTTCTCAAAAGCAAGTCGAGCGGTGACCATGGCACCACCCTTCTGTGCCGACTCCACTACGATAAGGCAGTCGCACAATCCCGCCACTATGCGATTGCGGGCCAGGAAGTTGCCACGGTATATCACGGTTTCGGAAGGATAGTCGGTGACCAACGCCCCACCCTCATACACCATCTTCGCTGCCGTGTCGCGATGTTGCGCCGGGTAGAGTGATGAGAGTCCGTGGGCGAGCACCGCCGCCGTGGGGATCCCGTGCTGCAATGAAGCGCGGTGGGCGGCCACGTCGATACCGTAGGCCAAGCCGCTGACCACGATCGCGCCGTCGACGTTGGAGGCCAGGTCGGCTATCATATTGTCGACCCACCTGACACCGGAAGCAGTGGCGTGGCGTGTGCCCACCACTGAGATTACCTTCGCCGCATTG
This sequence comes from uncultured Muribaculaceae bacterium, assembly GCA_964628905.1. Classification (GTDB taxonomy): domain Bacteria; phylum Bacteroidota; class Bacteroidia; order Bacteroidales; family Muribaculaceae; genus JAJPXC01. Next base: position 64,989 of record CAZVNS010000002.1, on the reverse strand, counting down.
AGATCGCAACTACCCAACACATAGAGCATTGTGGGAGCGCCGGAGGCTTCGAGCAGACGTTTGGGATATGCGTCGTCGGTGTAGTATAGCGGGCGGATTTTATGTTCGTCGATAAACCGCATCTCCTTCTCAGCCCGTGCAAGCGCTTGAGAGCGAGCGACCTCGGTAAACTTACGGCCCGACGGGCCGATGAGTTGCACGATTTCATCGATCGGGAGCGTCATCATGCGGTCGATCGAACCAATAAGCTCAATCAACCGACGTGTATCAGCCACATCCATTCCGGTGAGGAATGTCAGTGCCAATTGCTCTATCAACTCCCGTTCATCAGCCATAATTGACTCATTTATTGATAAATTCAGCAAAAGCTTCGGCCATAGCGTCGCCTCGCGAGGGCTGGCCGTCGACCACCGACACCACTGTGACCTCAGCCTTTACGGCCTGCACGCCATGCTGATTGAAGATATCTTGATGGAATATGAAGCGCGGGCCCCGACGCTCCATCCAGAGCTTTGACACGGCTGTGTCGCCTGAGCGCAGCGAGTGCATATATATGACGTCGTTGCGGCGCACCACGGGCATCCAGCCGCGGCGGTTCATCTCGTCCCACGTCAGACCCGCATATTCGCAGAACTCGTGGCGTGTATGTTCGAGATAGTGTATGTAGTTGGCATTGTTGACGATACCCTGCGTGTCGAGCTCATAGTCGCGCACTTTTATCGGCAGTTGGAAAACATATTTGTCCATATCACGTATAATAATGTGTAAAAATACAAAAATTTCTTCACACCTCAAAAATTCTGTATTTTTGCACCACAATTTGTTATTTGGGCCCCCTCTCATAAAATTCTTATGGCATAGGGGGTCGCAGAATAAACGTCAAGATTCATAACACGTTGCTTTTCAAGTTATTTCTAACATTCATGAGGATCGGGGCCTTCACCTTTGGCGGTGGATGGGCCATGATTTCGATAATCGAGCGCGAGATTGTCGACAAGCACCAATGGCTGCGCAAGGATGAATTTCTCGACCTGTTGGCTGTAGCTCAGTCGCTTCCGGGCATATTGGCTGTAAACATCTCGGTGGCCGTAGGCGACAAGCTCCGCGGCATCCGCGGCAGCCTGGCGGCGGCAATTGGCACGATACTGCCGTCGTTTGCCATCATACTGACCATCGCCATCTTCCTAACCCCCGACATCATCAAGGGCAACCCCTACGTCAACCGCATATTCATGGGGATACGCCCGGCAGTGGTGGCACTAATCATCGCCCCGGTGATCACCACAGCCCGCGCCGCCGGCATCAATTGGCGCACGATATGGATCCCTGCCGTCACCGCCCTGCTGATATGGAGCGGTTGGCCGTTGATTTCCAACCCAATACTGTTTATAGTCTTAGGTGGAGCTGGTGGTTACCTGTGGTACACCCGCCGCAACCTCTACAAGCACAAGAAAGGGGGTGAGGCAGCATGATGATCTATCTCAAACTGATTTGGAGTTACCTGAAAATAGGCCTCTTCGGCTTTGGCGGAGGCTATGCTATGCTGGCGCTGATCGAGCGCGAGATCGTGACCCCGGGGTACATCTCAGAGCAGATGTTCACTGACATCGTGGCTATCTCACAGATGACCCCCGGACCCATTGGTATCAACTCAGCCACCTACATTGGCTACGTGGCCCCGCATGTAGCCAACCCATCGCTCTCGTCGCCCCTCTGGGGACTGTTAGGCTCGGTGATATGCACAGTTGTGGTGGTGCTACCATCCTTCCTGTTAGTGGCTTACACAAGTCATCTGATAGCACGCCACAAGGACAGCACGGTGATCAAAGGCGTCTTTGCCGGACTGCGTCCGGTGGTGGTGGGACTTATCGCTTCAGCGGCATTACTGCTGATGAATTCAGCCAACTTCGGCACTGACACCTACCAGCTCGTATGGAGCATAATACTCTGCGTAGCGGCCTTCTGCACAGTTTATTTCACAAAAATTCATCCCATACTCATTATAGTCCTCGCCGGAGTGGCCGGACTCATCATCTACTGACATGACCTACCAGCAAACCCTCGACTACCTCTACTCCCAATTCCCCCAATTCCAACGCATTGGCGCCGCAGCCTACAAGCCCGGGCTGAGCCGAGTGCTGCGCTTTGAGCAATTGTTGGGCGACCCGCACCAGAAGTTTAAGTCGATCCATGTGGCTGGCACCAACGGCAAGGGGTCGACATCGTCGCTGATTGCCGCCGTGCTACAGTCAGCCGGGTACAAGGTGGGTCTCTATACGTCGCCACACCTGGTGGACTTCCGCGAGCGTATCCGCATCAACGGCACGATGATTTCGGAGGAGAACGTAATCGACTTCGTGGAGCGCTGGCAACGGATGCGGGAGGAAGTTCCCGACCTGGAGCCATCGTTCTTCGAGCTCACGATGGTGATGGCCTTCGAGCACTTCGCCCGCGAGGGCGTTGATGTGGCCGTGGTAGAGGTAGGGATGGGTGGACGTCTCGATTCCACCAACATACTACATCCGCAGCTGTCGGTAATCACCAATATATCAAAGGATCACACACAATTTTTGGGCAACACCCTTCCACAGATTGCTGCCGAGAAGGCCGGCATCATCAAGCCCAAGGTGCCGGTGGTGATCGGTGAGGCCGAGGGTCAGGTGCGCACACTGTTCACCGACGTGGCACGTACCAACGAGTCGCCGATCTATTTCGCACAGGATACATTGTGGTTCACCTCAGCCGACCGTTCAGCGCACCTCATCACCTACCGCAACACCCTCTGGGGCGACATCTCTTGCCCCCTCGTTGGCGACTACCAGCCCCGTAATGCCGCCACGGTGATGGCCTCGCTCGACGTACTCTCCCGCCAAGGTTGGCGTATCACTCCAAAAGCTGTAGCTCAGGGGTTTGTCCAAGTCAATCAACTCACAGGACTGCTGGGACGATGGACCACGATTGCATCCAATCCCACCACCATCGCCGACACCGGCCATAACATCGGAGGCTGGGAATACCTCGGCCCGCGCCTCGCCACTTACGGCTCCAAGGTGCGCATGGTGATCGGTTTTATGGCCGACAAGGATGTCGATGCGATTTTAGCCTTGATGCCCGCCGAGGCCACTTACTACTTCACCCAGGCCGGGACACCCCGCGCCATGAGCGCAGTCGACCTGGCCGAAAAAGCAGCAGCTCATGGTCTTAAAGGACGCGCCTACAGCTCTGTGGCCGACGCCTTACGCTCGGCCAGAAACGATGCTGCCACCGACGAGGTGGTGTTCGTCGGCGGCAGCACATACGTTGTTGGCGAGGCGCTTGCCTGAGATTACTTTGCAGCTATGACCTCAATCTCGACGAGCACCTGCTTGGGAAGCTCGCGCACGGCTACGGCTGAACGTGCGGGGAAGGGAGATGTGAAATTCTCGGCATACACCTCGTTCATGTCGCCAAACATAGCCATGTCGGCAAGGAATACGGTGGTTTTCACCACATTGTCTATGGTCAACCCGGCAGCGGCGAGGATAGCCTTGATGTTGGCGATTGACTGGGCTGTCTGAGCCTTGATACCCTCGGCGACAGCGCCGGTAGCGGGATCAACGGGGATTTGGCCGGAGATGAATACAAATGGACCAGCATCGATAGCCTGGCTGTAGGGGCCGATTGCGCCGGGAGCGTTGGTAGTAGCGATAGGAGTTTTCATAATGTGTGAAATTTGGTTATTATTCTTTAAATTCGGGGTTTTCGATTTGTATGTCAGCGAGTTTTATTGATGAAGCATTGTGGAGGGTTGACTCAGTGAGTTTGTCCATGGTGGTGATGATGTTGCCGAAACTTTTGCGGAAACCGGGCACAAAGTCGCGGTTGCCGTCGGCATTGAGTCGGTCGAGCACTGTGGCCATAGTCACCTCGTTGGGCGGGATGGCGCTCTGCAGCCCTAACTCCGTGCCCTTCTCGTCGAGCACCACACGACTGAGCAGCCCCACCTCCACCATGCGGTTAGTGATTTCAGAAATCAATCGAGCCGGAATGCGGTAGTTTACGGCAAAATCATGCTCTGTGAACGGCTTCTCACCTGCGATAAACCGCTGAACCACAACGGTCATCACTGCCATCGCAATCTGCCGCCGGTAGTTGAGCGACATACGCTGGATCTGGGCGTTGAAGCTGAACTGGAAAATATTTTGCGACGAGTAGCATATCACTGCCCCCGACAGGGTAACAACCCACGCCAACTGCGCCCATATCAGGAACAACGGCAGGAACGCCACCGACCCATATATAGCATTGTACTTGGCCACATACATCTGGCCGCTGACAAACACCCATTGCAGTACCATGAAAGCGGTGCCGGCCACACACCCGGCGAGCAGCGCATTGACAAACCTCACCTTGGTGTTGGGTATCAGCAGATAAGTGCCTGCGAAGAAGAGCCATGTGAGCACCAGCGACGCACCGTCGAGTATCCATGATATCGCCGGCGTTAGAAAGTGGAACGGCAGCAGCCTCTGCATGGCCGACGACATGAATATCGTCAACCCGTTGGAACATATCAGCAGTATCGGAAGTATCAGTATGATAGCCGTGTAGTCGGTGATTTTGCGGGCGAACGAGCGCCCTTGCTTCACCCCCCAGATGGAGTTGAACGACCCCTCGACGTTGCCCAACAGCGATATGATGGTCCACAACAGGAACACCACTCCGATGCCCACGAACACGCCACCACCCGACGACTGCTTAAGATAGTTGTCGACATAGGTGAGCACCGCGTCGAGGGCGCTCTGCTGGCCGGAGAAGGTCTTGTGCAGCTCATCCATCAGCACATCCTGCAAGCCGAAGCCACGCCCGATGGCGAACAGCACCGCAAGAGCCGGAACTATCGCCAGCACCGTCTTATAGGTCAGTGCCGCCGCCCGCAGCTGCAGGTCGCGGTCCATAAACGACTTGACCGACATCGACAGGGTGCGCACCGTGTCGATGCGCCAGTTGGAACGGGTGTCGCTCCACACTCCTACTGTGACATATTGATACATCGATATACCCTTATTGATCAAGCGCTTGCCGTGCTCGATGAGCTTCGATGCCTTCTTCTCCTTCTTCTTTGCTTTGTCGGTCATACCGCGAATATAACGAAAATTCAGCCCTGGCGGTTCATTAACTTAAAAATTCTTAACCACAGCCGTGAACCATCTCCCACATATATTTGTTATGCAAAATATAAACCTTACACATTAACCCATAATTCAATTACAAGATGAAAAGCATTAAAGGCACCCAAACTGAACACAACCTGTTGGCATCGTTCGCCGGTGAAAGTCAGGCACGCAGCCGCTACACCCTCTTCGCCGAGAAAGCGCGTGAGGAAGGATATGAGCAGATAGCACAGATATTCATGATCACCGCCGAGCAGGAGCTGGTTCACGCCAAACAGTTCTTCAGCCGCCTCGAAGGCGGTATGGTCGAAATCAAGGCCGGCTACCCCGCAGGCGTGGTGGGCGACACCCTGACCAACCTTAGGGAAGCAGCCGCCGGCGAGCGCGAGGAGTGGAGCGACCTGTACGCCAACTTCGCCGAGACCGCCAAGGAGGAAGGCTTCCCCGAAATCGCCAATCTCTTCAAGCTCGTGGCATCCGTCGAGGTGGAGCACGAAGCCCGCTACACCAAACTGATCGAGCGCCTGGAGACCGGCACCGAATTCTCAACCGACGAGGCCATCCAGTGGCAGTGCCGCAAGTGTGGCTACGTGTTCACCGGCAAGACCGCGCCCAAGCGCTGCCCCGTATGCGGCATGGACCAGGGCTGGTTTGAGCGTAAGATGAACAACCTCTAATCACCAACAACCACCATAGAAGTCGGACTCGTCAGAGCATTCTGACCTGTCCGGCTTTTCTAAACTACCGGATCTGTCGGATCTGTCAGACCTGTCGGACTTGTCGGACGAGACTGGGTTGGTTAGGAATTCATCACAAAAATTCATCAATTGTGCAGAAAGTTGTATAATATTTGGCAAAATGATATTTATTCCACTAAAAATGTGGCAAAAAAGAGATATTTAACTGATTTTAACATATTATTTTAGTTAATTCATTTTGTCACTCCTATTACAATCGTTTACTTTGCGTTTACCGTTATTGACAAAAACAAATATTCACACACATAATACTTACATTATGCGCAAAGTCTACACATTAGCTTTAGCCGCCGCGCTGGCAGTGCCCGCCATGTCGGCTATCACAGTGAGCAGCACCCGCTCATCGCGCCAGGGCGCTAAGTATCTTGACCTCAACAACGTTGAGACCGCAACTTCAGTAAGCAAGCACCAAATCCGCAAGGCTGCAGCCAACGCTCCTCAGTTCAACGAAGTGCAGCTCGTCAACACCGGCATCAAAATCGCCGACTTCCAGTCAGGCAAGGTGACGATGGCCGACCTTGAGCGCGCTACATTCGGCGAAGGCACACAGCACCGCGACGCCCCCCACAGCTCATGGACATACACCAACAACGTGCTCAATGAGACCATGGCCGGCTTCACAAGCGGTTCGCAGTCAAACCCCGTGGCAGTGAGCAACTCTGGCGGTAATATCAGCTGTAAGAGCTCATCGTCCGACAACCTCTACGGCTGGGGCGTATACTCGCTGGGCGACGGCCTCGGCGCACTGATTGGCTCTGCCGAATTCCGCGTGATCGACATCGACTCAGGCTCAGCTCAGCAGATTGGTTGCTGGGTGGGCGCACTCGAGAACAACGCCGGCTTGATGATCAACTACATCGAGGGCGACAACGGCACCGCATTCCTGATGAACTCCGATGTATGCAGCATCCCCTATGACGGCAACATCTACTGGTTCCAGTCCAGCTCCAACGCCTTCAAGGACACCCAGACCCAGCAGGTGATCAGCACCAAGATCTCACTGCTGTTCATGAACTCCAACGGTTCAGCCGATACCAGTCTGGCATTCTGCGGCCTCTTCGTCAGCGGCAAGCGCTACTCCGGCACCACCCCTACCCCCGACCCCACCCCCGATCCCGATGTTGAGGTAGGCGTGCCCACCAACGTGACCTACAACCTGGCCAGCGACCACAAGACCTACTCGGTCAACTTCACCAAAGCCGCCAACTCAACCCACACCGAGCTTTACAGCTTTGTTGACGTCAACGCTACCCGCAAGATCTCGTCGCTCGACCTCCTCAACATGGACTTCTCAGGCGTTAACGCCGGTACCAGCAACGTGGCTAACCCCTATGTAGGCGCAGCCGCTCCCGACGTAGTGCTCGACGCCATCCCCGGCGGTCTCGCCCACTGGCCCGTGCTGATCGACGGCGCCCTCGGCTTCTACTTCGACCTGTCAGTAGTTGGCGCCAACTCTGTATGCCCCTGGGCCGGCTTTGAGACCAGCGACTACGACCTCACCGCAACCGGCGGCGTAGCCACCCTCTTCCTCAACCACTACGCCACCGACGGCGCAGCCATGGACATCATGGTAGTAGGCTACAACAAGAGCACCAAGAAGTATGAGATCATCGACGAGGCTCTGCTTAACGGCGACGTACTCCAGTGGGACGGCTGGCAGGAGACCACAGCCACCACCGACGCCATCAACGCCAACACCTACGACCTGAAGCACATCTACTTCGCCGTGGCAACCACCATGGACGAGGAGTATGTGACCGCAATCATTGAGGCTGCTGAAGGCACCGTCACCGACTGGCCCGTGATCATCTACTACAAGAACATCGAGGTGACCCTCAACAACATCCCCGCCGGCAGCAAGTTCTCATACCTCGACGCTGAGCGCCAGACCACCGGCAACAACTTCCCCACAGTGCCCTGCCCCAACTTCGACCGTGACGGCTACAGCTACAACTTCAGCATCCGCGGCATGAACGTAAGCAACTCAGGCATCAGCTACGGTGACTGGTACGTAAACCCCGAGAACAACGGCAACATCTTCGTAGTCAACACCGACGGCGTGAACACCATCAACGCTGACCTCGACGCCGAGGCACCCGTAGAGTACTACAACCTTCAGGGCGTACGCGTCGACAACCCCGCAGCCGGTCAGCTCCTGATCCGCCGCCAGGGCAACAAGGTAGAGAAAGTCATCCTCTAACCCTCGACCTAAATCGAATTAAATCGACTTAAATCGAGAGAAATCGAAATCCCCATCACTGCGGGCGCAGCCACTGAAGGCCGCGCCCGCACTTTTTTTCCGGGAGAAGCATCGCATTTCAAAAGATTGATTACCTTTGTAAGCTGCAAATAGAAGGCGATGGACCTATTCCTCGACATAGTAATCAGCGGAGCCTTGATAGGCATCCTCATCTCGGCCCCGATGGGCCCGATAGGGATGCTGTGCATACAGCGCACCCTCAACAAGGGGCGCATGGCGGGCTTCTCCACCGGAGTCGGCGCCGCACTCTCCGACCTGATCTACTGCCTGCTCACCGGCTTCGGCCTGTCGTTCATCGAGGGATTTATCAACGACAACAAGATACTGCTGCAGATCTTAGGCAGCTTGGTGCTGATAGGTTTCGCAGTGTATCTGTTCCAGAAAAACCCGGCCCGCTCGCTCAAGTCGCCCGACGAGCAGTCGTCGTCGTTCCTAAGCGACTTCATCACCGGCTATCTGTTTACCTTCTCCAACCCACTGATACTCTTCTTCATCATAGGTCTCTTCGCCCGCTTCAACTTCCTGCTGCCTGAGTTCACCTACTTCCACTATGTTGCCGGGTATGCCGCCATAATCGGTGGCGCGCTGCTATGGTGGTGGGTGATCACCTTCTTTGTCAACAAGGTCCGCTCCCACTTCAACGTGCGCTCGATATGGCTCATCAACCGCATCATCGGCACCGTGCTCGGGCTTATGGCCCTGGCCGGTCTGTTCATGGGCTTGCGCCACCTAATCACCCCTCAATAACCCCTCCCTTGCCATGTCGACCCAACAACCACAACTCACCATACCCTACCTGCCTCAGCTCGACGGATGCGACCTCGCCCAAGCTCAAAGCATACTTGAAGAGAGCGGGGCGCGCCGCACCATCGAGTCGCTTAACTGGCCTGAGCAATTTCCCTACCACCCACTGACGGTGTTCACCGCTGCCCACTCCGGCAAGTCGATATTCATCGACTTCTTCGTGCGCTGTAACTACCTCAGAGCGGTGAACTATACCGACCAGTCGCCGGTAAGCCAGGACTCATGCGTGGAATTTTTCGTATCGCCCCTCGGCGACGAGCGCTACTGGAACTTTGAGTTCAACTGCATCGGAGCCATCAACGCCTCCACCCGCGCCGAGCGCCCCAACCCGCGCCGACTCACCACCGACGAGCTTGCGCAGGTGCGCCGCATGGCCTCGTGCGGCTCCCGCCCATTTGAGGAGGTCGAGGGACTCTTCACCTGGGACTTGCTGGTCGAGATACCGCTGAGTCTGATTGGGCTGGAATTCAAGGGGGAGCCCATCGAGATGAAGGGTAACTTCTATAAGTGCGCATCCGGCACCTCCCTACCCCACTACCTGAGCTGGGCGCCCATCCACACCGACCGCCCCGACTTCCACCAACCCCAATTTTTCGGCTCAATCACCCTCGCCGGCAAATAATCCGCCCAGCTGAATTTTTGTTAAAATTCACAAATCGTTAAACGAGTTAACCTTTACGGTGGTTATAAATATCTGTCGAAGGTATTCAAGGCCGACGACCCCGCGCCTATCGATCCTCCGGGCGACACTAAGGCCGGCTCAGTTTGATGAGGGCCTGTTCGCCCCTCAGCGAAATCACCTCAACGCCTTGCACGTCAGCCAACTGCTGTGCAAGGCGTTGGCTTATGCGGGCGTTAAGGTCGCCCGACAGATACACGCGTTTGGCACCGGTGGCCGCCACTACCTCGTGGCAACTCCTGGCGCGGTCCATATATCCGCGGCATATCAGTATCACGTCGCAAGGGGTAGGTTCCAGCTCGTCATCGTTAAGTATCAGCCATCGCTCACCGGCTACATTGAGCTGACTTGTTGACAAGTGTATAACCGTTGGCGCTCCTAGTCGGCGGCTTCCGGCATAGTCAGTCAACCGCTCGCTCCAATATTCGTTGTGGTATGCGCTATCCTTTGGGAGGCCTATGGTAAAAGCCTTGCACTCAGCGCCATCGTTGACCATCACCATTGTATGGTCACGGCGGGAGTCGATGAGCATCTGAGGCGTGTTGGCGCAAGGGACTACGGTAAGCAGTGCCACTGAAGCGACCACACACACCCCGCAAGCCATCACCCACACTCGGCGACGGAAATATATCCATCCCCCAATTGCAACCAAGGCCAACATCCACGTAATCACGGCCCATGGTGTGATATACAAGCCGTCGACCACTCCCCCTCCGATACCCGCTACAGTGCTTACCACCCAATCCATACCGTTATAAAGCAAGTTGAGCAGCCATATCAAAGGCGCACAATTCCATCCCACCAATGCCAACAGGCACCACACTATGCCCACTCCCAAGAACAGTGGAAACAGCAACGCTAACGGTATATTGACCAACAGAAACAGCAGCGGCAAGCGGTGGAAATAGTAAGCCGTAAGCATAGAGGTTGCTATCACCGCCGACATCGTGACACCCACAGCGCCCAACGCCGTCCTCATCCATCGGCTCCGTATCTTCAACCCCTGAAACCACGCTCCCCATATCAGCAGACCGGCGACAGCCACAAACGACAGCTGAAAGCTCACATCGAACAAAGCCTCCGGCTCAACAACCAGTATCACAATCATCGCCGCTAACAAGGCATTAAACACCGAATTGCGCCGCTCAATCATCTGACCTACAGCCACCATCGTCACCATCACCGCAGCACGAACCACTGACGGGGTCAACCCCGTAAACAGCACATATGCCCAGAGCAAAGTGATAGCCACCACCTTTACAACCCGCTCACCTCCGACACTCCTCAGTGGCCAAAGTGCCATCGTGATCACAAGCCACACCAGTGCGGCGTGCAACCCACTGAGAGCGAGCACATGTGCCGCACCGGCATCACGGAAATGCTGCACCTCCTCTTGATCCATAGCACCACGCTCCCCCAAAAACGTGGCGGCAAGCAGGCGTGCGGCTCCCTGCGACATATCGGAGTGCATGATCTCAGCCACCCAACGATGCCGCTGATGTACAAGCCATTGTTGGATAGTGAGTTGGTCGCCGGTGGTCTTATGAAAATTATCAGGGGTTACAAATCCGGTGGCGCCCACGCGGTGCACGAAGTAGTAGGTGTTAAGATCATTCAAGCCCTCCACGGCCGACACCTCCTCGATAGGCTCCAATTGACATTCGAATGAGATAGAGTCGCCGCAGAGCAGCTCCGGGTTAAAAGCCGGCGTGGTGATGTATACGTTATAGCCCAATCCTTTGACATCCACCACCATCGAACGCGATGTTTCACGCTCGACCACCTCCTTAACCACCCCGCGATATCGACCCGTTCCCGGTTGAGGCTCGGTAAGGTTTTTACTATGTCTTGCGGCGGTGATACCCACTCCCATCAGCAAAGCAGCCATCGCCGACGCCCATAGCCAACGCCGACGCCAAAACAGCAGCAACGCAATCACCGCAGCCACTATTGCTATGATCCACAGTGAAATCGGCAACCATCGAGCCACAACAATTCCTACCATCAGCCCAACGGCCGACGGCAAAAGCGGCACATAAGATAGTGGAGCCTTCACCTAAAAATCCGGGACTATTTCTCGTTCCAGATTTTCCAAGCCGCGAAGGCTTGCAGCAGCAGCATCTCCAGCCCGTTCTTGGCCTCAGCGCCATATTCCGCGGCACGCTTCATAAACAGCGTCTCGTCAGGGTTATAGAGCAGGTCGTAGCACAGATGGCGGGGTGTGAGCATGTCGTAAGGGATATCCGGGCAACTGTCGATGTGCGGATACATGCCTAAAGGGGTGGTGTTGACGATGATCAGATGGTCGGCCATCACCTCGGGAGTGAGGTCGGCGTAAGTGATCACACCCTCGCGGGCTGTGCGCGACACATAGGTGGGCTCGATGCCCAAGTTAATCAATCCCTGGCGCACGGCCTTTGCAGCGCCGCCGGCGCCGAGTATCAGCGCCTTCTTCTGATCGGGTTTGAGCAGTGGCGACAGAGAGTCTGTGAAACCAATCACATCGGAGTTGTACCCCTTGAAGCGCAGTTCGTCACCTTTGCCCCTGATAAACTTTATCACGTTGACAGCTCCGATTTTGGCGGCATCGGGATCCATCTCATCCATATAGGGGAGCACCTGCTCCTTATGGGGGATGGTGACGTTGAGCCCGCACAAGTTGGGATACTCGGCCACCACCTCCATCAGGTCGCCGATGTCGGGCAACTCGAAGTTGGTGTAATGAGCGTCGATATGCTCCGACTCAAACTTCTGATTGAAGTAGTTTTGCGAGAATGAGTGGCCCAAGGGGTAGCCAATCAGCCCGAACAGGCGTGCGTATTGATGAGGTGACATATTACTCAACATTTAAGGTATTATGTCGCGAATGTAGTCAAAATCCGCTAAGTGATGCACGCTGAAGGCTCTTTTTTCGCTATATTTGCGGTAAATTTATGAGCAAGGGTAATTCTCAACATAAAGGCATAGCGCGCATCGTGGCCTCAAGGGTGGGCGGCGGCGCCGACGGCCTGTGGCGGTCGCCATCGGCCTGGATCGCCGTGAGCGGACTCGCTCTGTCGCTGACAGTGATGATTTTAGCAGTGGCGATCGTCGTAGGTTTTAAGCACGATATCACCGCCAAAATCACCTCGCTCGACCCCTCAATCACCATCACCAACCACAATGACCTCGCCCTGAATTACGCCTACGAGGCCGACCCGGAAGCAGCCAAGCCACAAGGCATCGACTCGACGCTCTCACAGGTGGTGGGGAGGATGGCGCCTGCTGTAGCCTCGGTGGTGATGGCCACTCATCGCGAAGGGGTGCTCCGCACCGACTCCGACTTTGTGGGGGCGCGCATCTCAGGCTTCTCCCCGACGATGGACTACGCCTTCCTCCGCGACGCACTGGTCAGCGGCTCCCTGCCCGATTGGAGCGACACCGAAGCCGCCAACTCCATCGTGATTTCACAACATGTATCCGAAGCCTTAGGGGTTGGCAGCGGTGACCGCATCGACGCCTTCTTCTTCACCGACGGCAACCTGCGCCAACGCCGCCTGACTGTAGCCGGCGTATACAACACCAACTTCCCCGACCGCGACCGCCTGCAATGCTACGGCTCGCTCGCTATGCTCAACCGCATCGCCGGATTTCCCCAAGACAACTCGCAATCAATTGAGATACGCGGGCTTGCGCTTGACTCTGTGGCCAGTGTGCGCAGCAATATCATAGGCGGACTGTCGCAATATCAACTGCAAGCCCAAGCACTCGGCATGGAGGCGGGCCCATGGGTGATCTCCGACATCTTCGACACTGCGGGAGTGTGGCTCAACTGGCTCGAACTGCTCAACACCAACGTCGTGGTGATACTCGCCCTGATGGGGGCCGTAGGAGCCTTCACCCTGCTGTCAAGCCTGTTCATACTCATCCTCGAGCGCATACGCATGATCGGCATACTCAAGTCGCTCGGTGCCACCAACCGCCAAATCACCTCCATATTCTCGCTGATAGCTTGCCGCATCGTGGCCTTGGGACTGCTGATCGGCAACGTAATCGCCTTAGGATTAGCCTTGTTGCAGCAGCACTACCACTTTGCCCCCCTTAACCCCGAGGCATACTACCTCGACGCAGTGCCCGTGAGCCTCGTCGGGTGGCAGATAGCGGCGGTCAACCTTGGCGTAGTAATCCTCACCCTGGCCATCATGCTCATCCCCTCGCGCACGATAGCGCGCCTGCAACCCACCGCCTCGATGCGCTTCGATTGATTTTTTTGGAAAATTTTCTGATTTTTATTCATATTTTTTGGCTAATTACTATATTTGGACATTGTTTCAACATTATCCATACCCATCACCTTAAATAACCAAAAAAACTATGATTATCGGTATTCCCAAAGAGATTAAAAACAATGAGAACCGTGTAGGCGCTACCCCCGCCGGAGTGAAGGAACTCGTCAACCACGGACATACCGTCTACGTTCAAGCCACCGCCGGCCAAGGCACAGGCTTCACCGACGCCGAATACGAGGCCGCAGGCGCCAAGATACTCCCCACCATCGAGGATGTTTACGCCGCTGCCGACATGATCATCAAGGTCAAAGAGCCCATCGAACCCGAATACCCGCTGGTAAAGAAAGGGCAGCTGCTGTTCACCTACTTCCACTTCGCAAGCGACCTGGCCCTGACCGAAGCCATGCTCAAGTCAGGCGCCACCTGCATCGCCTACGAGACAGTGACCGGACGCGACGGACGCGGACTCCCCCTGCTCACACCCATGAGCGAAGTGGCAGGCCGCATGTCAGTTCAGGAAGGCGCTCGCTTCCTTGAGAAACCCCAAGGTGGCAAAGGCAAACTCATCGGAGGCGTTCCCGGAGTGCCCCCCGCCAAGGTGCTCATCCTCGGCGCCGGCACCGTGGGACGCAACGCCGCCATGATGGCCGCCGGTCTGGGCGCCGACGTCACCATCACCGACATCTCCCTCGACACACTGCGCCACGTGGCTGAAGTGCTGCCCAAAAACGTGAAGACCCTCTACTCATCGACCCACAACATCGAGAAGGAGCTCCCCACCACCGACCTCGTGATCGGTTCGGTGCTGATCCCCGGCGCAAAAGCTCCCCATCTCGTCACCAAGGAGATGCTCCGCCTGATGACACCCGGCACCGTGCTCGTCGACGTGGCCATCGACCAGGGCGGATGCTTCGAGACCTCAGTGCCCACATCGCACACCAACCCCACATACGAAGTTGACGGCATCGTCCACTACGCCGTGGCCAACATCCCCGGAGCCGTGCCCTACACCTCAACTATGGCTCTTACCAACGCCACAATGCCCTACGCCCTGCGCCTGGCCGACATGGGATGGCGCGCAGCCTGCGCCTCATGCCGCGGACTCGCCGCAGGCGTCAACATCGTCGACGGCAAAATCACCTGCGAGGCAGTAGCCCGCGCCTGGGACATGACCTACACCCCCCTCGAGCTGTAATCCCGCCGGGGGCTCTCGCCCCCTCGACCTACCTCCCCTCGACTTAACTCGACCCTCCCTCGACTTAACTCAACTTAACTCGATTTTATTCGACCACCTCCATCAATCGCCCTCTTCCCCACAACCGGGCTAAAAAACTTTTTAGCCCGGTTATTTTATTCTGAAATAAGCGCTTAATTCTGAGAAATTTTTAGTAACTTTGCGTCCGGATTTTGCGCACTTGTACGCACAGAACCATCATTATTACTACAATATATTGACCATCAGATGATTAACATCACGTTCCCCAACAACGACGTTAAGCAATACGAAAGCGGCGTTACCCCCCTGGAGATTGCCCGGAGCATCAGCCCCCGCCTTGCTCAGGACGTATTGGCAGCCAACGTCAACTCCGAGGCGTGGGACCTCACCCGCCCCATCACCACCGACGCCACCATCCAGCTGTTCAAGTGGGATGACCACGAAGGCAAACACGCCTTCTGGCACTCATCAGCACACCTGCTGGCCGAGGCTCTCCAGGAGCTCTTCCCCGGCGTGAAATTCGGCATCGGCCCCGCCATCGAAAATGGCTTCTACTACGATATCGACCCCAACGGACACACCATCACATCGGCCGACTTCCCCAAAATCGAGGCCAAGATGCTCGAACTTGCCCAGCGCAAGGAGCAGATAGTGCGCCGCGACATCTCAAAGGCCGACGCCCTGAAGATGTTTGGCGACCGTGGCGAGAAATATAAGTGCGAGCTCATCAACGAGCTTGAGGACGGCCACATCACCACCTACACCCAGGGCGACTTCACCGACCTGTGCCGCGGCCCGCACATCCCCACCACCGCCCCCATCAAGGCCGCCAAAGTGACATCGCTCGCCGGAGCCTACTGGCGCGGCGACGAGAAGCGCGGGCAGCTGGTGCGCGTCTACGGCATCACATTCCCCAAGAAAAAGATGCTCGACGAGTACCTCGCCCTGCTCGAAGAGGCCAAGAAACGCGACCACCGCAAGCTCGGCCGCGAGATGGAGCTCTTCGCCTTCAGCCAGAACGTAGGCGCCGGCCTCCCCCTGTGGCTCCCCAAAGGCGCCGCCCTGCGCGACCGCCTCGAGCAGTTCCTCCGCAAGATACAGAAGCAGTACGGTTACCTCCAGGTGATCACCCCTCATATCGGCAACAAGCAACTCTACGTCACCTCAGGCCACTACGCAAAGTACGGCAAGGACTCTTTCCAGCCCATACACACCCCCGAGGAGGGCGAGGAGTACATGCTCAAGCCCATGAACTGCCCCCACCACTGCGAAATCTTCAAGGCAGCTCCCCGCTCCTACCGCGACCTGCCCCTGCGCCTGGCCGAGTTCGGCACCGTCTACCGCTACGAGCAGTCGGGCGAGCTCCACGGACTCACCCGCGTGCGCGGCTTCACGCAGGACGACGCACACCTCTTCTGCGCCCCCGACCAGATCAAGGACGAGTTCCTCAAGGTGATTGACATCATCCTCTACATCTTCAAGACACTCAGCTTCGACAACTACGAGGCTCAGATCTCGCTCCGCGACCCCGCACACAAGGAGAAATACATCGGCTCAGACGAAAACTGGCACCTGGCCGAAAGCGCCATCATCGAAGCCTGCAAGGAGAAGGGTATCAAAGCCCGCACCGAGCTGGGCGAAGCCGCATTCTACGGGCCCAAGCTCGACTTTATGGTCAAGGACGCCATCGGCCGCCGCTGGCAGCTCGGCACCATCCAGGTCGACTACAACCTCCCCGAGCGCTTCCAGCTCGAATACACCGGCTCTGACAACCAGAAGCACCGCCCGGTGATGATCCACCGCGCCCCCTTCGGCTCGCTCGAGCGCTTCGTGGCCGTTCTCCTCGAGCACACCGCCGGCAAGTTCCCCCTGTGGCTCACCCCCGACCAGGCAGTGGTGCTCACCATCAGCGAGAAGTTCAACGACTACGCCCACCAGGTAGCCCGCGAGCTCAACATCGCCGATGTGCGCACCATCGTCGACGACCGCAACGAAAAGATTGGCCGCAAAATCCGCGACAACGAGCTCAAACGCATCCCCTATCTGCTCATCGTAGGCGAAAAAGAAGCCGAAAATGGTGAAGTTTCCGTAAGAAAACAGGGCGAAGGGGATCAAGGTACGATGAAAATTGCTACCTTTGCCCAGAAAATGACTGACGAGGTCAACCAAATGATAAATCAATAATCTACTGAATGCAGAAAAAACCCATGCATTTCGGGCCCAAGCCTCCGATGAAGAGCGCCGGCGCCCCCAAACCACAGCAACGCCGCCCCGGCCAACGCGACAACACCAAAGACCCGTATGTAATCAATGAACGCATACGCGCACGTGAGGTACGCCTCGTAGGTGACAACGTCACCCCCGGCATCTACCCCATCGCCGAAGCACTTCGCATCGCCGAGGAGCAGGAGCTCGACCTGATCGAAATCTCCCCCACTGCCGAGCCCCCGGTGTGCAAGATTCTTGATTATCAGAAGCTCCTCTACCAGCAGAAAAAGCGCCTCAAGGAGCAGAAAGCCAAGGCACAGAAGGTAGTGGTCAAGGAGATACGTTTCGGACCTCAGACCGACGACCACGACTACAACTTCAAACTCAAGCACGCCCAGGGCTTCCTGCAGGAAGGCTCGAAGGTCAAGGCCTACGTGTTCTTCAAAGGACGCTCAATCCTCTTCAAGGAGCAAGGCGAGGTACTGCTGCTGCGCTTCGCCAACGACCTTGAGGAATACGGCAAAGTAGAGTCAATGCCCGTGCTCGAAGGGAAGCGCATGATACTGATGCTCGCCCCCAAGAAGAAGGCTTGAACCACCGACACATTGAAATCTCACAGAGATAAACTCGAATTAATAATTTTAAAGTAACAAAAATGCCCAAGATTAAAACTAACTCCGGTGCCAAAAAGAGGTTCGCCCTTACCGGATCAGGAAGAATCAAGAGAAAACATGCATTCAAGAGCCACATCTTGACCAAGAAAACCAAGAAGCAGAAACGTAACCTTACCCACTCTGGCTTGGTTGACCGCACCAACGAAGGCTCCGTTAAGGCATTGCTCGGCCTTAAGTAATAAGCGCCGATGCACGGTTTCAACGTCATCGAAACCATTTCTTTTTAATTCGTGAACATTTTTTAGTTAACCGAATGATTAGCACATAAAGAGCAACAGCCGCTAACATTCACAACATTTAGTAAAATGCCAAGATCAGTAAACCACGTAGCTTCAAGAGCTCGCCGTAAAAAAATCCTGAAACTCACCCGCGGTTACTTCGGTTGCCGTCGCAACGTGTGGACCGTTGCCAAAAACACCTGGGAGAAAGGTCTCACCTACGCCTACCGCGACCGCAAGAACAAAAAACGCGAATTCCGCGCACTGTGGATCCAGCGTATCAACGCCGCAGCTCGTCAGGAAGACCTCACTTACTCTAAGTTGATGGGTCTCATCCACAAGGCCGGCATCGAGATCAACCGCAAAGTGCTCGCCGACCTCGCCCTCAACAACCCCGCAGCCTTCAAGGCTATCGTCGACAAAGTGAAATAAAATCGTCACCACGACCGATAATCAACGCAGGGCACCCCTCACCGGGGTGCCCTGCTTGTGTGTTGCAGAGGCCGCACAGCAGCCGGGAGCGAGGCGGGGAGCTTACCGTGCCCCGGCGCTGTGCGCCGGGGTCTGCAGAAGTGGCAACCGCCGCAAGCGCATCAAAGCGCTTGCGGCGGTTGCTGCGGAGCCGCGAGTGGGACTCGAACCCACGACCTTCTCGTTACGAATGAGATGCTCTAACCGACTGAGCTATTGCGGCTTGCAAACATCTTTTTACACTAATCAGGGACTGCTCCTCGATTTTGCGGCACAAAGGTAGCAATTTCCCGCGAAATCACCAACACCTTGTGGGCCTACAGGAGCGATTGCTTGGAGTAGGTGAGCTTGATCTGCGCCTTGTCGAGCAGTAGGCGCGCCATGGCGGGTGTGTCGATGTAAGGCACAATGGCGCTTATATAATATGAGGAGCTGTACGACGATGTGGTCTCGGTTTCGACGCTCACCGGGGTGAGGGTGAATGTGTAGTCGTCGGGGGTGATTTCGGCCTTGTCGAGCATCTCCAGCAGGTAGCCTCGCATGCCCGAGAAGCGGTAGCGATGGTTGGTGGCGTCGTAGTTGGTGTAGAATGATGTGATGTTGTCGACCACCTGGCTTTTGGCGAAGAACTGGTCACGCTTCGACGTGAGCACCATCAGCAGATACTGCGGGGGTTCGATACCGTAGTCGTTGGTAATCTCTTCAACAGGGATGTCGAGATTGAGGGTGTTGACCACGGTGAGCGAGTTGGGGTTGTTGCGGTAGCGCTCGAGCATCGACTCCAGGGGAAAGGTCATTTCCACGTCCATGCCGGCAGGAGCGAGCACGACGGCGTCGCCGGCCTGGGCCATCTGTCGGATGCTCTGGGCCATTTGCAGCCGGATATTGTTGTTGGTGATCACCTCAGGCGATACGGTGAAGTAGTTGGAGTAAGCGTTGACTATCGTATCATTGCCGGCGGAGGTAGTGTCGGGCTTGTGGTAGTGCAAGCGCAACTGGTTGCCGGCTATCTTCATCACGCGCCCTGTGCCATAGGAGTTGGCCACATACAGTCCACGGAATATCTGCGAAAATGTCGATGGATCGAGGTACGATGAGGGGTTGTCGAGATAAGCCTTGTAGAGTCGCTGGCCAAGTTCGCGGGGGAGTGTGGCTGTGACGTAGCGATAGCTGAGTTCCTGCACTGAGTCGGATTCGCCCATAGCGTTGCAGGCATAGATTTTAGTGGATATGGGCTTAGATGAGTCGTAATATCCCGAGGGGTCGAAGTCGGAATAGATGGGCGACTGCAATTGTTCGGTCAACTCGTAGATGGTGAGGCCCATCGGGGTTATGGAGTCGCCGACGAAACCGCCGAGGGGCACGGCGAGTATCATCTGTAGCGAGTCGATGTCGTTGATGGAGATGCCTGTGGTGTCGAGGGCGCTCGACGGGAGGTATTGTGTCACGAAGTCGGCGGCGAAAGTGCCGTATTCCTGCGCGTCGATTCGGCCTAAGAGCTGGGTTACGGTGCGCGACTGTATGCGCTCATTGTCGACGGCGTGGCCGGTGACAGTGTAGGTTGAGTCGACGATAATCTGTATCTCGTCCTGTATTATCGATGAGCCGATGTTGCCACTCTCGTTGCATGCGGCCAGGGCGCACAGCGATGCGGCAACTCCGATAAGATAAGGAAGTATCTTCATAGGGGGTTGTGTTTATTGAAGTAACGAGCGGTAAAACTCGGCGTAAGCGTCGGCGTAGTCATCGTCGCCGGGGTATTCGAGCAGAGGCTTGCCTGAGGCTTTGGCGTATTCGAGGATGGCGTCGCTGACGTGGTCGGTGGCTTGCACGATAGCGTCGGCGTGGTCGATGGCGAGGCGGGTGAGTGCGTCGTAGTCTACGCCGTCGGTGGCGGCCGATAGGGCGGCGAGGTCGTCGGCGGTGAGGTCGTCCATCATCAGCTTCTCCACAAACCGCGGGTCGAGAGTGCCCTCAAAACGGTCGTCCTGAAGCGAGTACACCACCTTCGATGAGCGGAACGACGGGTCGTCGCTGTAGATCTTCTTGATATAGACCGGTGCTAAGGCCGAAATCCAACCTGCGCAGTGCACCACGGCGGGCTCCCAGCGGAGCTTCTTCACGGTCTCGGCCACGCCGCGGGTGAAGAATATGGCGCGCTCGTCGTTATCGTCAGGGAGCTGCCTTATTTCGATGTCGGTGGCTCCGTTGCGGCGGAAGTAGTCGTCGTTGTCGATGAAGTACACCTGCATCCTCGCGGGCTGCAATGTGGCCACCTTGATGATCAGCGGATGGTCGGTGTCGTCGATGATAAGGTTCATGCCCGACAGACGTATCACCTCGTGCAGCTGGTTGCGGCGCTCATTGATGCAACCGTATTTGGGCATGAATGTGCGCACCTCGAAGCCGCGCTCCTGGATCGATTGGGGGAGCTTCACGGCGAGTGTCGACATAGTAGTAGCCGGTAGATAAGGCGTGATTTCTTGCAAGATGAAAAGTACTTTGGGCTTGTCCATTAACAGGGGTGATTTTACCGAGTCGTAGCGACTGTCGTTTTGGTTTATAATATTCGCGAAGATAGCTATTTTTCGCGAATTTAGCAACATGCACCCGTGATTTTATTTTCAGGGCATAACCGGAGGTGCGCCTTTTTTTATAAAATTAGTTAATTTTTGCGTTGTGATGCACCATGTCGACAAAATGGCAACGCCCAAAGTGGCGAAATTCAAGAATTAATGAGTATCTTTGTCCCAAATTTTTGATACAAAACCTCAACTTATTAATATCCATCTGCTTAATGAAAAAGAGTGCATTGCAGAAAGCACGCGCCACCTACCAGCCCAAGCTCCCCATCGTACTGACCGGGGCCGTGAAGGCTGTCAAGGGCGCTCCCACCGAGTCGGTGGCCGACCAAGCCGAAATCAAGGCCCTGTTCCCCAACACCTACGGTCTCCCCGAGCTGAAATTTGAGAAGAACCCCTCCCCCGCCGCAGGCAAGCCCATCAACGTGGGAGTGATCCTTTCCGGCGGCCAGGCCCCCGGCGGTCACAACGTGATCAGCGGTCTGTTTGACGGCATCAAGCGCATCCACCGCGACAGCCGCCTTTACGGCTTCCTCATGGGTCCCAGCGGCCTCGTTGACCATGAATACATGGAGCTCACCGCCGACATCATCAATGAATACCGCAACACCGGTGGCTTCGATATCATCGGCTCAGGTCGCACCAAGCTCGAGACAAAGGAGCAGTTCGACAAAGGTCTCGAAATCCTCAAAAAGCTCAACATCAAGGCCGTGGTAATCATCGGTGGCGACGACTCCAACACCAATGCCGCGACCCTCGCTGAGTACTACAAGAGCATCGGCGCTCCCGTGCAGGTGCTCGGTTGCCCCAAGACCATCGACGGCGACCTGAAGAACTCGCAGATTGAGACTTCGTTCGGCTTCGACACCGCCACCAAGGTATATTCTGAGGTGATCGGCAACATCCAGCGCGACTGCAACTCAGCCAAGAAATACTGGCACTTCGTGAAACTCATGGGCCGCTCGGCATCGCACATCGCCCTTGAGTGCGCTCTCCAGACCCAGCCCAACATCTGCATCATCTCCGAGGAGGTTGAGGCCAAGAACCTCTCACTCGACGATGTAGTGGCCAACATAGCCGACGTAGTGGCAGCCCGCGCCGCCCGCGGCAACAACTTCGGCACCGTACTCATCCCCGAAGGTCTGATTGAGTTCATCCCCGCCATCAAGGCGCTGATCGCCGAGCTCAACGACATGCTCGCCAAGGCCGACCTGTCCGGCAAGAGCGCCGACGAAATCGTTGACTACATCAAGGCCAACCTCGCTCCCGCCAACGCTGCCACCCTGGCCTCGCTCCCCGAGACCGTTGCTCACCAGCTTTGCCTCGACCGCGACCCCCACGGCAACGTGCAGGTATCGCTGATCGAGACTGAGAAACTCCTGTCGCAGATGGTTGCCACCAAGCTCGAGGCCATGCGCGCCGAGGGCCGCTACAACGGCAAGTTCTCACCCCTCCACCACTTCTTCGGCTACGAGGGACGCTGTGCCGACCCCTCAAACTTCGACGCTGACTACTGCTACGCCTTAGGCTACAACGCCACATGCCTGATCAACGCCGGAGTCACCGGCTACATGTCGTCGGTGCGCAACCTCACCAAGCCCTCAGTGCAGTGGGTTGCCGGCGGTATACCCATCACCACGATGATGAACATGGAGCGTCGCAACGGCAAGATGAAGCCCGTGATCCAAAAAGCTCTCGTCGACCTCAACGGCGCGCCCTTCCTGAAGTTCGCCTCGAAGCGCGACGACTGGGCAGTCAACACCTGTTACATCTATCCCGGCCCCATCCAGTACTTCGGCCCGGCCGAGGTCTGCGACCAGCCCTCGCTCACCCTCCAGTACGAGCACCAAGGCAAGTAATCACTCGCCCCGGCATACAGCCACACATCACCAATGCGTCAAACTGCGCATTGGTGATGTTTTTTTGTGGGTAAATTGCCGCAAATCATTATCTTTGTGACGTGAAACGCAGTGCAACCCATACCCTTACCCTCGCCGCGGCCCTGATGCTGATGATCTTGACCGCCTGCGGCTCAGTGCGCCATACCCAACGCGGCCAACAGAAGCCACAGTCCGGACTCACAAAGCCGTTGACCTCCCAACAGCAGAACGCGCTGGTCAAGGAGACCAAGAAGTGGATCGGCACCCGCTATCAGTATGGAGGCCACTCACGCAAGGGAACAGACTGCTCAGGGATGGTGATGGAAGTATACCTTGCCGTGTGCGGCATCGCGCTCCCCCGCTCCTCACGCGAGCAGCAGGCCTTTTGCCAGAGCATCAACAAGAAGGACCTCGTCGAGGGGGACCTCATTTTCTTCTGCACCGGCAGCGCAGGGCGCGTGTCGCACGTGGGCATGTATATCGGCGACGGCAAGATGGTGCACGCCTCCACATCAAAGGGAGTGATCATCTCCAGACTCGACGAGCGATACTATCAGCGCACCTACCACTCCTCAGGGCGCGTGATGGCATTAGCATCTTCCCCCGCAGCTCCCAAAGCTCCAAAGGTTGAGAAAGCCCCCAAGAGCGAAAAAGCTCCCGAAGCCCCTAAGACAACCAACGCACCAGCGGTCACCACACCTCCCTCACCCGCCGTCACCGCCCCCGCGATAGAGCTTGACGACCTGCTCGACGCCAAGGTAGACTCAATCTACACAAACATGTTTGACTGACCGGGCGTTATACATACACAAACATAACCAAAAATCATGATAGTCAACGAAGCCCGATTCGTAATCTCCAACACCGACATCAACAAGTGCCCCCGGGACGTGCGCCATGAATACGCATTCATCGGCCGCTCCAACGTGGGCAAATCGTCGCTCATCAACATGCTCACCGGCCGAAAGGGTCTGGCCAAAACCTCTCAATTACCAGGCAAAACCCTGCTCATCAATCACTTCCTGATCAACGATGAGTGGTATCTGGTCGACCTCCCTGGCTACGGCTATGCCCAGCGTGGCAAAGAGCAGCGCAACGAGCTGCAGCGCATCATCCAGAGCTATATCCTTGGCCGTCAGCAGATGACCAACCTGTTCCTGCTGATCGACGTGCGCCACGAGCCACAGAAGATCGACCTCGAATTCATGGAATGGCTCGGCGAGAACTCAGTGCCCTTCAGCATCGTGTTCACCAAGGCCGACAAGCTCGCCAAATCCACCGTTCAGCGTCATGTCGCCGACTACTGCACCCGCCTGCTCGAGCAGTGGGAGGAACTCCCCCCCGTGTTTGTCACCTCGTCAGTCGACCGCGTAGGCCGCGACCAGCTCCTCGACTACATCGAGCAGCTCAACCAGCTCCCCCTCGCCACCGAATGAGTTGTTAATAAGCTTAACCTTCATCATTTTTTATTTCAGGGCTTAATATCCATATATTTGTAAGGCAAAATCGCAACAATCATTAATCACGAGCTTTATGAATGTAGATACACACTCTTCCTGTACACCCTGCTTGCATGCTTTGGCTGCACCATTTGCTCATGCTCCGACAAAGATGAAGATGAGGGAAACGCAATCGTCGATTGGACGCCATTATCCGTTAATTGCTCAGTTGTCGACGCTGATGGCAACGACCTGTTAGCCCCCGATGGAGTATGGTATACAACGCCGACTTCAAAATGCTGTACGATGGTGAGACCTACACCTCCCAGTGGCCCCCGGTAGTCAACACCGAAAGCGTTGATAGCCGAGCCATCATGCCGCACATCGAAGGATTGATTTGCGACCCGGCCTACACAACATCCGACGAAGGGCTGCGTTATTTAATCTTTGGTACGATGGATGCCTTTAGCTTCAATGGCTTCATGACTTTGGTTCTCCCTAATGGCGGCCAACATGTCATCCAAATCAGCCGCTCAATGACTCAAACAAGCTGGACCAGCGCAAACTCAAAGCAGACAGTGACCGTCGACGGCGAAGTGGTGGGAAAACACACCGACGGCTCCCCCTCCATATTCTTGACTTTTGTAGCCGACCCCACTACAGTCGAATAAAATCCTGACTCAGCTCACAAACATTCCCCTTGGCGGAGGCGTTGTAATTGTAAAACTTTTACAACTATGAGCGACAATAAGAAATGCTGCAAATGCGGCGATAATCTGGCAAAAGAAGGGAAGAAATATCCCGGCGTGGCCACAGATGTGGCCGACCGCGAGACCGGTGCGACCCCACTTTGTGAAAATGTCAGATGCCGAGGGAGTCGAGGCGCTCGATGTCGATGGGCTTTACGCCTGACTGGCGCAGGTCGACGGCCTCGTTGCGGTCGGTGAGGTAACGAGGCGACGGCGGCTGGTACTCGCCTGACGCTACCGACTGCCCCTCATCGTAGTCCTTGACCGTGACTCCGGCAAGCTGCAGCAGGGTGTGGAATATCGCTGCCGACGTTGCCACATATTTTTGAGAATTATCACTCAACGCTTGTGTCATAGCCGGATAAGCGCCGCTGTGCTCGGGGCTTACTGCCACGAGCAGCGGCACATGCAGCTGCGTGTATGTGGGTGTGGGGGATGCATGGAGTAACCGTCCTCGATAGTCGTCAAAGATATCCTCGCCGTGGTCGGAGGCGTAAATCATGGCTCCCACCACCCCTGAGTCCTCAAGCTGCTGGTTGATGTCGGCTAAGAACGAGTCGACATAACGCACGGTGTTGTCGTAGGCGTTGACGAGCTGCGAGCGGTTGCCTTCGTTGGCGTCGACCACATGGTCGGGCTTGAAGTGGGAATATTCGTCGGTGTAACGGTCGCGGTAGTTGAAATGCGAGCCATAGGTGTGCACCACGATGAGCTTCTTGGTCTGCGTGCTGTCGGCGAGTGCCTCGGCGATAAGGGGTAGCAACTCGCGGTCGTAGTGCTCCTTGCCGTCATCCTTGATAAACTGGTGTGATGCTGCCTCTTCGCCGAAGTGGTCGATGTAGGAGTGGTTGCGACGCTGGTTGGAGTAGAAATAGGTAGCGTAACCGGCCTCATTGAAGGCTGTAATCAACCCCTTGCGCTGGTTGACGTCGGCGAAATCCTCAGCCGTCAGGCTCGACAGCATCATGGGCACACTCTTATGTGTGGTGTTGCTCTGCGTCAGGGCTTTAGTGAAGAATGTCAATCCTTCGACCTGCGACAGGCGGGGATTTGTCTCACGGCCATATCCATCGAGCTGCCAGTTGTCGGCGCGTGTGGTTTCGCCAATTACGAGGATATAGGTCTCGGGGAGCGAGTCGGGGCGTAGCGAGCGTGCTTCGTAGGCCCAGTCGGCTGACGTTTTGGGGTAGCGGGCCATATCGATTGAGCGGTCGACGGCGATGCCCAGGTTGGTGAGACCGTTGATGGGAAAGAGGTCGCGGGTGACCCCAAAGGCCGGATAAATTATATATGACACTATCAAGGCCACGATACCAATCAATGTGACCGTGGCGGCCACTGTGCGGTAGGTGTCCTTGACGAGTATGTCGAGTCTCCAACGCTTCACAGCGGCCACGATGGCGAGCACTATCACCGGCAGGTAGATGATGACCACCGTGAAGATGGCCGAAAGCAGGTTGCCCAACAGTTCTCCTACCTCACGAGGGTTGGTGGTGACCACGTTAAGGAACATATCCACAGCGATCAGCGACTCCCCGTAAAGGAAAAGCAGCACTATCTGGAATGCGGCGAGCACCTGAAGCGGCAGGAACCATAATGCGCTGATGCCTGTGCGGCGCGACACTGTCATCAACAGCCCGAACACGCCCAACGGCAGCAGGATGTTGGCCGAACCTCCCCAGAAGCCCATGCTTTCGGTGATTGATAGGGCCACGTTGGGGATGATCAAAGTCAGCGGCACTATTACAGCCAAAATCAGGCACCACAACGGGCCGCGGGATTGTTGCCGACGATATCGTGTCAGCTCAAACTTATATTTATCTGATTGTTTGCGATTAAAAAGCTTCATTGATACCAAAAAGGAAACCTCGGCTATGTCGGCCAAATCCGATGTCGACACGCACGTTCATATTTTTCTTAAACTCCCAGCGGTAACCCACACCTACGTTGGGCAGCAGCTGGTCAAAGCGAATAGCGCTAAATTTGGGGAAAACCGACGCCAGACCGCCCCAAACGGCGACGCTTGAGCGGCGGTACACGTGCTGGCGCAGCTCCACGGTGAGGTCGATGTCGCATTTGTCGCGGTAGCGCCCCTTGAAGTAGCCGCGCATCGAGCGGTTGCCACCGATGGTGGCGAGCATCCCCCAGGGCACGTTGCCATAATTGAGGTCGGCATGCAGTTGCGAGGCCAGCGTGCCTCCGCTCCATAGGGTGCGGTAACAGCAAGCGGTCAGCTCGGTGCGGCTGAAAGCATAGTCGTTGCCCATAAATCGGGGCAGGAACAGCTGATCGAATGAGAAGTAGTAACCGCGGTGGGGATTGGTCAGATTGTCGCGCGAGTCATACTGAGCCGACAGACCGATGCCGTAGTTGAAGGTGCGCAGGTCCTCCCCCTGCCAAAGGTGGAGGTTGTGCACGTCGGCACCCTTGACATAGAAGAATTGAGCCTTCGGCCCCACATACCACCGATTGCCACAGTTCACCAAGAATTCCGTTACCAACTCCGACTCAAGCAGATCGTAATCGCTCTCATTGACATCGTTGATACCGTTGTCAAACCCGATACCCCAGAATTTGTTGGGAAAGTAGGTGAAGCTCACATCATAGTTCATGCGGTAACGGTCGCGGGGGAATATCTGGTTGCCGCGGACACCCACTGTGACAAAACCGATAGTCGACACATTGCCATAGAGCGATACATTGCTCAGCGGAGTGAGGGTGTCACCCGGAGCTGCCGAGTACATGCCGGCAGCCACAAGACCGATGCCGAGCTTTGTTTCGGAAGAGAAGTGTGGGCCGCCGAGGAAGCTCACATCAAATTTACCGTCAGCGCGTCCGTCGTTGGAGTGGGCGAAGTAGTCGATCACTCGGTCGATGATGTTTTTCTTAGCCCGCAATGTATCAGAGCTGATGCTGTAGGCATCAGCAGCAGCGATTGCCGACGCTAACATCGACAATACAATGGTCATAAATGTGATAGTTGATCGGCGAACGGAAAACATGGTGCAAAGGTAACCAAAATCAGCTATAGAAAACGGCGAATTTGGCTACAATGTTAGCGATTTCAGGCAAAATTTTCACCAATTATGCGACAAACCGAGTTAATCTATCTGGTGCAGGGTGTGCCCCATGCGGTCCTTTTTGGTGTGGAGGTAGTGGGCGTTGTACTCGTTGGGCGACACCTCGATGGGCACATTCTCCACGATTTCGAGACCGTAGCCCTCGAGACCGGTGCGCTTCACAGGGTTGTTGGTCATCAAGCGCATCTTGCTGACGCCAAGCGACTTGAGTATCTGAGCGCCAACGCCGTAGTCGCGTTCGTCGGCTTTGTGGCCTAAGTGGAGGTTAGCATCAACGGTGTCCATACCCTCCTCCTGAAGCTTGTAGGCGCGTATCTTGTCCATCAGTCCGATGCCGCGACCCTCCTGGCTGAGGTAGACGATGGCTCCACGGCCTTCGCGGTCCACCATCTGCATGGCGCGGTGGAGCTGCTCACCGCAGTCGCAACGCTTCGAGGCGAAGATGTCGCCGGTGGCACACGATGAATGCACGCGCACCAATGCGGGCTCAGCTGTCGAGAGGTCACCTTTGATAAGTGCTATGTGCTCCAGGCCGTTGCTCTTCTGGCGGAAAGGTATCAGGCGGAAGTGGCCGTAAGCCGTGGGGAGGTCGACTTCCACGCCTTTCTCCACAAGACTCTCGCGCTCCAGTCGGTAGGCTATGAGCTGGGCTATCGATATGAGCTTCAGGCCCCACTGGTCGGCAATCTCACGAAGTTGAGGGAGGCGAGCCATGGTGCCATCGTCGTTCATCACCTCCATCAGCGCGGCCGCTGGCTGTAGGCCCGACAGGCGGGCGAGATCGATGGCGGCCTCGGTGTGACCGGCACGGCGAAGCACACCCTGATCCTGGGCGTAGAGGGGGTTGATGTGTCCGGGACGACCGAATGTGGCGGGGGTGGAATTAGGGTCAGCGAGGGCGCGGATGGTGGCGGCGCGGTCGTGGGCCGACACTCCGGTGGTGCATCCCTCAAGTTTGTCGACGGTGACGGTGAACGGTGTGCCGAGCATCGAGGTGTTGGTGACAACCTGCGGGGGGAGGTCGAGAGCCTCGGCGCGCGACAGCGTGATGGGCGCGCAGAGCACACCGCGTGCATGTTTGAGCATGAAGTTGACCTGCTCGGGGGTGATGGTTTCGGCGGCGGCTATGAAGTCGCCCTCATTCTCGCGGTCCTCATCGTCGACCACTATCACTATTTTACCTTGCTTGAAGTCGGCCAAAGCCTCTTCGACAGAGTCAAGCTTTATCATTGTCTGGTTATGAGTTGGTTGTGTCCTGACCTGCCTCAGTCTCAGTCGACATAGGGGCGAGGATGGTCAGGAGCTGGTCGTCGGTATTGATAATAAGTTGCAGTTCGCGGCGTATCTCTTTACGCTCGCGGATAGCCAACAGCCACAGCGGCAACCCCAAGGGGAAGAATATCGCCGCTGCCCACGCGCTCCAGTTGTGGCTGAACGGGTGGATAAGCCACAGATGCGGCAACGTGGGGTAGTCGCTTATCTTGTTAACAACCAACTGCTCCTGTGAGTTGGATAGATATGTGACTGTTTGCTCAAGTTTTGCCTCAAGGGGCTCCAGCACACCGGGCATGATGCCGTGGCGCAAATAGCCGAAGTAGCCCATGCGCGACTTAGAGGCGGCGACGGCCGAACGGGCCTCGCTGTCGAGTTCGTCCACCATGTCACGCCCGACGGTGGGGTTGACCTCATCCATCGTAAACTCCTTGACCTCGAAGTGGCGTGCCGGGCGGATGCCGAAGAGCCGGTTGAAGAAGTTGAGGTAAGCGTCCTTATTGAACACGGCGGAGTCGCGCATCGCCTTGTAGGTAAAGAATATACCTAATGGTAGAAGCACAGCCGAACTGAGCCACATACCTTCCCACACCCCGATGCGACCTTCGCGGGCCATCTTGTAGCCGGTGTTTTCGATGATATAGTAGACGATGAAGAGGAACACTGAGATGATCAACGGCATGCCCAAGCCACCCTTGCGGATAATGGCGCCGAGCGGTGCGCCGATAAAGAAGAATATGATGCACGCGAACGAAAGTGTAAATTTCTTATGCATCTCGATACCGTGGCGGCGAATATTCTTCTGCGTGTCGTCCATCGTCAGACGTTTGAACTCGTAAGTCTGCTCCAGACGCTTGGCCTTGTTAATGGCTTGGTTGTAATAGGTGCGAGCCATGGTGCCCTGTGCCACATTGACCAGGGAGTCGAGGTCGAGCGGCTCCACAAGAGTCACCGGCTTGTTAGGCACTTGCTCCACTTGTCCATCGACCATCACGCGCTTGTAGTAGTCGATGCCGAGCATCGGTGTCTCCACAAGGAGCCGACCCTGGGAGTATCCGGCGGAGTCGACCTTGATGTTAAGCGAGTCAATGGTGGCTTGCAACTCAGTGATGTTTTTGCCCACATACTGGTTGCGCATGCCACCCTCGTCCATTCGAGAGAAACTGGTATCGAAGGCCACGATGATTGACTTTTCGTCGAATTGCTCGCGCCGGTAAGGCATGTTGCCGGGATTGGAAGAGCCGTTTGACTCGCGCAGATTTTCGAACTGTGAGCCGTGGTGGAGTTGCAGGAAGATGTGGCTTTGGTCCTCAGTGACAGCCATTGAGCCTGAGTCGGCGAGGAGTATGCGCGAGTTCTCAAACCCCTTGGAGATGTCGTAGATCATCACATCGTAGAGCATGCCGGTTTCGGGGTCCTTATGCTGCACATAGATGTTTAGCCCCGGCAACTGATCGTAAAACACGCGCTCAGGTATCTCAGCCTCAGGGGTTTTCTGACGCATCGAGAAGAGCAGCGTCCACATCTTGGTCTGCGCTATGGGCAGTACATTGTTCTGGAAAAAGAATGCACCGATGGCTATCAGCACCATCAGCACTATCAGAGGGCGCATGGCCTTGAGTAGCGACACGCCGGCGGCCTTCATCGCCGTCAGCTCCACTCGCTCACCAAGGTTGCCAAATGTCATCAGCGACGCCAGGAGCACCGCCAATGGGAGAGCCATCGGCACCATAGTCAGCGCGGCGTAGAAGAATAGCTCACCGATAACACTCAGCTCCAGCCCCTTACCCACAAGGTCGTCGACATAGCGCCACAGGAACTGCATCAGCACTATGAACAGACAAATAAAGAATGTCATCAGGAATAGCGGCAGGAAACTCTGCAGCACAAACGTGTATAATCGCTTAATCCTTAATGAAATTGCCATATTGTGAGTTCACTTGCATTGTAAGACCCCATCTCAGGGGCGTAATAGCATTACGCCCACTATGTAGGGGACGCACTGAGGTGCGTCCCCTGAAAACTACATTTTCGGATTATTCGTCGGTTTTCTTGCTGTCGGTACCGAGCAAAGCCCACACGCCGGCAGAGAGGATAGCTCCCACGAAGGGGCCAACGATGAAGATCCAAAGCTGCTCAAGGGCCGCGCCGCGGGCAAACAGGGCCGGACCGATTGAACGGGCGGGATTGACTGAAGTGCCGGTGTAGGCGATGCACACCAGGTGGACGAGCACCAGCGACAGGCCGATGGCCAGGCCGGCAAACTTGCCTGCGCCCTTCTTCTCATCAGTAGTGCCCAGCACTACGAGCACAAACACGAAGGTGAAGATGATTTCTGAGAGGAGTCCGCCCAAGGTCGACACTCCTTCTTGGCATTTGTTAGCTCCCATGCCGTTGAGAGCCGTGTTAGAGTCGACGAGCCAGTAGAGAAGAGCAGCTCCGATGATGGCGCCTATCACTTGGAATATCATGTACATGATGGCGTCGCGGCCGCTCATGCGACGCGAAAGCCATACGCCGAGTGTGATGGCGGGGTTGATGTGGCATCCGCTGATGCCACCTATGGTGTAGGCCATGGCCACCACGGCCAGACCGAAGGCAAAGGCTGTGCCTACTACTGAACCTGCGTCAACTCCGCAATTAAGGCTAACGGCCACACCGCAGCCCATGAGCACCAGCACCAGTGTGCCAAACATCTCTGATAAATACTTTTTCATAATCATATTAATTTGGTAAATAATGTGTTTTAGGTTATTTGCGACGCTTACGCCATACGTTGCTCTTGCGTGACGACAAGCGAGGAGTCTCAGTGCCATAGCCATAGCCGTAGCCCTTACCCGACTTGCCGCCGTACTGACCGTAGCTGCGGTAGTAGTAAGTCCTTGAACGCATGTCCACGCCGTTGAGCACCAGATAGGCGTGAGGCAGACGTCCCGACTTGATATTGTTGTGCATCAGCTTGATGCAGCGCTGGGTTGAGAACCGAGCGCAGGTTACATATATCTGTACATCGGTCAGATGGGTTATCAGCAGTGAGTCGGATACCAGGCCGATAGGAGCTGTGTCGAGAATGATGTAGTCGTAGCTTTCGCGGGCTTGCTGGATCAGGACGGAGAGTCGGTCGCTCAGCAGCAGCTCATTGGGGTTGGGCGGTATGAATCCGGCGGGGAGCACATAGAGGTCGGGGCATTCCGACGACTGCTTAACCAACGAGGCCCAATCGTCGGTCTGGCCGCAAAGATAGTTGGTGATACCTTCACGGTCGCTGATACCGAATGCGTGAGCAAGCTTCGGGCTGCGTATATCGAGTCCGACCACGAGGGTACGCTTGCCGGTGAGGGCGAACGACATGGCCAGGTTGGTGGCGATAAAGGTC
The DNA here is from genome assembly GCA_964628905.1 of uncultured Muribaculaceae bacterium. Classification (GTDB taxonomy): domain Bacteria; phylum Bacteroidota; class Bacteroidia; order Bacteroidales; family Muribaculaceae; genus JAJPXC01. Next base: position 31,905 of record CAZVNS010000002.1, on the reverse strand, counting down.
TTACCCTCGCCTGAGAGCGATGAGGTGACGAGCATCACTTTACCCTTACCCATGACAAACTTGATGTTGTTGCGCAGCAGACGGAACAGCTCGTCGCTTACCGTAGTGCCACTTGCGCTGACCACGATATCTGAGTCCAACTTCTTCACACGGTTGATTTCGCTAAGCACCGGCACCCTGGTGACACGCTCAAGGTCGTTGCGGTCAGCGAATACGGGGAAAAGCATACGGCGCAGGTAGATGATGCCTCCGGGGATCGCCAGACCGATGAGCAGGGCGAGCGCATAGATCGTGCCGCGCTTGGGCGATACGGGGCCTGAGCCTGTGGGGTCGTCGATTAGGCGGGCGGTAGGCGTGGCGAGGTTCTTCTGCAAGGCGATGTCCTCTCGCTTTTGGAGCAGGAAGGTGTAGATGTTGACCTTAACCTGCTGATCGCGGAAAATCTCTTCCAAACCTTTTTTCTTCTCAGGAATATATGAGGTATTGGCTGTTGCCTGACCTGCTTGACTTTGCAATGCGCGGATTTTACCGTCATACCCCTTGATGCCTTGGTTGATGGTGGATATGATGCCGCGGCGGAGTTGAGGTATCTCCTCTTTCAGCTCGCGCTTCTGCACATTCTCGTCGGTGAGGTTGGAGAGGTTTTCGTACGATCGGATTTTCTTGTTGTACTCCTCGATTTTTTCAGCGACGGCGGGATCTGAATTTAAACCATAGATGGGCTGGAACTCGGGAACGCTCTGCACTAAGTTGCGGCCTTCGACGAGCTTATCGCGCTCGCTGCGCAGGTTGACGATCTCATCCTCGGCCTCCTGCTTTTGCATCATGTTCATCTGAGTCTGACCTTCCAGGTTGATGGCGTTGTTTTCGCTCTGATATTGCGCAAGTTGAGTCTCCACTTCCTTCAGGTCGTTGGCTATCATCTTCAGACGGTCGACGATAAATGCCTCGGTCTGGATGGCGGCACGGTTCTTGTCGGCGATAATGTCGTCGTTGTAAAACTTGATCATGGTGTTGACCACATCGACGCCCTCAGCCACAAGGGGAGTGGTGTAATTGATGCGCACCACGGTGAATGATTTTTCGGCATACTGGATACTCATGTCTCCGGTAAGGCGGCCGGCGGCCACACGCCGAGGCATGATCTGCACCTCCATGGGGTTGACGAGCCCTTTGAAGCCCTCTTTGCAATCTACGATCAGCGGGCCTTCGTCCAGCTTGATGGTGTCGGGGAAGGTGGCCACGGCGTATGACTTGAGCTCACCATCGACGGTGCGGTTGACGTTCACCCCACCCTTTTCGCCGTTGGTCAGCTCAAGGGTGATGATTTTGTCAAGATTGGCTAAGTAGGGGGTGTCGAGTTTGACACTCACCTGGTTGGTCTTATAGATGGGGGTGTTGCGAAAACGCGACACCTCAGCGTAGGAGTAATACAGGTCGAGCGAGTCTACAACCTTCATCATGTTGTTGCGCGACTTCATCAGCTCAAACTCGGTCTCGTCGAGGAATTGCTTCTGCGACGACATATCATTGTCGGACATAGACAGGGCTTGAGCGGCCAGGTTGGCGGCGTCGCCGTTAAGATAGATTGAGGCTGATACCTCGTAGGTGGGTATCACCGTCTTGATATAGAAATGCGCAGCGAAGGCACAAAGCACCACGCTGAGCACAAACCATTTCCAATTGCCAAGATAATCGAGAAGCAGTCCGCCGAGGTCGAACGCCACATCCATCTTGTCTTGTTCTTTCTCCTTATCGATATTATTCTCGTTCATCTGCGATGAATTACTTTGTGAGGTTAATAATGCTTATCACAAGCGCTGTTACCGACGATAGGCCGCCGACCACTGCGAGTGTGGTGGTGAAGCCCTGCGAGATCTGCCAAGCGTTCTGCGCGCCTGAGCGGTTGTAGTTGACATAGATCATGTCGTTGGGCTTGAGGTTGAAGTAGGGCGAGAAGAGCATGTTCTTGTCGTGCACGTCGAGACGGTGCGCCTCGCGCGAGCCGTCGGGATTGGTGCGCACCAGCAGCAGGTTCTCGCGGTCGGCCTGTATGTCGAGGTCACCCACCATGGCCAGGGCCTCAAAGATGTTGAGCTGCTCGTTGGGCGACACGATGATGCCGGGATGCCCTACGGCGCCAAGCACTGTCACGCGGAAGTTCATGAAACGCACATCAACCGTAGGCTTGATTTTCAGATATTTGGGATAAATGGCGTTGACGATTACATCCTGGGCCTGGTCTTTGGTCAGTCCGGCCACATGCAACTCACCGACGATGGGGAAGATGATGTTGCCCTCCTTATTGACCAGGTAATACTCGGTCGATGCGGTGTTGGTGATGCCGTTGTTGCTGTTAATCAGGTTGTTATTGGAGTGTCCGTACGACTGGATGTGCCCCTCGGCGTCGAGATAATGACCTTTGTTGAAGGGGGCTGTGGCGATGGGGTCGGTCGACGATACCTCGATGTTGAGCATGTCACCGGGACGAAGTATGGGGTCCTCCGACGGCAGGGGCTGTGCCAAAATCTCGGCCGGGATGGTATCTGCATACTGGATCAAGGGTACTTTCTTATGGGCTGAACAACCGCTGAGGATGGCTACCGCCGCTACGGCTACGCCTATTGCATATATCTTCATAGCACTGTATTATTCCTAATTTTTCAGATAATGTGATAATCACTTTTAGGATGCAAAGTTAACACTTTTTTCTGACATTTTGACAATTTTATCCCTTATACTGTTGATTTAACAATTTTGACACTTCACCGACAAATTCATCTGTCGGCAGATCGTATCGGAGCCAGTGTATGGTGTGACCGCGCCGCTCCATGCCGCGGAACCAAGTCATCTGCCGCTTGGCGAACTGATGGATGGCAATCTCGAGCTGACTCACCATCCGGTCATAGGTAAGCTCACCTATCACATGTAGAGTCAAGTATTTGTATTCCAACCCGTAATATATCAGGCTTTCGGGCGACACGCCACGGTTGATCAACCCTTGCACCTCATCAATCATCCCTGCGTCGAGGCGCTCGCGGAGGCGACGGCTTATGCGCTCGCGGCGTGCCTCGCGGTCGATGTCCACCCCGACTATCAACGGCTTGGGGTCGCGGCCTACGCTGTCGGGGGTGAGAGGCTGTGGGTTGCACTGGTGCTCGGAGTAATAGGTCTGTATCTCGATGGCGCGGATGGCGCGCTGGCATGAGTCGACGTCGGTGACGTTGTGCAGGGTCTTCATCGAGGCGAGGATTACGGTTAGCTCGTCGAGGGTTTTGCCGCGGAGCGATTGGCGCAACTGTGGGTTTTCGGGCACTTCGGGCAGCTTCACTCCGTTGATTGCCGACTCTACATAAAGTCCAGTGCCGCCACAGAGTATCGGCATCTGTCCGCGTCCGGCGATTTCATCGGCCACACGGTTGTAGTCGTCGAGGAAGCGGTAGAGGTTGTATTTCTCGCCCGGTTCAGCGATGTCGACCAGGTGGTATGGCACCGGGCCATATTCGTCGATATCCTTGCCGGTGCCGAGGTCCATGCCGCGGTACACCTGCCGCGAGTCGGCACTGATGACCTCACCGCCGAAGGCTTTGGCGCAGTCTACGGCCCGGCGGGTCTTGCCCGAGGCCGTCGGGCCGGTGATCACGAGTATCCGGGTGTTGCTGTCCATGTGTCAACGGCCGTTGCTGCTGATATACTTGTGCCACCATTTGCGGAGGCGGAAGAATGGGCGGTCCTCATTGTTGTCGGCCACACGGAGCCATGTGGAATCGTTGAAGTCGACGTCGGATGTGGGGAGTTCGCGCAGGCGGAACGCTGGCTTATAGTGCTTGATCGCGTATAGTCGGTGACCGGTGCGGTCGTAGGTTTTCCACGCCAGTGTGATGTGGAATATGCGGTTGAGCTCCGATACGAGCAGTGGCGCTATCTGATGTCGGTCGATCATCCCCTGGAGGGCGCCTTGTGTCACCCACTCCCCCTTTAGGCGTGACTTCTCAATCTCCGCGGGGTCGTCGATGATGGCCGCAAAGTGGAATATGTTGCTGCCCGAATCCTCAGTGTCGGTGCGGTAGAGGAAGCGCGTCCCCGCGTCGATGCCGGCTGTTCCGCGGAAGTAGGTCTCAGCCTCCCAAACCTCCACACGCTTGTGATAGCCCGCGGTCAGAGCTGCGGGAGTGTCGTATTTGGAGTTTTGCAGGTTGGCGCTGCTCGACATCGTCTCCGGCTCGGCCAGTAGCAAGTGGTCGCCGCTGATCACCAGGAAACGCACCATCGAGAAGTTGCCGTTGTTGAACACGCTCCCTGACATCTCGCGGTTGTAGTATGCGATAATGCCCAAGTATCGCAGGGCAAGGTATATGAGCGACATCAGATAGATGATTGTCGGAACCCATCCGAAGAAGAATTTGTCGCTGCCATTAAGGTCGGTGGTGATGAAGCTCAGCACATAGTAGATGTACTCGCCAATAGTGAGGAATAGCGAAAGGCCGAACAACAGCCATATCTGTGCGCTGCTCTCCTGATCGAACAGTCGTCCAAGAAATCCGCGCTCCGCCGGCTCGCCATTGACGATGATGCAGCGGCGGCAGTAGGGGTGCTTGCGACGCCGGGAGAGCAACCATCCGCATATCAGTGTCGCCATCGGCCCGGTGATGAGTATGGGGATATAGGGTATTTCGAAGTTCAGTGGTGTGTGCTTGAGCCATATCTCCGACACCCAGTCGGTGTGGTTGATTACCAAGTGCCAGACGATCATGATGAGCGACGACCATCCCAAGGTGAGGTTTGCCACATAATATGCGCGGCCGCACACTTGTGGCTTCTCTTTACCTGTCTGACAATGATAGTGATAGACTATAATGGCCATACACAGGCCTATAAAGGGCACCCAGAACATCGGTATCCACATCGACAGCAGTGACAATCCGGCTAAGAAGCCCACGCATATCGCCCATTGGACAAAGAGCCCCTTGATTGCCTTTACGAAGTTGAGTCGCTGTTTATCGCCCACTGTGTATCTGTTTATGTCACTTGTTGTTAAGGTGCTGGTTGAAGAAGCTGAGCATCTTGCCGTAGACCACCGCGCGGGCATCGCAGCCTTTGATTGAGTGGTTCATGCCGGGGAAGAGCATCATGTCGCAGAACGCGCCGTCGGCTATCATCCGTGAGGCGTATTCCATGGTGTTGGCCAGATGCACGTTGTCGTCTGATGTGCCATGCATCATCAACAATGGGCAGCCCAATTGGTTCACGCGGGAGATGGGGGCCGACTCGTCGTACCCCTCCTCATTCTCGCGGGGGGTGAGCATGTAGCGCTCGGTGTAGACGGTGTCATAGTAGCGCCAGTCGGTCACGGGGGCAATGGCCACGGCGGCTGAGTAGGGGGCGCTCTTGTCGGAGGCGGCCATCAGTGTCTCATACCCTCCGTAGCTCCATCCGGCGATGCCTATGCATTTGGGGTCAACCCAGGGGAGGGAGGCTACATGGCGGGCGGCATTCACCTGATCGATAGTCTCGTAATGGCCTAAGTGGCGATAAACGATGTGGCAGAACTCTGCATCACGACCTCCGGTGCCGCGGCCATCGACGCACACCACGCCAAATCCCATCTCGGCAGCCTGCTGCTCCCATGTGTACTGCCAGCGGTTGAGCACCTCCTGCGAACCGGGGCCGCTGTACTGCCACATGATCACGGGGTAACGTCGGCCGGGGTTGAAGTTCTTGGGGTGTATCATGTAGCCGTTGAGGGTCACGCCGTCGCTCTGCATGGTGAAAAATTCCTTCTGAGCCATCGACTGTGCCTTCATAGCGAGCTGTTGGTTGTCCTCAAGCACGCGCAGCTGTTTGTGCTTTATATTACATAATGTGTAGACCGGTGGAGTCGTGGTGTTGGAGTAGCAGAGGGTGTAGACGTTCATCGCCGGGGAGAAGGTTGCCGAACCGCTACCTTGGGCGGGGGATAACTGGCGGCGGGCGCCATTTGCGTCGACCACCTCGACGGTGCGGTCAAGGGGTGATGTGGAGGTCGACTGGAAGTAGTGGTTGCCGGCGGCGTCCATGCCATAGTAGTCGGTCACGTTCCAGTCGCCGGAAGTAATCTGACGCTGCTGTGCTCCGGCGTAAGTGTATTTATAAAGGTGGTTGTAACCTGAGCGTATCGACTGCATCACAAATCCGTCGGCCTGCCAGTCGATATCCTCGTAGGCCTGGGGCTCAATCCACGTGGTGGAGCGCTCGGTAAGGATATTTTTTGCCACGGTCGATTTGGGGTTGACGGAGTAGATGTCCATCTGATTTTGCGCGCGGTTGAGGGTCACCACCATCAGCCGCTCGGGCGAGTAGGCGTAGGTGATGCGGGGTATGTACTCGGGTTGCGCTCCGGCGAGGGTGATATCCTTCGTGGTGCGGTTTTCGATATCGTAGACGTGGATCGACACATGCGAGTTGCGCTCACCGGCCACGGGGTATTTGTAGCTGTACTCTCCGGGGTAGAGGGCGTACTGGGGCTGGGGGTCGCACGCTCCCTGATATAGTGTCATAGAGTAGGTGGGCACCTGCTCTTCATTGAATTTCAGGAAGCAGAGCTGCGAGTTGTCGGGAGCCCAGGTGATGGCGCTGGTGGCGGTAAACTCCTCCTCGTAGGTCCAGTCGGGCATACCGTTGCGCACCTTGTTGGCGGCGCCGTCGGTGGTCACGGCCACTTCGTTGTCGTAGTCGAGCTTCTTGATCCAAATATTGCCCTCGGCCACGAAGGCCACCATGCGTCCGTCGGGTGAGAACTGCGGTATCTGCTGCTGTGCGAACCTGGCCGACAGCGGTTTGAGTATATTGCGCTTGATCTCAAACACATAATATGGAGCCATGAACGAGTGGCGGTAGATTGGGGTCGACTCCTGATAGAGGAGCATCTTCGAGCCGTCGGGACTCAGGCTGAACGAGGCTACGCTCTCGATGGTGGAGGTGCGGGTGTGGTTCACGTCGAGCACGGTCTCCACGATGTTGCCGGAGTTGGTGTCGTAGCGGTTGATCTTCTTACCATCTTCGTCGAGCCGGTAGTAGCTCAGGCCGTCGGGGGCATAGACCATCCCGGAGGGGGTCGCGGCGTTAGACTGGGGGTATACGTAGGGGCGGATCTGCTCTACGATGGGGTCGGCGGCATAGGCTGTGGCGGCTGCCGCTGATATTAGGAGTGATGCAATGATTGGTTTCACGGTTGACGGTTGTTTTACCACAGTGAGAGTTGGTCGTCGTTGGTGGGGGTGGGCTTGCGTGCGGGGGCCTGGTAGCCGAACTCCGGGTCGGGCTCCGATATTATCCCCTTGCCGGGGTCGGGGGTCGACACGAGCCAGTCGGTGTCGTCGATGGAGTCGTCGATGACTGTGATCTTGGGCTTACGTTTGCGGCGCTGTTTGCGGGCCTCAGGTGCTGGGGTTGGCGCAGGCTCTTCGGGGATTTCGTCGAGATGTATGGCACGATGCCGCTCGAGGTCCTCCTTGAGCAACTCAATCTCTTTGTTGAGCTCACCCTCCTTCTTCACCTGGGTGTCGAGGTTGGCCTCGATGGTGCGCTTGAGCGCTGCCACCTCAGCTTTGAGGGAGTCGACGAGCATCGTCAGCTGGTTTTTGTCGGTGGCGAGCTGACGTATCTGGGTGTCCTTGGCCGTCTTCACTTCCTCAAACTTGGTCACGGCGGCCTCGAGGTTGTTCAGAGCTTGGAGGTCTTCGTTGGCTTCTTTGAGCTTCACCTTGGTGTTTTGCAACTCATCCTCGGCCTTGACGCGCCATGCTTGGCTCTGTTGCAACTGCTCCTGGAGTTCGGTGATCTGCTTGCGGAGGTCGTCGATGGTGTCGGCATACTCCTTGACGCGGGGATCCTCAACAGGCTTGAGGCTCTCGGCGAGCTGCTCTTTGATTTTCGACAACTCCTGCTGGGTCTCGAGCAGGGCTTCGGCACGCTCCGAGGCTTCGGCTTTGGCCTCCGATGCCTGGACTGTGAGGTCGTTGATCATCGCTTGGGCTATCTCATATTTCTGCGACACCTCCTGGAGCTTTGTGGCGTAGTCCATATCGTCGTCGCTCACCTGCACTGAACATACGCGGAGTTTGTTGACGAGGCTGCGGTTTTCGAGTTGGAACTGCTCCTTCTCCCCTTCGAGGTTTGCTATCTGCTGCTCGAGGTCGTGGATGCGGTCCTTGAGGGTGCGCAGCTGGCGGTCGGAGCTGAGGTGCTGCTTGGTATAGTTGGCGCTCTTCTCGTCGGCCTCCTTGATGCGTTCGCGCAGCTCGCGGGTCTCCCCTTCGAGGCGCTGACGCTCGCGCATCCATGCGTCATGTTGGCGCGACTGTGCGTTCCTCTCCAAGGTATTGAGATACCGTTTCATCGACTCGTCGAGGGCGTCGTAGATGTATCGGCGCTGGGCCTCGGGGTCGACCGCGGCTTTGAGGAAGGCCGGTAGCGATTCGTTGAAAATCTCCACCACGCGGTCGAAGATCCTCAGCCGCATAGCCTCGTCGGGCTGTTGGGGTGTGTCGTCGACGGGGGCGGGCTCGTCGTGCGAGGGTTCTATCTTATGGTCGGGACGGGCTGTTGCCGAGTAGAGCTCGCGACGTGCCGAAAGTGGGGTCACCGTTGCGTCGATGCCCTCCACTTCGTCGTCATCTTCGCCGCTGAAACCCAGGGCGCGCTTAAATGCTTCGAATATTGCCATGTGATATATTCAGACTATCAGGTTAATCTATCGTTCGTCGGGCTTGGCCACCACTCCCTCACCCTTGACACCGTTGATGCCGATGGCTAATGGATGGCTGAACTTCACGATCCTCACGGCCTCCGACTCGTAGATGGCGGGTCGGGAGTTGAGGTAGTCGATGTTGTAGACACCGTCGGCCGATGCCGGGTTGATAGTGAAGTAGCCCACACCCATCGATGTGAGGTTTTGGAAGAAGTGTGTGCCTTGACTGGGCTCGATGCGGTAGTTGCCCAGCGATGCCTCGACTATGACACGCGCCTGTGAGATGTTGGGCCATTTCACCGGGATGCCAAGCGCGGGGTCGCTCGAGCCCCACCTTCCGGGGCCGATCAGCACGTAGCCTTCGCCTTGAGCCGTAAATTTACGATTTATTTTTTCAATTTCAAGCGCGACAGCTAAATTATTAGCAGAATTGAAACATTCGGGGCGAATATAGACGATTGTGTCCACATTTTCGATGTTTCCGTGCCCCAATGCGGTGTTGCTGCGGAGTATCACGCGGTCGTCGGGGAGCGACATGACGGTGTCGTCCACCAAATCCTTGCGGTCGACTATCGGACGTATCTGCAACCAGTAGACGCGCCCTTTCATCGCTCCCTTCTCATCGACCTCGCCGGCAAACTCTATCTCGACGGGACGCATCATCTCGGCCTGCCCCTTCTGGAGCATGAAGTCGACGGCCTTGGTCAGGGGGAATACGCTGTGATTGAGCATATTGGCAAAGGTCACAACTCGCCGCCCACGCCCCTCCTCGTAGTCGCGGAGCACTTGGTCGGCGGGGTCGTAGGTAGAAACCATGTATTTCAACGCGCCGGTGCCGGCGAAGTCCTGGATCTTTACGCGGGTGATGTTGAATGAGTCGTCGACACTGAAGTCCGCGGGGTCTTTGTTGACCTCAAGGGCGTAAAAGCGGGTCTGGGTGTCGCGCAGGGCCAAACTGAGCTCGCTGGTCTGCAACACTTTGTCGGGGTGCTTGGGTGAGAACCGCAGCCCTACCCCGCCGTCGACTATGTATTTGCCAAGGCCGACGGCTATCTCGGCCACGCCATCCTTGGGGGTCTCGTCGTTGATGGGGTAGTAGTTGAGCGAGCGCCCTACGCCTGAGAACGACGGAAAGTAATAGCCTCCATGATCGCGCCCTACCACCTCCTGGATTATGACGGCCATCTTCTCCTGGTCGATCACGTTGGAGGTGGCTGTCATATAGGCTTTTGAGTCGGCGTAGAATACTGATGCGTAGACACCCTTGATGGCATCGGAGAGCATCCTGAGCATCTCGTACTTGTCATCGAGCAGGGGTATCATGTAGGTGGAGTAGATGCCGGCGAAGGGCTGGTAGTGGGAGTCTTCGAGCAGACTCGACGATCGGATGGCCAGGGGGGTGGAGATCACCTCAAACAGGGCGATGAAGTCATCGATCAATCGCTCCGGGAGTTTTGCCTGAAGGAAGGCGCTGAGTATCTCTTCGTCGGGGATGTCGCTCAGGGCTATGGGGTAGAGCCGGTTGGTAGCCATGAACTCGTCGAAGATGTCGGTGCAGAGCACCACGGTGCGGGGTATCGAGATGGTTACACCGTCGAAGTTGTCGCACACGGGGTTCTTCTTGATGATGGAGTCGATGAACGCCAGGCCGCGCCCTTTGCCGCCGAGCGAGCCCTGGCCGATGCGAGCGAAATTGGAGTAGTAGTCGAAGCGGTCCTTCTGGAACACGGCCACCACGCCGCGGTTTTTCATCTTGCGGTATTTGACGATCAGGTCGAAGAAGAGCTGCTTCACGGCGGGGGCTTCGTCGATCGACTTGAAGCGGTGCATCTTGATCACGTCGGCGATGGGGAACATCGCACGCGAGTAGAGCCAGCGCGATATGTCGTTGTGCGAGGCGTGGTGCAGCAGGGTGTCGTCAGGGATGTCGAATATCTTGTGCTGCATATCCTTCAGATCGCGGATGCGCCCGATCTCGCGCCCGGTGCGGGGTTCGCGGAGCACGAAGTCGCCGAAGCCGAAGTTGGCCATGATGGCGTCGCCCAAGTCGACGGGCAGCTTCTTGGAATTTTTTTCGAGGAACGTGCCGCCAAACTCGCTGACTTTATCACGGTTGGCTATCTCCGACGACTCCATGATGATCGGCAGATACGGGTCGCACTGGCGCATGTAGCGGGCCAGGCGGAGTCCGGCCTGGGAGTCCTTCTCGCCGCGCCGCTTGAACGACACGTCGCTGATCACTCCCAACATGTTGCCCTGGTATTTGTTGTAGAGGGTCACGGCCTCCTCGTAGTCGCGGGCGAGGATCACCTTTGGGCGGCCGCGCATTCGCAGCATCTGCTCATGCTCGTTGAGGGCCTCGGTCGAGAATTCCTTCGACTGCTTGAGCAGGAAGCGGTAGAGGTGGGGGAGTATCGAGGAGTAGAACCGCACGGAGTCCTCAACCAGGAGGATGGTCTGCACTCCGACGTCGAGGATGTCGTTGTCGGCGTTCATGCGGTCCTCCAAGAGCTTGATTATGGCCAGCAGCAGGTCCATGTTGCCGAGCCATGAGAACACGTAGTCGATGCCACCGAAGTCCTCGGCGGCGAGTCGGCGCGACACCTCCTTGGAGAAGGGGGTGAGCACCACGATGGGTATGTCGGGGTATTCGCGCTTAATCTCCTTGGCGCCGGCAAATGTCTCGCTGATGTCGAGGCCGGGCATGGCGATGATCAGGTCGAAGTGCTTCTGCGACAGGGCATCGAGGGCCTCGCTGACGTGGAGCACGCGGGTGACGCGCGGGGGTGAACTCAAGTGGAGCGACACGTATTCGAAGTAGAGCTGCTCCTCGACGCGGCCATCCTCCTCCATCATGAAGGCGTCGTAGGGTGAGGCTATCAGCAGCACGTTGAAAATGCGCCGCTGCATCAGGTTTTGGAAGGCTGTGTCCTTAAGGTATAGTTGTGAGAGTGATTCCTCGTTCATAGTGCTTGCGGTTTGCGCCACAAATGTAGTGAATTTTTTCAATACAATAGCGACAATTAGCTGATGCTCCGATCCGCACCGATCCGCAGGCACACCAGGGGTGGAAATGACTTCAACATGTAACGGCGTATGAGCCACCGTCGGGTTGACACCCGACGCTATTTTTGTCACGCCTGCCACGCAGACTCCGCTGATGACCCCTCACTGACGAACGAAGGCCCCGCGGTGTCGCGGAGCCTTCGGTAAGAGATGTCGATTGATGTCGAGGGCGAGGGGTTAGAGGATCACTTTCTCAACCTTGCTGCCCTGGCGGCGGATTACGATGCCGGTGCCGGGGTTGGCGAGGCGGCGGCCCTGGAGGTCGAAGTACTCTACAGGAGCGTCCTCGTTGTCGACGCTCACGGCCTCAACACCGGTGCCGGTCTGCACGCGCTCACCGTTGAAGGTCACGTCGATGGGTATCTCAGTATCCTCGTCCATCTTCCAGGTCACGGGGATGCTCATTGTGAGCTTACCGTCTATCTCTGTTCCTTCGCACTTCACGTCGGCCACGATTGCGCCATCGGCAAGCTCCAGGCCCTCCTTCTCTCCCTTGTAGGTAAGTGAGCCGTCGGGCTGGAGTTCTGTAGTTACGTTTTCGATGATGATGTCACCCAAGGATTCAGGACCATTACCAAGGTCGAGCTGGAAGTTGGGGAGCGACAGAGTGTATAGTTCATCACCCACGCGTGCTTGCGAACCCTTGGGCTCATTTTGGAGGGTGACATAAACATAATAGTTGGTGAGATCACCTTCATTGACCTGGCTACCAAGCATTTCAATCACCAAAGTGCCCTTGAATACGGTGGCATCTTCGGGGAAAACAGGATCTTCTTCCTGCTCTACATACACAATACAGGTGGCGGTGAGTGTGCCGCAAGTGGCGGTGATGGTGGCGGTACCGGCGTTGACTGCTGTAACCACGCCATCCTTCACGTCGGCTACAAGGGCGTTGTCGGTCGACCAGGTGACGGTCTTGTCATCGGCATCGGCGGGGAGCACGGTGGCGGTGAGGGTTGCGGTCTCCGAGGGTTTGAGTGTCAACTCGGTCTGGTCGAGGGTGATTGAGGTGGCGGCAACCTTCTTGGCGGCGAACTGCAGAGTGTAGACGTGCTGGTTTGCGCCATCCTTGTCAGCGCCGTGGGCGTTGTTGACGGTCAGGAGTATGCAGTTGTTGGCGGCATCGACTGTGGCGGTGGTCTTAGCCACGCCGGAGTTGCCCATGTGGGTGTAGGCTACCTTCGAGGCGTCGTCGGGCATTTCGATGTCGGTGAGGTCGTAGTTGTAAACCTCTGGGTCGAAGCCGGCCACGTCAGCGCCGTCATACTTCAGCGAAGCCAAGCGCGAGTAGTACACGAGCTTCACGTCGTCAACGGTCAGGGTGTTGTCCAAACCGACAGTAGTAGTGAAGTAGTCGTTGGATGAGAAGATAACGTTGAATTTCTCAGGGGTAGCGTCAGATACATACTCGATGGGAACCTCAAGTTCTTTCCAATCCTCTTGAGCGCCCTCGATATAGTAGATAACTTTACCAATCAGCTCTCCTGTCTCAGTGATATCACCACCTTGGCAACCATCGAGAGAGTAGCCGAGCACGCAACGGTCGCGATCCTCCATATCAATCATATTGGGGGTGCCTGACAACACGATAGCAGCAGGCACATCTTTCTGCACCCACGTGCCCTTCCACAGATAAGCAACTACTGTAGCATTTTCCTGATTTTCAGAACCGAATGTACGCTTGTACATCACCGACACAGCATCTGGGCGATATGTGAAGGGGATTGAACCGAATGTTCCTCCATCTGTTTTGTTTAATGATACTGCTGTGGACCACGTTGTTCCGGTGGTAAGATAAGCGGGTACATTACGTTTAATAGTAAGAGCTCCGGTTTCAGCATTCTTCAGTTCAACAGCTGAGTTTGAGTTATATCCTGCCACATTTGATCCAAGGGCCTGCTTGCCGGTACCATTCATAACTGCTCCTGTCAAACCTGTAACGTGCGAGATCACCCAATTCTCTGGGTTCTCACCCACAGTGATGGTCGCAGATGTCGATGAGGTGAAGGGGGTGGCGGTGCTCCAGGTGCCCTCAAAGCCATTGTTTGCGAGCTGTTGGGTAGAGGCGGAGAGTCCTATGGCGGCAGCCGCTAATAAAGTGTAAATCTTTTTCATGCGATAATGATTATGTGTTTATTACTTTGTTATCACGTCGGAGGGCTACTTCTCAGCCCGAAAGCATAGCTGCGCACCTCTCCTATACTATCATTTTGTCCTCGCAAAGGTAAGCATTTTTATCCAATCATCATCTTTTTTAATAATTTTTCACCCAAAATACCAACTTCCTCACCCATTTTACCCATTTTCTCAAATTTCTTCACTACCTTTGTTAGGATTATACGTTACGACCATGAGCTTAGACCAACAGATTGTCGATGCCGTAAAGCGATATCTGAGTTCGGGCATTGAGGAGCAGGTGGACTACGACAAGTTCTATCTCTACTCCATCATCACCCACTCCACGGCCATTGAGGGATCGACAGTGACTGAAATAGAAAACCGGATGCTCCTTGACGAGGGGGTCAGCGCAAAGGGGCGCTCAATTGTCGAGCAGATGATGAACCTTGACCTGCGCGACGCCTACTCGCAAGCCTTCGCCTTGGCGCAGACACAACCCATATATACCCCCGCGATGCTCCGTAAACTCGCCTCAAAGGTGATGTGGCGCACCGGGTCGGAATACTCCACGATGGGGGGCGGTTCGACTCGTCAGCCGGCGACTTCCGCCTCTGCAATGTCAGTGAGGGAGTGGGTGGGCGTAGTTATATGGCATACGCTAAGGTGCCTAAGGCGGTCGATGAGTTTTGTCAAGGCCCAATACATTCAGGCTCTGATCGACTCATGCGAACATGATGACCCCCGCATAATCGAGGATGAGATGATGCGCCAACAGATCGACAACCTAAACCAACGAACCGACGAATACGAGAAATCGATAAACCAATGACCAAAAACAAGTACGAAGGATATCTGCGCGTGGCCGCGGTGAGTCCCAAGCTCCGATTGGCCGACTGCGACTACAACACCGAGCAAATCATCGCTGCGGCGCGCGAGGCTGCCGACCGCGGGGCGAGGCTGGTGGTGTTTCCCGAACTTTGCATCACTGCCTACACTTGCGGCGACCTATTCCACAACCGGGCGCTGCTCGACGCCGCCGAACGCTCGCTGTGGCGCATCGCCGAAGCATCGCGGTCGATTCCAGCGGCGATGGTGGTGGGTCTGCCCCGGGTGATCAATGGCACGCTATACAATGTGGCCTTCATAGTAGCCGACGGCGAGACTATCGGCCCGTGGACCAAAACCTATATACCCAACTACAACGAGTTCTACGAGAAGCGATGGTGGCCCCGGGGGGAGACTACGCCACTGTTGGCCAAAATCGACGGCGTGAAGGTGGGCGTGGAGATCTGCGAGGACTTGTGGGCGCCGATACCCCCGTCGAGTCGCGCCGCGCTGGCGGGAGCCGAGGTGATAGTCAACCTGTCGGCCTCCGACGATGTGATCGGCAAGTACGACTACCTGCGCTCGCTCATCTCGGGGCAGTCGGCACGCACCATAAGCGGCTACATCTACGCCGGCGCCGGGTGGGGGGAGTCGTCGACAGACCTGGTCTACGACGGCAAGTGCATCATCGCCGAAAACGGTTCGATACTCGCCGCCAACCCCCGCTGGCAGTGGGACACGCAGATGGTGATCACCGACATCGACATCTTAGCCCTCCGCCGCGACCGCATGCACCTGACCCCCTTCAGCGACTGCGCCAACCGCGAGGTCGATACCCCCTACGAAGTGGCATACGTACATCTCCCCGAACCTGAGCAGACTCCCGACCACATACTCCACCCGATAGCCCGCACACCGTTTGTGCCCGCGACCGACGAGCATATCGACCAACGCTGCTCGGAGATCATCAACATACAGTGTTCCGGCCTGGCCAAACGCCTGACAGCCACCGGGTGCAAGTCGCTCACCATCGGCATCTCGGGCGGTCTGGACTCCACATTAGCGCTGTTGGTGGCGGTGCGCACCTTCGACAAGCTCGGACTTGACCGCAAGGGGCTCATAGGCGTGACGATGCCGGGGTTCGGCACCACCGGCCGCACCTACACCAACGCGATGACGATGATGCGCACCTTGGGCATCACTATCCGCAAGGTGCCGATAGCTGATGCCGTCAACCTCCACTTCCGCGACATCGGCCACGACCCGGCAGTGCAGGATGTGACCTACGAGAACTCCCAGGCCCGCGAGCGCACGCAGATACTGATGGATATCGCCAATCAGACCTGCGGCATGGTGCTCGGCACCGGCGACCTGTCGGAGCTGGCCCTGGGATGGGCCACCTACAACGGCGACCACATGTCGATGTACGGCGTCAACGCCGGGGTGCCCAAAACCTTGGTGCGCTACCTGGTGCGCTGGTTCGCCACCCGCTCGACCGACGCCGCCGAGCGTCAAGCCCTGGAGGATGTGATCGACACCCCCATTAGCCCCGAACTCATCCCCGCCAACCCCGATGGAGAAATCAAGCAGAAGACCGAGGACCTGGTAGGCCCCTACGAGCTGCACGATTTCTTCCTCTACTACACGCTGCGCTTCGGCTTCTCACCCCGCCGCATCTTCGCGATGGCTTGCCAGGCGTTCGAGGGGGGATACACGCCAGAGGTGATCAAGGAGTGGATGCGCACCTTCTTCCACCGCTTCTTCAGCCAGCAGTTTAAGCGCTCATGCCTCCCCGACGGCCCGAAAGTGGGCAGCGTGTGCCTGTCGCCCCGCGGCGACTGGCGTATGCCCTCCGATGCCTCGTCGGCAGTGTGGATGAATGAAATCGACGAACTATAACATAACCTTACACATTATTATATATAGCAAATGAAATCCATAGCAATCACCATAGCAATGGCTACAGCAATCACCTGCAACTCAGAGACTAAACAGCTCAATTATCCCCAGGCACCGACATCCAACACTGTCGACGAATATTTCGGCATCGCCGTGGCCGACCCCTACCGCCCGCTCGAAAACGACACCGCGGCCGCCACAGCCGCCTGGGTTGAGGCCGAAAACCGCGTAACCGCTGACTTCCTCTCACAGATACCCCACCGCGACGCCATCAAGCGCCGCCTGACCCAGCTCAACGATTACCGCAAGACCGGGCTCCCCTCACGCGAGAAGGATGGCCGGTATTACTACTACGAGAACGACGGACTGCGCAACCAGTCGGTGCTCTACCGCAAGGCATCGCTCAACGACTCCGTGGCCGAAGTGTTTCTCGACCCCAATACTCTGAGCGACGACGGCACAGTGGCCCTCCAAGGGGTGTCGATGAGCAACGATGGCCGCTACTTAGCTTACATAATATCGCGCAGCGGCTCTGACTGGACTGAAATCTACGTGATGGATGTGGCCACCAAGCAGCTGCTCCCCGACCATATCGAGTGGACCAAATTCACCGGCGCGGCATGGCATGGCGACGGCTTCTACTACAGCGCCTACGATCGCCCCGAGGCCGGCAAGGAGTTCTCCAACGCCAACGAAAACCACCGCGTCTATTACCACCGCCTCGGCACTCCCCAGAGCGAAGACCGCCTGGTGTACAGCGACCCCGAGCACCCCCTCTACTTCCACTCGGTATGGGTGCCCGAGGATGAGTCGATGATACTGCTCTACGGCAGTGGCAACGGCCGCGGCAACTCACTGAAAGCCAAAAGTCTGAGCGACCCCAGCGGTGAGTGGGTGGTGATTGAGCCTTCGCAGGACAACGACATCTCGCCCATCGAAGTGATTGACGGCACCATCTACCTGGTCACCTCAAAGGACGCTCCCCGCTACCGCCTTGTGACCACCACCCTCGACCACCCCACTGAATGGGCCGAAGTGATCCCCGAGGGCAAGTCGGTGCTCACCGGAGCACAGTTTGCCGGCGACAACATCATCGCCAGCTACAACCAGGACGCGTCGACCCACGCCTACCTCTACGACCGTCAGGGCCGAATGATACGCGAGATCAAGTTCCCCACGTTCGGCACCGCCGGATTTTCGAGCGACCGCAAGCATGATGAGGTGTTCTACGCCTTCACATCGTTTGTCTACCCCTCGTCGGCCTTCAGCTACGATATGGCTACCGGCGAGAGCCGACTGATACGCACCGCCAAAATCAACGGTTTCAACCCCGACGATTATGTGACCGAGCAAGTGTTCTACCCCTCGGCCGACGGCACCAAGATACCAATGTACCTCACTTATAAGAAGGGCCTGAAGCACGACGGCCAAAACCCCGTGTACCTCTACGGCTACGGCGGCTTCAACATCAACATGGACCCCGGCTTCTCACCCACACGCATCCTCTGGCTCGAGAACGGCGGTATCTACGCCCAGGCCAACCTGCGCGGCGGAGGCGAGTATGGCGAGGAGTGGCACGAAGCCGGCATGAAGATGAACAAGCTCAACGTGTTCAACGACTTCATAGCCGCTGCCGAATACCTAATCCGCGAAGGTTACACCAACCATGAGAAGATAGCCATCGTGGGTGGATCGAACGGCGGATTGCTCGTAGGCGCCACCACCAACCTGCGCCCCGACCTCTTCCAAGTGGCCATTCCCCAGGTGGGCGTGATGGACATGATGCGCTACCACCTGTTCACCATCGGTTGGAACTGGGCTTCAGACTATGGCACCAGCGCCGACTCCCCCGAGATGGCCCGCTACCTGCTCGACTACTCCCCTATCCATAACATCAAGAACGATGGCACCCCCTATCCTGCGATACTCGTCACCACCGCCGACCACGACGACCGCGTGGTGCCCGCCCACTCATTTAAGTACGCCGCAACCCTCCAGGCCAGCGACACCGGCGACGCTCCCAAGCTGATACGCATCGACTCCAAGGCCGGACACGGCGGCGGCAAGCCCATCTCGAAGGTGCTCGACGAGTATGCCGACATCTACTCATTCATATTCTACAACATGGGTCTGACTCCCAACGTGAAGTAATGCTAAGGATAGCCGCCATAGCCATACTCGCCAGCTGTCTGCTCACCGGCTGCTTCACCGGGGTGGAGAGCACCCCCAAGATCACCGACAAGGAGGCTCGCCGCCAGCATGTGACAACCACCGACGAGCAGCGCTTCCTCGCCGACATCACCCCCGCGGAGTTCGGGGGGTGGTACCGGGGGAAGCAGTGGCTCGTGACCGGGCCGAAGGTGAGGCTTGTGATGTCGACCGACGCTCCCACCGACTATGCGATGCCTGTGGGCGACACCTTGACCCTGAGCAACATACGCCAGGTGCCGAGTATCACCGGCGAGGCATCGACCGTAGTGACAATGACCGACACCGGCGGCTACAGCTACGACTATCGCATCGACCGCCCAGCCGAGACCCTCGCCGACCGGCGCATAACCATCCCCTACACCATCGACCTCGACATGGTGGCTCAGGTCGACTCGCTGATGCGCGGCCAAAGCTACTACATCACCTCGCGACTTTGGCTCGACCCGGCAGGGCAGCCTGTCAAGGGGAAGAAGTTTGTGCCCGTGACCGTCACCTCCGTTACCGCCGGCAACGACATCTACCCCCTGCGGGTCAACTTCACCGACTCGCAAGGCTCAGCATGGGGCGCCTACATGTCGGTGGACACCGACCGCAGCTCGACACGCAACTTCGACACCCTATTCTCATTCACCGACCCCGCGCTCCGCTACAAGAACATCACCCCGGAGCACTGGGCCTTGATAGTCAACGGCGAAATCGCCGAGGACATGACCCGCGAGGAGTGCCGCCTGTCGCTCGGTGCCCCCAAGACCATCGACACCCTCCCGGGCTACGGCGGCGTGACCGAGCAGTGGGTCTACGACGACGGCCGATACCTGATATTTCACGACGGACTACTCAGACAATTTCGCAAATGAAACTCACCTTCCTTGGCACAGGCACCTCGACCGGCGTACCGCAGCTGCGCTGCGACTGCGACGTGTGCCGCTCGCTCGACACCCGCGACCAACGTTTGCGGGCGTCGGCACTGGTTGAGGTCAACGGGGTCAACCTGCTGATCGACTGCGGTCCCGACTTCCGCCAGCAGATGCTCCGCGCCGGCTCGCCCGACCTCGACGCGCTGCTGATTACCCACCAGCATTACGACCACGTGGGTGACGTCGACGACCTGCGCCCCTATTGCGCCAAAGAGGGCTTCCCGGTGTATTGCCAGGCCGACGTGGCCCGCGACCTTCGCGCCCGCGTGCCCTACTGCTTCGCGCCCAACCCCTACCCCGGCGTGCCACACTTCCGTCTGCACCACGTTGAAGCCGGTCGGCCGTTCACGGTCAAAGGGGTGGAGATACTCCCGGTGCAGGTACAGCACTACAAGTTGCAAATCTTAGGCTTCCGTATCGGCCCATTGGCCTATATCACCGATGCCAACCACCTGAGCGACACCACCATGCAACAGCTCCAAGGAGTCGACACGTTGGTGCTCAACGCCCTGCGGCATGAGCCCCACATATCGCACTTCTCCCTGGCTGAAGCACTGGAGGTGGTCGACAGGCTCCACCCGCGAGTCACCTACCTGACCCACTTCGCCCACCAGATCGGCCGCTACCTCGACGTAGAACCCACCCTTCCCCCCGGTGTCCATATGGCCTACGACACCCTCTCAATACTTTGTAATTAGGCAAAATAATTTTTTCAACCCCCAAAAAAGAGTTCTTCAAAAGAATTGCCTAATTTTGCACTTGCCAGTTGACTCTACACCTGAAGTGACGGGTATGATTTTTTTTGCGGATAAGGGCAAAGTGAGTATCTTCGCGGCAAGTAAAAAAGATAGTCTTACATCACACCTACGATGAATCTTAACGATAAGCAAGAAGTCCTCGACCACCGCTACCTGCGGATGGCCAGGATTTGGGCTGAAAACTCTTACTGTGAGCGCCGTAAGGTTGGGGCGCTGCTGGTCAAGGGGCAGATGATTATTTCTGACGGCTTCAACGGCACACCCTCAGGATTTGAAAATGTATGCGAGGATGAGTCGGGCGTGACCAAGCCCTACGTGCTCCACGCCGAGGCCAACGCCATCACCAAGGTGGCACGATCGCACAACTCCAGCGACGGCTCCACCCTCTACATCACCGCCTCACCCTGCGTGGAGTGCTCAAAGCTCATCATCCAGGCCGGCATCAAGCGAGTGGTATTCAACGAGATATACCGACTCACCGATGGACTCGACCTGCTGCGCCGCGCCGGCATCGACGTAACACATATCCCCGACATCGATTGATGAAAACCAAGATTAAGGCCGCGGTGTGGATACCGCTACTGATGGCCATCGCCTTTGTGGGAGGCTGGATTGTGGCTCTGTATGTGTCAGCGCCCAAGGGTCTTAGCCCGGCTCAGCAGAAGCTGCAGAACATACTCAACCTCATCGAGGCGCAATACGTGGACGACGTTGACCTCGACTCTCTTATCGAATACACCCTGCCGCAGCTGCTCAACAACCTCGACCCTCACTCGGTATACATACCCTCTGACGACCTCGAAGCCGTCAACAATGAGCTGAACCAGTCGGCGTTCAGCGGCATCGGCGTGACCTTCACCCTCAACAACGACACCATCGTGGTGCTCGAAGTGCTCGCCGGCGGCCCCGCCGAGAAGGTTGGCCTGCAGAGCGGCGACCGCATCATAGCCATCGACGGCAAGCCCACCTTGGGTGTGGCCATCACCCAGGAGTATGTATTCTCACACCTCCGCGGCGATGCCGGCACCAGCGTCGAACTCACTATCAAACGTGGCGACTCCGACCGCACCTACGACTACCACATAGTGCGCGGCCCGATACCCAACCGCTCGGTCGAGGCGGCCTACGTGGATGAAAACGGCGTGGGATTTGTGAAAATCACCAAATTTGCACGCTCCACCTACGAGGAGGCGCTGAAAGCCCTGCTGCGGTTGATGGGCGAAGGCGCCACATCGTTTGTGATCGACCTGCGCGGCAACGGTGGCGGCCTGATGGACCAGGCACTGCTGCTGGCCAACGAATTCCTCCCCAAGGGGCAACTCATTATGTCGCAGGGTGGACGCGATGAGTCGTACGACGGTCAGTATTTCAGCGACGGCCACGGCTTCTTCCAGGACGTGCCATTGGCCGTGATGATCGACGAATTCACCGCCTCGGCCAGCGAAATCTTCGCCGGAGCCATCCAGGACAACGACCGCGGCGTGATCATCGGTCGCCGTTCGTTCGGCAAAGGATTGATACAAAACCAGATCACCCTGCCCGACAGCAGCGCCGTGCGTCTGACCGTGGCCCGCTACTATACCCCTTCGGGACGTAGCATCCAAAAGCAATACTCCATGGGCCACGCCGAAACCTACGAGCAGGAGATGCTCCACCGCTACGAGACTGGCGAGATGGAGTCAGCCGACTCCATCAAGGTGAACCTCGACGACGCATACCACACCCTCCACGGACGCACCGTCTATGGCGGTGGTGGCATCATCCCCGACGTGTTCACCTCGATGAAGGACTCCACCTACGTCACCCCCTATCTGACCAAGGTGATCAACGCCGGCATGTTCCAACGCTTCGCCCTCAACTACGTGGCCACCAACGGCACGAAGCTCTCCGAGGCAAAAGAGGTAGACGAGCTGCTTAAACTTCTGCCGTCGGACGACATGCTGCTCTACACCTTTGTCGACTACTGCAACTCTGAAGCCAACATACGCCGCCAGTGGGCTTATATCAACCAATCGACCCCCTTGATTGTTAATATACTGAAAGCTATGATAGCCCGCGACACCCTCGGGCCGTCGGCTTACTACCAGATTATTAACAAGTTTGACCAGGGCGTGACACGCGCTGTCGAAGAAGTGGCCGGCGATGGCGCCACCCCACCCATCAAGCAAGGATTTACCCCCAAATGAAAAAGGAAGATATCAGACGCCGCATCAAAGCCCAAAAGAGCCTCCTGACAGACCAGGAGCGTGACGAAGCAGCCGAGCGAGTGTTCGCACAACTCGAACGCACGGCAGCGTTCATGCTCGCTGACCGTATACTCCTATACCACTCACTCCCCGACGAACTGTCGACACGCCGTTTCATCGACAAGTGGCATAAGCTCAAACACTTCTTCCTGCCGCGCGTCAACGGCGTGAACCTCGAAATACTCCCCTACGACCGCTCGACCTTGCGTCTGGGAGCATTCCACATCGAGGAGCCCCACGGCGACGAAGTCTACGACCCCGCCGACATCGAGCTGGTGGTGGTGCCCGCCGTGGCCTACGACTCCCGGGGCAACCGTGTGGGGCGCGGCAAGGGCTTCTACGACCGCCTGCTGTGCGACACCCCCGCCACCAAGGTGGGAGTGGGCTACGACTTCCAGCTCATTGACGAGATTGAGGCTGAGCCTCACGACGTAAAGGTCGACATCGTAATCACCGAAAGCCGATACATCCGCGTAAAGTGACCCAGATACTGCCACATACCCCCCTGAGCGACGTCATACTCCGCGAACCCGACGTCATACCCCTGATCAACCGTTGGGGCATCACCCTGGGTGTGGGCACCGACACCGTGGCCGAAATATGCCAGCGTCACAGCATCGACACCCTGCTGTTCTGCACCATACTCAACACCTACGTCAACGACAACTACTTCCCGGTGCGCAACCTTATGGAGTGCGACCCAAGGCAGTTGGCCCACTACCTGACGCTCACCTACCAGTCGTACATCCACTACCAGATACCCAACATCGACCGCCACTTCGACATGCTCATCCAGCGTAGCGGCACCGACAACAATCTGGCGCACTTCCGCCGATTTTTCGGTGAACTCAAGCAGCAGATCATGGATCGCATCGACTTCGACCTCGGCCAATGGTTCCCGGCAATAGCCCGGGGTGAGTACGTCGATGTGCCCGAAAGCACCGACATCAACGACCAGCTCTCCGACCTCAAGCAGATGCTCGTGAGCCACATACAGGGGAGCTACGACACCAACCTGTGCTATGCGGTGATCACCGTGATATTCGCCCTGTGCAAGGATATGCTCAAAAACAACCGTCTGCGCGACCGCATACTCCGGGCCATCACCTGCGAACCAGCCGCGGCACCCGCGACAACGTCGGGCAATCCCCTGTCGGCACGCGAGATCGAGGTGCTACGCCTCGTGGCCATGGGCTACATCAACAAAGAGATAGCCTCGGAGCTGGGCATCAGCTTCAACACCGTCCTCTCCCACCGCCGCAACATCACAGCCAAACTCGGCATACGCTCCGTGTCAGGCTTAGGAGTCTACGCCCTGACCCGCGGCTACATCACAGAGCACCAGCTGATGTAACTTTATGGCCCCTAAAGTCCTTAAAGTCCATAAAAACTAAAAACTCCTCCATCATGTATATAGCCTCACAAAAACGCAAAGAGAACATCGCCGAATACCTCATCTACATGTGGAACATCGAGGATATAATCCGCGCCAACGACATCGACATCGACCGCATTAAGGCCAACATCATCGACCGCAGCAACCTCGACGAAGCCCAGCGAAAGGAGCTGACCGAATGGTACGAGTCGCTGATCGACATGATGCGCCGCGAGGGGGTGACCGAGCGCGGCCACCTGCAGATCAACAAGAACGTGCTCAGCGACATGGTTCGCCTACACCAAGCCCTGCTCAAGGATCCCAAATTCCCAAAATACACCGCCGAATTCTACCGCGCCCTCCCCTACATCGTAGAACTCCGCTCCAAAGCCGGCGAGGAGAAGTCAGGCGAAATCGAGACCTGCTTCAACGCCCTCTACGGCATGCTCATGCTGCGCCTCCAGGGCAAGGAGATAACCCCCGATACCGCCAACGCCATCAAAGAGATATCCTCGTTCATCGCCCTGCTCTCCCATTACTACAAGCTCGACTCCGAGGACAAGCTCTTCGACAACGACGACGAGCGACCGTAGCAGTAACACCAACATAACCAATGATTTATCACATTGACTCAATCGACGACCCGCGTGTCGCCCCCTTCAGCCGACTCACCGAGGCACAGCTACGCAATCGCCTTGACCCCGACCAAGGGATATTCATCGCCGAGAGCCCCAAGGTGATACGCGTGGCTCTTGATGCCGGGTACAAGCCGGTATCGCTCCTCGCAGAAGAGCGTCACCTTCAGGGTGACGCCGCCGACATCGTGGAGCGCTGCCCGCAAATCGTCATCTACACCGGCGAGCGGCAAGTGCTGGAGTCGCTCACGGGTTACACCCTGACTCGCGGAGTGCTGATGGCCATGCGCCGCCCACGGCCGCAAAGCGTCGCTGATGTGTGTCGCTCAGCCCGCCGCGTGGTGGTGATCGACAACGTGGTGGATACCACCAACATAGGTTCAATATTCCGCTCTGCGGCTGCTTTAGGTATCGACACCGTGCTACTAACCCCTACATCGTGCGACCCCTTGAACCGCCGCTCGATACGCGTGTCGATGGGTTCAGTATTCCTCGTGCCATGGACCTGGCTCGACACCTCCGACGACTATATTGCCCAGCTCCAAGCTTTAGGCCTCACCACCGTAGCAATGGCCCTGACCGACAACTCTATACGCCTTGACAACCCACTGCTGCATCAGCCCGGCAACCGACTGGCCATAATCATGGGCAACGAAGGTGACGGGCTCCCCGCGTCGACCATCGCCCAAGCCAGCCACGCCGTGATGATTCCGATGGCCCACTCCGTCGACTCCCTCAATGTAGCCGCCGCATCAGCCGTCGCCTTCTACGCCCTCCGTCCCTGAGCATCAGTCCCATGATATCAGACAGTACGCAGCGATACCGATTATAATGAGCACAATTGTAATAATCAGCACCCCCCATCTGACAACAAATGATGGCGGAGTATCAAATATTCTTTGCATTCTTTCAGAGTGACGTAATCGACGTTCGGCATCTGTCATAAATTCGTATCTATTTGATTTTTCACCAAGTTATAATAAATACCCTTACGGCTGATTAGTTCGCCATGCTTCCCCTTTTCTGCAATTTTTCCATCTTGAAGCACAATAATCTGGTCTGCATTTCGCACTGTTGACAATCGGTGCGCTGCAATAATCACCGTTCTACCTTCATAAAATTTATTTAGATTATCCATTATCTTTTTTTCATTTGTGGAGTCCAACGCATTGGTTGCCTCATCAAAAAATATAACAACAGGATTCTTATAAATTGCTCTTGCAATTAGTATCCTCTGTCTTTGCCCTTGACTAATTCCAACACCATCCGGTCCGATAAGTGTATTGTAACCTAATGGTAGAGACTCTATGTAGTCGTCAATACATGCCATTGAAGCGGCATATTTCATTCTCTCCTCGTCAATTGTTTCCTCCTTTATGACAATATTTCTTGCAATTGTATCAGAGAAGATCACACTGTCTTGTGTTACAACACCACTAATACTTCTCCAAATGCGATGGTTGACATCATTTAGAGAAATACCATTTACAGTAATTTTCCCTTGAGTTATAGGATAAAATCCCAACATAAGTTTTATTAATGTTGATTTGCCACTTCCGCTTGCACCTACAATTGCTGTCGTCGTTGAAGGAGCGATTCTTAAATTTATATCATCAAGTGTATTATATATATTATGTTTATCATATTTGAAATTGACATTTGAGAAGCTAATTTCAGGAGCTATGGATGTGGCAATATTTTGTTTCTGACAATCATCTTCATCTTTCCGAAGATGAATTTCGTTAATTCGATCAAAGGATATTTTCACATCCTGAGCAGCAAGAATGAAATTCATAAATTGTTCAATTGGAGAATTGAGCTGGCCAACTATATATTGTATGGCCATCATAACACCAAAGCTAATATTCCCCTCAATTACGGCATATGCAGCAATAACAGTGATAAAGATATTCTTTGTCTCATTTATAAAGATACTACCTGCCTCCTGGACTTGTTGAAGTCGTAATGCACGAGTTTGTGTCTCAAACAATTCTGCCTGAGCATCTTCCCATTCCCATCTTCTACGATCTTCGCAATTTTGCAATTTGATTTCTATTAGGGAGGACAAGAACTGGTAAGTCCTATTATTATTTACCGCTTGCTGCTCAAACAACTCATAATCTATCATTCTTCTTCTATTAAGAAAAATTAGGATCCAGCCTATGTACATTATACTTCCGCCCAAAAATACTGTGAAGATAATAGCATCATACGTTAACAAGAGAAAAACCAACACAATGAATGATACCAAGGAAAACATTGTTCCCCAAATTTGTCCAGTCAAGAACTTCTGTACCCTTGTATGGTCAGCCATTCTCTGCATCAAATCTCCCATTTGCCTTGTATCAAAGAATCGCATGGGCAATTTAAGCAATTTAACAAAGAAGTCGCTTATCAATGATATGTTTATTCTCATTGAAATATGGAGGCTTAGCCACCGTCGTATAAAATCAGTGGATGCTCGTCCGAGTATTATCACAACCTCTCCTAATAATATCATCCATATCAATTTGATATCCGAATCACCAATACCTTTATCTACTATTATTTGTGTTGCATAAGGCAGAAGTAGTTGAAGTACGCACCCAACAAATAACGCAAGCAAAATTTGTCCAAAAAAATGCTTATATTGCACAATATAACGCCAAAGAAATCTCAAATCCAGGTTATGATTGGCTACATTATTCTTTTTGTGTTGACTATTATAATATGAGGCATTTTCTGCCCTCGGTATGTATAGTGCAATTCCGGCATCTTGTGTGTCAATTTTTGTAGAAACCCAAGCTGCTCTTAATTGCTCTTTATTAATTCTATATTTTCCCCTGGCCGGGTCAGCAATCCAGAACCTTTTTCCTGCCTTATCAATATGATATAGCACGACAAAATGGTTTTGTTTCCAATGAAGTACACTAATAGAATTCATAGCGACCAACTGGTCAACAGTAGCCTTAACTGACATCGTCCTCATTCCCAAAGATTGCGCTCCATCGGAAATTCCTTTCAGTGAGACCCCCTCAGCAGTCGCCACACAAATCTCCTCCACTTCATCCAATGAACTATTGATTCCAAAGTAGTTGGCTATCATAGCAAGACATGCGACTCCACATTGCATCGAGTCGCGTTGTCTTATAAAGGTAAATGGGATCGACTTATACAACATTTATCCGAACAAATACCTTTACTCCATGATTGCAGAAGATGAGCCTGTCTGTGCTCCTATCTCATTACCATGCTTAATCTTTTTGCCGTAGCCAAAAGTGTATGTTGCTGATATAGCTAACGATGCTCTACGATTTGAATTATATGCAACATACGTGTTACTATACAATTGAGTGTCTAACACACTCCAACCGCTATCGTAGCGCGTTCGGAAGAAATTGTTGGCAGTCAGCCTTACGTTCCATTCCTCATTGGCCCATCCGAGTTGAAAACTATATGAGCTTCGATCACTCAGATATGCCCCGGTAGTAGCATTAAATGCATGAGTGCGACTGGTGTAGTATGCTGCAATGTTAAAACTTCCAACATAGTATTGCCAAGCGAAGCTGTAATTAAATATATTACGGTTATCGCGGATATATCCGGATGAGTGGCAATTTGAGTAAGTGGGTCTTAGTTGAAAAACCATAGACCCTCTTAGTAATTTAAGCACGAAATTTGCTCCAAAGTCGGTCTTTGTGTAATCACCGCTATTGATATATGATCTGACAAGTCCATCTCCTGTGTCCTTTACGTAGTATATTGCAACACTACGGTCATAGATGCCGTAGTATTGTCCATACACGGTCGCCATGAACTTGTTAGTAGGCATATATGTGTATCCTGCATACACCGTAGTATGACGTGCATTGGTAAGATTAGGGTTTCCTGTATTGTAAAGCAGCTCATTAGATTGGAGTAAGCCTGGCGTACTCATCGATGCGTCAGGAGAGCTTGTAGCGTACTGCCCCCATAATTGAGCCTGATTTTTTGATTCCAAGCGTATGTTGCAGATAAATGAGCAAACGGATACCAGTCGTCGTAATTGTAACCGTTTGTGCGTTGGAATTCACCTGAAATTCCCCCATCGACATTCAGATATACCTTCCTTAGACTAATTGCATAGCCCAGTGTAGTTCCAACAAAAGAATTAGAAAACTTTGTATGGAATGGATTTGACCCCCAATAGTCTATGTCGTTAATATGAGAGCCTGCGTTGACACTTAAATTCACACTGTGTTGCCCTATCTGTTTAGCAATCTTTGCATCAAGACGAAGCTTATATGCGTTCTCTTTGGCGTTGTTTATTATTTCCGAAGCGTCTACCATTGTCGTTGAATAATCACTGTACGAATCATTGTGACTGTAAGCAATCTGTGGGTCAACAGTGAGCTGCCATTTGGATGACAATGCGAAGTAATAATTGCCATACCATGTCAATGACGAATTACGATAAGGAGATGATTGACAATAATTATAATCAGCATCAATGTCAGGGGTGAATGTTAATTGACCCATCTGTACATTCTTGTAGCGGTTCATAAAGGAATACCCTATGGTGTTGCGCAGTTGCATCTTTTGCGTGCCATATGTGAGACGTAACGTCACCGGTAGATTGTAATACGCAAATTTGGATGAATTAGGCTGCTGATTGCGATTGATTGTTCCGTCGGGTAGCCTGAACGATGAGTAATTGGACTGGTTTACATGCTTGGAGTCCACTCGGTCAAACCCCGCATAGAAGTCGTATGTAAATTTCTTGTAGGCGAATTTTGAAAATATTGCGCCCTGCGTGGTTTCTGCACCCATGACATATTGCGATGCAGAAATCTTACTATATCCACCATACTCATATTGTTGGACTATAATATTCACCACGTGTTCAGCATTGCGGAATCGGGGGTCTGTGGGGAAGTCGAGGTATTCGATGCGACGCACATCAGCCATTCGCATACCATTAATATCCTCGCTTGTGGCCGGCATATAATTGATAAAAATCGCAACGCTTTGGCCCCCGATGGTTGTCACACCTCCCCCGCGGGGATCTACCATAATCTGAGGAATTGCCGCCAAACGCAAAAGATCGATGACATTTTGCGCAGCATTTTTAACTTTCTTATTTGGTATATATGTTGACATCGTGGGAGAGGTCTGTTGCATCTCCGCCTCAACCATCACTTCCTTTAGTTCAACCTTCATCGAATCATTTACCGCCCCGAAAGTAACGTTGTTAATTGATGCCACCAACACCGCCAACAATGCAGCAACTTTTTTTGAATTCAAGTTATAGAATCTCATCATTGAAAACTTCTAATATGTTCGATAATCGCCTTTCTTAAACTCACCGCCTCGTCCTCGTGCTTGCATTTAAAGTGACCTTTGAGATGCTCCCGCGGACAGGGTCCCATACATATCGGGAGGAACTTGCAATCCAGGCATTGTTGTCAATCAAAAGTGCATTGTATGAACAATTTATCCAACGGTTCATTCCATTTTATTTCACCAGTGTCCAACAATTTTCCCTTTGGTGTATCTGCATATAAATCATCGCAGGCTGTACATTTCACCACATTGCCGTTATAATTAATGGCATTATAATATTTTTTATTTGCATAACAGGGTATATAGTCCTCCACAATATCTAATTTTTGAGTTTTAAATCCTAATTGATCAAATTTGTTCAACCATTCATAAAATCGACTGTCAATTGACTTGTTGATTTTCACCTGCCACACTTGCTTTGGAGTGACAATAATCCGACTCCGCAAATCATGGTCAATGAGCGCAGCTACCTGATTAGCTAATTCGTCTTTTATGGTTTCTAAGGAATAGTTGATGCGTAAAATTACCTGAACATCCTCGTCATGTCTCAAAAGATTATTAATATTGGTCAAAACATGTCGAAATGCTGACTCACAATTTTTTTGGTATTTGATACTGTCATGCAAAGGCTGTGGTCCATCTAAAGTAATCTGATATCGTCTACAATCCAACCCACTTAAGATCTTAATGTTGGCATCAGATAAGAAATAGCCATTAGTAGTTGCTGAATGATAGAATGGAATACCATATCTGTCACTAATCTTTAGAGCATAAGTGGCTATAGGTTCTACAATTTGTTTCACATACATAAATGGCTCACCACCAAACCACTCAATATGCAAGAACTCTATACCTTCTTTCTCAACCATATAAGCAATATGAGCACAGATATTTTGGATTGTATCGGGAGTCATTACCAATGGTTTATGGTCTTGAATACAATACCAACAATTAAAATTGCAATTTAATGTGGGAAGAATAACCAAAAAATAGCTCTTGGCCTGAACAGCTTGTTGATAAAGGCTCTTTAAAACCTCCAACTCGTCCATATTCTCTCTTATCAAGAAACCACCTTCCGATAAATTTCTAACAAACACGTCTGGAAGCTGATTAAATTCTTGTTCGCCACTAATCGCACTCTCTATTTTATCGCTCAACGTACATGGGATGGAAAAGAATCTATGTGACAAAGTATTGCACCAATATGCGGTATCATTTTCTTTTAATATTATGTTATATCGGCTTGGAATCATAGCTCAGCACATCTCTGTATCATAGGTTTAAGTTAGTCTCCACAAGTGCCATTTTGCACCGGGCAGGATGTCCCTGATCCCGGACAATTACCCTGTTCTGGAGTAATGGGGCAAAATATACCATCAATCCAGCATTTGTTACTATGCACAGGACAAACAGAGTACGAAGGACATGAGCTATTATCCGTGCATCCTGACTGAGTACAGCCATTTTGCGTACAATTATTGTTTGTATCGAGCGGGAGTGCAACTCCTCCTTTTATCTCTAAAGCTTCGAGCATACTCAATTCCACAAGATTTAATTCCATAATTACAGTATTTTTAATTAAATCTATATTACAACTGCAAATATAAACCATTCTATTACAAAAAACAACAATGCAAATAAAATCTTAAAAAATCTCATTTGGAAATTGGTACAGATCGAAATCGCAGAAAGTATATGTTGAAATATTTATGCAGAAAGAATATGAAAGTAGCTTCGAGGACAATGGATTTATTGAATTTATGGCGCATTCTGGGGGCAGTAGCAAACTTCCGTGGCGGGGTTACCCAAAAATGACACTCACACGA
>CAZVNS010000001.1:0-186170 GCA_964628905.1 uncultured Muribaculaceae bacterium | reverse complement strand
GCGAGTGCGAAGGTACGCGCTTTCCGCGACATGCGCAAAACAAAAGCAAGGAAATCTGTGTTAAAAAAAGTTAATGCGTTGGGGGCGAGCGCCCGGAGCCCCCAGCCCCGGAGCCCCCTCAGCCCCCCCACACAAGGGGGACGGAGGGGGGGCTTGGGGGACGGAGGGGGACGGAGGGGGGCTTGGTGCTGCGGGGCTGCGGGGCATAAAAGAGGGGCGCGGCTTGTGGCCGCGCCCCGGGGATGGGTGGATAGGATCGGAATTAGCGGTAGAGGGCTTTGGTGGTGACGATGCCGCGGCGGAAGATGTAGATGTTGCCGGGGGCGGGGTTGGCCACGCGGATGCCCTGGAGGTTGTAGATCTCGGTGTCGGCGTCGATGGAGTCAGCGTCGATGGTTTCGATGCCGGTCACGTAGTCGTTGGCTGTGAAGGTGATGTCGTCTACGTTGGCCACGGCTGAGAGGGCCTTGATGTTGGCGAGCTTGCCCTCGACTGAGATTGTGTGGCTAGCTTCCTGTGCTACCTTGGCTTGGACGCTGGTGCTTGTCTGTTCAGCGGTGACGGTGATACCTTGGCAGATGGGGTATACCACTGAGATCTGGCCGGTGAGTTTGACTTCGGCTACTGCCTCGGTGAGGTCAGATTTGTATTCGCCTACGGCGATGGGGGTAACCTCGAGGGGGAGGCGGTTGGCGTTGTCGGTCTGCTTGAAGGCGTGCGACCATGAGTTTTTCTCAACGGTCCAGTCGCTGATGTATGCGATGCGGTCGGCGTAAGAGGTTGCTTGCAGGTAGTCGAAGCCGAGGCTCGGTACGTACTTCGACTCCTCAGAGGTGCGTCGACCGATCACGCGGCCACCCTGGGCTGCGCGGTTGTTGATCACGCCCCAGTAGAGCTGCTGGCCCTTGAATGAGCCGTCGGGGGTACCGCCGGCGAGGAGGTTGCCGAGGTCGTCAACGATCTGGCTCATGTCCTGGTGGGTGAAGTTGAAGCCTACGTAGTAGTTGAGGCCTGCACAGATGCCGCCGACTGTGCCGTCGAACTGTGCGCGGGCGATTGTGCGGTTGTTCTCAACAGAGGCGTTGTTGCTCTCGGCGTAGTCCTGGGTGAGCCAAGTCTTCTTGCCGACGGTGAATGTGGGCTGACCAAGGTCGATGGTGAATGACTTGGATGACTCATCGCTTGCGGGGGTCGAGTAGGTGTTACCATCGCGGGTGTAGCTTACGGCTACGGTAGCTGAGGCGTTGTTGGCGCCGTCGGCTGCCTGGTGGCGCTTGTCGCCCGCGATGCCTGAGATGTCGTCGACCTCCTCGGCGTTGATGTCAAGGCCGTGGATGGTGATCTCGGTGGGATACTCGTTCTCGATCTTTGCGGAATTGTTGTTGACGTTGAACTCGTAGCCTACGGTCCAGTAATCCTTAACTGACTGGGCGATCATCAGCTCGTCGATGGTGGCGGTGGCGGCAACCTCATTGAAGAGGGTGTACATCGCGGGGTTGTCGAGCGCGCCGTCGTTGGTGTGCGAGCCGGCGGGGAGGAGCCAGTGGGCTGTATCGTCGGCTGCGAGGGCGTTGGCGATATCATCGCGGTCCTCAGTGGTGTTGACAGCTACCAACTGAGGCTCTGCCAGGCTGATGGTCACTGTGGGGGCGTAGATTGAGGCCGCAGCGGTGGAGTTGACGTAGCTCAGGGCTGACCATGCCTCCTCGTCGCCGTCGGTGCAGGTGAGGGTGGCAGTCAGGGTGTATTCAGCGTCGTTGGTGGGGGTAAGGCCGGCGTTGGGGGCGATGTCGCGGATGGTGATCACCGGGAGTGTCATGTCATCCTCGTTGAAGTCGCGGGTGAATGTGCCGTCGGTATTGGTCCAGCCGGTGCACTCGATGGTGCGTGCGGCGTTGATGGCAGCCTTGGTGGCGTCGTCGGGGGTGATGACGATTGACTTGGCCATCGACAAGCCGCTCTTGTCGCCACTGGTGCGCTCGAGCAGACTCTCGCGGATTGAGGGGGTGATCACCAGGTCGAATGAGTACTTGCCATCCTCCATGCGCTGCTCAGCCTTGATGCGCACGGGCTGTGCGTCGGCCAGGATCTGCACGGAGTTTGACAGACCGGTGTGGATTGAAGCCTTCGAGGTGTCCTCGCCGTCGTACCATACCGAGATCTCATATTCATATTTGCCGGCTGCCATGTTTTCCTCGTAGAAGAAGCCCTGCCAGTCGGAGAGCTCATTGGCTGTCTTGCCGCCTTCGTAGTTGGCGTTGACGGTCTTTGTGGCAACCACCTTGTCGCCATCGAGGGTACGGCGCACGATAGCCACGCGGGTCACGGTCTCACTGCCGTCGATGCCGTCGACCGCGGGTATGTTCCAGCGGTAGCCGATTGTCGACTTGCCGGAGCGGGTGGCCATGATCGAGGGAGTGAGGGGCTCGGTGATGAACTGGAGCACGGCCGAGTTCATACCATACTGCTCCTCGTTGTACCAGAGGATCACGCGCTTGTAGTAAACAAGGGGATCGGTCGAGCCGATGATGCCATCTTCGGTGATATGGAAGTTAGCACCGTTGACATCCATGCGGGTGCCGTAGAGTTGTGACACGGCGTCAGTGCCGGTGACGGGGGCACCCTTGACTCCCTTCTCCGTTTCAGGTACGCCGTGGCCGCCGTTGTCGAGGAACCAGCGCATGTTGTTGTCTGATGTGCCACCTTCGTCGTACTTGAGGTTACCACCCCAACCAGACCAGATCTTGAAGCTGCCGCGCATCCAGGCGTCCTTCACCACTAAACAGTGCCATGTCGACTGGTTGTAGCTGCTGCTATTTTCAATCCAGGTTGTTCCATCATTTCCGTCACCCATGTTACCGGCGGGATCGTTGAAGTGCTCGGTGTAGTTGAAGTTGCCTGAAGATATGGTGTTACCAATTGACAGGTCGGCCTGAGTGCCGTTGGGGTGAGCATTGTAGAGGTCAGCGTAGCGGTCGGTGGCGAGCTCGTCGGCCGACATATTAGCCACGTTGGTGAAGGTTATTTCAGACGACTCATAGGGGAAGAACGTGCCGTCGTCGAGGGTGAAGTCAAACTGTGTGGGATGGTTGGGGAGCCAGTCGCTGTCGAAGGCTGTCTGATACAGCACGTGGCCGGTGGCGTCGACGTAGGGGTTGCCATCGGCGTCGTACTGGATCCACGAGTTGGCCCAGCCGTCGATACCGCCATTCATATCGTATGAGTGGGTGAACTTGGTCACCTCCTTGGTCTCATTGCCGATGGTAATCTCAGTGGAGGGCTTGATGTTGTCGCCCACGAGCGAGAATGTGCGGTGCTTGTTGATCTCGGCGGCGCTGTTGTTGGCCTGATAGTCGAGCTGGGTGGGTTCGCCGCCAGAGTTAACTGTCACGGCGAACTTCTCAAGAAGCACGGGGGTGTACCAGCGGATGGAGTTCTCATCGATATCATCGTCGCCGGTCCAACCGGCGAGCCAGCGCAGCGTATTTTCGTTGGTGAACATTTCGCCGGCGCCAGACTGACCGGCCACGTGAGCCGAGGTCGAGCGGTTGGCATCGAGGGTCACAGAGCCGGAGAGGTCCTTGATTACCTGGTCGGCGTAGTAGAGGGTGAAGCGCTGGTTGATGTAGTCGTCGTAGCTGTCAACCTTGGCGATGCCGAAGCGCTGCGAGTACATCAGGCGCTTTAAGGCAGGGAGGGCGTAAGTGCCGTCGTCCTGCTTCTGGAGCTCCCATTCGGGCTGCAGGCGCCATGCGGCGGTGCGGAAACCCACCAGGAAGTAGTGTGCCTTGCCGCCGGCGAAGTCGGTGCGCTTCAGTGGCATGTTGACATACTCAGCGGCGGTCACCTCGCGGTTGGCGGTAGAGAGTGTCTTGAGCGTGGTGCCCTCAAAGGTGAGGGTGATGTTCTTCACACCATTCGACTCAGGGAACATCATCCAACCTTCACCAGCCACTACCATATCGTACTGTGAACCAGTAATCCAATAAGTAGCATTATCCTTTTCGGCAGCAGTATAAAGGGTTGTTGTGCCGTCGCTCAGGGTTACTCGGATACGATACTGAGTTGACGTCCACACTGAGCTTTGCCCATTGTTGTTTTCGGCCCAATCCTGGGGCTGAAAGTTAGCGAGGTAGTATGTGCCATCATCTTGGAGAGTGAACTCCTTGACATCCGAAGTTGTGTAGTTATTGTAGATCTCCACCTTCGTGATGGTCAGGGGCGCGGATATCTTAAGAGAATTGTCTATTATATTATATGTGATTACGGCACCGGCGGGGATATCGCTTGTGCAGACGAAGTTAGAGCCTGCTGCATTAATCTCACCCGAGAGATTTTCCAAGGTGGTGGATGAGAAGCTGCCTACAGAATAGCTCCAATTTTCGCTGCCAATCTTCCATGAAGAGTTGGCGTTAATCTGCGACCCGGTGGGCATGGTGAAGGTGTAGACACCGTTTGACTCTGTGAACTTGTTGTTGTCGTCAGCGCCCCAGCCGTTAAACCACTCACCGCGGAGGTAGAGCACCGGGTTGGACTGGCTCATGGTGACGGATGAGAGGGTCTCGCCGTCTTCTGCGAAGTTGGCGGTAAGGTTGACCACAGCGCCTTGATCCTTATTGTTGAAGACGAACCAACCGGAGGTTGCGGCCACCATATCCACTGTGGTGTTGGGCTGAATCCAATAATTCGCGTTGTCTGCTTCTTTTGTAGTGTATTCAGCAGACTTCTCCGAAGAGCCGTTGCTGAGGGTCACCTTTATGCGGTAGCGGGCATCGTCAGAGTTTGTCGCCCATGCCGTGGGGGAGAAGCCGGTGAGGGTCCAGGTGCCGTCGGTGTCGGTGAACGTGCCGGTGCTGTTGTTGGCAGCGTTGTAGATTTCCACCTTGCTCACGGTATAAGGATTCTGATCCACTATAGCCTCGCTAGCGAGAGTGACATTCCAAAGATCATTATCTATGGTGATGGTATATTTATAGCCTCCCTCAACTTTGAGTCTACCTGAATAATTGCCATACTCACTCAAATCATTTTCACCTACACTCCAAGTCCATGTATCATTGTAGGTTGCACCATTTGGGCAGAGTGCCACATTTTCTACATTAACGCCAAGAGCGGTGGTGTTGTCTGAGTTTTGTAGACGGAACTCCGTGTCAGATGAAGCTTCAAAGCTGTAAATCCAGTTATCGCCTGATTTTGTGAAAGCATTGGATTTACCGTCGATATAGATATAGGGAGCAGGTACTGAATATGTGCTATAACTATATCCATCAAAATTACTATTTCCTATTATAAGGTTTTGTGAGTCTGAAGGAGAATTAACAGTTATTTCGTTCCATTTTTCACCAGCTGAGCTTGATCGCTTTAAATAGATTGTACTGGCATCATTAGTTACCTTGAACTTCCAATAGCCTGTACTCCCAACTTTGGTAGCCTTAACATCACTGCTTCCATCCCAAACAATAAGTATAGCATCAGAGTTATTCCACCACGAACAGCTTGAAAAATCAGCGTAGTATGTCGTGTTAGTTGAGAAAGCGGCGCTTGCGGAGGGGGAGGCTCCGACAAGGGCCAGCATGGTCATTAAAAGAAAAAGTAGTTTCTTTTTCAGTTTCTTTTTCATGATACTGTGTTTTTTAGATTGTAAAGTTTTTATTATTAATGTATTAACATTCATGACATGGTATTAGCGTAGCTTCTTCATAGGGGGCAAAGCAACCTCCACCCGGCGGGGTGGACATCACCTACGTTTGTGAATTCATGGTAGTTCTCTACAATTGCCTACAACTATTTCCAACCAAAATTATAACAAATTTCGCCCCACCCTACCACAACTCCCTGTTTTTTTTAGAAATTTTAACATAGTTCAACCCCTCCGGGGTTGCCGGGGTGGGGCACTGCCGCCGGACACTACGCACAAGGTAGGAGACCTTCGCATAGGGTTTCAGCGCCGGGCTTTCCCCACCCGGCAACCCCGGAGGGGTTGAACTTTGACGGAAAAAGTTGTAACTTCGCGGTATGGCACGACTGTTAGCAATCGACTATGGGCGCAAGCGGTGCGGCGTGGCGGCTACCGACACGCTGCAGCTGGTGGCCAACCCGCTGACCACTGTGCGGGCATGCGACCTTGAGGGGTGGCTGCTCGACTATGTGGGCTGCGAGGAGGTGGAGGCCATCGTCGTGGGCCATCCTACGACGATGCGCGGCGAGGAGTCGGAGTCGATGCGCTGGATCGAGCCGGCGCTGCGGCGGCTGCGCAAGGTGCTTCCCGCGCACATTAATATAATAATGTGGGATGAGCGCTTCACGTCGGTGCTGGCCCACCGGGCGATGCTCGACGGGGGTATGCCCCGAATGGCGCGCCGCGACAAGGCAATCGTCGACCAAATATCAGCCGCGATAATCCTAAATGGCTATTTGGATAGCTTAAAATGTCCCACTACTTAATGACCTTAACGACCTTAATTACCTTAACAACTTAACAACTTAAAAACTCATATATGCGACTTCCAATATACCTGTATGGCCACCCGGTGCTTCGCACCGTGTCAAAGCCGATTGATAAGGATTACCCTGAGCTGCGGACGCTGCTCGACAACATGTGGGCCACGATGTACGCCTCAGAGGGTGTTGGACTGGCCGCGCCGCAGATCGGGCGCAACGACCGCATAGTGGTGATTGACGCCGACCCGGTGAAGGAGGCCTTCCCGGAATGTGCGGGCCGCAAGCTAACGCTGATCAACCCCGAGATTGAGGTGTTGGACGGCGACGCGGTGTCGCGCTCCGAGGGGTGCCTGTCGCTGCCGGGGCTGTCGGAGGATGTGAAGCGCGTGGAGCACATACGCCTGCGCTGGCTTGACGAGAACTTCGAGGAGCACGAGGAGGAAATCAGTGGATTTCTGGCGCGCATCGTGCAGCACGAGTGCGACCACCTCGAAGGTAAGGTCTACACCGACCACATCTCGGCCATCCGTCGCCAGCTCATCAAATCGAAGCTCAACAACATAGCCCGGGGCCGCGTGCGCTGCGACTACCCCACCAAACTTTACCGCCGCAAATAATGCGCGGGTGGTGTCTCGGACTCTCCAGGGGGCGCCGATGCAAGTTAGGTTACAGTGGGCGGCGGTAGGCGCGGCGGCGGCGGTGCTGGCGGTAGTCGAAGTACTGCCACTGGGCCTGGACGTTGGCGTTGGTTTCGAGTTCGATGTTTGACTCGGCCCATGAGTAGCCGGCGCGGATGTAGTTGGGGAGGAGGTCAGCGAAGAGCATGGCGTTGACTCCCTTCGACTGGTATTCGGGTGCGATGGCTATGAGCATCAGGTCGACGGTGTCGGTTTTGGCTCGGAGTGCCTTGAGCAGGTGCCACCATCCGGTGGGGAATATGTGTCCGTCGGCGCGCTGGAGGGCGCGTGAGAACGATGGCATGGATATTCCTACACCCACCAGGCGGTCGTCGGCGTCGACGATGATCGATATGCAGTCGAGGCGGAGTATCTGCAGGTACATCTTTATATAGTAGTCGATCTGCCGCTGTGTCAGTGGTGAGTATCCGTAGAGCCGGTCGTAGGTCCGGTTAATCAGGCGGAATAGCTCCTGTCCGTAGTCGCGGGCGAGATCCTTGATGCGTCGGTAGTGGAGTGTGCGCAGGTTGTATTTCTCTGACACGATGCGTGCTATGCGTGCGTATTTTTCGGGCACATGGTCGGGGACGGTGATCTTGAATTCCACCCAGTCGGCATCCTTCTTAAATCCCATGCGCTCCATGTGCCGGGGGTAGTAGGGGGGGTTGTAGATGGTGGCCATGGTGCCGAGTTCGCCGAAGCCTTCGACGAGCATCCCCTCGTGGTCGAGGTCGGTGAATCCCATTGGCCCCACGATGGATGTCATCTTGCGCTGGCTTCCCCAATCCTCAACTGCTTTAAACAGGGCGTCGCACACCTCGGCATCGTCGACGAATTCGAGGTTGGCGAAGCGGAGGTCAGCGCGACCTGTGCGCTCGTTGACGGCGTGGTTGATGATGCCGGTGATGCGCCCCACGGGCTGTTTGCCCCTGTAGGCCATAAACGACTGTGCCTCGCAGAAGTCGAAGGCAGGGTTGACCGAGGGCAGCAGGTTGTTTACCTCGTCAAATCTTAGCGGTGGCACGTAGCAGTTGTTGCCTTTATATAGGTCCACGCCGAAGTCGATGAAGCGGCGCAGCTCGCACTTGGTAGAAGGGATGGGTTTTACTGTAAGTTGATCCATAGCAGGAGTATGATCATGAGGGTGAGGAATGTGATGATGAGGATGTAGAGGCGCGACGAGTTGCGGTCAGACAGAGCAAATCGCATCTCCTGGATGTCGCGATATCGGCGGGCTATGCATTTGTCGGCCACGCGCTGCAGGTCGGGGTGACGAGTGGGGAGAGCGTTGAGAGCGGTCTGTAGCACTCGTCCATACTGCTCTATGTCGTCGGCAGCTGAGGCCGGGGTGAGGTGTGAGCGCTGGTCGAAGCCCACATCTATTACCTTGAGGTTGCCGATGTTTTCAGTAAATATGATGGTTTCGGGGCGTATGGGATGGTGGACTATGTGGTTGGTCTGTATATAGTCGAGGGCGTTGACCAGGTCGACGGTTATCTTGCGAAGATTGTCTTCGGTGAATTTACCTTCGTCTATAAGCTTAGCCATGGAGTCGCCGTAGACGTCGTCGGTGATAATGCAACGTCCGACGCCGGGCACATCCTCCATATCGTTTATCATCACTATGTTGGGGTGGGCCAGGTTGTAACGCACCTCAAACTCCTTATCCAACATCTGCTCATACTCCTCGACACCCTTCAACTCAGGGCGGAGAGTTTTGAGCATAAGCCACTTGCCATGCTTCTTGGCTGTGTAGACATGGTAAAACTCCTCATCCCACTGCGGCAGATGCTCAATCTCAGTCCATTTCTCTTTAGTCTCTCTCATAGGCTACAAAAGTAGTAAAAATATCGATGTTGATAAATATGTTGATAAATGTTGAAAAAAATTTGAAAGAAAAATAACAAATAAATTTGCAAAAATCACCCAATCTCATATACAAAATAAATTCTGAAAATTTCAAAAAAGTTAAGGTTTAGATATCGAGGTGTTATTAACGGTAAAATAGCGAGTTATTGATAGTGTATGTGAAGAAAAATTATTAACTTTGCATGTTATTAACAGTATGTTGATAACCTCGTCAACCAATTGACTACCAATCATTATAGATGTTGATAAACGGTAAATAATTCAATCACGAAGTTTGATAAACCATAAATGCAAGCATTTGCCCTTAAATTTATCAAAGTAATCAACATCCATAGTACATCATCATATAAATTAATCTTTAAAAAATAAAATTTTAAAAATATAGTATGAATGTCGAAAACCACGGGGAAGATATCAAGGATAGGATAAGGCAGCTCAAGCAAGAGCGCGGCGCCGTGATCCTGGCGCATTACTACACCGAAGGAGCGATTCAGGATCTGGCCGACTTCATCGGCGACTCGCTGGCGCTGGCCCGCGTGGCCACCACCCTGAAGGAAAAGGTGGTGGTGATGTGCGGCGTCCACTTCATGGGAGAGACGGTGAAGATACTTTGCCCCGACAAGACGGTGCTCGTGCCCGACCTCGAGGCCGGATGTTCGCTGGCCGACTCATGCCCCGCCGACGAGTTTGAGGAGTTCATCAAGGCTCACCCCGGCCACACGGTGATAAGCTATGTCAACACCTCAGCCGCCGTCAAGGCTCTTACCGATATAGTGGTGACATCGTCGAACGCTGTCGACATCGTGGAGTTGTTACCCAAGGATGAGAAGATTATCTTCGGACCCGACCGCAACCTCGGCGCATATATCAACTCCCTTACCGGACGACAGATGCTGGTATGGGATGGAGCCTGCCACGTGCATGAGCAATTCTCAGTGGAGAAGCTCGTGGAGCTGAAGCGGCAGTATCCCGATGCCAAGGTGGTGGCCCACCCTGAGTGCCGCAAGCAGGTAGTGATGCTCGCCGATAAGGTAGGTTCGACCAAAGCACTGCTCGACTACGCCATC
Source organism: uncultured Muribaculaceae bacterium (assembly GCA_964628905.1). GTDB lineage: Bacteria > Bacteroidota > Bacteroidia > Bacteroidales > Muribaculaceae > JAJPXC01. The sequence continues at coordinate 176,116 of CAZVNS010000001.1, read as the reverse complement.
AACTCCGACGCCCGACAATTTATAGTGGCCACCGAGAGCGGCATCCTCCACCAGATGCAGCGCGAGTGCCCCGACAAGGAGTTCATACCCGCTCCTCCCGACGACTCCACCTGCGCCTGCAACAACTGCTCCTTCATGAAACTCAACACCCTTGAGAAGCTCGCCGACTGCCTGGAGCGCCTGAAGCCTCAGATAGAGGTGAATCCCGCGGTAGCCGCCCGGGCCATCAAGCCCATCGAGCGCATGCTAAAGCTTTCTAAATAGATTGATTTAAATCTACTTATCTCGACTTAATTAGAAGAAAGAAATTAAAAACTTCAAAGACCTCATGTAATGGATTACAACCACAAAGATATAGAGAGCCGCTGGCAAAAGTACTGGAAAGAGAATGAAATTTATCGAGTAGTTATCGACAAGGATAAGCCAAAATTCTACGTGCTCGACATGTTCCCCTACCCATCGGGAGCAGGACTTCACGTAGGCCACCCCTTAGGCTACATAGCGTCAGACATCTACGCCCGCTACAAACGCCTGCAGGGCTTCAACGTGCTTCACCCCATGGGCTACGACGCCTACGGACTCCCCGCCGAGCAGTACGCCATACAGACCGGCCAGCATCCTGAGTTGACCACCCGCAAGAACATAGCCCGCTACCGCGAGCAGCTCGACAAGATAGGATTTTGCTACGACTGGAGTCGCGAAATAAAAACCTGCGACCCGGAGTATTATAAGTGGACACAGTGGACATTCATAGAGATGTTCAACCACTACTACGACACCCGCCTGAAAAAGGCTATGCCCATAAAAGAACTCATCGAGCAGATAGCCACCAAGGGAACAAAAAAACTTACCGCCGCCTCCTCGAAGGAACTCGACATCACCCCCGAGCAGTGGGCAGCGATGAGCGGGAAGGAGCAGTCGTATGTGCTGATGAACTATCGCATAGCCTACCTGGGCAATACGATGGTGAACTGGTGCCCCCAGCTTGGCACAGTGCTGGCCAACGACGAGGTGAGCGAGGGGATGTCGATACGCGGAGGCTACCCCGTGGAGCAGAAGTTGATGTGGCAGTGGTGCCTGCGAGTGTCGGCCTACGCCGAGCGCCTGCTCCAGGGTCTCGACAAACTCGACTGGACTGAGTCGCTCAAGGAGACACAGCGCAACTGGATAGGCCGCTCCGAAGGTGCCGAGATGAAATTCAAGGTAGCCGACTCCGACGTGGTGCTCGACATATTCACCACACGCGCCGACACCGTGTTTGGTGTAACATTCATGGTACTTGCTCCCGAGAGCAAGTATGTGGAGATGCTCACCACCGACGAGCAGCGCCCCGCCGTGGAGGAGTACCTGCAGCAGGTGAAGAAGAAGACCGAGCGCGAGCGCATGATTGACAAGCGTGTCACAGGAGTGTTCTCAGGCTCATACGCTGTAAACCCCCTCACCGGCAAAAACATACCTATATGGATTAGCGACTATGTGCTCGCCGGCTATGGCACCGGCGCCATCATGGCCGTGCCCGCCCACGACTCGCGCGACTACGCCTTCGCACGCCACTTCGACCTCCCCATCATACCCCTGATCGAGGGTGCCGACGTGAGTGAGCAGAGCTTCGATGCCAAGGAGGGTAAGATGATTAACTCAAGCAACGGAGAGTTCTCCCTCAACGGTCTTGAGGTGAAGGATGCCATCGCCGCCACCAAGAAATATATAGAGGAGAAGGGTATAGGCCGCGTAAAGACCAACTACCGCCTGCGCGACGCCATATTCAGCCGCCAGCGCTACTGGGGCGAACCTTTCCCTGTATATTATAAGGATGGTGTGCCCCACATGATGAAGCTTGAGGATCTCCCCCTACAGCTCCCCGAAGTCGATGCCTATCTCCCCACTGAGTCGGGCGAGCCACCCCTGGGACGCGCCAAGAACTGGAAGACCCCGGAAGGGTATCCCATCGAGCTTAACACCATGCCCGGCTTCGCTGGTTCGTCGGCCTACTACATCCGCTATACCGACCCCCACAACTCCGAGGCCCTGGTGTCGAAGGAGGCCAACGACTATTGGCACAACGTAGACTTATATATAGGTGGCACCGAGCACGCCACCGGGCACCTTATATATAGTCGCTTCTGGGACAAATTCCTCTACGACCTGGGAGTGATAGCTGACGACGAACCCTTCAAGAAGCTCATCAACCAGGGCATGATCCAGGGAAGGTCGAACTTCGTATACCGCATCAAGGACACCAACACCTTTGTGAGTCACGGACTTAAGGATAACTACGATACTACACCTATACATGTAGATGTAAATATAGTGAGCAACGACGTGCTCGATATCGATCGCTTCAAGGTCTGGCGACCGGAGTTTGACGACGCAGAGTTCATACTTGAGGATGGCAAATATGTGTGCGGATACGCTGTGGAGAAGATGTCGAAGTCGATGTTCAACGTAGTTAACCCCGATGACATCGTGGAGCGCTACGGAGCCGACACCCTGCGCCTGTATGAGATGTTCCTCGGCCCGCTGGAGCAGAGCAAGCCCTGGGATACCAACGGCATCGATGGAGTGAACCGCTTCATAAAGAAGCTGTGGAACCTATATTATAAAGGTGACCAATGCCTCGTCGACTACTCCGAGCCGAGCAAGCGCGCCCTCAAGGCCATCCATACATTAATTAAAAAGGTGACCTACGACATCGAGCACTTCTCATACAACACCTCGATAGCCGCCTTCATGATATGCGTCAACGAGCTCACCGCCGACAAGTGCCACTCGCGCCGAGTGCTTGAGTACTTAGTGGTGCTTCTGTCACCCTTCGCACCCCACGTGGCCGAGGAGCTTTGGCACTCATCCCTTGGGCACGACACCACGGTGGTCGACGCCAAGTGGCCCGTGCACAACGAAGAGTATCTCAAGGAGGATGAAGTGACCTACGCCGTATCGTTCAACGGCAAAGCGCGCTTCAACATCACTGTCGAGGCCGACATGCCCCAGAACAAGGTGCAGGAAGTAGCCCTGGCCGACCCCGCAGCCGCAAAATGGCTCGACGGCAAGACCATCCGCAAAGTCATTGTCGTGCCCCGCAAGATAGTTAATATAGTGGTAGGTTGACAATAAAAGCGTAAAAGTCACGTTATCATTAAGAATAATGGAAAAAGAGCTCCCTACACTGGTGATGGCCACCAACAATAAGCACAAGCTCCGTGAAATCCGTGAGATGCTCGAGGGGCTTTACCGCGTGCTCTCGCTCGACGAGATTGGTTGCCATGACGACATACCCGAAACCGCCGACACCCTCGAAGGTAACGCCCTGATCAAAGCCCGCTGGGTGAAGGAGCACTACGGCTACGACTGCTTTGCCGACGACACCGGCCTCGAAGTCGACGCCCTTGGCGGAGCCCCCGGAGTCTATTCGGCACGCTGGGCCGGCCCCGGCTGCACACCCGCCGACAACGTAGCCAAAATGCTGCGCGAGATGCAGGGCAAGGACGACCGCCGGGCGCGCTTCCGCACCGTTATCGCCTTGATTAAGGATGGAATGGAGACACTCGTCGACGGCACCGTGGAGGGGAAGATACTCACCGAGACTATGGGCGACGGAGGCTTTGGCTACGACCCCATATTTTCCCCAGAGGACACCGGAGTGAGCTTCGCCCAGATGACCGATGAGCAGAAAAACTCCATCAGCCACCGCGGCCGAGCCACCCGCCATCTACTGAAGCATCTAACTAATGATGATAATTAATTAACCACCATATACCCGGCAGAGCGAAGCTCCCCGCCGGCACGAAGCTGTCCAGTTCAAGAGCATCGCGCTTGTACCCTCAAAAACTTAAAAACTCAACAACTCAAAAAATTTCTAACAACTCCATATATGATTAATAAACTGATCACTGCCATAGCAATAGCTCTGATACCACTTGCCTCGACGGCCCAGCTGGCCATAGGTTCGTGGAAGGTGACCAAACCCTACTACGAAGTTCACAAGTACGACGCCAACTACTCCGACGACAAATTTGTGGGCTATCAGATGCTCGAGACTTCCCAGAAGATATACTATGTATCGCTCGGCGGACTCTTCTCTTACGACAAAAACACCCAGGAGTCGTACGCCTACAACTCAACCAACAAGTTGAGCGACAACTACGTAAACGGCATCTGGTATAACTACGACAAGAAATATCTCGTAATCGCCTACCAGACCGGCAACATCGACCTGCTCTACGACAACGGCACCATAAAGAATATGCCCGACATCTCCGACGCTATCATGACAAGCGGCAAGACCATCTACGACGTGGCCTTTGACGGCGACATAATATATGTGGGCACCAACTTCGGCCTGGTGAAGTTCAACGTCCCCGGCCAGTATGTGATGGACTCCGGCAACTACGGCTTCGCAGTGTCAGGCATCACCGTGATGGGCGACAACCTCATCATCTCCATCGGCAACGGCAACGAAATCCAGCCCTACGGCATCAAGAAGTCGCAGCCCATCAACTTGTTCAACAACTTCAAGCAGCTCACCTGGATGTCACGTTGGCGCTCCAACATCTACCCCCTCGATGCCACCCGCGCCCTTTACCGCAACCAGGACGGTGTGCCCTATATCATCACCTTCAACTTTGATGAGATGAGCTCCAACACCGGTGTGGCTATCACCGGCACCAATGCTGTTGAGTCAATTTCACCCACCAAGGATGGCAAGTGGATGGCCACTACCGCCGATGGCACTCAAATCTACACCTTCAATGCCGACGGCACCTTCACCACCACCGCTATCCCCTCCAACATCCAGGGACAGAAGGTGTACTATTGGGAGTCGCCCGCCAAGGCATGGGCTGCCTCCGACAAGGGTATAGCACAGGTCGACATCACCACCACTCCCATGACGGTGCTCAGCGACTACTTCCGTCCCACCAACTACAACCTGCGCCGCACCGCCATCTTCAAGCCCGGCAAGAACGGCGCCCTCTACATGCACCAGCTCGACCTCGACCGCGCCCGCGGGTCGGAATACCACTTCTGGGAGTCGCCCATCAACCGCTACGTCGATGGCGAGATTGAGATCCTCTCTCCCGTCGATCCGATGAAGGACTCGAAGTTTGACTTCTACCCCAACTACTTCTACGACGCAATGGACATCTGCCCCGACCCCAAGGATGAGGACACCTACTATGTAGGCACCTTGTGGGAGGGACTGATTAAGATGCAGAAGCAGTCCGACGGCAAGTGGAACGAATCATATATCTACTCGTCGAAAAACTCCCCCATCAAGGTGGTGACCAACACCAGCTACGACGCCGTATCGTCGGTGGCTATCGACAACCAGGACAACCTCTGGATCACCCCCATGCTCATCGACGCCTCTGAGATAGACAGCGGCGGCAACGTCTACATGCTCCCCGCCGACAAGCGCAACGGCACCACAACCATAAGCGACTGGGTAAAGCTGTCGATTCCCGACTTTACTCCCGCGTTCGAGACCCGCTCAATCGTGTTGCAGCACCCCAACAACGCCAACATCATCGTGTTCATGTCGGGATTCTACAATGGCACACTCCTCTTCTACGATACCAAAGGCACCGTCAGCACCAGCGACGATACCTATCGCGTGGTGAGCAAGTTCATCGACCAGGACGGCAAGACGTTTGAGAACGTCATCCCCTTCTACGACCTCGTCGAGGACAACGAAGGCCGCGTATGGCTCGGCACCTACTCCGGCATACTTGAGTTCACCAACCCAAGCAAGTTCATCGAAGGCGACGCTACTGTCAACCGCCTGAAAGTGCCCCGCAACGACGGCTCAGGCTTAGCTGACTATCTGCTCGACGCCGTCGAGGTGTACAGCATCGCCGTCGATGGAGCCAACAACAAGTGGATCGGCACCAAGACCGGCGGCCTCTACCATGTGACCGCCGATGGCGACAATGTGATTGAGCAGTTCACCACCGACAACTCTCCCCTGCTCGACAATATGATCTACGCCGTGCAGTGCGTGCCCAATTCCAATAATATCATACTCGCCACCGAGTATGGTATGATGGAATACTCAAGCGAGACAGCCCCCGCGGCCGAGAACTACGACGACGTCTACGCCTACCCCAACCCCGTGCGCCCCGACTACACCGGCTGGATCACCATCAAAGGGTTGATGGACAACTCGCAGGTGAAGATCGCCGACGCCTACGGTAACGTATTCTACAACGGCGTCAGCGAGGGTGGAATGATCACCTGGGACGGCTGCAACCGCGACGGACAGCGCGTGCGCTCAGGCGTATACTACGTCTACGCATCGCAGAGCGGCGAAGGCATCTCTACTCAGGGCGCGGTCACCAAGATACTTGTGGTCAACTAATCATTCGGAATATTGTTAGAATAGGAGCAGGGGCATCCAGCCTCTGCTCCTTTTGCCAACAAACTATAATATGGAAGACACCCTCAAATATAAGGACGCTGACGACCGCTGCTACGGCGTCACCGGTATGGCTATCAGCATCGTGGCACTCGACGCCGAGGAGCTGCTCGACTCACTCACCATCGACGAGGGCGAAGATACCGTGAAATTCGCCCCGGAATACTACTTCGCGGGCAATCCCCGCTATTCAGCCCGCCTGGCGTGGAACCAGATACTTCAGCACTTCTCGCTGACCACCGCTATGGCTATCGGCAACCTTATGTGCCGCTCATACGTGCTCCGCGGCCGCGCCATCTCACCTACCCTGACCCAGACCCTCAAGGACACAGTGGCCGCCGACGGCCGCGAGTCGTGCCAGCTCGACGACGACGAGATCGACTCACTCTTCAGCCGCAACTTCAGCTACCTCCACCGCCTGTTCACCCACAGTGGAGTGCAGTCAGTGGCCCGCGACTTCGCCCGCACCCTCAGCGAGCGTCGCACCCTCAGCCGCGCCGACGTCATCGACGAGCTCCGCGCCCTCTCCCTACTCTGATAAATGTTAAAAAATACAAAATATATGAATTTTATGCCATAAAAATATATTATATAACATATAAAGCAATAAATTTGCAACGTGTTTTTCATGGTATTAGATTTAAGGTTAAGAAGATTAATTGTCGTGAGACAATTAATTTTTTTTTGTGGCTGATTGTAAGTAATTTTGCAATCTGCAAATCAAGTATATAGTCAAACCGGTCAATTATTACAGACGCTAAAATGACATATAAATACGATTATTTGGTAATAGGTTCGGGCATCGCCGGCATGAGCTTTGCCCTGAAAGTTGCTGATGAGCAGCAACGTGTGGCCCTGGTTTGCAAATCATCAATTGACGAGGCCAACACCGCCTTGGCTCAGGGTGGTGTGGCATCGGTGACCAACCTCGAGGTCGACGATTTCGACAAGCATATCCACGACACGATGGTGGCCGGCGACTGGCTCAGCGACCCCAAAGCCGTGGAGATGGTGGTGAAGAACGCTCCCGAGCAGATACGTGCGCTGCTCGACTGGGGTGTGGACTTCGACCGCAAGGAGGACGGCTCGTTCGACCTGCACCGCGAGGGCGGCCACTCTGAGTTCCGCATCCTCCACCATGCCGACAACACTGGCTACGAAATCCAGCAGTCGCTCATCCGCGCCGTCAAGGCCAACCCCTACATCGACATCTACGAGAACCATTTTGCCATCGAGATCATCACACAGCACCATTTGGGCAAGATCGTGACCCGACGCACCCCCGACATCACTTGCTATGGCGCCTATGTGCTCAACCCCGAGGGCACGGTCGACACCTTCCTTGCTAAGGTGACACTAATGGCCACCGGTGGCTGCGGAGCTGTGTATCTGACCACTACCAACCCCCTTGTGGCTACCGGCGACGGCATAGCGATGGTGTACCGCGCCAAGGGCACGGTCAAGGATATGGAGTTCATACAGTTCCACCCCACGGCCCTATACCATCCCGGCGACCGACCATCGTTCCTCATCACCGAGGCCATGCGCGGCTACGGAGCAGTGCTCCGCAACCTCAAGGGGGAGGAGTTCATGCACAAGTATGACCCCCGCCTGTCGCTCGCCCCGCGCGACATCGTGGCCCGCGCCATCGACTCGGAGATGAAGCAGTATGGCGACGACCACGTGTACCTCGACATCACCCACAAGGACCCCGAGGAGACCAAGCGCCACTTCCCCAACATCTACCAGCATTGCCTGGGCATCGGCATCGACATCACCAAGGACTACATCCCCGTAGCACCCGCGGCCCACTATCTGTGCGGCGGCATCAAGGTCGATACCAACGCCGAGTCGTCGATCAAGCACCTCTATGCCGTGGGTGAATGCTCATGCACCGGGCTCCACGGAGGCAACCGCCTGGCTTCCAACTCGCTGATTGAGGCCGTGGTATATGCTGAGGCAGCAGCCCGGCATGCCCGCGAGGCCGTAGGCCACATCAACCTGCGCGACGACGTGCCCGCCTGGAACGACGAGGGCACCCGACACCCCGAGGAGATGGTGCTTATCACTCAGAGCATCAAGGAGGTGAACCAGATTATGGGCACATACGTTGGTATAGTGCGCAGCAACCTCCGACTCGACCGCGCCTGGAACCGACTCGACATACTCTACGAGGAGACCGAGAAGCTCTTCAAATGCTCCAAAGCCTCACGCGAGATTTGCGAGTTGCGCAACATCATCAACGTTGGTTACCTGATCATGCGCCAGGCCAAGGAGCGTAAGGAGTCGCGGGGGTTGCACTACACCATCGATTACCCGCCACTGCCTCATGTAGTTAAATGAACCTGTTGCGTTGGTTGATATTATCCGTAGCGTGTGTCTTGACATGTTCAGTTTACGCCGATAACCCTGTTGACAAACTCGATCCTGACAAGACTCCACCCTTGCGTGTCAAGGTGTACGAGGGCAAATATCACACCATCGATCCCGAAAGCGGCGACACAGTGTTGGTGCTCGTGTTCAACGAGGTCACCGTCTTCCCCCAGCTGAAGTTTAAGAATAAGAAGGAGGAGAAATACTACTGGCGCACGGTGCGCAACGTCAAGCGCACACTACCCTACGCCAAGCTCATCGCCGAAACCATCGTGGAAACCTACGAATACATCGAGACCCTACCCACTGAAAAGGAGCGCAACGCCCACCTCAAACGCATGGAGAAGGAGGTATTCGACCAATATAAGCCGGTGTTCAAGAAGTTCACCAAAGACCAGGCTAAAGTACTAATCAAACTCGTAAAACGTGAAACTGACCAATCATCATATCAGATACTTAAAGCATTTTTAGGGCCGCTCAGAGCCACATTTTGGCAGGGCTTCGGCAAGCTCTTCGGCGTAAACCTCCGCGGCGACTTCAACCCGCAGAAAAACCGCGACGATGCCATCATCGACATCATCGCCACCAAAATCGAGCAGGGCCAGCTCTGACCGCGACCCGCGGTCGCACTGGGGCGAGACCCTACTCCCGTGCGAAGCCCCCAAGATCGCGAAGCTGTCCCGTTCAAGCGCTTAGCGCTTGTTCAACTCTAAAACCTCTAAAACCCTCCCCCCGCAGTGCTAAAGAAAATCCTCAAATACGTAGTGCCCCTGATCATCACCGTCGGGCTGTGCTACCTGCTGTTCTCAACGGTCAACTTCCATGAGATGATGCAGATCATCCACGACCAGTGCAACTACTGGTGGATAGCCCTTGCGTTGCTCATCTCTATATTCTCACATGTGTTCCGCGCCATGCGATGGCGCATACAGCTCGACGCGCTCCACATCCACGCGCCGCTGATGCCGCTGGTCTATTCCATATTCGGCACCTATGCCGTCAACCTTGTATTCCCCCGCCTTGGTGAGGTGTGGCGCTGCGGCTACATCGCCGAGCGTCAGCATGCACAGTTTACCACCGTGTTTGGCTCGATGGTGGCCGACCGCCTGGCCGACACCGTCACCGTGGGTCTGCTGACACTCGTCACATTCATCCTCGCCAGCGGGCAGCTCATGTCGTACATCAGCCAAAACCCCGCCGCCGTCGAGGGGTTGGTCAACCTTGGGGCCTCACCATGGCTTTGGGTGGCATTGGCAGCGTTGGTGCTCGGCCTATGGTGGTTTTTCGCCGCCCGCACCAAAAACCGCATGGTGCTCAAGATACGCAAGTGGGTCAAGGACCTGTGGGAAGGCTTCGCCGTGGTGGCCAAGATGCCCGGCATCGGCCGCTGGCTGTTGCTGACGGTGTGCATCTGGGGCTGCTACTTCTTCCAGCTCTATGTAGCCTTCTTCGCCTTCCCCTTCACCACTGAGGTGGTGGCCAACCATGGCATGCTTGCCGTGCTTGTATGCTTCGTGCTGTCGAGCATCGCCATGGGCGTGCCCTCCAACGGTGGCATCGGCCCCTGGCAGTACGCCGTGATCTTCGGCCTGGCCTTCTATATGCCCGCCGGAGTCGACAAGGCGCTCTACACAGCCCAGTCGACCGCCTTCGCCAACCTCGTGCTCGGCTCGCAGACACTGCTGCTAATCGTCCTCGGCTTGTGGACATTCATCTACATCGCCCTTTCCAAGCGGAAGGCCCAAAAGGCTTCGTAAGCTTACCGTGTCCCGCCGCTGTGCGGCGGGCTCCCCCTTAGCAACACAAAAACTCAATAAACACTCCCCACCATGGCAGACGACAAAAAAATAATCTTCTCGATGGTAGGCGTATCCAAGACCTATCCTCCCCAAAAACAAGTATTGAAGAACATCTACCTTTCGTTCTTCTATGGTGCCAAAATCGGCATAATCGGTCTCAATGGCTCCGGTAAATCTTCGTTACTGAAGATCATCGCCGGCATTGACACCCAATATCAGGGACAAGTGGTATTCTCACCCGGCTACACCGTGGGCTACCTCGAGCAGGACCCCCAGCTCGACCCCAACAAGACGGTGATCGAGGTGGTGCGCGAAGGTGTGCAGCCCATCATGGACCTCTTAGCGGAGTTCGACAAGGTCAACGAAGCCTTCGCCGACCCCGACGTGCTTGAGGACCCCGACAAGATGGATGCCTTGATAGCCCGCCAGGCCGAACTTCAGGATGCCCTCGACGCCGCCGACGCCTGGAACATCGACTCAAAGCTCGAGCGCGCAATGGATGCACTGCAATGTCCCCCCGATGACCAGCCCATCAGCACCCTCTCCGGTGGTGAGCGCCGCCGCGTGGCACTGTGCCGACTGTTGCTCCAGCAGCCCGACGTGCTGCTGCTCGATGAGCCCACCAACCACCTCGACGCCGAGTCGATCGACTGGCTCGAACAGCACCTAAACCAGTACCCCGGCACGGTGATTGCCATCACCCACGACCGCTACTTCCTCGACCACGTGGCCGGTTGGATCCTCGAGCTGGATCGAGGCGAGGGCATACCCTGGCAGGGCAACTACTCATCTTGGCTCGACCAGAAGACCAAGCGCATGGCCCAGGAGGAGAAGCAGGCATCGAAGCGCCGCAAGACCCTCGAGCGCGAGCTCGAATGGGTGCGCATGGCCCCCAAGGCGCGTCAGGCCAAAGGTAAAGCACGTCTCAACTCCTACGACCGACTCCTCAACGAGGATCAGAAGCAGCGCGAGGAGCGCCTTGAGATATTCATCCCCAACGGCCCACGCCTGGGCAACAAGGTGATTGAAGCAAAGGGCCTGTCAAAAGCCTTCGGCAAAAAGCGGCTGTTCAAGGACCTCGACTTCACCCTCCCCCCCAACGGCATTGTAGGCGTGATTGGCCCCAACGGCGCCGGTAAGACCACCCTGTTCCGCCTGATTATGGGTCAAGAGACCCCCGATGCCGGCACATTCGACATCGGCGAGACCGTAAAGATAGCCTACGTCGACCAGACACACCACGACTTGCTCCCCGAAAAGACTGTCTATGAGGTGATTTCGCAGGGTGTGGAGACATTCCGCATGGGAGGCCGCGACGTCAACGCCCGCGCCTACCTGTCGCGTTTCAACTTCACCGGAGCCGACCAGGAGAAGAAGATAGGCGTGCTCTCCGGCGGTGAGCGCAACCGCCTCCACCTGGCCATGGCACTGAAGGAGGAGGGCAACGTGCTGCTTCTCGACGAGCCCACCAATGACATCGACGTCAACACCCTGCGCGCCCTCGAGGAAGGCCTCGACGACTTCGCCGGTTGCGCCGTCGTGGTAAGCCACGACCGATGGCTCCTCGACCGCATCTGCACCCACATCCTCTCGTTTGAGGGCGACGGCCGGGTAGTGTTCTACGAAGGCTCCTACAGCGACTACGAGCAGTTCAAGCGCGACCACAACGACGGCAAGGAGACCCCCCGCCGCCGCTACCGCAAGCTCATGGAATAACCCAATGTAAACGCTACATATAATGAGGGTGTTGCAGCTATTATGCAACACCCTCATTATATGTTGGAGTATCATTCCTCAATATGTGTTATCTTCATCCTCGCAGACCATTCCCTCAAACATGCCGTGGAGTTTTATCACCGGCTGATATACTGATATGGGCTTTTCTGTTGACCCTGGGCAAGCCTCTTCAATGTTGTTTAACAACCGCATAAGCGAACGTCCGACTGCCCATGCCAAGTTGACAGGCACTGCGTTTCCAATCTGTTTGTATTTAGCTGATAGAGAGCCTTTAAAATCCCAATCGTCTGGGAATGTCTGAATTCGTGCGTATTCTCTTACAGTGAGTGGTCTTGTTTCGGTGGGGTGGCATCTCTCGGTCTGCTTCTGAGCTGGTGCGCAGGTGAGGGTAAGACTTGCCTCATCCATTGCCAATCGGCGTGCCATACCTGTCTTACCACCACCAAGATGGTAACTCCCCTTCATGTATTGTTCGGCTACGTCAGCAGGGAGATTGCGCCAATCGCCACCCTCGGGCACGAGGCGCATCACTTGCTCCTTTGAGGGAGGGTAATTCTGACCCTCACTTTGGGGTACATCGCAGTCGTAAAGGCTCCCGGCGAAAAATGCGTCACGGAGTGTGCGTAATTCACCGCAAACCGACGGCCATGAGAAATCAGCATATTTGGCAAGGTCATTTCTAACGGCTACAATTATCAATCGCTCACGTTTTTGAGGCACATTATAGAGAATAGCCCTAAGTACATGCGGCTCAATCAATGTGTAGCCGAGTTCGTCGATTACAGACTTAATGGTATCAATTGTACGTCCCCCATCATGTTCAAGAAGGCCTTTAACGTTTTCTGCCATGAACACTTTGGGTTGCACCTCTTTGACCGCTCTGGCTAATTCAAAGAATAGTGTGCCGCGTGTTTCTTCGAAACCCAGGCGTTTGCCGGCATAAGAAAATGCCTGGCATGGAAATCCACCGGTGAGTAGGTCTACTTTACCGCGGTATGGTGTGAAATCGACATCGTGTATGTCGCCTTGCACCACATTCCAATGTGGCATATTGAATCGGAGTGTAGCACAAGCATCTTTGTCGAATTCATTTAGCAGTAGATGTTTAAACCCTGCTTTATGCATGCCCAAAGCAAGTCCACCACCTCCGGCGAATAGTTCAAGTGATGTGAAATCACGACGTGGTGACACCCTCATTTCATCATCCCACTGCGAATTAAGCATGGCTTTAATCTCAGGAAATGCGGTAAGCTCTGAGGCAACAAGGTATTTATCTCCGTTGTCGTCGGTATGTAGAGAGCACTTGCCCCCTGCTATCCATTTGTCGACAGTTGCGCGGGATACCCCACAAATGTCAGCGAAGTTATTTATCGAAATTTTGGTATCCTTATTCATCGTTGAGTTAAATCCTTAAATCCTTCATATGTGGAGAAAGCAAGCAGATATAGGCTGGTCAGTATATCGGCATGTTCTTTGGTAAGTTCATTGTATACAGTGTTTTTTAACGCTAACCCGGGATTATCATTCACCACATCCTCGATGATTTGTGGTAGGGCTGAGCAAAGCCGATAGAATGCATCGTCAGAACCAAATACAAGGGCGTAAAAGCGATCCATTGACATTCGGCGTATCTTCTTGTGTTCCCGAGGTTTTCCATCAAGTGATATCTTCCACGAATCGTCGCGCGACCTCTTTGATATGGTCTCAACCAGATAGCATGTGGCCTCATCGTCGTCAAGCAGTTTGCCCTGCATCTTCATGTAAGTCTTTTGTGAGGATGCAGAGTTCATCGTGTTGTGCTTGTTTTTCATCTCCACATATATATGGAGTTGGTCATTTTCCACATCAAATCCCTTGGCAGGAACAACCCACCCATTGCCGGCATATCGGAAAAGATTTTGATGGAAATATCCGATACGATTGGTGTTTGATTTGTCAATCTGCCGGAAACACTCGTCTTCAACGGCTTGACGCATTGTCTTGCCATAGACCTTGGCATCAAATGTCAGTTTGATGGGGTCGATTATGTTTTCGTTGAATTGATCGAGTGTAATCTCTCGCCGATAGGATTCAACAGTGGTTTTTACATGCTCGTAAATATCTTTATCAGTGATAAATCCGAGATTATATTTATGCTCCATTTGTATCAATATTGATTGAATGCAAATGTAGCAAAAATAATTGAGTTCCCACACCATTGCAATTTGTTTAGGGTCGAAACAGGGTTAGGGGTGCTTTTGGTTATTTTTGAGCGGGGGCGGGGGTGGGAAGGTTGATGGGGCCGGGAGGGGGGCCGGCGTTGACGGGGGAGCCTTCGTGTATAATGAGGTCAGAGCCGTCGGCGGCGTTGTAGATCAGCAGGCCGAAGGCGGGAGCGGCGGCTGCGATGTGCTCGAAAACTTTGCGGATGGCCCATACGAGTATCTTCCTCACCAGCCAACCGGCGGTAAGTCCGATGGCCACGATGAACACGAAATATATAATCTCTTGGAGCAGAGGATGATGCTCCAGACCGAGGAAGTCGAGGATGCGGTTGATTACATCCACCACTTTGTCGGCTATGCGATGCGATGGTATGAGGAGTGAGGTGTGCATGGCGAGTGATGATCAATAGTTGTTACGCTATTGATATAACACTTGTATGGAACAATTAGTTTTGGCGGTATGCGGCTACGGTGGCGCGGATGCCCTCCACCAGGGGGTAGCGCACGGTGAAGCCGAAGTCGCGCTCGGCGGCCTCGACTGAGCAGCCCCAGTTGCGCTGCTTTAGTATGCGGTATTTGTCGCGGTTGAGAGTGGAGGCTTTCATGCGGAGTTTTCCCACCTTTTCGGCCACGGTCGATGCCGCGTAGACCATCCATAGGGGTAGCTTCAGGGGTATCACCCACTTACGCCCAAGCTCTTGGGCGACAATCTTGCGAAATTCGCTCTGGGTGTAGCTGCGGGGCTCGGCGATGTTGTAGACGCGCTGCTTGACGCCCGACCGCAGGGCGTCGTACATGGCGTTGACAAGGTCCTCGACGTAGATGAATGTGAGCAGCTGCTTCTTATAGCCCACGCCGAAGTCGAAGTGGCGGTCGATGCACTTGATCATCATCAGGTAGTCCTGCTCATGGGGGCCGTAGACTCCCGTGGCGCGGAATATGATGTAGGGGAAGTCGGTGAGCGACATCAGGTGGGTCTCAGCCTTGGTCTTCGACACGCCGTAGCGGGTGTTGGGTTGAGGTATGTCGCGCTCGGTGATAGGGCGATAGTCGTCCTCGGCCACGGGCCCTACGGCGCTAAGGCTACTCATCATCAGGAAGCGCTCGGGCACCATGTCGGCATCCTGGAGCACTTGGGTGAAGTTGCGCAGATAGTCATAGTTTATACGGTTGAAGTCGAGGAAGTTGGCGCATTTTGTGGCACCGAGGTTGTAGATTATGTAGTCGAAGCGTTCACCTTCGGGCAGCAGCGAGCGCAGGGTGGCGGTGAGATGCTCTGTGGAGTCGTAGTCGAACACTGCGAACCGCAGCCGCGGGTCGGTCAGGTAGCGGCGTGAGGTGGACTCGCGCACTCCGGCCCACACTTGATATCCGCGGCGCAGACCCTCGTTGGCGATGAAGCCGCCGATAAATCCGCCGGCGCCCACTACTAATACGCGTTTATTGTCGTTGGCCATATTGGGTGATTGCTTTTTGGTAGGTTTCTATGATCTGTGAGGTGAAGCCGGAGGCGTTAAATCGCTTGATGTAGCCACGTAGTGAGCTGATGTCCACGCCATTGTTGATGATGCGGAGCAGGGCTGAGGCCAGAGCGTCGGGGTCGTCGGCATTCACTGCCGGTGTGTCGGGTCCCCCCGCCTCCTCAAGGCAGCTTCCGGTGGCCACAACGCAAGGTGTGCCTACGCCGATTGACTCTATCACCGGTATGCCAAAACCCTCATAGCGCGACGTGTAGGTCGATGCTAAGGCTCCGGCGTATAGTGCCGGAAGACGGTTGAACGGCGCGCCTTCGACCATTATCACGCGGTCGGCGATGCCGCTGGCGGCTGCATAGGCGCGTATCTCTGTGGCGTAGGGTGTCTGTCGTCCAACAATCACGAGCTTGATGTCGGCGGGTAGCTGAGGGAGAGCCTTGACGGCAAGTAGCTGGTTTTTACGACGCTCGACGGTGCCGACACTCACTATGTAACGTTCGGGCAGACCGTAAGCGGCTCGCACCTCTGCGATTTCGGCATGGGGGACGTCGCGCAGGAATTGCGGATCACACCCCTGATAGATGACGTCGATTTTTGCCGGGTCTATCTTATAATAATGTATGATGTCGAGCTTGGTGCGTTCGCTGATGGCAATGACGCGCGTGGCTTGGAGGCAGGCCCGTCGGAACTTAAAGTCGTAGATCGTGCGGTCGATGGGCTTGTAGTACTCGGGATGGCGGCGGAAGATAAGGTCGTGGACGGTGACCACGGTGGGCACTCCGGCTTTAGCGATGTTAAGTGGCAACTCTCCGCTAAGTCCGTGATATAGTGATACTTTATCCTGCTTCAGCTGCTTTGTGATGCCAAACGAGCGCCATAGCGAGCGCAGATGGCTCCAAGCGCCTGTTGGTAGCCGCAACTCCACATTGGGGTGCGACAGCATCGGCTTCAACCGCGGCGAGTCGTTGAGCTGCGGGGTGTAGACCGTCAGTTGCGACTGTGGGAGCGATGCCACTGAGTTGATGATCAGGCGGCTGTAGTTGCCCAGTCCGGTGAAGTTGAGCACCGCGCGCTTCCCGTCGTAGCCGATCACCGGGCAGGGGGTCATAGCTCTTCGAGTACGAGGTGTGAGAAGTTGATCATCTCGAGGGCGGCTTCGGCGGCTTCCGAGCCCTTGTTACCCAACTTGCCACCGGCGCGGTCGAGGGCGTCCTGCTCGCAGTCAACGGTGAGCACGCCGAAGATCACGGGGGTCTCGCCGCGGGTGTTGATCTCGGTGACCCCCTGTGTCACGCTCTGGCACACGTAGTCGAAGTGGGGTGTGCCGCCGCGGATCACGCAGCCAAGCACTATCACAGCATCGTATTCGCCTGAGTCGACGAGCATTGCGGCGGCGTAGGTGAGTTCCACGGTGCCTGGTACATTGAATACTGCGATATTCTCTTCATTGAGCCGGGCCTGACGTAGCACCTGCTGGGCGCCGTCGGTCAGAGCCTGGGTGATATGTCCGTTCCAGCGGGCGGCTACGATGGCCACGCGGGTGTCGGCGGGAACTTTGGTAGTGAATTTGGGTGCAGCCCCGGCAAGAGAGGTCGACATGATGCTATGAGTTAAGTGGTTGGTTATTAAATAGTTTGGAGATTATCTGAGTAGTGAACTGAGCCATGCCGTCGACTGTCGACACAGGCAGCGAGGTGGTGGAGGTGGAGTCGGGCTGTTGCTCTCCCACGATGTCGATGCGCCCCGAGGCGGGGTCGACGTTGACCATCGCCGGTGCGTAGTAAAATATATGGTCGCGGTAGCATCGCACGGGGTCGAGTCCCTCATCGCCATATATCTGACGAAGGTCATCGGTGTGGGTCACTACCACCGATGCCACCTCCATATTCTCAAGCAGCGATGGCATCACGCGGGTGATCCTCGGTGCAAGTTGTGGCAAGAAGCCGGGGAGGTAAACCAGCACGGCCTTCATCTCCCGGGCATTAGCTATGAGTTGTGTCATGCGAGAGCGCACCCGCGGGTCGATGGCATAGTAGCCGCCGTAGACCACGATGTCGCCGGGATTGATGCGCGGCCACACTACGTCGAGCCCATCAGCCGGGGCCTCGGAGTAGCGCACCGGGTGATCGCCGAAAACGAATGTCACCGGTGTCAGACCGTCAGTGTAGCGGTCGACAGAGCGTGTGCCGGCGCCGCTCACGTTGAGGTAACGCATCACCAGGTCGCCCATGGGGTCGGTGCCCATGTCGCCCACCACTTCCACCGGCATCCCGGCTTCAGCCAAGAGCAGGGCGGTGTTGAGCAGGCATCCCGCGGGGCGGGTGGCTTTTGGCTGCCCTTGGGCATCGATAGTGATGTCAACCCCAAGCTCAGCGATAACTATGATTTTGCGTTCGTTGTTCATGATTTACGGCGCGAAAGGTGTCCTAAATATCCGCCGTGATGGCGTTTGGCATACTCAGCCACTGTGAAGCCCGTGAGTCGCATCACATTGACCACCAGCACATCACCTATCACAGTCATCATCGTTGTCGACGTGGTGGGAGTCATGCCTAAGGGGCACACCTCGGGTGCTCCGCCGGTGAGCAGCGTAGCGTCAGCGGCCTCAGCCAGAGGGCTGTCGGGGTTGCCGGTGATTACTATGATGGGGATCTGGGGGTATAGATTGCGGGCCAGGTCGACCAGGTCGACGATCTCGCAAGTCTTGCCCGAATTGGATATCAGAAGCATCACATCGTTGGGCTGCAGCACACCTAAGTCGCCATGCTGCGCCTCGCTGGGGTGGAGGTTGACGGCGGGGGTGCCGGTGGAGCTGAACGTAGTGGCGATGTTCATCGCGATCTGTCCGGCCTTCCCCATGCCCGAAGTCACGAGCTTGCCGCCGTGGCGGTGCACATGCTCGATGATGAGCTCCACGGCGCGGTCGTAGTTGTCGTTGACGGGGATCGCGGCGATGGCTTGGCTCTCGGCCAGCAGTATCTCGCGCATTGAGTCTTGAACTGTCATCTTTTAGTATCTGATGAGTTATTACCGCGCAAAAATAATCAAAAACCTCTAACCCGCCAAACCGAGCGTTAGAGCAGGGACAATCAAGAATGCCTTAATATTTAATCTGAATTATAATTTACAAATAAATAGAATGTAAATTTACACAGTTTTAAATAAACAAAAGTAATTATGAAGATTAATAGACAATTGAGCAGCTTAATTCCTAAAACCGAAATATGGAAACCTCCACTTATTAGGCAACTAAACCTATCTGGAGAGATAGAGTATTTACCTGTTTACATGAATAAGGACATAAAGACGACACCTCCGATTGTGCATCCAGACAAAAACTTGTCGACTCTGAGTCAAAACAAGAAAAGTTTTCTTGGTTGTAATTTGGTGCCGCGGGAATGGCGAGTTGAGGGTAGAGAGGAGTTGCCTTGTGTATTACCTTACACCGGGGTTCTTCCAAGAGATTTAGTTGGAATAGATGAGCGCGTACCGAAGAACAATCCAATGCCATTCAATTGCAAGTTGTAGGTTTTATGATTTCATTCATGAAGGGAGTGGTAAATACAGAAAATTTTCGTTAATAATTGCGAAAATGATGAATTTTAATTTAATTTTGCACGATAAACCCGATAGCGTAAATAAAATAACTCAATTTAATAACACAAAACTTCATCCTCTATGTGGTTAACTAACTCATCTATAGGACGAAAGTTCGTCATGGCTTTGACCGGAGCTTTCTTGTTCCTATTTGTAACGTTTCACTGCTTGATGAATGCTGTGGCCATTTTCTGTCCCGCAGCCTACAACGTGGTGTGCGTCTTCCTCGGCGCCAACTGGTATGCCCTGATCGGCACTGCCATCATCGCCCTGGCGGTGCTTGTGCACATCATCCTGGCCTGCTGTCTGACTATCCAGAACCGCAAGGCCCGCGGCAACGACCGCTATCTGGTCACCTCGCGTCCTCCTCAAGTAGAATGGGCATCAAAGAACATGCTCGTGCTCGGTGTCGTAATCCTCGCCTTCCTGGTGGTGCACCTGACCCAATTCTGGGCTAAGATGCAGTGGCAGGAGATGCGCGGCGAGCTTTACCTCAACGCTGAGAACCAGGCCGTTCCCCCGGCTGCCGGCACCCTGTTCCTTCAGCTCGCTTTCGGCCAGTGGTGGACTCTGCTGGTATACGGCATCGGCTTCATCGCCCTGTGGTTCCACCTCAACCATGGTTTCTGGTCGATGATGCAGACTGTGGGCTGGAACAATAAGATATGGCTCCCCCGCCTGAAGAAAATCGGCCTGTGGTGGACCACCATCGTCGTGGCCCTCTTCTTCGCCGAAGGCATCGTCTTCACAGTGATGGCCCACAAGGGCGCTTACGTTGAGTGCGAAGCCCTCCAGGAGCAGTACATCGAGATGGCTTTTGAGCACCAAGATGCCCTGGTCAACGGTGAGAACGTGCTTCCCGTGATGGGTCTGACCGGCCAACAGGACGAGGCCGAAGCTCCCTGCGTGACCACTGAGGCCCCCGCCACCACCGACGCCCAGCCTTCTACCACCTGCGCCGACGGCGGATGCTCACACAACAATACTAACGAATAAACCACTTCTACAGATATGGCAGATTTAAAGAAGCTCGAGGGGATGATTGATTCAACCCCCATCATGAAGGACTACGCCGACATCGAGTCGTCGAAGCTCCCCGAGTATCAGATTGATTCGAAGATACCTGAAGGTCCCATCGCTGAGAAGTGGACCAACTACAAGGCTCATCAGAAGCTCGTCAACCCCGCCAACAAGCGCCTGCTCGACGTGATCGTGGTCGGCACCGGCCTGGCCGGCGCATCAGCCGCCTCAACCCTCGGCGAGCTGGGCTTCAACGTGCTCAACTTCTGCATCCAGGACTCACCCCGCCGCGCCCACTCAATCGCCGCTCAGGGTGGTATCAACGCCGCCAAGGATTATCAGAACGACGGCGACTCAGTGTATCGCCTCTTCTACGACACCGTCAAGGGCGGTGACTTCCGCTCGCGTGAGGCCAACGTATACCGCCTTGCTGAGGTGTCAAACAATATCATCGACCAATGCGTACAGCAAGGCGTGCCCTTCGCCCGCGAATACGGCGGCCTGCTGGCCAACCGCTCGTTCGGCGGCGCACAGGTGAGCCGTACATTCTACGCAAAGGGCCAGACCGGCCAGCAGCTGCTGCTCGGAGCCTACGCATCGCTCAACCGCCAGATCAAGAAAGGCACCGTCAAGTCGTTCAACCGTCGCGAGATGCTCGATATCGTGCTCATCCCCGATGAGAATGGCGTCAAGCGTGCCCGCGGTATCATAGTGCGCAACCTCATCACCGGCGAAATCGAGCGCTACGCCGCCCACGCCGTGGTGCTCGCCACCGGCGGTTATGGCCGCACATTCTTCCTGTCGACCAACGCCATGGGCTGCAACGGTTCAGCCGCCATCCAGGCCTTCAAGCACGGCGCCTACCTGTCGAACCTCTCTTTCACTCAGATCCATCCCACATGTATACCCGTGCACGGTGAGGACCAGTCGAAGCTCACACTGATGTCAGAGTCGCTCCGCAACGACGGCCGCATCTGGGTACCCAAGAAGAAGGAGGATGCCGAAGCCATCCGCGCCGGCAAGAAGAAACCCACCGACATCCCCGACGAGGATCGCGACTTCTACCTGGAGCGCCGCTACCCCGCCTTCGGCAACCTCTGCCCCCGCGACATCGCATCACGCGCCGCCAAGGAGCGCTGCGACGCCGGCTATGGTGTAGGTACCGGCAACGCCGTCTACCTCGACTTCAAGTACGCCATCGACCGCTTAGGCGAAGATGTGGTACGCGACCGCTACGGTAACCTCTTCGACATGTACGAGATGATCTCCGACGACAACCCCTATCACACCCCCATGATGATCTTCCCCGCAAGCCACTACACCATGGGCGGCATCTGGGTTGACTACGAGCTCCAGACCTCAATCAAGGGCCTGTTCGCCATCGGCGAGTGCAACTTCTCTGACCACGGCGCCAACCGCCTTGGTGCGTCAGCGCTGATGCAGGGTTTGGCCGACGGATACTTCGTGCTCCCCTACACCATGCAGAACTATCTGAGCGACCAGATCAAAGTGCCCCACTTCACCACCGACACCAAGGAGTTTGACGAAGCCGAGAAGGCCGTGCGCGACCGCATCGCCCGCCTAATGGCCATCAAGGGCACGAAGTCGCCCGACCAGATCCACAAACGCCTGGGCCACATCATGTGGAACCTCGTGGGTATGGGACGCACCCTCCAGAGCCTCGTCAAGGCTATCGACGAGATCGAGGTAGTGAAGAAGGAGTTCTACACCGACCTGCGTATCGTAGGTTCAGCCGACGACCTCAACACCGAGCTTGAGAAGGCCCTCCGCCTTGAGGACTTCCTGGTGATGGCCAAGATGATGGCTATCGACGCCCTGCACCGCAACGAGTCGTGCGGCGCCCACTTCCGCGAAGAGTACCAGACCCCCGACGGCGAGGCTCTGCGCAACGACAAGGACTACATGTACGTGTCGTGCTGGAAGTACACCGGCGACAACGAGAAGCCCGTGCTCCTCAAAGAGCCCCTCAAATATGAGGCTATCCAGGTACAGACCCGTAACTACAAGTCATAATCACCGACGTCAAACTCTAATTATCGAACTACAATGGAACATAATATAAGCGTAAACCTGAAAATTTGGCGTCAACGCGGTCCCAAAGAGCCCGGACAGTTCGTCGAATATCATGTTGACAACGTATCCACAGGCAGCTCATTCCTCGAAATGCTCGACATGCTCAACCAGCAGCTGATCGACAAGGGTGAGGAGCCCGTGGTATTTGACAACGACTGCCGCGAAGGCATCTGCGGCATGTGCTCACTCTACATCAACGGTCACCCCCACGGCCCGGTGCAGGGCATCACCACCTGCCAGCTCCACATGCGCAAATTCAACGATGGCGACACCATCACCATCGAGCCCTGGCGCTCAGCAGCATTCCCCGTGATCCGCGACCTGATGGTGAACCGCAACGCCTTCGACCAGATCCAGCAGGCCGGCGGCTACGTGTCGTTCAACTGTGGCGGAGCACAGGACGCCAACGCAACCCCCATCCCCAAGACAATTGCCGACGAGGCCATGGACTCAGCCACCTGCATCGGCTGCGGCGCCTGCGTGGCAGCATGTAAGAACGGTTCGGCTATGCTCTTCGTCGGCGCCAAGGTGAGCCAGTTTGCCCTTCTCCCCCAAGGTCAGGTGGAGCGCGCACGCCGCGCCCGCGCCATGGTGGCCAAGATGGACGAGCTCGGCTTCGGCAATTGCACCAACACCGGTGCCTGCGCCGCCGAGTGCCCCAAGAACATCTCACTGATCAACATCGCACGCCTCAACCGCGAGTTCATCGTGGCCAAGTGCAAGGAATAATCACCCTCCCATCAACCAAAACCAGCGAAGGCTGCGCCCACCGGCGCAGCCTTCGCTATCTCTCGGCCTAAATCGACTTATCTCGAATTAAATTGAATTAAATCGGGTTTGTGGTTGACGCCGATGCCGAAGAGGGCGTAGTCGTAGATCACCGGGTCGTCGGGGCGGAGTGTGCGCAGTGTATCGGTAAGTTCGATGACCGCTCGGCGGTCGTTGGCTCGGCGGTCGAGCAGCCCCAACTGGCGCGAGATGTTGCCCACATGCACATCCAGGGGGATGTAGAGCTGCCGCGGGCGTATCACATCCCACACGCCCATATCGACGATGCCATCGTTGCGCACAAGCCACCGCAGGGCCATGTTGACGCGCTTGAGTGCCGTGGTGTCCAGGTTCTGAGGCAGGCAGCGCGAGTTGCGTTCACCGCCGTTAGCCTCAGCCATCACTCCATTGATGGCCTCGACAAGCGCCCATGCCGGCAGCTCCCGCTGCTCGATATGAGCCGCCCGGGCGAGCCCCTGCACCGACCCGTAGCGGTCGAATACGAGCTTAAGCCCTCGGAGGAAGTGGCGCAGGTCGCGGGCGAAGAACGTGCGGTGGATATTCTGGTCGGGCAGCTCCTCATACCCGCGGTCCATCACATATTGGTAGGGGCGGCCGTCCATCAGGTCGATCATCTTTTGGCAATTGCGGCATATCATCTTGCGGTTGCCCCAGGCGATGGCCGACGACAGCAGGGCTACAATCTCGATGTCCTGCAGACGGTCGAAAAGTCGGGGGAACTGCACCGGGTCGTCAGCGATAAACTCCGGCGAATTGATCAGTCGTGCC
The DNA here is from genome assembly GCA_964628905.1 of uncultured Muribaculaceae bacterium. GTDB lineage: Bacteria > Bacteroidota > Bacteroidia > Bacteroidales > Muribaculaceae > JAJPXC01. The sequence goes on along the minus strand of CAZVNS010000001.1, from coordinate 151,848 downwards.
TGCCCATCGAGCAGTTCGCGTATATCTTGAGCCACATTCATGCCGCGAATTTACTGAAAAATGCGTATCTTTGCGCATTATGACACTCCGCGAGATTTCGATTGCCAATTTCAAAAACATCCGTGACGCGAGGCTTGGGTTTTCGCCCAACATCAACGGTCTGCTCGGCCACAACGGCATGGGCAAGAGCAATCTGCTCGACGCCATCTACTATCTGAGCTACTGCCGCAGCTACGCCGGCATCCCCGACCAGCAGCTGATCACCCGCGGTGAGGGTTTCACCACCATCCGCGGCGACTACACCCGCCGTGGCGTGGAGGAGAACGTGGCCATAGGCATCATGGCCGGCCAGCGTAAGAGCGTAAAGCGCAAGGGTAAGGAGTACCAGCGCCTGAGCCAGCACTTCGGTGTGTTTCCACTGGTGATGGTGTCGCCGGCCGATCAGGTGATCATATCGGGCGGGGCCGAGGAGCGCCGCCGCTTCATGGACATGATGATAGCGCAGAACGACCCCGTATACCTCGACCGTCTCGTGCGCTACACCAGCGCCCTTGAGCAGCGCAACAGGCTGCTGCGCGACTGCGTGGTCGACCACCACCTCTATGAGGCCGTCGAGCTGTCGCTGGTGATGGCCGCCGATGAGGTGTACCGAGGGCGCACCGAGTGGGTCAATCGCCTCCAGGGGGTGTTTGAGGAGTATTACCACCTAATCGCCGGCGACGATGAGCCGGTGGAGCTCAACTACTCTCGTCCCGAGATGCCGCTGCAGCAGCTGCTCGACCAGGCGCGCCGCCACGACGAGATGGTGGGGCACACCTCCGTGGGCCCACACCGCGACGACCTGACGATGACTGTCGGCTCCCTCCCCGCACGCCGCGTGGCCTCGCAGGGGCAATGCAAGACCTTCACCATCGCCCTGCGGCTCGCGCAGTACGACTTCCTGAGCCGCGCAGCTTCCATGAAGCCCCTGCTGCTGCTCGACGACATATTCGACAAGCTCGACGCACTGCGCGTGGAGCGTATCATCTCACTGGCCACACGCCCCAACATGGGCCAGATATTCATCACCGACACCAATCGCGACCACCTCGACCAGATCATGCAGCGTGTAGGCGGCGACTATCGCCTGTGGGAGGTGTATCGCGGCAAGTTCACCCCCGTAACCCCTGCCGATAGCCATGAAACGAACTGAGCCACTGTCGATTGCGGCCGTTATCGACCAAGCGCTGGCCGACACAGAGCTTACGGGAGTGTTCCGTGAGCAGAACGCCTGCTACCTGTGGCCCGAGGTCGTGGGCCCCGGCATCAATCGCTACACCACGCGCCGCTACGTGGACCACGGCGTGATGCACGTCTACATCTCCTCAGGCCCACTCAAGGGAGAGCTGCAATTCATGCGCTCGCGGCTTGTGGAGCAGCTCAACCGTGCCGTCGGCGCCCCCGTGCTCACCGATATTCAGATACATTAGGGGAGACTTAATGTCTTAATGTCCCTAACGTCTTTAATGTCCTTAAAATGAAAGAAATAGAATTTTCTCAGGAGCAAAATAAGCGAGTGCCAGCCCCAAGGGCTCCATTCCACCACTCGGTCGATTTGCAGACGCGCTTCAACGACGCCGACATGCTCGGCCACCTCAACAACACAGTCTATCTGGTATTCATGGACTTGGGTAAGACCCGCTACTTCGCCGACGTGATGGGTGGCCGGATCGACTGGCACCATATCGACGTGGTGGTGGTGCACGTCGAGTGCGACTACTTCGCTCCCGCCTTCATCGACGAGCCTCTGGCCGTGGCCACCACCGTGGTGCGCGTCGGCGAGCACTCATTCACCCTCGAGCAGCGCATCTACAACACCACCACCGGGCAGATCAAATGCGTGGGCACCACTGTGATGGTCGGCTTCGACCCCGCCACCAACTCCTCCCTCCCCATCAACCCCGACTGGACCGCCGCTTTCTCCGCCTACGAGCAACGCAAGCTGTAGGCATCGCTGACTTTCCGTGGAGCGACCCTACTTGTGGGTGTAATTTTGGTGTGATAGTCATTAAATTTAGGGTATTGTTGGGAAAAGTTGCTAACTTTGTGAATTGATTTAACGAATTTTAATCAAGCGATATATGTTTTCAGGAATTGTAGAAGAAGCTGCCCGCGTGGAGCGCGTAGAGCGCCAGGGCGGCAACGTGAATATCACGGTGCGCTGCTCATTTATCGATGAACTCCGCATCGACCAGTCAGTGGCACATAACGGCGTGTGCCTCACTGTAGTAAGTCTCAACCCCGACGGCACATACACCACCACCGCCATCCAAGAGACCCTCGACCGCTCCAACCTTGGCGACCTGCGCGAAGGCTCGCTGATCAACCTCGAGCGCTGCATGGTGATGAACGGCCGCCTCGACGGTCACATCGTGCAGGGACACGTGGACTGCACCGCCACCTGCTCTGCCATCGAGGAGGTCGACGGCTCAAGCTACTTCAAATTCACCTATAAGTCAGACCCCGCGCTCCTCGGCAAGGGATATTTCACCGTCGAGAAGGGTTCAATCACCGTCAACGGCGTCAGCTTGACTGTCTGCGACTCCGAGCTTGACTCATTCCGCGTGGCTATCATCCCCTACACGATGGAGCACACCAACTTCCGCGACATCAAGGTGGGCACCCGCGTCAACCTCGAGTTTGACATCATCGGCAAATATGTGTGCCGTCTTCAGGAAATCCAAAGCATCAGTGACAAGTAATCCACTGACCGCCATGAAGATATTATCCGTTATAGCCTTAGCCACCGTGGCCGCCTCCGCCTCGGCTGCCGACGGTGTGGTGAGCGTCACCACCGAAGCCGGACGCAACGTGACCGTCGAGGTAGTCAACGACAACATAGTCCGCGTCACCAACGCCCTGCCGGGCGAGACCGTGCCACAGTCGCGCGCCGCCGTGCTCAAAGCCGCGCCCTTCACCGGAAGCGTGTCCAACACCGGCTACTACACCACCATCACCACCCAGTCGGGCGTCACCGTCAACATCAACAACAACAGCGGAGCCGTCGACATCAACGGCGGGGCCGGCCGCATCGTCTCCGACAACGGTCTGCGCCCCAAGGCCGACGGCAAGCAATACATCACACTTACCACCTCGGGGCTCGGCTCATTCTACGGAGCCGGCGAGCGCGGACACTCGTTCGACCTCAAGGGCGACACACTGGTGATGTACAACCGCCAGAACTATGGCTACACAAAGCAAGACCCGCGCATCAGTCAGATGAACATCACCATGCCGCTGGTGATCTCGTCGACAGGCTATGCCCTGGTGTTCGATGACTTCGCCGTCGCCAAGATGATCATGGCCGAGCCTATCGAGTACATCTCCGAGTCGCGCTCACCCATCTCCTACTACTTCATCAATGGCGCCGGCACACTCCCCGGTGTGGTCAGCGAGCTTTCGCGACTCACCGGCCGCCAGGAGCTTCCCCCATTCTGGTCGCTCGGCTACATCAACTCCAAATACGGCTACAAGACCCAAGCCGAGACCCTCGGCATCATCGACACGCTCAAGCAGCGCGACTATCCCGTCGACGGCGTAGTGCTCGACCTCTATTGGTATGGCCAAGAGGAAGATATGGGTCGCCTGGCATGGGATAAGGACCAGTGGCCCGACCATAGGAAGATGCTCGCCGACCTGCGCAAGCGCGGGGTCAACACCGTGATCATCTCTCAGCCCTATATACTCCAGAACGGCCGCGGCGTCGACAACTACAACGCCCTCGCCGAAGCCGGCATGATGGTGAAGGACTCAGTGGGCGGAGTGGAGCCTGTGACCATCTGGGTGGGCCACGGGGGCATGTTCGACGTGTCAAATCCCGACACCCGCCGCTGGCTCGCCGACCGCTACGATCAGCTCACAGCCGAGGGCGTAGGCGGCTGGTGGGGCGACCTTGGCGAGCCTGAGGTGCACCCCGAGACCGGACACCACGCCAACGGACTCACAGCCCGCGAGTACCACAACCAATACGGCAACGACTGGTCATCAATCATCTACGACCTCTTCAAGGAGAAATATCCCGACACTCGCCTGATGACCATGATGCGCGGAGGCACCACCGGCCTGCAGCGCTACTCAGTGTTCCCCTGGTCGACCGACGTGTCGCGCTCATGGGGAGGCCTGCAGCCACAGATTACCATCATGCTCAACTCCGGCCTCAGCGGCCTGGGCTACATGAGCCACGATGTGGGAGGCTTCGCTGTCGATCCCGAAACACCCTATATCCCTGAACTTTACACCCGCTGGGTACAGTTAGGGATCTTCTCACCGATATTCCGCACCCACGCCCAGCAGTTTGCCGAGCCCATCCGTTATCCCAAGCAGGAGGAACTGCTCAAAGCCCTGGTCAAGGAGCGCTACCGCTGGCTACCCTACAACTACACCCTCGCTTGGGAGAACGCCTCGCAGGGCCAGCCCCTGGTGCGCTCCCTCAACTACTACAGCCAGGGTTCAAACCTCTACGACGACATCGACGATGAGTATCTGTGGGGACGCGACGTGCTCGTAGCCCCGGTGCTCACCGCAGGGGCCACAGAGCGTCAGGTAGTGTTCCCCGAAGGTGAGTGGGTCGACTACGCCAACCCCTCGAAGGTCTATAGCGGTGGCGACACCATCCAGTATCCCGCACCCCTCGAAGTGCTCCCGCTCTTTGTACGCGCCGGCGCCTTCATACCCACCGCCGACTACCACATGGGCAACACCCTCGACTACAACCCCTCGCAATATACCGTCAACTACTACCCCACCGAGGGCAAGTCGGAGTACACCCTCTATGATGACGACCGCACCTCGACCCGCTCCCTTGAGGATGGCGCCTACGCCCTGCTCACACTCCGCGGCGACGCCACCCCCGATAAGCTCACCATCGACTACTCCATCAGCGGCTCCTACAAGGGTATGCCCGCCAAGCGTACCATCACCTTCAAGGTGTTTGCCCGCACACAGACTCCCGCCTCGGTTACCGTCAACGGCAAAAAGGCCAAATGGAGCTATGATACAAAAACCGGCATTATCACCGTTACAGCTAAAGACATCGCTAATAATACACAAATCATAATCACAAATAGATGAAGACGCTAAAGCACCTGCTGGCACTCAGTGTGGCCATAGCCCTCCTTGCCGGATGCTCATCAAAGAAGGAAGAACAGAGCGAGGACTCGCAAGAACGCAAAATTGAGGAAGTCAACAACGCCCTGCTCCGCACCGTCGACTACAACACCCCCATAGTGGTGGTGACCAACGTCAACCAGATATTCTCGCAGACCACCAATGTCCCCAAGCAGATCAAGAGCATCGACACCTTCGGCGACCTGTCGTCAGTGGTGACCGCATTCTCATCCCTGACCAACGACGATGACGTCTACTGGACATTCCAAATCGACAACCCGGACGCTCTTGAAGGCTACTTAGGCAGTGCGAATGTGACCCAGGCTGAGGAGCGCGACGGGTTTACCGTCTGCATGGACCACAACACCGGCCTATTCCTGATGACCAAGGGCAATCAGGCATGGCTCACCGACTCGCCCCAGACCGTGGAGCGCAGCGTAAAAGCCGCCGCCACACGTCACTTCGGCCAGGATGCAGCGATAGCAAGCTACATGGAGCAGGCCCACACGGCCAATGTAGCAGTCAACCTGGCCGCTATACCCGAAGTTGCCAAACACAACGAGGCACTCAAGGATGGCTGGGGTATATGCAACATCGACCTCAACGGCAAGACCATCAAGGGTGAAGGCATGACCCTCAACAGCAACGGCGAACCGGTGGAATACCCCGGATTGCAGAACATCAACACCGGCGTGCTCACCCACGCCATCGACAACCCCAACATCGCCTTCGCGATGGGCATCACCAAAGATTTCCCCTGGAAATCAATCCAGAAGATGCTTTCCAATGGCAACCGCAACTCAGATTTCTCGCAACTCACCCTCTTCGGACGCATGATCGACGGCACCGTCAGCATCTCAGCATCTCTTGACCCCAGCGTCATGGATTTACGCGTCAGCGCCGTGCTCCAGTCCACTAAGGCCGACCCCACAGCCCTGATCGATATGCTCCAAGGCTTTCTCGGCAACCAGCTCGCCGACATGGGTGGAGGTGTCTACAGCTTCCGCACATACGAGTCACCCACAGGCTACATCTATATAGCCGACGTCGACGGCTCACTCTATGCCGGCACCCACCATCCCGGGCAGCTTTCAGGCAACACCAACCTCAAGTCAGTCTATGAAGGCAACGCCTTAGGCTTGTCGGTCAATATCACACCCGACCTGATGCAAATGTTTGGCAACAGCAAAATCAACTTCGGCATCAAGGGCACAGTGCAGTCAACCTCCACCAAGTCTAAATTCCAATTCTCGGTGACCGATACCGACAAGTCAATCATGCAACTCATCACCGATAATATCTAAACTAATCATAGCAATGAATATCAATAAGATAACCCGCCATATAGGTGCAGCCGCCATAGCCATGGCGGCAATCCTCGCCACCGGCTGCTCCAAGACCTCGTCAATCCTCGAGACCATCCCCGACAACGCCAGCGTGGTGATGCACATCGACGCCACACAATTCATCAAGAACGCCGAGCTGCAGGAGAAAAAGAACGTCTACGAACTCCCCAAAGAGTTTGACGACCTCAGCGACAGAATGCTTGAAGAAAAGCTCGAAAAGCTGTCGAAGGTTGACAAATGCATAGATCTGAGCAACCTGTTCTTCGTAGCAATCACCCCTGAGCTTGTCGACGGCAAGAGGGATTGGGACGATGTGCATGGCGAATATTTCGTGTTCCCCATCACCGATATGGACGAATTCGTCAAACAACTGAAGGATATGAACTACAGCACCTCAACCCGCGAACAGGGCCTGAAATGCTATGCCCAATCCGACGACGAATGGAGCACTGACTTCATGCTCATCGACGAAGAGAAGAAGCTGGGATGGCAAACCACCGCATGGTGCCGCTATAAGAACAATGGTGACTACGAAGCCCCCTCGCCGGAGCTCGTCACAGCCTCAATCAAGAAGGCCTCGCGCAACCCCCTGTCGGAAGTCAAAGGCCCATGCCGCGCGCTCAGCGGCGACAACGCGATTTCGGCAGTGTCCACCACCGAAGCGTTAAAGAAAAAGTGGATCACCGCCGTGGTCGACTTCCCCGCTGACGGCGAGGCTCAAGCCGAGGTGACAATGATTGATGCCGACGGCACGCTCTGCGCCCTCGACAATTACTTCTCGCCCGTGAGCCCCGACGCCCTCTCGCTCCTCCCCGAAGGGAGCGACTTCGTGGCCGCCCTCGGCCTTAACGCCCCCAACGCCCGCAAGCTGCTCGAAGACCTCATCAAGAAATACGCCGGTGAGCGTGCCATGCGCCAGTTTAACCAGTATCTTGAATTAGTTGAGCCCACAGGCAATGTAGCAGTTGGCGCCAACCTCAACTCCGCCAAAAGTTACTTCGACAACAACTGCCGCTATCCCCAGCAGCTCCTTGAGGCCAAGTGGACGGCAGTCGTGCAGATGAAGGACCCCGAAGGCTGTCTGCATCTATTAGGCCAATATTTACCCCAACTCGCCACTTCTGTCGAAGAGGTTAGCGATAACGAATACAAAATCACCTACACAGAAGAGTTGTATCGTTGGGACTACCAGTCAGACCGCCGCGTCTACGACGGCGTCTTGTCGGCCAACATATATCTCGGTGTCAAGGGCGACTACCTATATCTCTCATCGACGCCCATCACCTCCAAGTCGATGTCGGACGAAGTAAAGCAGGTGTTTGACAACGCTTCGTTTGGCGCCTACTTCAAGCCCTCTGAAAAAATCCGCTCATACTTTGGCATGCCGTATGGGTTTACCGCCTCAATGCGCTGGGAAGGCTCATATAGGCTCCAGGGTGATGTCAAGTTCGACGGCGCCGACCATGGCTTCATCTACGATGTCATTGAGTCATGTCTCGCCATCGACAAGAACCTGAAGAAAAGATAACATGCGTATCGATACGATAGAACTGCGCCAGGCGCTGCCACAAGTGTTCCGCGACGACCCGATACCCGCCGACTCGCAGATATGGCTCACCGACGCCACCTTCAGCCGTCCCAACCTCTACATGGTGGCGGCTGAGTCAGGCAAAGGTAAGTCGTCGATGTGCAGCTACATCTACGGCAATCGCAACGACTATCTGGGCCAGATACTCTTCAACGGCGAGGACATACGCCGCTACGACATACGCCGCTGGTCCGATATACGCCGCTCGCACCTGGCGTTGTTGCCCCAGGAGCTGCGCCTCTTCCCCGAGCTGTCGGCCATGGACAACATACTGCTGAAAAACCGCCTTACCGACTACAAACCAGAGCAGGAGATTCTCCGGATGCTCGACATGCTCGGCATCAAGCACAAAGCCAACCAGTTGGCGGGGCTATTGTCCGTAGGGCAGCAGCAGCGTGTGGCCATAGTGCGCGCCCTGTGCCAGCCCTTCGACTTCATCATGCTTGACGAGCCGGTGAGCCACCTCGACGAGGGCAACAACCGCATTGCCGCCGATCTCATCACCACCGAAGCCCGCGAGCAGCAGGCCGGAGTAATCACCACCTCCGTGGGCAACCCCCTGGCCCTTACCGACACCACATATCTAACGCTCTAATACATACAGCCTTGTCACAACCCAGCATAGTGTGGCGCCTGCTGCGCCGCAACATATCAGCCGGACAGATCGCCGGATTTGCCGTATCCAACCTCGTGGGCCTGGTGATCGTGCTCACAGCCCTGCAATTCTACCGCGATGTCACCACGGTGATCAGCGCCGACGACAACCTGCTCACCCAGGACTACATCGTGCTGTCGCAGCGTGTCGAAGACGGCACCTTCGGCAAGTCGACAGGCTTCACCCCCGAGGCTATCAGCGACCTCGAGCAGCAGCCTTGGGTCAAGCGTGCGGCTCCATTTACCGCCTCCCGCTTTCATGTAACAGGCAAGATCGCCGTCGGTCCGGGCATGTACACCTTTCTCTTCTTCGAGGCTATCCCCGACGACTTCTTCGACGTGCTCCCCGACGATTGGGAGTTTGACCCCGACGACCCCGACGCCACCATTCCCATCGTGCTGTCGCGCGACTATCTGGCCCTCTACAACTTCGGCTTCGCCGCCACCCGCGGCATGCCACAGTTCAGCGAGGATATGATCAGCGACCTCGACCTGCTCATCTCAGTGAGTGGCAACGGCATGGAGCGCACATTCCCCGGCCGCGTCGTTGGCTTCAGCAACCGCCTCAACACCATCTCAGCCCCGCAGGCGTTTGTCGACTGGGCCAATGGCATTTACGCCGTCGACAAGGAGGAGAACCCGATGCGCATGATCGTGCAGGTCACCGACCCCGGCGACCCCGCCATCAAGCAGTATCTCGACGAACATGGCATGGAGAGCGCCGGCGACAAGCTTGACTCCGGCAAGGCCGCCCACTTCTTCACTATCGCTACCGGCGTGGTGGTGGGCGTAGGCGTGATCATCTGTCTGCTGTCGTTCTTCATCCTGATGCTCTCCATCTACCTGCTGATACAGAAAAATCGCCAGAAGATCCACGACCTCATACTCCTGGGCTACACCCCCGCGCAGGTGAGCAAACACTACATACGTCTGGCCGTAATCACCAATGTAACCGTGCTGATACTTAGTTGTATAGTGGTTGCCGTGGCACAATCCCTGTGGCAGGAGCCGATACGCAACATCGGCTCTGAGGTGGCCACCCTTATCCCCACCTACATCGTGGGCATTGCGATGGTGCTGGTGATCATCGCCTTCAACGTCGCCGCCATCAAGCGCCTTACCCGCCGCTCCGCCTAACCCCCGTATCTTCATATTTAATGAATAGAGTAAATATAAATACGATATAATGTAGTTCTCGGCTATTCGGCGAGGGGGGCGCGGAAGATGGAGAAGTTGACCGAGCCGTAGGAGCGGTGCTCCACGAAGAGGGGGTGGGAGGAGTAGTCGTGGTGCTTGTTATGCTCCAGGATGAAGTAGCCGCCGGGGCGCAATAGGTTGCCTTCGAGCACCATGCGGGGAACGTCATCGAAGTTGGGAAGGTCGTAGGGGGGGTCGGCGAAAATCAGGTCATAGCCCGACCCTACTGACTTGGCGGCTAAGAACTTGAACACATCGCCGCGTATCAGACGCACCTCATCAGCGCCAAGTTCGCCAATCACTTTGGCTATGAGGCGGGTCTGGGTGGGGGCCTTCTCGACGGCAGTCACCGTGCGGCAGCCGCGTGAGGCAAGTTCGAAGCTGATGGCGCCTGTACCGGCGAAGAGGTCGAGCGCGTCGACCTCCTCGAAGTCAACGAGGTTGCCCATCACGTTGAATATGTTTTCGCGGGCGAAGTCGGTGGTGGGGCGTGCTGTGATATTGGTGGGCACGGTGAAGCGGCGGCGCCCGTATTTTCCTGTAATTATTCGCATAGTGGCATCACGATTAGTGAGAAAGGCGCGTCAGCGGCTCCCTGGTGAGAGCCGTAGAGCGTGGCGGGGAATATGGCGGGCATCACTCCGGCGAGCAGGTCGCGGAGGGTGTCGGTGAGATCTTCGCGGAGGTCGCGGTCGCCGGCGATGATGAGTTCGTCGGTCATTTGGTCGAGCTTGAGCAGGTCGCGCGCGGCCATGATGTAGTAGACGGCGTCGGCTGTGTCGACGAAGCGGAATGTGTTGAGCATCCTCAGCCCTCCGCGGCCGTAGACCATGATGTCGAGGCGGCGGTCGGCGCTGACATTGGCGTACATCTTACCCGACTGTCCGATGCGGCTCTTGGAGTAGAAATAGCGGCTCATGGGGGCCACGCGGTGCTCGAAGGTGGCGCTTGGCCAGGTGCGCATCACAAAGTTGCTCAGCGACTGCGGTATGACGAAGTCGAGCGACTCCACGGCTCCGGCCTGACAGCGCATCCATCCGTCGGCCACTTCGGTGTCGGCGGCGATGTCGGGGGGTAATACGGCGTAGTTGCTACCGTCGTAGATCACGCTCACTCGCCCGAAGTCGTTGACCAGCCAGGGAATGGCGTAGATCACCTCCTCAAGGCGGCGTGTGATGTCGGTATCAGGCTCCCCGGTCAACTCGTAGGTGTAGAGTTGCAGCCCGGAGGCGTCGGCTGAGTGGAATAGCATCACCTCAAGGGCGCTGTCGGTGATGAGCATGTACAGGCGCCATAGGCGCGGCTGCTCTATTGTTGGGGCTTCGTGGGTCATCGGCTTATGGTGCTGCTGTTGCTGTTGTTGCGGCGCACTCCGCCGGGGCGTACATTGCCCGACGAGCTGCGGTGGTTGTTGTCGTACTGCGAGCCCGGACCTTGATAGATGTTGTCAAATTCATCCTCATCCTCGTCGTCGCTGCGGGTAGCGGAGCGCTCCTTGGTCACGGGTTTATTCTTCTTGATGTCAAGTGGTTTCTGCATGTCGAGAGGGCGCTCATAGATGCTCCACGGCTGCTCGATGTCCCAGTTGGCGCGCACATTGACCTTCTTGGGGTAATAGTATACCTCCTCGGGCTGTATGGAGTCCATCACGTTGCCGGTGTCCCACTTGCCATTGCCATTGACGTCGATGTAGGCGCGGGCGTAGTAGGTGGCGGGGTCGACGAAGTTGAACACCGCCGCGCCGAGGTTGACGCGTGCCTGGGCCACGGGGTTGTCGGCGCTCGTCAGCAGCTCCACCACTGTCGGGCGGTCGTCGCCGGAGGCCACGTTGAAGACCAAGTTGGCGTAGTCCTCCTCCTTCTTCACCGTGAAGTCGATGTTGGTCGGACGGTTGTGCTCGCCGTAGGCGTTAACCACGGCCGCCGAGTCTATTTCGAGGCGGTAGGAGGCACCCGGCTCCCAATTGTAGCGTATGGTGTCGGCGAAAATGGCCTGGCGCACTCCGGCGAGGTTCGGTGGTTCCGTGTCGGGGAAGTCAGGGAGCGGCACGGGCGTCCATAGCGTATCCTCCTTGATGGCAAGGTGGTAGCCGCTGCGGTCGACTGAGCCTAACGGGTCCTCCCACTTCACCACGAGGGGCTTGTTGAGGTCGAGCACCGAGCCCCCATCCTTCTTCAGGGTGATGAAGTTGAGCTGAGGCACGGAGTCGTTGAGCTCCTCATCCTTCTTCTTTTTCTTTTCCTTGACTTTCGGTGGGCGGTAGAAGAGCTTGAGGGTGTCGGTGCGCGCGCTCAGATCACCAAGCGAGTCGGTGCGCAGGTATGTGGTCGACATCAGCAGCGAGTCCTGGGCTATTACGGCCTCGTCGGTGATCCAGTAGGTGAGGGTGTCGTTGGTGGCATTGGCCTGGATGAGCGCCCACTCGCTGACGGGGCGTCCGGCGTTGGCGCCGTTGGCTATCACAAGCTCAGGCAGGGTGTCGGAGGCAGCCCCAAACTGCATCGTGATGGTGCGGGCCGTGGGGCGCTTATAGTCGCGTAGATATTGCGAATGGTATTCCTCGTTGAACCACGTGAGCAGCACATCATCGGGGGTGAAGTGGGTGATGGCGCGGCTCACTATCGAGTCAGTGCCGTCGACGGCGGTGAGGGTGTCGACGGCGATCCCCGGCTCATGTCCCGGCACCACGGGCGCCTCATAGAATGCCACATCTTCCGAGCGGTCCCAATAGTAGTCGCGGTTCACATCGTTGACGGCATAGACGCGGTAGGCGCCCTCCTTGAGGTTGCGCAGGGTGAACTGCCCGAGCTGGTTGGTCTTGGCGATGCGGTCGAATGGCTGGCGCATGATCAGCGAGTCGACAGCCACTGAGTCGGGGAGATTATCGATGCGGTAGGCCCCGACGAGCATCCCCTGTGCCGGCTCAAGGTTGCGGGCCTCAAGCACCATCCCCGAAATCTGCAGCGAGTCGCGCTCCGGGCCGGTGGAGAAGTCGGTCGCGAAACCGTCGAGGATGTTCCCCTCGTTGAGGTCGCGGATGGCGTCGGAAAAGTCGATGGTGTAGGTGGTGTTAGGCAGCAGCGAGTCGCGCAGCTCCACGGTCACTCGGCGACCGTTGGCAGTGACAGCCGCCGGGGTGCGCTGTGCCGGCGATACTACCACGCGCTTCGTCGCCTCCTCGATTTTCACATTTTCGTCAAACATTATTTCGAGTTTGGGCTTCATGTAGTTGACAGTCCCGGGCGCGGGGTTGGAGCGCACGTATCGCGGCGGCTGCGTGTCGCGCGGACCACCCTCAGGGCGGCCCATCGAGGCGCATGCCGCGAGCATCAGCAATGCCACCGCGAGCAGCCCCAACATCGAGTATCGGTTTTTCTGGTTCATATTGCCCACAAAGATAACTATTTTTTCTTACCTATTTTTATTATCTTTGCCGCCGATATGTCGCTACTACTCACAATCGACCGCGGCAACTCAGCTCTCAAGCTTGCCCTGTGGTGCGATGACGCCATAGTGGCTCGCCGTCAATGCCACCAGCTCTCAGCCGGTGACATAGGCTCGATGTTGGCCGGCTGGAAGCTCGACGGGGCTATCTACTCGTCGGTGGTCGACGACAATTGCGAGGGTGTCGGGGAGCTGCGTCTAAGGGGCATACCCACCGTCACACTCACCTGCGATACTGACCTCCCCATCGCCATCGGCTACACCACCCCCCGCACCTTGGGGCGCGACCGCATAGCCGCCGCCGTAGGGGCGTGGTCGCTCCACCCCGGGGCTACGCTGCTGGTGGTCGACATCGGCACGGCGGTGACCTACGACGTGGTGCGCGCCGACTGCTTCGAGGGGGGCAACATAGCCCCCGGCCCGTGGATGCGCCTGGAGTCGCTCCACCGCCTGACAGCGCGCCTGCCGCAGATTGACCCCGAGGGCGACTATCGCCTATGGGGCGACACAACGGCCACCGCCATGCGCGCCGGAGCCATCAACGGCATCATCGCCGAGATCGAATACTACCGCGCCCACCTGGGCTCCGACTCGCAGGTGGTGATCACCGGCGGCGACTCCTACCTGATCACCCCGCACCTCCCCTTCCGCGCCGACTGCGAGCCTGACCTGGTGCATATCGGACTTAAAGAAATATTAACCCGCCATCTCTCCCCGAAGGACTGACGGCGCACTACATCGCAATATGAAGAAACTGATTATCACAGCATTGCTTACCATCATCACAGCGCTGGCCTCTATGGCTCAGCTGTCGATGAGCCCATATTCACGCTACGGCTACGGCTTGCTCAACGACAATGCCACCTCAACCCAGCGCGCCATGGGCGGCATCGGTTACGCCATGCACTCCGGAAGGCAGGTCAACGTGATGAACCCCGCATCCTACGCTCACTGCGACTCGCTGACATTCCTCTTCGACATGGGCATCGACATCACGTCCCTCTGGTCGAAGGAGAACGGCTACTCGGGCAAGGACTTCGGCGGCGGCCTGGACTACATCACCTTGCAATTCCCCGTATCGAAAACCGTGGGAATGAGCATCGGCCTGCTCCCCTACTCCTCTGTAGGCTACTCGTTTGGCTCAACGATTGACTACGGCACATCGGAGCGCTCGGGCAACGGCGGCCTCAACCAGCTCTACATCGGCGCGGGTTGGGAGCCTCTGAAGGGGCTGTCGGTAGGTGCCAACGTATCATACCTGTTCGGCACCACCACCAACGACCTCTACGCCACCACCGACGCCGGCTCGCAGTCGCTCTTCGAGCGCGTGATGACCGTCCGCGACTACCATCTGCAATTCGGCGCCCAATACGTGCTCAAGCTCTCAAGCAAAAACACCCTCGCGGCCGGACTCACATACTCCCCCGGCATGGATCTCCGCGGACACACCTACGGCATATATTACGATGTCAACTCCGACACAAAGCCCGACACCATCGACCAAATGTCGCTCCGCCACCACTACTCCCTCCCCAACACCTGGGGTGCCGGTATCAACTATGAGTGGAACTCCCGCTTCATGGCCGAAATCGACTTCACCTACCAGCCATGGTCGAAGGCCAAGTACAGCAAGCTCCAGAACTTCGAGCAGACACGCCTTGCCGACCGCTACAAGATAGCGGCCGGACTGCAGTGGACCCCCTCGTCCCGCGGCTCCTACTTCCGCCGCGTGCAGTACCGCCTGGGTGGCTACTTCAACCGCGACTACCTGATGATCAGCGACAACAACGTGCACGAATACGGCGTGTCGGCCGGCTTCGGCTTCCCCGCCCCCGGCTCCAAAACCGTGGTCAACATCGGACTCGAATATAAGCACCGCCAAGCCCACCCCGCGCCGCTGCTCAAGGAGGACTACTTCTGCGTGACCATCGGCGTCAACTTCAACGAAATGTGGTTCTGGCGTAGCAAGATCAGATAATGCGGTCGTTGCTGTGGGTCATGGTTTGCGCGATGCTGCTTTGCGGCGCCTCGGCTTGCCGCGAAGAGCATAAGGAGCGCGTCGGCGACATCAAGGATGAGGCCAACACCCCCACCATGGCAACTACCAACGTGTCGACCTTCATCTCCGACTCCGGCTACACCCGCTACCATATCACAGCCGACCAATGGTTCATATACGACCAGGCCAACCCGCCGCGGTGGACATTCCCCGACGGACTCTACCTGGAGCGATACGACGACAACTTCATCCCCAACGGCACTTTCCGCTGCGACTCCGCCACATACCTGTCGCAGAGGAGGCTGTGGCAGTTTGACGGCAACGTCAGGATGCGCAACACTCAGGGCGACAAGTTCCTCTCCCAGCAGCTATTTTGGGACCAGAACTCCCACAAGATCTACTGCGACTCCTTCATCCACATCGAGCGGTCAGACCGCGTGCTCGAGGGCATCGGCTTCATCTCCAGCGAAAACCTCACCAACTACACCATACGCCGCCCCCAGGGCATATTCCCCGTGAGCGACCCCGAACAGAGCGACAACGTGGCTGCCAACCCCGACAGCGTGCGCGCCTCCCGCCGTCAGCAGCAAGCCGATATGGCGACCCCCCTCCCCAACTAACCCCCACCCTATGGAAACCACCTGGATCATAGTCACCATAGCATCATTGCTCCTCTCAGGCCTCTTCTCAGGCACTGAGATAGCCTTCGTCACCTCCGACCGCGTCAGGGTGGAGATCGACGTCAAGAAGGGTAACATCATAAGCCGCATCCTCAACCAGTTCTACAAGCGGTCAGAGCTGTTCATCTCCACTCTGCTCGTGGGCAACAACATCATGGTCGTGATCTACGGTATCGCCGCCGCAGCCCTCATCGAGCCGTGGCTCGAAAAACTCACCGACAACACATTCCTGGTGCTACTGCTCCAGACCATCATATCCACCATGGTGATACTCCTCACCGGCGAGTTCATACCCAAGTCGACCTTCAAAATCAACCCCAACATATCGCTCAAGCTCGTGGCCATACCGATGTGGATTATCTACATCATACTATACCCCATCTCGCTGTTCACCTCCTGGGTGTCGCGGGCGCTGATGAAGCTCGTGGGCATCAAATCACACAACTCAGCCATGGGCATGCTCTCCGTGGGCGACCTCAACCAATACCTCGAACGCACAATCGACGAAAGCATAGAGGATAAGAAGCAACTCGACACTGAGGTCAAGATGTTTCACAACGCCCTCGACTTCTCATCTATACACCTGCGCGATTGCATGATACCACGCAACGAGCTGGTGGCCGTCGAAATCGACAGCACCTCCCGCCAGCAGCTGAGCGACCTGTTCACCTCATCCGGACGCTCCAAGATACTCGTCTACCGCGAGGATATCGACAATGTGTTAGGCTACATCCACGTTTCGGAGCTGTTCGACCCCCTGGTCGACTGGCGCAAGAAGCTCAAACCCGTGGTGTTCGCCCCCGAGACCCTCCTGGCCGACAAAATGATGCGCCGACTGCTCACCGAGAAGCGCTCACTGGCCGTGGTGATCGACGAGTTTGGAGGTACCGCCGGACTGGTCACCCTCGAGGACCTGGTGGAGGAGATTTTCGGCGACATCCAGGATGAGCACGACAAATCGCAGATCACAGCCCGTGAGATTTCCCCCGGTGTCTACGAGTTCTCAGGCCGTGCCGAGGTGTCGGCCATCAACGAGCAATTCCACCTCGACATACCCGAGGATGAGGAGTACCAGACCCTCGCCGGCTACATACTCCATACCACCGGCCAGATACCCGAGCAGGGGGAGAAGATCCTCCTCGAAAACATGCAGCTTGAAGTGGTGCAGCGCACCGCCACACGCCTTGAGCTGATACGTGTCACCGTGCTCCAACCCAAAGAGTGATGGAAAAGAAGACAATCCTCGACCTCAACCGCTGCGACGTGGCCCGATATAAGGCCATGCAGAAGTTGCCGCTGCGCCTGGTGCTCGACAACATACGCTCGCTCAACAACATAGGCTCGGTGTTCCGTACCTCCGACGCTTTCATGGTGGAGCGCATCCACCTGTGCGGCATCACAGCCACACCCCCATCAGTGGAGATACACAAGACCGCCCTCGGAGCCGAGAACTCCGTAGACTGGAGCTACCACGCCTCCACACTCGACGCTCTCGAGGCGCTGCGCCGCGAGGGATACACGCTGTGCGCCCTTGAGCAGGTCAAGGGGTCAATCCCCCTCGACGAGTTTGAAGTGCGCCCAGGCGCTAAATATGCCATCGTGGTGGGGCATGAGGTTGACGGAGTTGACCCCGCAGTGGTCGACGCCGCCGACTACGCCATCGAGATACCGCAGATGGGCACCAAGCACTCGCTCAACGTGGCCGTCTCGGCTGGACTTGCCCTCTGGGCCTTCTTCACAGCCCTGCGCCGCGGCTGAGCCCCGCCTCGGCTTCGCCTTCTCTCGATTTCACTCGATATAAGTCGATATAAATCGAGGGCTTTCCCCCGAGAAGCAACAAATTTTACCCGATTTTGCAAAAAAAAATGTGTCAAATCAGTATTGCACACTAAAAATTTTGCTTACGTTTGTCACCATATGACGGTGATGTGCCTTCCTAACGGACACAATTATCCTTAAATCACATTTTACTTATCAGGGGCAACACCCCCATCTGCGTCAGGGTCTCATCTCTCTTCTTCGGTGACCAACTCTGCGGGGATGTATAGAACAACATTACTATTATGGAGAAAAGCAACCCGGTCGCAATTGGGGGGCTTATCCAACAGGAGCTCCGGAGTCAACGTCGTTCGGCAGCTTGGTTGGCTACTCAATTGCAGTGTAACAGGACAAACGTCTACAAGATTTTCAATCGCTCATCGATTGATTGCGAACTGTTGATGAAGATTTCAACGGCCCTATCCACCAACTTCTTCAACCACTACAGCAAGCAGCTGGAGAAAGTCTCAATCCTCTAATCGGCAGCCAGCGCCTATCGAGGTGCGCTGCCAAAAGTAGGGACGCTCCAGGGAGCGTCCCTACTATATGGGGGAGTTACTCTTCGTCGAGATCGATGTCGTCGGTGTCGATGTCGCCGAACTCGTCATCGGGGAGCTCCACGGCGGGCTCATCCTTGGCGGATGCCTTCTTGGCGGCGGGAGCACTACCCTTGTTGGTGTCGCGGTTGTGCATGGCATCCATGATCTGGGCTTCGAGTTCCTCGGCCAACTCGGGGTTGTCGGCGATCACGCACTTGGCGGCGTCGCGTCCCTGGGCGAGCTTGCTGCCGTTGTAGCTGAACCATGAGCCTGACTTCTGTATGATGCCATACTCCACACCTAAGTCGACGATTTCACCCGACTTGGAGATGCCTTCGCCAAACATGATGTCAAACTCGCACTTCTTGAAGGGAGGTGCCACCTTGTTTTTCACCACTTTCACTTTGGTGAGACGGCCTAAGATGTCGTCGCCATCCTTGATCTGTGAGCTGGGGCGGATGTCGACGCGCACCGAGGCGTAGAATTTCAGGGCGTTGCCGCCGGTGGTAGTCTCCGCGGGGCCGAACATCTGGCCGATGTTGGCGCGCAGCTGGTTGATGAATATGCAGCAGGTGTTTGTGCGCGCTATGGTGGCTGTGAGCTTGCGCAGTGCTTGCGACATCAGTCGGGCCTGGAGTCCAACCTGACGGTCGCCCATGGCGCCTTCAAGCTCGTTTTTGGGGGTGAGGGCGGCTACGGAGTCTACCACGATGATGTCGATTGCCGATGAGCGGATGAGCTGCTCGGCGATTTCGAGGGCTTGCTCACCGCTGTCGGGCTGGGCCATGAGCAGGTTGTCGACGTCGACGCCCAACTTGGCGGCGTAGAAGCGGTCGAAGGCGTGCTCGGCGTCGATGATGGCTGCGATGCCGCCGGCCTTCTGGGCCTCAGCGATGGCGTGGATGGCCAAGGTGGTCTTGCCTGACGACTCGGGGCCGAATATCTCAATCACGCGGCCGCGGGGGAAGCCTCCCACGCCGAGTGCGTAGTTGAGCCCGATCGAGCCGGTGGGGATCACGTCGACGTCCTCCACTTTGTCATCGCCGAGCTTCATGATGGCTCCGCGGCCATAGTCCTTCTCGATCTTGGCCATGGCTGCTGAAAGGGCTTCGAGGCGTGCTTTCTTGGGGTCGACCTCAGCGGCTTTCTTTATGGTTTTCTTGGTTTTTTCCATGTGGGTATGGTTTTTGAGTTTTTGAGTTATTTGAGTTTTTGAATTTTTAAGTTGTTGGGGTAGCTATTTTAGCTATCTTAGCTATCTTAGCCCCCTTAGGTGATGCAAAGATATGACGGGTGGTGCGCAAGAATATTGCACACGATGGTGAATTCACGTTAAAAATCGCTTCAGCTTTGCCACTACGCTTGCCGGGGGGATGCCGCTAAGGCAAAGGTAGTCACCGCGGTGGCATGGCTTGTTGCCGAAGGTCGAACATGGTCGGCAGGGCACGGGGAGCTGCAGTGTCAGGTCCTCCTTCTGTCGCCACCCCATGAAGCCGCAGTAGGGGTGTGTGGCGCCCCAGATGCTCACCACCGGCACGTTGACCAGCGATGCAAGGTGCATGTTGGCCGAATCCATCGTGAGCATCACGTCGAGGTGGCTCATCAGGGCCATCTCCTTGGCAAATCCCCACCGCTTTTCGGCAAGGGAGACGGTGTTGGGGTAGCGCTCGGCCCAATCGGCAAGTATTTTGCGCTCCTCATCGCCTCCACCAAAGAGGAATATGGTGACGTTGGGGAGTTGCGATATCTCGCGTATCACCTGCTCCATCTGCTCCGGGGGGTATATTTTCCCCTTATGCTTGGCAAATGGGGCTATCCCGAGCCAGCGGTAGCCCTCCCCCTTGGGTTGGGCCATATCGGCTATAAGCTCGACCGGGGCGCGGCTGCCGCGGCCGTAGAGGCCATCGAAATTCTCTGTCATGGGGAAACCGGCTCGGAAGAATGCCTCACGATAGCGTGCGCGCGACGACAGCAGCGGCAGCATCACCTTGTTGTTGCGGCGCGTCAGGGCTCGCTTGCCGCGGCGCCCCATGTTGATGCGCGACACAGGGATGCCGCGCAGTCGGCACCAGGCACCTAAGGCGTAGGTGCGGAGCACGGCGTGGAGGTCGACGTAGGTGTCGATATAGTATTGGTCGACAAGCTCCTTGAGCAGTCGTCGCATGCCGCGGATGCCCTTGAAGTCGGTTTTTACGTCGGCGCCGATGACCACCAGGTTGGCGGGGGGGTTGACGAATATTGGCACCATCGACGGGCGCGTGACCATGTAGAACATATCCTCAGGATGTGTGCGGCACACGCTGTAGAGCACGGGCACGGTCATGGCCACGTCGCCGATAGCGGAGAAGCGTGTCACCAGCACGCGGCGTCCTTTGTGCATTATGATTGCTTGGGGGTGTTATAGAGTACGGGGTTGGTTTCGGGGTCGTTGTACATCTTCATCTGGCGGTAGACCTTCATGTACTTGCGTCCGGCGGCGATGTCGTCGAGCAGGGTGTCGATGGCCTCGGTGAGGTCGCGACGCTGCTCTTGGAGTACGCCGAGCTTGGCCTGGCATTTGGCGCGATGGGCATCGGAGGCATCGTCGCGTGCCACTTCGGCCTGCATGTGGTAGATCTTCAGGGCGAGTATCGACAGGCGGTCAAGGGCCCATGCGGGGCTTTCGGTGTTGATGGTGGCGTCGGCTGCGGGCTTGACGTCGCGGTAGAGTTCGCGGAAGTAAGTGTCGAGCTCCTCCACCATGTCGGTGCGGTCCTGGTTGGAGCGGTCGATGCGGCGCTTGAGGGCAAGGGCTGCCACGGGGTCGATCTGCGGATCGCGGATTATATCTTCGAGATGCCACTGCACGGCATCGATCCAGTTTTTGGCGTGGAGAGTGTGCTCAATGGAGCCGGGAGCGTAGGGGTTAGGCTCAGCGGCGTCGACGTGGTCGGTGACGTGGTAAGCGGCGGTCGACTGGTCGAAAATCTCGTTGCACTTTTGCGCGAATTTCATATAGCGGTAGATTTAAATTGTTTTCCAATCACAAATATAAGCGATTTCGCTCGATTTATTTCGATTTCCCCCGATTTATTTCGAATTAAGTCGAATTAAGTCGAGTGAAGTCGAGAGGGGGGGCGGCTGCGTCCGCCCCCGGGAAAAGAGCCAGCCCCTGCGCCGGGATGGCGCAGGGGCTGGTGGTGTGGATTGCGGTGATGGATGGATTACATCACGATCACTTTCTGTACGTTCTTGCCCTGACGGCGGATGTAGAGGCCGTTAGAGGGGTTGTCGACGCGTACGCCCTGGAGGTTGTAGTACTCTACGGGTGCGTTTGAGTCGTCAACGGTAACGTCGGCTACGCCGCCGTTGCCACCGTCGTACTTAACCTGCATGTAGCTGAAGCGGATCTGCAGGGCTGCGGTCATCACCAGAGGCTTGTCGGTGTGGCCTACCCAGGTGATGGGGGTGTCGGCTGAGGTGCCTTCGCCGGTTACGGTGCCTTCGGTAGTGGTGAACGCGCCCTTAGAGTAGGCTACGGTCTGCACGAATACCTCGGTGATGATGGCGTCGTTGGCGGGGGTGAGGGTTGCGATGTCGCCCTGGTACCAGCGTACCTGGTTGCCTGAAGCCATTGTATAGTAGCTGCCATCGCCGTGGGTGAACTCAAGAGTGATGTCCTTGTCGGTGAACGTCACACCTACGAGTGAGGTGTCCTGAGCACCGCTGTTGCCGGTGTCTGAGCCGTCGGCGTTCAGGAGCTTAACGCCTTCGTAAGCTACGTCGGCGGTAGGAGCGATGAAGTATGCGCCCTCAGCGGGGGTGGGCTCGGGAGTGTCGGTCTCGCCCATGTCGATGATGGGGAGGAGCTGGAGGTTGCCTGAGTG
Organism: uncultured Muribaculaceae bacterium; assembly: GCA_964628905.1. GTDB lineage: Bacteria > Bacteroidota > Bacteroidia > Bacteroidales > Muribaculaceae > JAJPXC01. Next base: position 129,572 of record CAZVNS010000001.1, on the reverse strand, counting down.
GATGGCTACGAAGCCCTGGAACTTATCGTAAGTACCGGCGCCGAGCGATACGCCAAACTGGTTGTAGATGTTCATTTCAAGAGTGCCGTCAGACATTACGAAGGTCTTAGCGTCGCCAGCCACTGCGGTGAGGGTCACGCCGGTAACCTCGATGTACTGTGAAAGGATGTCGGCTGATACCTCCTCAAGCTGATACTGCTCGGGGTCAACGGCTGCGCCGGCGGTGGGGTCGCCGAAGGTGGTGGCGTCGATTGAGCTCATCTGGAGCTGGCCGTTAGAGTAGTTCTGGAATGTACCGGTTACGCCGGCGGGGATCACGTCGCCGTTCTTGTAGGTTTTGCCGGTCTGGCCGTAGATGAGCAGGGGCGACTTGCCGTCGGTGACGTACAGGTAGCTGCCGTTCTGATATACGGCGGTCAGTGTGCAGGTGAACTTGCAGGGGGTAGAGAGCTGCATCTGGAGGAACTCGTCGATTGAGGCAACCTCGGTGGTCTCAACGGGGGTGGGAGGTGTTACGTCCTCGTCGCTGAGGTAGAGTTGGGGCATGTCGCCGGTAGCGTCAGCGTAAGAGCCGAACGAGGTGTAGCTTGCAGAGTACTGGATGTACTTGCCCATGGCCACGTTGGTGATCTTGAAAGTGCCGTCGGCGTTGGCTACGATGGTCCAAACGTCGCCGTCGGTGCGGCTTGCTGAGAAGTTGAAGCTGTTGTAAGTGCCGGTCTGATAGAGATAGCGGTTGTAGGTGTCCTGAATGGTGTAGCCACCGTCGACTGCGGTGATTGTGAAGCCATAGGTGTCGACGCCGGTGAAGGCGTTGTTGTCGATGGCTGCGTTGTCGACGTAGAGGTAGCCGTAGGTAGCGGTAGAGCTGCAGGGCTTGGCTACATTGGTGCCTGATACGATGGCGTACTTCTTACCGGATGTTACGCTGGTGGCCAGGGTGTAGGTGGTTGAGCCGGTGTCGCTTGTGCCACCCTCGCCGTCGAGTGCGTAGGCTGTGGGGGCCTTCACGCCGGGAACGCCGAAGTATTTGATGAGCTGGCCGGTGATGGTGAGCTCCTTCAGATAGTTGCCGGGGTTGTCACCGAGGTTGACGGCGGCGCGGAGGTCGGTCTGTGACACGAGCTGCACGGGCACACACTGGTTGTAGTCAACGCAGTCCTTAGAGTCGGCGATGAGCACGTTGGAGTAGCTGCCGGGGGTTGAGTTGAACTGTGCGGAAGACATGCTGGTGCCGTTGCAAGCGCCCACGATGTAGCCCTTGACGGTGGCTGATGCTACGTTGAGGTCGGCACCCATGGCAATCACCTCAGCACAGGTGTAGGGGTCAGCCTCTGTGCCTGTACCTGCGTATGCGCCCATGATTGAGCCCATGCACAGCATTGAGAGTAACAGTTTTTTCATAATAACGAGATTGGTTGTTGATGATTGATAATTAATAGGCTTTTTTGAGGAATATCTCGGTGGGGAAGTGGTCGGAGTAGCCGTTGAGGAACATCCCGGCTGAGAATGTGCGCAGCGGCGATCCTAAGCGCGTGCCGGCTTTATCCTTGAGGAAGTCCTTGTTTAGCACCTCACACTTCCAGTACTGCAGGCCTCCTTCGGGAGCGTTGGCCAGGTTGCCGGAGATGATGATTTGGTCGAAGAGGTTCCACGAGCCTTTGTAGGCCAGTGTGCCGATACCCTTGTCGAGCACCTTCCACCAGGGGTTGTAGAAGCCGTGGTCCGGGGCGTCCTTCTTGTCGCGGACTGCTCCGAGGGCTTCGCGGCACGATTTGTCCTGGGGGTCATCGTTGAGGTCGCCCATCACCACTACGGCGATGTTGGGGTCCTCGCGCCACAGAGAGTCGGCAATCGACTTTGACAGGGCGCCGGCGGCTTCGCGCCGGTAGGAGCTCTGCTCCTGACCACCAAGTCGCGAGGGCCAGTGGTTGACGATCACGGCGATGCGCTCGCCACCGAGGCGGCCAACGACGCACATCTGGTCGCGGGTGCGGAACGACTCGTAGCCTTCGAGGCGCAATCGGTGGTTGGTCACGTTTTCAAGGGTGAAGTAGCGGGGGTTGTATAGCAGGCCCACGTCGACGCCGCGGGGGTCGGGTGAGTCGTGGTGGCATATCTGCAGGTCCCAATTTGAGATCTGGGGGTCGTTGACGAGATCCTCGAGCACGGTGCGGTTCTCAATCTCGCTGACGCCGATGATGGCGGGGCCATTAGGGGTGGTGGGGGTGGTCATCGATGAGATGGCGCGGGCCATGTTGTGGATTTTCGACCAGTACTTACGGCCATCCCACTGCTTGGCTCCCTGGGGGGAGAACTCCAGGTCGTATTTGCCGTTGTTGTTGATGGTGTCGAAGAGGTTTTCGAGGTTGTAGAAAGCCACTCCGTAGACTTTGTAACGCTTTGAATCGTTGTTCCGGGCGCCCGCTGTGACTGCCGCGAGGAGCAGGGCTAACAGCGGAAGTAAGAATAATCGCTTCATTATCTTGGGGTTATGTCGTGGTGTTGACGGTTGTGGATTTTTTGTATTTCAGCACGGTAAAGGTAAGGATTTTTTAAACACCATCAGCGATATTTAACAACTTTTTTTATTGATCGATTTAAGTCGAGCGGGGGTAAGCGCGGCGGGCCGGACGCTCGTGCGCCCGGCCCGCCGGTGATGCTATTGAGGGTGGGGTCAGTCGATGATGTCGAAGCCGGTGTAGCGGCGTAGCACCTCAGGCACCACGATACCCTGGGGTGTTTGGTTGTTCTCAAGCAGCGCGGCCATGATGCGGGGGAGCGCTAAGGCTGAGCCGTTGAGGGTGTGGCACAGGTGGGTCTTCTTGTCGGCTCCGCGGTAGCGGCACTTCAGGCGGTTGGCTTGATAGGTCTCGAAGTTCGACACCGACGATACCTCAAGCCAGCGCTTCTGGGCGGCTGAGAAGACTTCGAAGTCGAAGGTGATAGCCGATGTGAAGCTCATGTCGCCGCCGCACAGGCGCAGTATGTGCCAGGGGAGGCCCAGGCGGTCGAGGAGGCTCTGCACATGGTCCTTCATCTTCTCAAGGGCGGCGTAGGAGTCCTCGGGGCGCTCGATGCGCACGATTTCCACCTTGTCGAACTGGTGCAGGCGGTTGAGGCCGCGCACATCCTTGCCGTAGCTGCCGGCTTCGCGGCGGAAGCATGCTGAGTAGGCGCAGTTGAGGATGGGGAGACGGTCCTCGGGGATGATGATGTCGCGGTAGATGTTGGTCACGGGCACCTCGGCGGTGGGAATCAGGTAGAGGCGGTCCTCGTTGATGTAGTACATCTGTCCCTCCTTGTCGGGGAGCTGTCCGGTGCCGTAGCCTGAGGCTTCGTTGACCACGTAGGGGGGCTGGATTTCGGTGTAACCGGCCTCGCCGGCGGCGTCGAGGAAGAACTGGATCAATGCTCGCTGCAGGCGCGCTCCCTTGTCGATGTATACGGGGAAGCCGGCGCCGGTGATCTTCACGCCAAGGTCGAAGTCGATGAGGTTGTACTTCTTCGCGAGGTCCCAGTGGGGAAGGGCGTCTTTGGGAAGGTTGGGCATGGTCCCTCCCTCCTTCTCCACCACGTTGTCGGCGGCGGTGCGTCCTTCGGGCACCATGGCGCAGGGTAGGTTGGGCACGGTAAGGAGTATCTCGCGCGACTGTACTTCGGTTTCGGCGAGCTCGGCTGCGACGGTCTTCTGAGTCTCCTTGAGCGAGGCTACCCGGGCTTTTACCTTCTCGGCCTCATCGCGTTGGCCTGACTTCATGAGCTGGCCTATTGATGCCGCGAGGCGGTTGAGCTCGGCGGCGCGGGTGTCGTTATCGAGTTGGAGGGCGCGGCGGCGCTCGTCGAGGGCGAGTATGCGGTCGATGGCCTCTTGGCCGTCAAAACCTTTGATGGCCAAGCGCCTCACCACCTCCTGTGGGTTTTCTTTGATTTGGGCAAGGGTGAGCATATATTTTAAAGTTGTTAAAGTTTTAAAAGTTTTTAGAGTTTTTAGAGTTTTTAGAGTTGTTAGCGTTGTGAAAGTTGTGTTTTTAGAGTTATTGTCGCTGCGATTAAGATTTGTAGGGGGAGGAAGTATGTTTATTTTGTAGTGATTTAAGATAATTTGACAATGCTTTCAGCATACTGCCAATCTCCTTGATCTTTGGATAAATATAAGCACACCGTCTCAGTTGTGAAACAAGTCCAAATCTTTCTTCTGTGGGAAATGTCTTTGTCAGTTCAAAGATAAAGACAGACAAGTCGACAGATTTTTGCCATACTTTAAGTTGTTTAAAATCACTGGTAATCATATTTTGTTGTCTGCCTGGGCTTTAAAAACTTTAAAAACTTTCACAACTTTAAAAACTACGATAGCAACTCTTTGACGCGGGCGGAGATGGCGCGGCCATCGGCGCGGCCGGCGAGGGCTTTGGTGGCGCGGCCCATCACCAGGCCCATCTGGGCGGGCGAGGTGGCTCCTACCTCGGCGATGATGCGCTTAAGCTCGTCGGTGAGTTGCTCGTCGGTCAGGGGTTGGGGCAGGTATTCTTCGATGACTGCTGCCTCGGCAAGCTCGGTTTCGGCAAGCTCGGGGCGTGATTGCTCGGTGTATATCTTGGCTGACTCGCGGCGCTGCTTGGCCATGCGCACCAGCACTTTCATGGCTGTTTCGTCGGTGAGTTCGCCGTTTGAGCCGGGAGCGGTCTTGGCTTCAAGAAATTCCTTCTTGATGCCGCGGAGGGCTTCGAGGCGCACCTTATCCTTGGCGCGCATCGCCGCTTTGATGTCCTCGCTTACTTGGTCGAATAAGTTCATAGTATTTAGTGTTTATGAGCGCAAAATTACTGATTTTTTGTGTAACCGCGTCAAAAATCAGCTGTTATTGATGGTCGTTGTAGGCCTGGAGGGTGTCCTGGAGCGATGTGAGCATCATGGCGCGCAGCTCGGCGGGCTCGAGCACCACCACCCGCGAGCCGTAGCTCAGGAGCTCCTGCACGAAGTCGGGGGTGAGTTTCAGGCGGTAGTGGAAGATTGAGAACTGGTCGTGGACCATCTCCTGCTGCGATGGGTGGAGCGGCAGGGTGCGGAAGTATTTGGCCTGGCGGGGGTCGGTGCGCAGCACCACGCGCTTGGCCTCGCCCTGGGTGAAGATGATGCCGAAGGCGTCGGAGCAGAACTCTTCGGGGTCGAAGTCGTCGGGGATGGTGAATGTGGTGGCGGTCATCGTCACCTGGTCCATGCGGTCGAGGGCGTAGGTCTTGAGGCGGCCGTCGGCGAGGTTGCGCCCGGTGACGTACCACCGTTGGCGGAAGATCTTGAGGAAGTAGGGCTCAAGCACCACCGGCTGCGACGATGAGCGGGTGTAGGGGGAGTAGTTGAAGTCGAGCTGGCGCTGCTCCTTGAGGGCGTCGATCACCACCGACAAGTAGCGGCGCGCCGAGGGCACATCCTCGAGGAATATCTTGTCGGAGATGTCGCGCGAGCCGGATAGCACGTTGTTCATGGCCACGGAGTTGAGGAGCCAGTCGGTGACGCTCTCGTTGTGGACGTCGCCGTCGTCGATGTAGTACTCAAATGTGGCGGGGTCGCACTCGATGTTGATCTTAAACAGGTCCTCGATGGCCTGGCGGTAATTGTAGAAGGTGCGGCGGGGTAGCCCCTCGCCGTTGGAGAATTGCGATCTTCGCCAGCGGTCGTTGAGCTCCTCGCGTGTGATGCGGCCGTAGCGCTTGATGGTGTCTACGATCCAGATGTAGCGTGAAAACAGGTCTTTTGACAAGGGGAGTGGGGTATTTTTGAGTTGATAAATTCGGCAAGCGCGGTGCGCTTTAACGGGACAGCTTCGCGCTTTTGAGGGGCTTTAGGCGGCGGCGACGGGGCGGCGGGAGCCGCAGGAGAGCAGGCGCAGACCGCCGACGGTGAGAGCGGCGTTGATGATCAGCAGCTCAAACGAGGTCTCATAGCCTCCAAACTCGCGGAGTGCCCACTGTATCACCCACGACAGCACGGGGGCGGCGATGCACACCGCGGGCACCCAACGGTCGTGGACGGGCTTGCTCCAGAACAGGCCGTAGACAAACAGTCCGAGGATCGGGCCGTAGGTGTAGGAGGCTAAGGTGTAGACGGCCGAGATGGCGTCCTGGTCGCTCAGGTAGTAGAAGGCGATGATCACCAACCCCATCACGGCCGACATGGCCACATGCACACGCTTGCGGGTGCGGGCCAGGCGGGCGTCGTCGTAGCGCTTCTGCCCCTCGAGGATGTCGACGGTGAACGATGTGGTGAGCGATGTCAGGGCCGATCCGGCGGCTGAGTAGGCGGCCGAGATGAGTCCCAGCACGAAGAGTATGCCCACTATCAACGGCATGTCGGAGTGGTGGGCCACGAGCGAGAACACCTCATCTGACTTCTCCGGCGCGGCGATACCCCTGCTGTCCATGAATATCACGAGCATGGTGCCTAAGAGCAGGAACAGGGCTACGACGAAGAATTGCATCACGCCGCTGACTATCATGTTCTTCTGTGACTGGCGGGTGTCTTTGCAGGCGAGGTTGCGCTGCATCATGTCCTGGTCGAGGCCGTTGGTGGCGATGGCCATGAACACTCCGGCGAGGAACTGCTTCCAGAAGTATGTGCCCTCCATGGGGTTGTCGAAGAAGAACATCCTCGACGTTGGATGAGCACCGATGGCCGAGGTCATTTCTCCGAAGTTCATCCCTAAGTTGGTGGCCACGAAATAGATGCAGAGCACCACCGACATGATCAGGCAGAAACTCTTGAGGGTGTCGGTCCAAATCAGGGTCTTGACGCCACCCTGCACGGTGTAGAGCCAAATCAGGGCGATTGTTACTATGACATTGAATATGAACGGTATGTGCAGCGGGTCGAACACCAGAGCCTGGAGCACCACGCACACCACCAAGAAGCGCACCGACGCGCCCAGCATCTTCGACACGAAGAAGTACCAGGCCGAGGTCTTGTAGGTGTTGTTGCCGAAGCGCTCGTCGAGGTAGCCGTAGATCGACACCAGGTTGCGCTTGTAGAACAGCGGCACCAGCACGAAGGCTATCACGAAGTAGCCCACGATGAAGCCGAGCACCATCTGCAGGTAGGAGTAGCCCTTGGCCGCCACCATGCCGGGCACGGAGATGAAGGTGACGCCTGAGATGGCGGCGCCCACCATGGCGAAGGCCACAAGGGGCCACGGGGCGCGGCGGTCGCCGGTGAAGAATGTGGAGTTGTTGCTACGGCGCGAGGCGAAGTAGCTGATCAGCAGCAGCAAAGCGAAGTAGGCTGCGATGGTGAGAATTACGATTAATGCGTGGTTCATGTCGGAGGTTGTGTCTTATTCGGGGTAGATGAGGTAGGGGGCGCGCCGGGTGCGGAAGCGGGCCACGTCGTCGGCCCATCCTTGCTTGATTTCAGCGGCCGACATCCCCTGCTCGATTTTCTTGCGTATCGAGGGGTCGCCGATGAGTTTCTCGAAGAATTGGGTGAAGAATTTGTCGCCAATGCCCAAGGCCCGGTATGCTTCGATGAGGTATTCGAGGTTGACGCCCATGGCTATGGCCTCCTCCTCGGTGATGTCGGTGAGCGAGCGGCCGTGGCACTCCTTGTCGAGTTGCGGCGGATTTTTGGCGCCGGCCACGCTGCGGGGGGTGAAGGTATAGGGATAACCCTTCATGTCGGGGTGGCCGAAGACCTCAAAGGGTGTGTCTGTGCCGCGCCCGAGGCTCACGGGAGTGGCCTCGAAGTAGCAAGTTGAGGGGTAGAGGTAGATGGCGCGCATGGTGCGCAGGTTGGGCGACGGGGCTATCGGGAGGCGGTAGCGGGTGGAGTGGGTGTACCCCTCGCAGGGTATCACCGTCAGAGGCACCTTGCCCCCGCTTTGGAGCCACCCCTCGCCGTTGATCATCAGTGCGAGCTCGCCTAAGGTCATGCCGTGCACCACGGGGATGGGGAGGCGGCCGACGCCCGACTGATACTTCATGTCGAGGATGGGGCCGTCGACGGTCATGCCATTAGGGTTTGGTCGGTCGAGCACCATCACCGCCTTGCCGTGGCGATCGGCGGAGTTCATCAGCTCAAGCATCGTGCAGTAGTAGGTGTAGTAGCGCAGGCCCACATCCTGGATGTCGACCACCACCACATCGACTCCGGCCACTGCCGAGTCCATGGCGGCCTTATGCCCCGAGCCGTAGAGCGACACGATGGGAATCCCGGTCTTGGGGTCAACGCCGCCGCTCACGTGCTCGCCGGCGTCGGCATCGCCGCGAAATCCATGTTCGGGTGAGAATATCGCAGCCACGTCGAGACCTTCGCGGAGCATCACGTCGAGGGTATGGGTCACCGAATCGACCATGCCTGTGTGGTTGGAATACAGGGCGATACGCTTGCCTTGGAGCTGGGAAACGTATTCACCGGTGCGAGCCGCGCCTACGGTGACGGCGGCACTCATCGTGGCCAGCGAGGCCAAAAAAAGTGGCAGGAGTGATAATTGACGGTTCATGGCGGTAAAGTTAGCGCAAAAAAGCAGCACTGATGTGTGAAAGTAAGCATATAATTCTTAATAATTGTAAAAATCGAGGCGCGCTGACGCATTGTAGCGAGATTTCAGTAAGTTTGCGGAGAAATCACAACACCCCCCCGATTTAATCGACTTAAATCGGCTTAAATCGAAAAAACCTCTAAAATAGCCAATGGAAAAGATGATGCAATACGTATGGCAGCATCGGCTGTGGCCCACACGCGGGCTCAACACAACCGATGGACGCTCACTGCGCATCATCGACCCGGGGCAGCTCAACACCGGCGTCGGCCCCGACTTCTTCAACGCCGAAATCGAACTCGACTCGGAGCATTGGGTGGGCAACATCGAGATCCACTACCGCGCCTCCGACTGGATGCGCCACGGCCACCAGAACGACCGCGCCTACGACTCGGTGATACTCCACGTGGTGGAGAAGGACGACCTCCAGATACCCCGCCCCGGGTCCGACACCGCAATCCCTCAGGTGACGATGCCCCACGCCGAAGATATCTACCGCCGATGCCTCGCTCTGGTTGGAGCGCCACCCACCGACATCACCTGCCGCGGCGCTCTGGCCTCGGCTCCACCGCTTTACGCATCCGACTGGCTCGGGGCGCTCGGCTACGAACGCATCTACGCCAAGAGCGACCGCGTGCTGCAGCTCGCCGAGCAGCTCAACGGCGACTGGGAAGAGGCGGCCTACGTAACCCTCAGCCGCGCCTTGGGCTTCGGAACCAACAACGACGCCTTCGAGCGCCTGGCCCGCGCCACACCCCTGAAGGTGCTTCGCAAGCATGCCATCGACCCCCGCACAGTAGAGGCTCTGCTCTTTGGACAGGCCTCACTGCTGCAGTCGGTCGACCCGGAGCCTGACACCTACCTGCAATGGTTGCAGGGGGAATATCGATTCCTGTCACACAAATATGCGCTCACGCCCATCGATGCCCGCAGTTGGCGCTTAGGGAGGATGCGCCCGTGGAACTTCCCCCACCGACGCATCGCCACGCTCTGTGAGCTGCTTCTGCGCGCACCACGCTTGATGTCGGCGCTCCGTGATATCCGCTCGCCCGAGGACGCCAAATATCTGTTTGACTTCGAATTTCAGGGCTATTGGAGCGAGCACCACCGCTTTGGCGGCGACACCGCGCCCATGCAGCATGCCCTCAGTGCCGACGCAGCCCGCCTGCTGATAATCAACGCCGTAGTACCTATCGTTCATGCCTGGGCCAACTATCATGGCGACGACCGCACCGCTTCAGAAGTGGTGGAGCTGCTGCAATCACTGCCCCCTGAGCACAACTCGATAGTCACGGCCTTCAAGAGCGCCGGCCTGGAGTGCCGCGACGCCTTCTCATCGCAGGCCCTGATACAGCTGCGCCGCGAATACTGCGAGCGCCGCAAGTGCATCTACTGCCGCTTCGGCCACCGCATGCTCAGCACCACCGTGTAGATAAATTTGGCGAATTAACATACGTTTGCTATTTTCGCGGAAATAGTAAACTAATCACTGCGATGAATATGAAGAAGCTGATATTGGCGCTGATAGCGTTGTGGGTGGGTGCGACCTCGATGAGCGCCGACTCTATCTCAACCGACACCTCAGTATGGCGCCCCGACCTCTCGACAACTATCGACCAGGCCCTGCGCCGCTCCACCAGCCGATATCTGCAGAGTGTCGACTACCCGAAATGTCCGGCACTCCCTTCCACCTTCTTCATGCCCGCGGTATGGATCAACTACACTTACGAGACTCCCTACGAGCCTCTGGCGCTCGACTCCATCTACGGCCCAAGGCCCGAGCGTGTGTCGATGCCGCTGATCGACGGCGACGTGGTGCGTTACCGCAACATGTATCTGCTGGTTCAGCGCTACATGATCAACCACCTGGACCAAGTGCTCTACAACTTCGAGACGCTCCCCGAACCCCCTAAGCGCTACTATGCCCACACCGATCCGGCGACAATGAAAATCACCGTCGACGAGTATATCACCGTCGACAAAATCGAGGCCGACATCACCCCGCTGCAGGTCGACAAGCGCCACTGGATGCACGGCATGAAGGGGTCGGTACAGTTCTCCCAGGCCTACATATCCCCCAACTGGTACCAGGGTGGTAACAACAACCTCAACATGCTCCTCAACGCCATCTACCAGATAAAACTCAACCCGGCCTACCACCCCAAACTGATGTTTGAGAACACGGTGCAGTATAAACTCGGCATCAATTCAGCCCCCGAGGACACTCTCCGCGACTACAACATCTCAGAAGAGCTCTTCCAGATCAACACCAAGGTCGGTATCAAGGCCGCGCGCAACTGGTACTACTCACTGGCGCTGCTGTTGAAGACTCAGTTCTTCCACAGCTATAAGTCAAACACCAACGACCTGACAGCGTCGTTCATGTCGCCCGGCGAGCTCAACCTTGGTCTTGGTATGACCTACAATTACGTGTCGGAGGACAAGCGCGTGCAGTTCGACATGTCAATCTCACCCTTGACATACAACCTCAAGACTTGCATCGACGACCGCATCAACCCGGCGACATTCGGCATCAAGGAGGGGCATAAGACGGCCAACTCGTTCGGTTCGTCGGCCGAAGCCAAGTTGGCATGGCAACTGGCGCGCAACGTCACCTGGAGCTCCCGCCTCTTCGCTTTCTCCAACTACGAGTACCTGCAAGGCGACTGGGAGAACACTTTCAACTTCGCCATCAACTCCTACTTCTCCACTCAGATTCAGGTGCACCTGCGCTACGACTCCCATTCACCGTCGATTGCTAACTCGCAGTGGCACCTGTGGCAGATGAAGGAGATACTGAGCTTCGGATTTTCATACGCCCTTGGCTTGATATAATGACAATTAGATGCGTGATATTGGCATCGGTGGCGACTGTGCTGAGTGTGGCCTCCACGGCGGCTGCTGAGCTTGGCGAGGTTGTTGACTCATGCACCACCGCCGCTGAGTCGATGCGGCTGTTCCGACACCGTGCTCTTGCCCCCATCGAAGGGGTATGGGAAATGACCGACGGCGGCGCCACTGTGGCCATCACCGCCAACACCGGCACGCAACGCCATGTCACTACCGACTTCCTAATCATCTACGTCAACGGCCCGGAGCTGAGCATACCCCGCGGCTCAGTGATAGGGCGCGCCATCCCCGGCTCCTCAAAGGGGATATACGATGCCGAAATCTACACCGATGTATCCACCTCAGCCGACGGCTCCCCCACCCTCGCAAAACCCCGCACCTTCACACTCACCATCAACGCCGACTCGCGCCTGGCACTGCAACATTACGAAAAGGGTGTGAAGGTCAACGCCTGGCGGCTCGTGCCATACATACTGCGCTACAGCCTCAGGCGCGTCAATCAGCGTCCTGCGAACATCGACGGCATGGTTCGAATCTTCCCGCAGGCACCTAACACATCCATCTGTCTATGAAGCGATTACTTCCACTGATAGCCATCGCCGCATTCACCCTTCCGATCGTGGCTCGGCGCACCAACACTCAGCCGGCAAAGGCGCTGAAGCCCCGCGCAGATGTAGTGGTGACTCCTGTTAGCACAGTGGAGCCGACACATGTGGCAGTTGGGCCTGCGGAGTTTAATGTGGCGGGATACGACAAGCCCCTGCGGTCACGGCGCGAGACGATGCTCATCACCAACCGCTCCATCGCCGATGTCGACTCGCTCTATATCACAATTGATTACACCGACCTGCAGGGGCGCCAGCTGCATCACCGCAGCCTCTGGGCCGAGGCCGACATACCCCGGGGATCGACCCGCCACGTGGTGATACCCTCGTGGGACGTGCAGTGTAGCTACGTCTATCGCAATAGCGCTACACCCCACTCGCTCCACACCCCCTACGACGTCACCGTCACCGTCGACTCCGCCGCCCTCTCCCCCAGTTGACCCTAAGCTTATCGCAGGCGCCAAACATTAGCAGCCGGTTGAGGGTGTAGGCGCAGAGCCACTGTGCCCGGCGGTTTCGACGCTGGGTCGCACGCTGATATGCGTGGTTAGGCTTTGGTGGTGGTTTTTCGGAAGTCCTCTTTGAGGGTGTCGACCACGTTGATGATGTAGTCGCCGGTCTTCTCCAGGTCGCCGATGATGTCCATGTAGTAGATACCCGACTGGTATTCGTACTGCTTGGCGTTGATATTCTCGACGTTGGCGTTGCGGAACTGGTTGCGCAGGTTGTTGATCTCGCGCTCCTTGTTGTACGACACTATGATGTCGGACTCGCGCACGCCTTCGATTTCGTTCAGGAGCAGGAGCATATTCGACATTGCTTCCTTGACGTAGCGGAACATCATGTCGATGTTGGCGTAGATCATCTGGGTGAATTCGACATGGCTCTGCTGCTTGCGTATCAGTATCTTAGCCACGCCGCAGCAACTGTCGGCAATTGACTCTATCTCAGATACTATGCGGAGCAAGCCGGCGATGTGGAGCTTACCCTCGTTAGAGAGTCGGCCCTCGGCGCATCGGTTGAGGTAGTGGGCTATCTCTATCTCCATGCGGTCGGAGATGTCCTCATATTTTTCGATGCGCGACAGCAGTTTGTTGAACTCGTCGCCACCCTCCTCGGTGTGCACCAGGTCTTGGGCCATGGCGATCATGCGGTCGACGCGCTGGGCATATACCTTGATTTCTTTTTCGGCCTGGGTGATGTTAAGCTCTGATGCTGAGAGCAGTCCGGAGGAGATGTATTTGAGTGTGAACTCCTCGTCCTCTTTGTGCTTGGCGGGTACGAGCCATTCCACAATCTTCACATACAATCCTGTGAACCATATCATTATGGCGAGGTTGATGAGGTTGAATACGGTGTGGAACATCGACAGTCCGAACGATACCGACGTCTGCATCTGGGTGATGTTGTCGTGTACCTCCTTGCCATCTGGGAGCGATGGCAGCGTGCCGTCAAACAGGTGATTGTACAGGCCCGGGGCGGTGGCCTCGATATGGTTGACGTATGATGTGAGCGCTTCGGGGTTGCCTTGGCCTATGTGCTCGGTGACCCATACGTTGAGCTCGCAGAAGGGCACGAACACCGCAAGACACCAAATAAGACCTAACACGTTGAACAGCAGGTGACCCATCGCTGTGCGTTTGGCGGCCACGTTACCGCTCATTGATGCCAACAGCGGGGTCACTGTGGTGCCGATGTTGGAGCCAAGCACCAGGGCGCAGGCCAGGTCGAAAGTGATCCATCCTTTGGTACACATGATCAGCGTGATGGCGAATGTGGCAGCCGACGACTGTATCACCATCGTCACTACGATGCCCACCAGCAGGAATATCAGTATCGAGCCATAGCCCATGTTGCTGTACTGCTGCAGGAAGGAGAACATCTCGGGATTTGACTGCAGGTCAGGCACATACTTCGAAATCATCGAGAGACCCAAGAAGAGGAAGGCGAAGCCTATCAGGAACTCGCCGATTGACTTGTTGCGGCTCCTCTTCATGAACAGCAGCGGCACTGCGAAGCCTATCAGCGGTATGGCGTAGATTGAGATGTCAACTTTGAATCCAAACAGGGCTATCACCCACGCTGTGAACGTCGTACCCACGTTGGCACCCATGATCACAGCCATCGACTGCGCAAGGGTCATCAATCCGGCGTTGACGAAGCTCACCACCATCACCGTCGATGCCGACGAACTCTGGATCAGGGCTGTAATGCCAAAGCCGGTGAGTGTGCCGGTGAAACGGTTGCGGGTCATTGCCGACAGAATGTTGCGCATGCGGTCGCCGGCAGCTTTCTGTAATCCCTCACTCATGACCTTCATTCCGTAGAGGAATAGGCCCACTGCGCCCAACAGGCCCAGGAAATCGAGTATGCTATAGTTCATCGTTAAGACCCCATCTCATAAAATTTTTAAGCTTAGGGGCGGTTTCGGGCGAGGGATTTTCGCAAGTCGAAGAGGGAGCTTAGCGAGCTAAGTGACCGATGAGACTTGCGAAAAGCGCCGACCAAAACCGAACATCCACTAACTTAAAAACATATTTTTACGAAGTGTCGGGGTTTATGTTAATTGTTAGTATTCTTGTTAATAAACTCTGTTAACCTTGTATTTGGCATAAAGTTACCTCTTGCCTCGCAGCCTTGGAGATATTTTTGGTCTGCAGGTGAAGGAGCATGGCGAGCTATGTGACTGAGCCAAAGGCCAAAAATATCTCCAGGGATGCGACCCCTAAGCCATAAAAATTTTATGAGATGGGGTCTAAAGGTGAATGTTCAGATGTGGCAAAGATACTAATTATTTCACAACTATTATGTATCCTTGACAAATTATCAGCAATCAAACCAAACCAATGCTTGATTTAAGTCGAGGGAAATCGAGTGATGATGGTTCCGCGGCCTCAGGTGAGGCGGAATGTGAGGCGGTGGAGGGGGGTGGTGCCGTGGAGGGCGATGGCGGCTCGGTGGTCGCGGGTGGGGTAGCCTTTGTTCACTTCCCAGTGATACTCAGGGTATTGGGCGGCGAGTTCTATCATCGCCTGGTCGCGGTGGGTCTTGGCGAGGATTGAGGCTGCGGCGATGTTGGCGAAGCGTCCGTCGCCCTTGACGAATGTCTGCCAGGGGATGTCGCGGTAGGGGGTGAAGCGGTTGCCGTCGACGATGATGGCGCCGGGGGTAACGCTTAGTGCCTCGATGGCGCGGTGCATGGCTAAGATGGATGCGCGGAGTATGTTGATTTCGTCGATCTCGGCGGCGGTGGCTATGCCCACGCCCCACGTTACGGCTTCGGCTTCAATGATGGGGCGCAGCTGCTCGCGGCGGCGCTCGGTGAGCTTCTTGGAGTCGTTGATCCAGGGGTGGTGGAAGTCATCGGGGAGTATCACTGCCGCTGCGTAGACGCTACCTGCCAGGCACCCTCGTCCGGCCTCGTCGACGCCTGCCTCGCAAATCCCTGAGGCGAAGCATGTGGGGAGCGATATGTTGCTGTCAGCCGATGGCATGGTATGGACTCTGGCGTCGCATTATCGACTTGACGCGCGCCAGGAGAGTGGCGGGTGAGAATGGTTTGGTGATGTAGTCGTCGGCGCCGGCGTTGAGCCCATCGATGATGTCGTTGTCGCCGTCGAGGGCTGAGCAGATGATGATTGGCAGGTACATGGTGGCGCTATGGTGGCGCATGCTGCGTATCAAGGCTGCGTTTTTGCCACCGGGCAGCTCTGTGTCGATTACGAGCATTGCGCACCCGAGATCGTCGATTTCGTCGTAGCCTATCATGCTGTCCCGCTCTTCGACGATGTACCCCTCGCGTCGGAGGGTGTCGCCAATCAGTTGACGCGCTACGGGGTCGGCGTCAATTATCAGTATTGTAGGTGCGTTAGGCATTATGCGGCATTGGTTGGGGGGAGAGAAAATCGTATATCATAGCGGTTAATAACTACGCAAATGTATAAATATTAGGGTCAAATTCGCAAGTCTGTTGCGAATTTGACCCGATGTAGTAACCGAATTTTAATAAATATCGCGTAATTATTACAATTTGTCGCAGGGTTGTGTTGTCTAACGCAGTGCGACAATATGTATCCGCTGGCTCACTTGAATGTCCAGGTGATCACACCGGTCTGGTTGCCGGTCGAGGCGTCGACGGTGCTGTATTTGAGTTTGAGTGAGGCGTCGACGCATGATTGCCTTACGGCGCTCTCTGAGATGCTGCCGCCGGCTCCTTCGGCTTTGATTACGCGGCCGTCGGGTGCCACGGTGATGCGTACCTTGACTGTGCCGGGCACGGTGCGCACGGTCGGTTTGGCCGATGCTATGAGCGTGCGGCCGTGCAGGTTAAGGCCGTCGGCGGTGCCGGTGCGCTGTCCGGGAGTACCGGTGCCGGTGCCTTGCTGGGCGTTGTTGCCGGCGCCTTGCCCCTTGAATTTGTTGCTCATATCGTGGCCGTCGACTACGCGCTTGGCGTCATCCTGTTTTTTCTGTTCGGCTCGGCGCTGGCGCTCGGCTTCGGCTTGCTCGGCACGGCGGCGACGCTCCTCCTCGGCCTTCTTGGGGTCGACTTTAGTGGCGGGAGTCGAGGGCTTGGTCTGCTGGGCTTGTGAGCGCACGTCGGTGGTGGTAGTCGACTGCACGTCAGTGCCTTCGGGGTCGGCTGGCTCCAGATCGAGGTCATCGTTGGTCGACTGGTCCATCTGCTCGGCCACCTCCTCTCCCCCTACAGGGTCAGGGGTAGGGTTGTCGTAGAGGTCGCCGTCGCCCAAGCGTGCAAGTTGGTCGGGGAGTTCAAGCTCCTCGATGGGCACCAGTGTTATGGTGTCGGCCGGAGCAAATCGTGCCTCCAAGGGCATGAACGACCCCTGAGGCGGGTATGTGAGCGAGGTATATAGCGCCGCCAACACCATCGCCAAGGCTATCATTAGGGTGGCGATTGCGGCTATCAGGCGGTCGCGTTGCTGTGGGGTCATTGCTCGGGGGTTTCTGCGGTTTGTGCCTGGGGCTCAACGGCGGGCGCTGCGTGGCGCTGTGCTACGGGTTGTGTGGCGAGCACCATGTTCATATTGTGGTCGGCGGCTATGTTGAGTATGTCGACGATGCTGCCGTAGGGCACTTCCTTGTCGGCGTAGAGGGCTACGGAGGCCGCGGGGTCGACCTGCTGTATGTTGACGAGCCATGTTCCGAGCTGCTCGGCGGCGATGGTGTCGAGTGGTGCGTCGCCGTAGGCTGCCGATATGCGCTGCTCGGCGTCGAGGTAGACTTTGATCGACGGTTTGACTGCCGACTGCTGGTTTGACGATGGCAGGTTGACCTCCATGCCTGTTGGTAGCACGAAGGTGGACGTGACCATGAAGAATATCAGCAGCAGGAATATCACATCGGTCATTGAGGCCATGGAGAATGTGGCCATCATGTCGTGTTGTCGTTTAAAAGCCATTGCTGTAAGAAGATAGTCGGTTATGCAGGCTCGTTGAGGAGGTCCATAAACTCCATCGACTTGCTCTCCAGGAGGTTCATCACCGAGTTGATGCGGGCCACGAGGTAGTTGTAGGCGAAGAGCGCGATCACGCCCACGATCAGACCGGCCACGGTGGTGACCAGGGCGGTGTAGATGCCCGACGAGAATGAGGTGATGGTGGCGGTGTTGCCGTCGGCGGCGATGGCGTAGAATGCTTGCACCATGCCGATTACGGTGCCGAGGAAGCCGAGCATGGGCGCTCCCGCGGCGGTGGTGGCGAGCCAGGGTAGGCCTTTGCCCAGGGCTGCTACCTCGATGTTGCCGGTATTTTCGATGGCGGCCTGCACGTCGGCTGTGGGACGGCCGATGCGGCTTATACCCTTGGCTATCAGGCGGGCGTAGGGTGAGTTGTTGTTGCGGCATAGGTTGTAGGCGCTTTCGATTTCGCCTTCATGGATGTAGTCCTTGATGCGGCGCATGAATGTGTCGTCGCTGCGGTTGGCGCGGCAGAGGGCGATGGCGCGCTCGATCAGGATGTAGATGCTGATCAGGGCTAAAAGGGCGATGGGGATCATCAGCCAGCCTCCTTGGAGGCACAGATCCCACACTGAGAGTTCTTGCACTGCAGGTACGTCGATTAGTAGCATTATAGGGGAGTTTTTTGAGTTTTTTGAGTTTTTAGGTTGAGGACAAGCGCGGTGCGCTTGAACGGGACAGCTAGCAACTATTTGGTTAGGGCTGCTTTGTAGCGGTCGATGGTGGTGCTCAGGCCCAGGTAGAGGGCGTCGCATATCAGGGCGTGGCCTATCGACACTTCGTTGAGGAAGGGCATCTCGTGGGCGAGGTGTGGCAAGTTGATCAGGTCGAGGTCATGGCCGGCGTTGACTCCCAATCCGGCTTTGTGGGCGGCGATTGAGGCCTCGACGTAGGGGCGCACGGCTTTGTCGGGGTCGGTCTTGAAAGCGTCGGCGTAGGGTTTGGTGTACAGCTCCACGCGGTCGGCTCCGATGGCTGCTGCCTCGCGGATGTTGTCCAGGTCGGTGCCAACGAAAATCGAGGTGCGTATGCCGGCTTCGCGCAGACGCTCAACGATCGGCGCCAGCAGGTGAGTGTTGGCTTTGACGTCCCATCCGGCCGACGAGGTCAGGGCGTCGGGCGCGTCGGGCACCAAGGTCACCTGCTCGGGGCGCACCTTGAGCACCAGGTCGACGAATTCGGGTGAAGGATACCCCTCGATGTTGAATTCGGTGTAGACCAGCGGGCGCAGGCGGTACACGTCGTCACGGCGTATATGGCGCTCGTCGGGGCGGGGATGCACGGTGATGCCGTCGGCCCCAATCTTCTGTATGTCGATGGCCATCTGCTCCACGTCTGGGCGGTTTTCCCCTCGGGCGTTGCGCAAAGTGGCTATCTTATTGATATTTACGCTTAGGTGAGTCATTATTAGCGTTCGGCTAAATTTTTTAGTGGCTTGGTTGTTGAAAAGTTATCTCGATTATTACTAAATTTGCCTACTGATTTTGCAGGCATAAGTTGTGACCACAAAATTAATGTAAAAAAGCAATCCGCGCAACTACAAAACGATGAATTACCCCGATAATTTAACTTCAGGCTCCGACTCAAGCTCTATCACGCTGGCTATTGCTCCTGTCGACTACTCCGCTTCAAGGCTCGCTTTGGCCGTGGAGGACAGCGACACGCAGCTGATGGGTCTGTCGATTGCCGACACTGCCGGGTTCGACGGATTGATGCAGGTAACACTCAAGGTCAACCGCCTGGACCCCGCGCCGGCCATCCGCTCGCTTGAGCGATATGGCTACCGTGTGGTCGACGCCACGATCCCCGCGGTGGTCGACGACGACACCGCCCGCCGCCGTGCACTCGAACTCCTCCATATACTCGAACGATGATGAACGACTCCAAGATCCACATCGCTGTAGTAGGCAGCATCTCACAAGGTGACTATATAGATAAGGTGGCGGAGCTGCTGCGGTGGCTTCGCAGCCGCGGGGCTGAGCTGGCCGTAGAGCCTGAATTTGCCC
Source organism: uncultured Muribaculaceae bacterium (assembly GCA_964628905.1). Classification (GTDB taxonomy): domain Bacteria; phylum Bacteroidota; class Bacteroidia; order Bacteroidales; family Muribaculaceae; genus JAJPXC01. The sequence goes on along the minus strand of CAZVNS010000001.1, from coordinate 110,102 downwards.
GCTATCTTGCCTCGTGTGGGGTGGAGGTGGCTGAGGTAGCCGATTCCTCATCGTTCAGGCCGCAGCTGGTGCTGAGCCTTGGAGGCGATGGCACTTTCCTGCGCGCCGCTGCTTGGGCGGGAGGGCTCGATGTGCCGATACTCGGCATCAACACCGGACACTTAGGCTACCTGACGGCTGTGGGCATCGACAGTGCCCGCGAGATGATTGAAGATGCGCTCCGGGGAGAATATGAGGTGGAGCGACGCTCGCTCATCGAGGTGCGTTCGCCATTGGTGGTCGACAGCGGCATTTGGCCCTACGCGCTCAACGAGGTGGCGGTGCTCAAGGAGGACACCGCGTCTATGATCACCGTCAACACTCTCGTGGGGCAGACCGAACTGGCAACTTACCACGCCGATGGGTTGCTGGTGTCAACTCCCACCGGTTCAACGGCCTACAACCTGTCGGTAGGCGGACCGATAATCGAGCCGTCGGCCCCAAACTGGGTAATTACGCCCATCGCTGCCCACACGCTGACGATGCGCCCGCTGGTGCTCGCCGACGCCTCGCAACTCACCCTTACCACCACTTCGCGCGCCGCCGGCTACCGCGTGAGCATCGATGGCCGTTCGGTCAAACTCCCCTCAGGCACGTCGCTCACCCTCCGGCGTGCCGATTTCACAATCAGCGTAGTGCATCGCCGCGGCCACTCGTTCGCGGCCACGCTCCGTAATAAATTATTGTGGGGAAACTAAGACCTCAGCGGCGAAACCGCTGAGCACGGTGACGCACTCGCGATAGCGCCCACAGGCAGGAACTCTCCATGGAGCGTCCGCGATAACGTCACGCAGATCAGTAGCTGCGGGCTATGATGTAGTCGAAGAGCTTCACGAACTCCTCACTCACGGGGTTGGCCGGGTCGAGATATTGCATCGCCTCACCCCGCAAGCGCTCCATCGTGGCGTAGGCGTAGTCGATGCCGCCGGCCTCCTTGGCAAAATCAATCAGCTGGTCAATCTCGTCGGTAGACAGTGTATCCTTGCGCGACAGCTCGGCCATCGCGGCTGCCTGCGGGTGCGCCGACGACAGTGCATGGATCAGCGGCAGTGTGAATTTCCCCTCGCGCAGGTCGTTGCCGGTGGGCTTGCCGATGGCATCGTCGCTGTAGTAGTCGAAGATGTCGTCCTTGATTTGGAATGCCTGACCTAAGAGTCGGGCAAATTCGCGAATACGTGCCACGTCGGCGTCGGCCGCCCCGGTGGCGTAGGCACCCATCTCCACACACGACATGAACAGTGATGCCGTTTTGCGCGTAATTACTTCAAAGTAAGCGCTTTCCTCCACGCAATGGTAGCGGGCGTTGTAAATCTGGTCAATCTCACCTAACGACAGTAGTCGGCCCAATTGCGAGAGTGAGTCGATGATGCGTATGTCGCCGGTGGTGATGGCAAGGTGGAGAGCCGTCGAAACGAAGAAGTCTCCTACGAGCACTGCTATATGGTTGTCCCACACGGCATTGACCGTCGGGCGTGAGCGGCGCGTCTTGGAGTCATCGACCACGTCGTCGTGGATCAGCGAAGCGTTGTGGAGCAGCTCCACAGCGGCTGCGGCGTGAATGACCCGGGGGTTGACCGCTCCATGCATCTTGGCCGAGAGTATCACCATGATGGGGCGTATCTGCTTACCTTTGGTCTTGAGGTAATTGTCGACCACTTGGTTCATCAGCGCGTTGGGCGATTTCAGCCCGTTGGCTATGCATGCGTTGAGTTCCGTCAGCTCAGGGGCTATCGCTTGCTGTATTTGGGTCAATGTGGTCATTACTGTGGAAAATATGGCGCAAAAGTAATAAAAAGTTTGACAACGAGCAATTATCTGCGCAAATGACACATCAAACCGTCAGTAACCGTCAGTAAAAAATTTTTGTTGGCGGGATATGGAAAATTTTTTAAATTTGCGGGTTAATTTCCCGAAGACCCCATCTCATAAATTTTTATGGCATAGGGGTCGCAGCCTTGAGTATATTTTGCCCTGCAGGTGAAGGAGTATGGCGAGCTATGTGACTGAACCAAAGGATAAAATAGCCCAAGGATGCGAAACTTCAGGTAACTTTTTACCAATTAGAATTGACTGATTTTAATATAATATAAACTAACCCAAACATCTCGTAAATATATTTTAAATAGGGTGTTCCCCTATGCCTAAAAATTTCATGAGATGGGGTCTCAGTATGGCGTCACGCGAATTACAACTACAGATTATAGCCGATGGGGTGGAGATGCCCCGGCTCGATGTCGACCTGTTGCGCCGCTGGATTGCGGCCGTCGCCGAGGCTCACGACCGTGAGGCGGCGGAGTTGACATATATATTCTGTAACGACGATAAGATTATTGAGGTGAACCGCCAGTTTCTCCAACACGACTACTACACCGACATCATCACCTTCGACTACACCCGCGGCCGACGTCTCCGGGGCGACATGTACATCTCGCTCGACACCGTGGCCTCCAACGCCGCCCAGCTCGGTGTGGACTACGACCGCGAACTTCGCCGCGTGATCATCCACGGAGTACTCCACCTTTGCGGAATTGACGATAAAGCCCCCGGGCAGCGCGAAATAATGGAATCTCAGGAGGATAAATCGCTCGAAATATTATCTGAACTGATTGATACAGAATAACATAACCTCTTTTTAACGCCATCAGTCGATGAAGACAAACTACGATGTAATAGTGATCGGTGCCGGACATGCCGGGTGCGAAGCCGCTTTGGCGGCCTCTCGCTTGGGCGCATCGACGCTGCTGATCACCATCGACATGAACAAGATCGCCCAGATGAGCTGCAACCCCGCTGTGGGTGGCATCGCCAAGGGGCAGATCGTGCGCGAGATCGACGCGCTCGGTGGCGAGATGGGTATCATCACCGACCGATCGGCTATCCAGTTCAGGATGCTCAACCGGTCGAAAGGTCCTGCCATGTGGAGCCCGCGCGCCCAAAGCGACCGCATGCGCTACTCCGCACTGTGGCGCGCGACGCTTGAGAACGCCCCCGGACTGTACATGTGGCAGGACTCGGTCAATTCGCTCATCATCGAGGATGGGAAAGTTGAGGGTGTAGTGACAGCTCTTGGTGCTGAGTTCCGCGCAAAATCGGTTGTGCTCTCCGCCGGCACATTCCTCAACGGACTGATGCATGTGGGATGCGTCCAGATCCCCGGCGGGCGCGTGGCCGAGCCCCGCGCCGTGGGCATCACCGAACAGCTGCGCCAACTCGGCTTCACGACCGACAGGATGAAGACCGGCACACCGGTGCGCATCGACGGGCGCTCCGTGAAGTGGGAATTGACCGTGCCGCAGGCTGGTGACGACGATTTCCACAAATTCTCATACCTCCCGACGGTGCGCCGCGAGCTGCGCCAACGCGAGTGCTACACCGTCTACACCAATCCGCAGACCCATCAGATACTCCGCAACGACCTCCCCAATTCACCTTTATATAATGGCCAGATCAAGAGCATCGGACCGCGATATTGCCCCTCGATTGAGACCAAGATCGTGACCTTCGCCGACAAGGACGAGCATCAGCTATTCCTCGAACCTGAGGGCGAGGACACACAGGAGTTCTACCTCAACGGTTTCAGTTCGTCGCTCCCGCTGAACACCCAGATACGGGCCCTTGAGACCATCCCGGCGCTCGCCGACGTACAGATTTACCGCCCCGGTTACGCCATCGAGTACGACTTTTTCGATCCCACACAGCTGCTCCACACCCTGGAGACGAAGCTCGTCAGGGGGCTCTATTTCGCCGGACAGGTCAACGGCACCACCGGCTACGAGGAGGCCGCCGGACAAGGCCTTGTGGCAGGCGTCAATGCCGCACTCTCCGCCCAGGGGCGCAAACCGTTCACGCTGGCACGCGACGAGGCATACATCGGCGTGCTTATCGACGACCTTGTCACCAAGGGTGTCGACGAGCCTTACCGCATGTTCACATCGCGGGCCGAATACCGCATACTCCTGCGACAGGATGATGCCGATATGCGCCTTACCCCTCGCGGCGCAGCCATCGGCCTGGCGTCGAAAGAGCGCGTGCAGCTCATGGAGTCGAAGCGGCGCCAACGCGACGCACTGATCGAATTTACCCGCGAATTCTCCATAAAACCCGCGCTCATCAACCCCGCCCTCGAGGCCATGGGCACCACGGCGCTGACCCACGGCTGCCGCCTCTATGATCTCATACTCCGACCTCAGCTCACCATAGCCACTCTCGCCCCGCATATAGAGAGCCTCGCTGAATTCCTCGACAATGAGATTGAGCCCGAGCGCCGCGACGAGGTCATCGAGGCCGCCGAGATACTGGTCAAATACCAAGGCTACATCGACCGCGAACGCCAGGTGGCCGACAAAATCATGCGCCTGGAGCACGTGAAGCTCGACCCCGACACCGACTATTCGGCCATTACTGCGATATCCACCGAGGCCCGTCAGAAGCTCTACAAGATACGCCCCGCCACCGTCGGTCAGGCCTCGCGCATCCCCGGCATCTCGCCCAGCGATATCAACATACTCCTGCTCCTAAAGGGGCGATAACCCGCGACTTACCCATGTTCCACGTGAAACAAAAACTCCGACCCCAACAGCCATAAAGGCCTTCGATGGCTACAATAGCATCGATGGCTACAATAGCTTCGATGGCTCCCATTAGCGCGAAGCCGTCCCGTTCAAGCGCACCGCGCTTGCCCCCGCCTCAAAAACGTAAAAACTCAAAAACTCTATAATGGAATACATCAAGTCAAAAATCCGCGACGTCGAGGACTTCCCCACCAAGGGCGTCCTCTTCAAAGACCTCACAACCGCATTCAAGGATCCCCGCGCCCTCCACATCATCGGCTTCGACCTGTCGCAGCTCTACCGCAACAAAGGCGTGACCAAAGTCGTGGGCATCGAGTCGCGCGGCTTCATCGGCGGCTCCATCCTCGCCTACGAGCTCGGCGCCGGCTTCGTGCCCTGCCGCAAGCCCGGCAAACTCCCCGCCGACACCATCAAGAAAACCTACGCCAAGGAGTACGGTGAAGACACCATCGAAATCCACCGCGACGCCATCACCGAGGACGACATCGTGGTGATCCACGACGACGTGCTCGCCACCGGCGGCACCATGGCCGCAGCCTACGAACTGGTAAAGCAACTCAACCCCAAGAAAATCTACATCTCGTTTATCATCGAGCTTAGCGCCCTCAAAGGCCGCGCGAACCTTCCGGCCGACGTCGACGTTAACTCTTTGATAACATACTGACGCCACATTGTCAAAGCACGAGAAATCACCCGAACTAAAGGCGAAAATCGCCATATTGCCAGATACCCCCGGCGTGTACATGTACTACGACGCCGAGGGTACGGTGATTTATGTGGGTAAAGCCAAGAAGCTAAAGCGGCGCGTGTCGTCGTACTTCAACCGCACCCACCCCTCGGTGCGCACCAACCTGCTCGTCCGCGCCATCGCCGACATGAGCTACATTGTGGTGCCCACCGAGCAGGACGCACTCAACCTCGAGAACTCCATGATCAAGGAGTACCAGCCGCGCTACAACGTGCTCCTCAAGGACGACAAATCCTACCCCTGGATCGTGGTCACCAACGAACTTTACCCACGCGTGTTCATGACCCGCACGCGCCTCAAGGACGGAGGCAAATACTTCGGCCCATTCACCGACGTCAGCTCGGCCCGCGCCGTCATTCAGCTCGTCCACGAACTCTTCCCCCTGCGCACCTGCCGCATACCCATCACCCCCGACTACATCAAGAAGGGGAAGGGGCGGCTGTGCCTCGAATACCACATGCACAAATGCCAAGGCTGCTGCTTAGGGATGGTCGACCCTGAGACATACGGCACGTGGATTGAACGCGTCAAGCAGATACTCCGAGGCGAAACCTCTGAGATCATCGACTACCTCCGCGCAGAGATGGAGCGCCTGTCGATGGAGCTGCAATTCGAGCAAGCCCAGGAGCTGAAGGAGAAGATGCAACTCGTGGAGAAATACCGCTCCAAGAGCGTCATCGTGTCGACCACCGTGGGCGACATCGACGTGTTTGGCATCGACGACGACGATCGCGAAGTGTTCATCAACTACATGCACGTGCGCCGCGGAGCCGTGGTGCGGAGCTACACCCTCCGCTACCGCCGCCGACTTGACGAGACCCAGGGGCAGCTCCTGGCCTACGCCATGGAGGAAATCAAGCAGCGCTTCGATGTGGAGTACGACGATGTGATAGTTCCCTTACTCCCTGATATAGAGCTTGATGGCGTAAATTTCATCGTGCCTCAGCGCGGCGACAAGGCTAAACTGCTCGACGTGTCGACCCGCAACGCCCGCCAGAGCAAAATCGACATGCTCAAAAATATGGAACGCACTGATCCTCAGCAGCGTACCAACCGCATACTGGAGCGCATGAAGTCCGATTTCCACCTCTCAGAGCTGCCCCGCCATATCGAGTGCTTCGACAACTCCAACATCCAGGGCACCAACCCCGTAGCCTCGTGCGTAGTATTCCGCGATGCCAAGCCCTGCAAGCGCGACTACCGCCACTTCAACATCAAGACCGTCGAGGGTCCCGACGACTTCGCCTCTATGAAGGAAGTGCTAACCCGCCGCTACACCCGCCTGATGCAGGAGGGTGAGGGACTGCCGCAGCTCATCGTGGTCGACGGAGGCAAGGGGCAGCTCAGCGCCGCCGTCGAAGCCCTGGAAGAGATAGGGCTCCGCGGCGCCATCGCCGTGGTCGGTATCGCCAAGCGACTTGAGGAGATCTACTTCCCCGGCGACTCCACCCCACTCTATATCGACAAGAACTCAGAGTCGCTGCGCGTGGTGCAGCATCTGCGCGACGAAGCCCACCGCTTCGGCATCACCCACCACCGCAACCGCCGCTCCAAGAGCCAGACTGTGTCGGAGCTTGACACCATACCCGGCATCGGTCCCAAGACCGTGGAGCAACTCATCACCACATTCAAGAGCGTGAAGCGACTTCGCGAAGCCTCCCCGGAGGATATCGCCGCAGCCGTCGGCCCCGCCAAGGCGCGCCTGATCACAGCCCACTTCCATCCCGACACCGCGACCTGACTCGACCGACCCTCGACCGACCCTCGACCGACCCTCGACTTCTCTCGAATTAAATCGACCCCCTCGATTTAAGTCGAATTAAGTCGGGCACTCCGCGATTTAAGTCGGGCTTAGGAGTGCGCTTGTTAATTAACATTAGTTAAAATTTGGCCTTAATGGGGAAAAATCTTTAGTTAAATTGTGGTAAATTAAAATATAATACTTTAATTTGTGGTCGAATTTCCCTCAAAGGGTAAAATGCGTCACGTCGTGACTGTAGATTACCGTAGAACTAACAATGTAGAGAGATTATGTGATACCAGCATTAGGGAAGCCCCCGAAAATGTCTTAACATCTGTACCATCAGTCCGTTACATACTCTTAAAGCACTATGCGATCTGAGCCAAGTCGTGTTTCAACCAAGTAATAGAGATAATTAACATAACCTTTTAAGTAACACTAAAACAGAATTCTTGCATGAAGAACATTTGTTTTCAAATGACTCGGAAAGCATGGCTGGTGTTGACACTGACACTATGCTGCGCCTTCCCGGCTTTAGCGCAGAAGATCACGGTGAAAGGTACCGTGATTGACACCTACGGTGATCCCCTGATTGGTGCGAGTGTCATGGCACAGGGCACATCGATCGGCGTTGCCACCGATTTCGACGGTGTGTACAGCATTGAGGTATCTCCCAATGCATCACTCGTCTTCTCTTATGTGGGTATGGACTCGCAGACAATCCCCGTCAACGGCCGTACCACCATCGACGTAACTCTTAAAGAAAACTCGGTTGTGCTCAACGAAGTTGTGGCAATCGGTTACGGTACTGTGAAGAAGAGCGACGCCACCGGCTCTGTAGCCGTGGTTAAGCCCGACGAGGTGCAGGCCGGTCTGGCTACCACCGCCCAGGACCTTCTGGTGGGTGCTACCCCCGGTGTGGTTGTGACCACCACCGGTAACCCCTCGGAGGGTGGTAACATCCGTATCCGTGGTGGAGCCTCACTTAACGCTTCAAACGACCCTCTGATCGTGATCGACGGCGTGCCCATGGACAATGGTGGCGTGAAGGGTTCATCCAACCCCCTTGGTCTGATCTCGCCTGAGAACATCGAGTCAATGACCGTGCTCAAGGACGCATCGGCAACCGCCATCTACGGTAGCCGCGCTTCTAACGGTGTGATCATCATCACCACCAAGAAGGGTCAGTCAGGCAAGCCCCAGGTCAACTTCGCAGCCAACATGTACATCAACACCCCCCGCAAGACCCTCAACATGATGAAGGGTGACGAGTACCGCGAATTTGTGATCAACACCTTCGGTGCCGACTCACAGGCCGCAGGCGCTCTTGGCGACGACGTTACCGACTGGCAGGACCAGGTACTCCGCACCACCATCTCATCTGACTACAACCTGTCGGTGGGTGGTGCCCTTGGCGCAGTGCCCTACCGCGTAGCCGTGGGTTACACCAACAACAATGGTATCATCCGTCCCACCTCGATGGACCGTGCCACCGCTTCAATCAACCTCACCCCCAAATTCTTCGACGGTCTTCTCCAGATCAACGCCAACGTCAAGGGCGCTTACGTGGAGAACCACTACGAGCAGGGCGTGCTTGGTGGAGCAGTGAGCTTCAACCCCACCCTTCCCGTTAAGCAGGACAACTGGTTCAACAACTGGACTACATACATCGCCGGTGGCGCCACCGCAGGTACGGGTACATCGACCGGAGCCATCAACACCCTGGCCGCCATCAACCCAGTATCGCGCATGATGGACTACCAGTCGATTGGTAAGAGCTGGCAGTCGATCGGCAACCTGCAGATCGACCTGCGCATGCCCTTCCTCCGCGAGCTCCGCGCCAACCTCAACCTTGGCTACGACTACGCCGACGGTAAGAACCAGAACCACCAGTATCCCTTCTCACCTGAGGCTTGGAAATCAAACCCCTACGTACCCATGCTGGTGCGCAACGCCGATGGTGGATGGTCGCCCGTGGTAGTTGACGGCGTGCCCCAAGAGGAGCAGCCCGAAAGCTCACTCGGCTATAACACCATCAGCTATGAGAAGCAGAAACGCTACAACCTCCTGCTCGAGTTCTACCTTAATTATAATAAGGAGTTCGACGCCATCAAGTCGAGCCTTGACGTGACCGCCGGCTACTCTTGGCAGCGCTTCTCCAACAAGGGCCACAACTGGAGCCAGGTTTACGCTCCCCAGTGGTCAGCCGAGTACTTCTACAACTACAACGAGCAGTTCAACCCCGGCAAGTTCAATTCAGTAGCCGATGCTGCCGAATACCTCAAAGGCATCGACGGCTATCAGCGTTCGGCCACATATTATTATAGCTCACCCTACCAGTTGGTATCATTCTTCGGCCGTCTGCAGTACGGCTTCATGGACAAATACCTTCTGACCTTCACCATGCGTCAGGATGGATCGTCACGCTTCGCCGACGGCAACCGTTGGGGTTCATTCCCCTCAGTCGCGCTGGCATGGCGTCTGATCGACGAGGCATTCATGGAAGGCACCCGCGGCTGGCTCTCTGACCTGAAGATCCGCGGCACATGGGGTATCACCGGTCAGCAGAACCTCGGCGACGGCTTCGACATGGTTTTCCCCTACCTCCCCGTATACGACATCTCCACCGACCTTGGCACACGCGTGCCCTTCCCCGTAGACGGCTACGACGGCATCTTCCAGGTTACACCTCAGAAGTACAACTCAGCCCTCAAATGGGAGGAGACCACCACATGGAACGTCGGTCTTGACTTCGGCCTGCTCAACAACCGCATCACCGGTAGCGTTGACTGGTACAAGCGCACCACCAAGGACCTGCTCGTAACCCAGGTTACCTACCCCGCAGGTTCGAACTTCGGTCCCGAAGGCCCAATGAACCTTGGTGACTTGGAGAACACCGGTGTCGAGTTCAACCTCGTAACCCGCCCCATCGTCAACAAGAACTTCCAGTGGACCTCAAGCATCAACGTGGCTTGGAACAAGAACAAGATCACCAAGCTCGGCGACGGCTCTGACGTGCCCACCGGCGACGTGGGCAACAACGTCAACGTGCAGATCCAGCGCGAGGGCCAGCCCGCTTACTCATTCTACGTGTACGAGCAGGTTTACAACCCCGATGGCACTCCCGCCGAGGGCGTCTACGTGGACCGCAACGGCGACGGCGTGATCACCGAGGCCGACAAGTACATCTACCACTCACGCGACCCCAAGGTGACCCTCAACTGGCAGAACACCTTCAACTACAAGAACTGGGACTTCAGCTTCGCCCTCCGCGCCAACATCGGCAACTGGGTGTACAACCAGAACCAGAAGGACAACTCATTTGTATCAGCAGCCCAGGTGCCCCCGATCTCCAACCTGATGGCCGACACCTACCTGTTCACCTCTACCCGCTCAACCGAGCTCGTAGCATCTGACTACTGGGTGCAGAACGCATCATTCCTGCGCTGCGACAACATCACCGTAGGTTACACCTGGGACAAGCTCTTGAACAACGCCCTGCGTCTGCGCCTCTACGGTGCCGTACAGAACCCCTTCGTCATCACCAAGTACAAAGGTATCGATCCTGAAGTGTTCGGTGGTATCGACTCAAGCATCTATCCCAAGCCCCTCACCGTATCGGTCGGCGTAGTTGCAACATTCTAACAACCATATAAAATTAGATAATCAATGAAATTCACTAAATATCTCGCATTTGGAGTGTTGGCAGCTATGTCACTCGGCTTCGGTGCTTGTACCGGCGACCTCGACGTTACCCCCAACGACCCCAACAAGCAATTGGAACCCGCCAATGCCGAGCAGTGGTGGGGATACTTTGGCTCGCTCTACGGCAACTTCCTCTATGAGAACGGTCTGACTCCCTCAGGCGTCGACGGAGGTGCCGGCACATGGATGCGATGCCACTGGAACCTCCAGGAAATCGCAGCCGACGAGGCCATCATCTCATACAAGTGGAACGATCCCGGCTACACCGCCCTCAACTTCAACACATGGCTGACCGACAACATGTGGTGCTTCATGGCATACCAGCGTGAGGCCACTACATCGCGTCTGTGCACCGAGTTCATCTCCAAGGCCGACGGCGCTCTCGAAGCCGGCATCCCCGCCGAGGAGGTAGAGAGCTGGAAGGCTGAGGCCCAGGTGCTCCGCGCTTACTGCTACTACTACATGATCGACCTGTTCGGCAAAGGCCCCTGGACTCCCGGCACCGCCACCGGTGACACCCCTCCCACCTACGACCGCACTCAGCTCTTTGACGCAGTCACCGCCGACCTGCTCGACGTCATCAACAACCCCAACCTCAAGTCAGCTTCAGAGCAAGGCTATGGCCGCGTCAACAAAGAGGCAGCCCGCATGCTCTTAGCCAAGCTCTACCTCAACTCTGAGGTCTACACCGGCATCGGCCGCTGGCAGGAGTGCGCCGACCAGCTCAAGCTCATCGCCCCCAACGCCAACGGCCTCGCTCCCGAGTACAAATACCTCTTCTGCGAGTCAAACGACCGCTACGTATCTTGCAAGGAGAACGGTGGTGTCAAGGAGATCCTCTGGGCCATCCCCCAGAAGCGCGGCGAGTATGAGACATGGGGTGGTACCACCTACATGACCGCCGGCTGCTACGACGAGCTCGCTCCCGTATCAGTGCTCGTATCGCTCGGCGCCGGCAAGACCGGTTTCGACAGCGATAAGAATGTGCACACTCTCGATGGTTCTAACCCCTGGACCGGCGTACGCATGCGTCCCGAGCTGTCGCAGAACCTGATCGACAATGGTGGTAACCGCAAGCTCTTCTTCGGCGACTACTATCAGGGTAAGGTAGTGCAAAACGATGTTGAGGTAGACTGGGACGGCCCCTTCTACAACATCGGCATCGCCAACCTCTACGACTACGGCCCCAACGCCGACGGTTACATGTGCACCAAGTACACCTACACCACCGAGGATGACTACTACAACACTAACGAAGTTCGCCCCTCAAGCCAGGTGTGCGACACCGACTTTCCCCTGTTCCGTCTGGCCGACGCTTACCTGATGCTCGCCGAGTGCAAGCTTCACGGAGCCACCGGTGTTGACGACAGCTACTTCAACGCAGTGCGTGCCCGCGCAGGCCTGAGCCCCATCAACAACCCCAACGCCAACGAGATCCTCCGCGAGCGTCAGTCAGAGCTCTACTTTGAGGGCCACCGCCGCAGCGACCTCGTGCGCTTCGGCCGCTACGCAGGCTCTACCTACAACTGGTCATGGAAGGGTGGCGTCCTCGCCGGCGCCGGTATCGACTCTTACCGCAACGTCTACGCTATCCCCTACCAGTACGTGCCCACCGTTGGTCAAAACCAGGGCTATTAATCATCAGTGTCTGACGATTTAAACACAAAAGTTACTACAATGAAAAAACTTTCAATACTTTTCGCAGCGTTGGCCACTATGATCGGCTTCACCGCGTGCGACGCCGACGACGATCCCGTATGGCAGGTGCCTACCCCCGGATCATTCGTCCTCAACACCCCTCCCATGGCCGATGAGACCTTCGTCTTCACCGAGGGCGACGACCAGGCTATTGAGTTCACCGTGAGCCAGCCCGACTACGGCTTCATCGCCTCCGTGACCTACGGCATCCAGGTCGACATCGACGACCAGTACAAAGGCAAGGATGAGAACGGCGACGTGGCTCACCCCACCCCCGTCAACATCACCCCCGAGCAGCCCAACCAGGCCAAGGTCGTGGTCACCTCACAGCAGCTCTCAGAGGCACTGTGCGAGCTCCGCGGCATCGACTCCAAGGACAACTGGGAGCAGATTGACCCCATACCCGTCAAGATCCGCGCCACCGCTATCGTCGGTGACATCGAGTCGACCTACATCGAGTCAAACTGGATCACCCTCAAGGCCGTCCAGGGCTGGGATGCCATCAAGGAGCCCGGCTACATCTACCTCGTAGGTGCTCCCGAAGGCTGGAAGGGTCCTGAGGCCATGAACGCTGCTCACTACGCCGACTGGCGACTGTTTGAGAAGACGGACGAGATTGGCTCTAAGGTTTACTGGGGCGTATTCGACATCCCCGCCGGCAACGCCATGTTCCGCTTCTACACCTCACTCTCAGGCTGGGATGTTGACTCTTACGGTAGCCAGTCTGAAGACAACCCCATCGACGTAGAGTTCAATGCCGACGGCATCATGCAGACCGAGCTCGTCGTGGGTAAGGGTTCGTTCAACTTCCCCGACTGGGGTGGTGGCCTGATGACCATCTGCGTAGACATGAGCCGCACACCTATGGAGCTCACCGTCTACGAAGGCGACCATATGTAATGTTGGGCAAACCCCATAGTTTGTCAACGGATATAGGGAGCCGGGGGCTCTGCGGAGCCCCCTCCCCTCCCCCATCCAAACACCAACTAACCATTAAAACAAAACAGCAAATCATGAAAAAATTCGCTATAATGGCAATGATGGCCCTCGCACTTGGTTTCACCGCCTGCGACGACATCGAGGACGCTCCCGGCAAGCCCCAGGAGAACCCCCAGCTGCCTATTTTCTCAGCCTCCACAGTGTCTGTGACACCCTCACAGGAGGCTCAGGGCGTGATCAACCTGCAGTCGCTCCGCGCAACGACCGACCCCATCAACCTCGGCACTGTAGCCGCCCAGGGTCTTCCCGAAGGATACTCGCTCGACCTGAAGCTCTATCTGGATAAGACCAACGCCTTCACAGGCGCAGTAGAGTGCCCCGTCACCGTAGCCGCCGATGGTACAATCACCACCACCGTCGACGACCTCCAGGACACTTACTACAAGCTCACCAAGAACCCCGCCCAGGGCACCGTGGCCATGCGCTACGAAGCTTATGCCGTAGCCACCGTGGGTCAGGGCAACCAGCAGGTAGCCCGCATCGGCGGCCTCGACACATACTATGGCGCTCAGAACCTCACCCTCGTGCCCTTCAAGGCTGAGAATGAGATCCAGGAGCAGTACTTCCTCAACGGCACACAGATGTTCCACGCTGATGGCAATGTATACGACGATCCCGTATTCTCTTGCTACCTCCCCGTAGCTGCCAACAGCTGGACAGTCAAGACCGCCGACGGCAACGTAGTATACGGCGTTGAGGATCCCACCGCCAAGAGCGGCGCGCTGGTGATCAATGGCGACGCTTGCACTCAGGCCGAAGCCTCAAGCCTCATTGTTGTCAACATGGAGACCCTCACCTACAAGGTAGTGGCCGCTTCCGACGTGCTCTACACCCCCGGTAACGCCAACGGTTGGAACGGTGGCGCATCACAGCAGCTCTATACCGGCAACCACACCATCTACTACGGCTTCGCATTCCTCAACGGCCAGTACAAGTACACCTCTGACCCCAACTGGGCAGGCGTGAACTACGGTGACTCCACAACCCCCGGCCTGTTGAGCGACGACGGCGGCGCCGGCAACCTCCCCTGCGACGCTGAAGGCCTCTACTGGAACGAGGTTAACATCGCCAACCTCCACTACGCAACCTACCTCGTAAGCGGTATATCAGTAGCCGGCACAGCACTCGTGCCCTCTGAGGACTACCTCGTATGGGAGGCTGATGTCAACCTCACCGGCGCATTCACCATCGACGTTACAGGCGAGAAGAACCTCACCCTCGGTGGCAACCCCGGCCAGCTCCTCGTAGGTGGCGCAGCCATCAACGGTGGCACAGGCAAGAAGCACATCACCCTCGACCTCTCTACCCTCCCCTACGCAGTGTATGTAGACTAATCCCCTGCCCCACTATAGGACCGATCCCCGGACTCACCCGAGCCCGGGGATTTTTATTGTGTGAGGCCGTAAGGCCGAAAATCCAATCGACTTAAATCGATATAAATCGAGAGAAATCGACTGAATTCGAAATAAATCGAGTGTTTTTCGCTAAATTCGCGCTAAATCTTCTCTTGACAATGAAAATAGCAATCATAGGCTACGGCAAGATGGGTCACGCCATCGAGCGCTTCGCTCGCGAGCGAGGCCATCAGATCGTGGCTATAATCGACCGCGACAACCTCGCCGACTTCGATTCCGACACATTCCGTTCGGCCGACGTGGCCATCGAGTTCACATCGCCCGCCTCGGCCGTCGACAACATCACCCGCTGCCTCAACAGCGGCGTAAAGGTGGTGTCAGGCACCACCGGCTGGCGCGACCGTGCCGCAGAGGTCGAGGAGTTCTGCCGCGCCAAAGGTGGCACCCTGCTGTGGTCATCGAACTACAGCGTGGGAGTCAACATATTCTTCGCCCTCAACTCCTACCTGGCCTCAATCATGAGCCACTTCGACCAGTACACCCCCTCGATACGCGAGATACACCACATACACAAGCTCGACCACCCCAGCGGCACAGCGATCACCCTGGCCAACGAGGTGATAGCCCAATACCCCGCGCTCACCCGCTGGGCCGAGACTCCCGAGGACGGAGCGCTCCTCATCGAGCATGAGCGCGAGGGAGAGGTGCCAGGCACACATATCGTGAGCTACGACTCCCCCATCGACACCATCACTATCGAGCACCGCGCCAAGTCACGCGACGGGTTTGCCCTCGGAGCCGTCATGGCCGCCGAGTGGGTCGCAACACGCCGGGGGGTGCTCGACCTCGCCGACATGTACCGCGACATGCTCACAGTGAAATAATCCCGCCCCTACCTCAACCACGTTGAAATATCCGATTGTCAACGCCTCAAAACAGCGTAAAATACTGCAAAATAATGACTAAAGACCAATTTAAGGCCGACCTCCGCCGACGCATTCAAGAAAATAAGACCACCCGCTGGATACGCTTCTCCATCGTAGCCCTCATCTACATCCTCTGGGCCGTGTGGATGGACAACTACTGGCTACTCCTCGGGCTGATCCTGCTCTTTGACATCTACATCACCGGCTACATCCCCTTCACCTGGTGGAAGAAGTCGGAGAATAAGACCACGCGCACCGTGATGAGCTGGGTCGACGCCATCGTCTACGCCCTGATATTGGTTTACTTCGTGTTCGCCTTCATCGGGCAGAACTATCAGATACCCTCATCGTCGCTTGAGAAGACGCTGCTCACCGGCGACTACCTCTTCGTCAACAAGGCCGTCTACGGACCGCGAGTGCCCCTGACCCCCGTCAACTTCCCCCTGGTGCACAACACCATGCCCGTGATTGGCACCAATAGCTACCTCGACTGGCCCCAGCTGGAGTACCACCGCCTTCCCGGCTTGCGCTCCGTGGAGTCGGGCGACATCGTGGTGTTCAACTTCCCCGCCGGCGACACCGTGATGTCGAAGGCCCCGCAGATGGGCAACATGGACTACTATACCATGTGCTACATATATGGCCGCGACCGCGTGCTGAGCGACAAAGAGCGCTTCGGCGAAGTGATCTATCGCCCAGTCGACCGCCGCGAGAACTATGTGAAGCGCGCCGTCGGCCTCCCCGGCGAGTGGATTAAGATAGTTGACGGCCAGATATATATCAATGGCGAGCCTCAGGCCATGCCGGAGCAAGTGCAGTTCCAGTACCTGTTTCAGACCGATGGCACCTACTTCACCGACGCCGACTGGGAGGCGCTGGAGGTCTCCCTCGACGACCGCGGCGTCTACGACCCCCTGTCGAGCCGTCCCGCCACCGCCGACGAGGAGGTTGCCAACGCCGAAGCCGAGCGCCAGTGGCTCCTCAACAACGGTTTCACCACCAACGCCAACGGCCAGTGGCTCCCCATCCACTCCACATTCCTCACCGAGTCGATGCTCGAACAGCTCAAGAAAAATCCCCATGTGAAAAACATCGTAAAAGCGCCCTCATTCTACCGCGACAACCTCTTCCCGCAGAAGATTTCGCAGAACTGGACCCGCGCCAACTACGGCGGCAAAAATGGTATCTGGATACCCCGCAAGGGTGACGTGCTGGAGCTTACACCCGCCGCATGGGACATCTACGAGCGTGCCATCCGCGTGTATGAGAACAATCCCACCGCTGAGCTACGCGCCGACGGCCGCGTCTACATCGACGGCGAGCCTCGCGACTACTACACCTTCAAGATGGGCTACTACTTCATGATGGGCGACAACCGCGACAACTCGCTCGACTCCCGCTACTGGGGCTTTGTGCCTGAGGATCATATCATAGGCACACCATGGCGAGTGCTCATATCGTTCGACAAGGACAAATCGCTCCTCAATGGCGGCATCCGCTGGAGCCGCGTGCTGCGCGACGCCAACCCCGACAAGAAGTAGCCCATGCCCTCCCTGCCTCCCCTGCTCTTCCCCCCGGTCGACTACTACTTGCAGCTTATTGCCGGCACTGAGGTGGACTATCACCGCCGCTGCGACAAGCGGCTGAAGGACACCCACCGCTACACCATAGCAGGCACCCGCGGACCGCTGCAGCTCACCGTGCCCGTGGGGCATATATGGAGCGCAGGCCGCCAGCCCCCCTCCCCGCTTACCTGGGACGACATACCCCTGTCGACCCACAACCTGTGGTGGGACAAGCACCGCGTAGCCCTGGAGTCGGCCTACGGGCGCACACCCTATTTCGAATTTTACATCGACCGGCTCCTGCCGCTCATAAGCGCCGACACCCCCGAGCGTTATCCCTCGGTGTCGAGCCTCGTCCGCGCCGCCAACGCCATCGTCGAGCCGATCCTGATGCTCAACCACTTCCGCACCCAGTCTGCGTCCGCGGCGACAAACACCCGGGGTGAGTCCGCGACCATTCGCTACCCGCAGATCCGCGAGGACAGCCTGGGCTTCATACCCGGATTGAGCGTGCTCGACCTGATATTCAACGTAGGCCCCGAGGCGCCCCTCTACATCCGCTCATGGGTGGAAAATGCCGGGCATTAAGCAATGTTAACATACCTAATTTGTCACAATTCCACGCAAAATAACTATTTTTGCGCCACTTGTGCATCAAATCGAACAAATTTTACAACAATGAATAAGATTTTTACCCTTTTCACCACATTAGCGCTTGGCACAGCCTGTGCATCGGCAGCGGTGATTTCACCCGAGCAGGCACTCGACCGTGTGCTCCAAAGCAGTGGTAGCCAGGTTCGTGCGGCAGCAGCCGTCGACCTGCAGTTGGTTCAGACCACGGCCGACCCCATCTCGGGCCAGGCCGCAGTCTATGTGTTTGCCGCAGCTGACCAGCCCGGCTTCATCATCGCCGCCGCCAACGACGAGTATCCCCACGCTCTCCTTGGCTACAGCGACGAGTCGACCTATGACCTCGACAACATCTCCCCCGAATTCCAATGGTGGCTCGACACCCAGGCCAAGGCCGTAGCCAAGGCCGATGGCTCACTGCCCCAGAGCCTGTCAGTGAAGAAGGCAGCCTCGAAGGAGGACATCTCTCCCATCGTGAAGACCAAGTGGAACCAGTCGAAACCCTTCTACAACATGTGCCCCATGGTCAACGGACAGCGCTCAGTGACCGGCTGCGTGGCCACCGCCATGGCACAGCTGATGAACGTGTGGGCATGGCCCAAGCAGGCCCAGGGAGGCTCTGTGACCATCCAAGGCGTCACCGTCAACTTCGACGAAAGCAAGTACGACTGGGCCAACATGAAGGACTCATACAACGGCTCATACTCCACCGCCGAGGCCGACGCCGTGGCCAAACTGATGCTCGACTGCGGCTTCGCCTCCAAGATGAGTTACTCACCCTCAGGCTCAGGCACAAGCGACCTCTACGCCGCCCAGGGTATGCTCAAATACTTCAACTACGACAAGCACCTGCAGTACGTGCAGCGCAACTGGTACAGCGACCAGGAGTGGGCCGACCTGATCTACAGCGAGCTTCAGGAGGGCCGCCCCGTGATGATCTGCGGTAACGACGGCACCGTGGGCCACGCCTTCGTGTGCTCCGGCTTCCAGATGCAGCAGGACACCGAGCTATTCCATATCAACTGGGGCTGGGGAGGCTACTACGACGGCTACTTCCTGATCACCGACCTCGACCCCGAGGGCACAGGCATCGGTGGAGGCTCGGGCGACGCCGGCTACAACCGCGACAACTCAGCCCTGATCGGCATCCAGGACCCCGTGGAGGGACACAACTACATCCCCACCCTCTACTGCGACGACGCCTTCACCACCGACCGCACCAAGTACACCCGTAACGGCAGTACGGCGGTGATTTTCCCCACCACCATCTACTCCGTATCTCCCGCCGACCTCGATCTCGTTGTAGCCCTCAAGCTCGTGAAAGCCGACGGCTCAACCTCCTACATACCCACATTCCAGGGTGAGCTCAAGTCGCTCTACGGCTTCGCAGGAATGGGCGCTTACGCCACGACATTCCCCGTTGGCTCCTACGACGTATACCCCGTGGCAGCTCTCACCAGTGAGTACACTCAAGGTGTATGGTATCCCGTCTACACCCTCAACAACACCTTGGGTTACTGCCACCTCGACGTCACCGACGATGCCATCATCGTCACCGGCGACCAGCCCACACCCCAGATCTCCACTTATATCACTGACGTAACCCCCGAAGGCACATGGTACCCCGGCGTAACCTACGACGTGACCATGCAGCTGCAGTCCAACGTCGAATTCTCCGGCAATGTGGCATTGATCCTCTACAAAAGCTCGACACTCTACGCCGCGAGCGGCATCAATGCCCTGTCACTCCCCGATCCCGACAAGACCTACTCGGCCACGTGGACACTCGAGATACCCTCCGACATCGACCTCGGCCGCTACACCATGGCTCTCGCCACCGTCCAAGACAACACCTATAACATCATCGACGGCTCAGGCCAGTCGATTGAAATCACCGAGGATCCCTCAAAGGGTATAGCCTCCGTCACCAACGTGCTCTTCGTGGGCTCATCGTCGCGCGGCACCGCCGCCTCACGTCCCGCCACCATCGACTTCTCCGGCGAAATCAAGGTGGGTGTGGAGTGCACCGCCGGCACATGGAACGAAATCCTCGCAGCCGTGCTGCTCGACCTCAACTCAGGTGAGACAATGGGTGAGACCACACAGGTGCCCCTGACCCTCAACGAGGGTGACACCTCATCGCAGAGCCTCTACGTCAACTCCGACGAGAGCGAGGAGCTGCAGGCCGGCACCACCTACCAGTTCGTGCCCGTAGCCGTGGGCCGCGGCACCATCTCCGCCGGCACCAGCAAGTACTATGTGAAGTTCACCGGCGAGCTCGGTGGCGTAGAGCTGCTCAACCCCGACCGCGACGCCTCTGCCCCCGTTGAGTACTACAACCTCCAGGGCATCCGCGTCGCCGAGCCCCAGCCCGGCCAGATGGTGATACGCCGCCAAGGCTCCACCTCAGCTAAGGTCCGCATGTAATCCACATCAATAGAATACACAGCGAGGGTCGCTCCCAATCCGGGGCGGCCCTCGCTGCTATCTTTGTGGGGAGGAGTCTGACCTGTCTGGCTTGTCAGTCCTCGCGCGACATGAACTCGTCGGCGGGTATCGATTCGTCGGGTTGCTCCTGACCGTATTTAAGCTTGTTGTCCCGCGCTAAACGCACGTCGAAGTATTCAGCCTCCACCTCCTTGACGCGGGCGCGCTGAGAGGCGTTAAAAGCGGTTCCTGCGGGGATGTTCTCCATGTCGATGCTCAGCCCGCGGTCGATATCCTCGATTTGCTGCACTGTCTCGGCGCGTCGGATGCTCTTGATGGCATTGGTGTATATGTCTATAATGCGCTGTGTGGCGATTTCGGCCGAGTCGATCTGTTCGGGGGTGAGGTCGGTCGAGGAGTCGGGCTGGCGCTCTCCCGCAGATGAGCTTGAGGAGTCGGAACCGCACGAAGCCAGCGATAGAGCCGCTGCGATGGCGGCTGATAAGATAAGTGTCTTTTCCATAATAGGGTAGGGGGTTATACTATGTTGCCGAAATACGACATTAGGGCGTAGGATATCGACATGTAGATCACCATGCCGATGATGTCGTTGGTGATGGTGATGAACGGGCCGGTGGCGAGCGCGGGGTCGATCTTGAACCGCTCAAGGGTCAGAGGCACGAACGTGCCGAACACCGAGGCGAAGATCACCACGGCGAACAGCGACAGCGACACGGCTATCGTAGTGGCCTGCCACGGGCCTAAGGTGCATGCCGTATAGATGAACACAAGCAGCGATATGATCATGGCGTTGAGCAGGCCCACGCCAAGCTCCTTGAAAATCTGCTTGACGGAGTTTTTCACGTCGAGCGAACCGTTGGCGAGGCCCTGCACGATGATCGCCGACGACTGTATGCCGACGTTACCGCCGGTGCCTCCAATCAGGGGGATGAAGAGCGCCATGGCGGGGTTGGTGGCAAATCCGGTTTCGAAGTTGCCGAGTATCAGCGAGTTGCCGATGCCGCCGGCGATGCCTATCAGCAGCCACGGCAGTCGCGCCTTGGTCTGGGCGAAGAATGAGTCGTCGGTTTCGACGTCGGCCGACAGACCTGATGCCAACTGGTAGTCGCGCTCCGATGCCTCACGCACCTGGTCCATCACGTCGTCGACGGTGATGCGTCCCACCAGTCGGCCTATGGAGTCGACCACGGGCATCGCCACAAGGTCGTATTTCTCAAAGTCGAGGGCCACCTCGTCGATGGGGGTGTCGGCCTTGACGGCCACGGGGTCAACCTCCATCACGTGCTTGATCTTTGACACCGAGGGGTGTGTGATCATCTCCTTCAGAGGGAGCACTCCGCGGAGCTTCTCGTCGTTGTCGACCACATAGACGTAGTAGATCTCGTCCATGTCCTCGGCCTGCACGCGCATCTGCTTGATGCATTCGGGCATCGACCAGTTCTCGTTGACCACAATCATCTCGGTGCCCATCAGACCGCCGGCGGTGTCCTCGTCGTATTGCAGCAGGTCGACGATGTCGCCCGCCTGCTCTATGTCGTCGATGTGGCTGAGGATCTTGTCGCGGTCCTCCTCGTCGAGTTCCTGGATGATGTCGACGGCGTCGTCGGTGTCGAGGTGGTCGATCACCTGCTTGGCGATCTCCTCGGCGGGCATGTCGCGCAGCAGCTTGCGGCGGTCGTCCTCGTCGAGCTCCATCAGCACGTCGGCTGCGGTGTCCTCGTCGAGCAGGTGGTAGAGGAATTCAGCCTCCTCCAGGTCGAGGTCCTGGTATAGCTCGGCGATGTCGGCGGGGTGGAGCTTGGCCAACTCCGCGCGTGCGGCCTCATTGTCGCCGCGGCTTATGATGTCGCGGATATGCTCGAGGTATTCGGGTGAGTATTCTTGCATTACTGATTGGCGTTGCGCAGGTTAGCTATGGTGTTGGTTAACTCGATGAATTGCTCTACGGTGAGCTGCTCGGGGCGGAGCTGCCCCAATGCGGCGTCGGGCCATGTCACGCCCGCGGGGAGGAGTCCGCGCAGGGAGTTGCGCAGGGTCTTGCGGCGCTGCCCGAAGGAGGTCTTGACCACGGTCTTGAACAGTGCCTCGTCGCAACCGAGGTCGGTGACGCCATTGCGGCGCATCATCACCACGCCCGACTTCACCTTTGGGGGCGGGTTGAATACCTTCTCGTCGACGGTGAACAGATACTCAACGTCGTACCAGGCCTGGAGCAGCACGCTCAGGATGCCGCGCGCCTTCTTGCCGGCGGGGGCGGCGAGCCGCTCGGCCACCTCGCGCTGGAGCATGCCGGAGCACGCCACCACCTGATCGCGGTAGTCGAGCACCTTGAAGAATATCTGCGACGATATATTGTAGGGGTAATTGCCTATCACACAGAACTTCTGTCCATCGGGGTAAAGTTCTGCCAAGTCGAGACGGAGGAAATCGTGCTCGATGATACGCCCCTGGAGCTCAGGGAAGTTGTAGTTAAGGTAGGCTACGCTCTCCGAGTCGAGCTCCACCACCTTCACGTCGTGGCCGTCGGCCACGAGATACTGGGTGAGCACACCCATGCCCGGGCCCACTTCGAGCACCGGGAGGTCCTTGTAAGGCTCAAGCGTCGCGGCGATGCGCCGCGCGATTGAGAGATCGGTTAAAAAATGTTGGCCGAGAGATTTTTTTGGACGCACTTGTGTCATAATGAGGGTAGGATGTTTAATCGATTAAACTTCAGTGCATTAACTCGTAGCCAACAGCCCAATAGGACCATTGTCAGGGACAAAGTTAAGAAAAAAGCTGAAAAAAAGCGCAAAAAAAATTTGCGCGCTCCAAAAAATCGCCATAACTTTGCAACGCTTTTCCGAGGAAGAGACCTCGGGCGCTTAGCTCAGCTGGTTCAGAGCGTCTGCCTTACAAGCAGAGGGTCGGGGGTTCGAATCCCTCAGCGCCCACCCACTGCGAGGCCGTGTCATCACCGACACGGCCTCGCTTGTGTTTTTCCCCGGAGGACTCCGGGATGGGGTGGGGCAAAGGCGCTGCCTTTGAACGGGACAGCTCCGCGCTCTTGGTGGGGCAAGAGCGCGAAGCTGTCCAGCTCAAGCGCATCGCGCTTGCGGGTGGGGGCTTTCTTTAGAAGTCGTTCATGTCCATCACGTCGGCTTCCTCCACTACAGAGTTGTAGGGACCCTCGGGGAGGCCTACGTTGCCGGTGCGGATGGCCTGCTGCTGCAGGTCGCATGCTTCATGAAATGCCTGGGCTGCGGCCTCCATTGCGGGGGTGGGATTTTTGTCAAGCTCGTGGTTGCGTTTGATCCAGGCCTCGACCTTATCGTTAATTTCTCTTGTGATCTGACTAAACTGCTCGCGGGTGGTGGCAGTTTGGATTTTGGCGATACCCTCGTTGATGATGGCTATGATTTGTTGCTCGGGAGTCATATTGGATGCGGGCTGGAGTTCGGTTGAGGTTGAGGATGCTGATGCCTCGGTGGTCTCGGAGGTTGAGGTCGACTCGTCGTCGGCGGCTGCATTGTGCTTTTTGGAGCATGATGTCATTGACATTGCGAAGCAGAGCGTCGCTGTGGCTAAGATAGCTGTAATTTTCTTCATTTTTAGTTAATTATTAGTTGTTTATGATCATTCATCCGGCTCGTCGGGAACGTTGATACGGTAGTTGTTGAGGAATGTCATGGTGCGGGTGATGTAGTCGGTCATCACCACATCCTCAACCACGAACGGTACCACCTCGCGGT
The DNA here is from genome assembly GCA_964628905.1 of uncultured Muribaculaceae bacterium. Taxonomy (GTDB): domain Bacteria; phylum Bacteroidota; class Bacteroidia; order Bacteroidales; family Muribaculaceae; genus JAJPXC01. The sequence goes on along the minus strand of CAZVNS010000001.1, from coordinate 85,946 downwards.
ATGCGTGTACCAGCTCTTCGATGAAGGGCGACGACTTGAGCGGGCGGCGGAATTCGAGGGCCTGTGCGGCGTTGAGCAGCTCGATGGCGGCGATATACTTGAGGTTGTCGATGATCTTGTGGAGCTTGGTGGCGGCGTTAGCGCCCATCGACACGAAGTCCTCTTGGCCGTTGGAGCTGACGATGGAGTCGCACGATGCGGGCCAGGCGTACATCTTGTTTTGGCTCACCATCGAGGCGGCTGCATATTGGGGTATCATGAAGCCGGAATTGAGGCCGGGGTGTGCGACGAGGAATTCGGGGAGACCGCGGTTGCCGAGGATGAGCTGGGCTACACGGCGCTCGGAGATGTTGCCGAGTTCCGACAGGGCGTTGCCCATGTAGTCGAATACCAGGGCGATGGGTTCGCCGTGGAAGTTGCCTCCGCTGAGCACCAGGTCGAGGTCGGGAAACACTGTGGGATTGTCGGTTACGGCGTTGATTTCGGTGTGGAGCACCTCGGTGACATGGATCATCGCATCCTTTACGGCGCCATGCACCTGGGGGATGCAGCGGAAGGAATAGGGGTCTTGAACGTGCGATTTGGGCCGGGAGATGATCTGCGAGCCGCGGAGCAGGTTGCGGTATACGCGGGCGGTGTCGATCTGCCCTTGGTGGGGACGCACCTGCTGCAGGCAGGCTGCGAATGGCTCGATGCGGCCGTCGTAGGCGTCGAGCGACAGCGCTCCCACCATGTCGAAGCAGTGCACCAGGTGCCAGCCGTCGATGAGGGCCTTGATGGCGTTGGCGCTCATAAACTGGGTGCCGTTGAGCAGCGCCAGACCTTCTTTGGATTTGAGCGTGATGGGTTCCCAGCCGTTGATAGCGAGCGCCTCACGGCCTGACATGCGCTCTCCGCGATGGAACACCTCACCCTCGCCAATAAGTGGCAGAAAGAGGTTGGCCAGCGGGGCTAAGTCGCCTGAGGCGCCGAGCGAACCGCGGTCGTAGACTATGGGCAGTACGTCGTTGTTGTAGAAGTCGACGATGCGCTGCACGGTGGTCACCTGCACACCGCTGTAGCCGCTCGACAACGCCTGAGCCTTGAGCAGAAGCATCAGCTTTACCACAACCGGGTCGACGGGTGTGCCCACTGAGCATGAGTGGCTTTTGACGAGGTTTTCCTGGAGCGTGGTGAGCTGGTCGGTGCCTATCTGAACTGAGCATAGCGAGCCGAAGCCGGTGGTCACGCCGTAGATCGGCTCCTGGTCCTGCCCCATCTTTGCGTCGAGGTAGTCGCGGCAGTGCTGTATGCGGTCGATGGCCTCAGGGGATAATTCGAGTTGCAGGCGCTCGTTGAGGATTTTCTCGATCAGCGAGTATGTGAGGGCCTGCGAACCTATCTTGAATGCGTTCATATCGTGATTGCTGAAAGTAATTGCTGCTCCTGCTCTATGGCTTGCTGCACCAGGAGCTGACAGCGTTTGTTCATGTCGGCTATTTCATCGTTCTCGGGGAGGGAGACGAGGTTGATGCGCACGTTGAGCACGGCTCCGAGCACGGCGGTGCGGGCGTTCATCATGGCCACGCAGGCGTCGGTGACGGTGTTGCGGTTGCCTTCGATGGCCACGCGTTCTATCAGTTCCATGATGCGCGCGGCCTCAAGGGCCACGGCCATGGGCACCTCGGCGGCATGGTAGGTGGCGTTGGTGATGGCATAGTTGCGCGCGCCCTGCTGCTCAGGGGTGTCCTTGGGCATGCGGTAGGCCGACATCACCTTGGCGTAGGCCTCAGCATCGAGGTCGATGTATTCTTCGAATTTAGCGCGGGCCTTGTCGAACTCGTGGGCGAGGCGGCGCATGGTCTCCTCTACGTCGGCGTACTTCTTGCGGCCGACGGTGAGGTTGGCCACCATGGCTCCTAACGATGCTGCAAGTGCGCCGCAGAGGGCTGAAACTGAACCTCCACCGGGCACCGGCTCGTTGGCAGCTGTAGAGGCGAGGAAATCTTTGACTGACTTATGGGTTAACATAGTTTTATTGTGTTATCGCGGACGCTCCGGGGAGCGATCCTACTATTTATCTCAATACCAGGTTCATGCCTATGTAGTAGGGGAGCTGGTTGATGTTGTCGGTGTCGAGGGTAATCAGGTCGGCTCGCTTACCCACCTCGATTGAGCCGGTCTCGCCGGCGATGCCGAGGGCGGCGGCTCCGTTGAGGGTCAGGGCTGTGATCACCTCCTCGATGGTCATGTGCATGTAGATGCAAGCAAGGGCGATGGTGAGCGGTATCGAGCCGGAGAAGCAAGAGCCGGGGTTGAGGTCGGTGGCCAGGGCCACGGCTGCTCCGGCGTCGATCAGACGGCGTGCTGGGGCGTATGGCTCCTTGAGGGCGAAGGCTGTCAGGGGGAGCAGGGTTGCCACGGTGTCGCTCGCGGCGAGGGCGCGTACGCCTTCGTCGCTGACGTGCAGCAGGTGGTCGGCGGACAGCGCTCCTAATTCGACAGCCAATTCAGCCCCGCCCAGTGTCACGATCTCGTCGGCGTGGAATTTGAGCCTGTAACCCAAGGCTTTAGCGGCCGACATGAGTCGGCGCGAGGCATCGATTTCGAACACTCCGCGCTCGGTGAACACGTCGCAATTCTGAGCCAATTCCCTCATCTGCGGGAGCATGTCGGCGATGATGTGATCCACGTAGGCGTCGGCATCGCCGCCGTACTCGCGGGGTATGGCGTGCGCGGCCATCAGGGTGGGGATGATGCGCACGGGGTTGTCGGCCGAGCGGTTGAGGCGCTGTATCACCCGCAGCATCTTAAGCTCGGTGTCGACATCGAGTCCGTAGCCGCTCTTGGCTTCGACGGTGGTGACTCCCATCTGCCACATGCGGTGGAGCAGGTTGAGGGCGTTGTCGTAGAGCTCATCCTCCGAAGCCATGCGTGTAGCGTCGACGGTCGACTGTATGCCGCCCCCGGCTTGCATTATTTCCATATAGGAGGCACCTTCGAGGCGCATCTTGAACTCATCGGCACGGTATCCGCCAAAAATCAGGTGTGTGTGGGAGTCGACAAACCCCGGGAGCAGCAGTTTGCCGCCGAGATTGTACTCCTTGGCTTCCTCTGGGATCTCAATCTCGGCTGAGGTCCCCACAGCGGCAATCATGCCGTCGACCACTATCACTGTGGCGTCGTCGATGGTGAGAAGCCGTCCCATGTCGGCACCGTGTAGAGCAGAGTGGCCTAAAGGGCTGACTACCTTGCAGTTGGTATAGGCTTGCGTGAGCATTCTATTCGGCGATACGGGTTTCGAGTACTTGATCGATAGAGAAATCCTCCAGGCCGAGGTAGTATTCGGCGGTGTCGACCAGCGCCTGCATTGGCACCAGGCCGATGATTTCGCTGCCGGCGATGGTCACGCCCCAGCGTTGGGCCTCGAAGCGTACGGTTTCAAACACGCGGTAGAGGGCTGTGCGGGTGAAGTCGGTCATGTTGATCGACACCTGCACGATGCCGCGGTCGGCGAGGTCTACCCCCATAGCCTTGACGAAGCGGTAGCCGCCGTTGATGTGGCGTATACGCTTGGAGATGGCGGTGGCTATGTCGAGGCGGTTGGTGTTGAGGTTGATGTTGAAGGCCACAAGGGGCATGCGGGCGCCGATGGCCACGGTGCCGGCTGTGGGGTGGCGGTGCTTGGGCCCATAGTCGGGAGCCCATTCGGGAAGTTGGATTTTCTCCTCCATCCCCTCGAATTCACCTTTACGGATGGCGGCAAGGTTCTCGCGGTGAGGTGCAGAGGCCGACTTCTCATAGAGGAATACGGGGAGGGAGTATAGCTCGGCCACGGTCTGACCGACCTCCTTAGAGAGGGCGATGCAGTCTTCCATGGTGGCGCCCTTGATGGGTATGAATGGTATCACGTCGACGGCACCCATGCGGGGGTGTTGCCCCTGGTGGCGGGTGAGGTCGATGATTTCGACGGCGGTGCCGACGGCTGCGAGCACAGCGTCGCGGAGGGCGTCGCGTTCGCCCACCACGGTGACTACGCAGCGGTTGTGGTCTTCGTCGGCTGAGTAGTCGAGGAGCTTCACGCCCTGGCGGCCGCGGAAGTTGTCGACTATCTGTTCGATTTTCTGCTTGTCGCGTCCCTCAGAGAAGTTGGGGACACATTCGATAATCTGTTTCATTGGTTATGAGGGGATATGGATTTTTGGGAATTACAAGCGCGCTGCGCTTGAACTGAACAGCTTCGCTCTCTTGAGGCCTTTAAAACTTAAAAACTCTAAAAACCCAAACTACAGCAGGTTGCGGAGGAGTGCTTCGTCGGCGAGATAGGGCTCGGTGATGGCAAAGTCGGGGTGCTGGGAGTTCCATTCAGCCACGGTCGACATGGCGTTGGAGTTGCGGGCCCAGGAGCGGCGCGCCACTCCACCCATCACATCCCAGAGCATGGCCTGCTTGAGGATATCGTCGACACGCGCCGAGCCGTCGAGCACCATGCCGAAGCCGCCGTTGATGGCCTTGCCGATGCCTACGCCACCGCCGTTGTGGAGCGCCACAAGGCTCATGCCGCGGGCACAGTTGCCGGCGAAGCACTGCACGGCCATGTCGGCCATCACGTTAGAACCGTCCTTGATGTTGGAGGTTTCGCGGAATGGGGAGTCGGTGCCGCTGACGTCGTGGTGGTCGCGGCCGAGCATTATCGGCCCCACCTCGCCGTCGCGCACCATCTTGTTGAAGCGCAGGGCTATGTTGAGTCGGCCCATAGCGTCCTGGTAGAGTATGCGGGCTTGGGTGCCGACAACCAGGGCGTTGCGCTCGGCATCGCGTATCCAGTTGTAGTTGTCGCGGTCCTGCCCGCGGCGTGTCGGGTCGATACATTCCATGGCTGCATGGTCGGTTTTCACCAGGTCGTCATGCTTACCTGAGAGGCACACCCAGCGGAAGGGGCCGTAGCCGTAGTCGAAGAGCATCGGGCCCATGATATCCTCGACGTACGATGGCCAGATGAAGCCATCCTTCTCGTCGACTCCGTTGCGCGACATCTCCTTGACCCCGGCATCGTACATAGCCTTCATGAACGAGTTGCCGTAGTCGAAGAAGTAGGTGCCGCGGTCCACCAAGGCCCTGATGGCCTGATAGTGGCGATGGAGCGAACGGTCGACCTCGCGGCGGAAGCCTTCGGGGTCGGCGTGGAGCATTTCGGTGCGCTGCTCATGGGTGAGTCCGGCGGGGCAGTAGCCCCCCTCGTAGACGGCGTGGCACGAAGTCTGGTCGCTCAGCAGGTCGATGTGCTCGTTGTGAGCCACGGCATACTCGAGCAGGTCCACCACGTTGCCGTGGTAGGCTATCGATATCGGCTCTTTATTGGCCATAGCCTCGCGGGCCAGCGCAAAGGCTTGGGCTATATCCTCGGTGACGTGCCCCACCCACCCCTGGCGCATGCGGGTATCGATGCGCGACTGGTCGGTTTCGGCTATGATGGCAGCTGCGCGGGCTATCTCAGCGGCCTTGGGCTGAGCGCCGCTCATGCCGCCGAGGCCCGACGATACGAAGAGGTGTCCGGCCAGGTCGCCATCCTCCTTGACGCCGAGCTTCATGCGTCCGGCGTTGAGCAGGGTGTTGAATGTGCCGTGCACTATGCCCTGAGGGCCGATGTACATCCACCCGCCGGCGGTCATCTGGCCGTAGTTGGCCACTCCGAGCTGCATCGCCTCATGCCAGTCGCGGGAGTTGTCGAACATACCCACCATCATGGCGTTGGTGATGATTACTCTGGGCGCATCCTTGCGCGAGGGGAAGAGGCCTAACGGGTGGCCCGACTCCATCACGAGTGTCTGCTCGTCGGTGAGTTCCTCCAAGTATTTCTTAATCAGTCGATATTGGAGCCAGTTTTGGCACACTTGGCCGGTCTCGCCATAGGTCACGAGTTCGTATGGGTAGAGTGCGATGTCGAAACACAGGTTGTTATCGATCATCACCTGGAAGGCCTTACCGGCCAAGCATTTCCCCTTGTATTGGTCGATGGGTTTGGCCTTGAGGTCGCCCTCAGGACGCCAGCGGTAGGCGTAGATGCGTCCGCGTGTGCGCAGCTCCTCGAGAAATTCGGGGGCAGCCTTGGCGTGCAGCTCCGGGGGGAGGTAGCGCAGGGCGTTCTTCAGTGCTGTGATGGTTTTAGCCTCGTTGAGGGTGTATCCGCGGTCAGGAGCGCGGCGGATACCGTCTTGAAAATTTGGCATATCAGGCCATTGGGCCGACAGAGTAATGCGATTATCTTCCATGGTAAGACAGGTAAGGATGTGTTTTGTTGGCGAATTTACACAATCTACTGTTATTTTTTGTAAATTTGCGCAAAAGAAAAGCAAAATCTACGTAGAAAAATGATTGATAAGATTAATTCACTGAGAGCCGAAATCGAGGCACTCACTGCCAGCGACCTCGCTGAGGTGGAGGCTCTGAGAGTGAAATATTTGAGCAAAAAGGGATTGATTCCGGCGTTGATGAACGATTTCCGCAGCGTCCCCGCCGACCAGAAACGCACAATCGGTCAGGAGCTTAACCGCCTAAAGGAGGAAGCCACCGAACGTATCAACTCGCTGCGCGAGACTCTGGAGAATGTCGACCAGTCGGCCACAGGCCTCGACCTGACCCGCGACGGCTCGACCCTGGAGCTTGGCACCCGCCACCCTCTGTCGCTGGTGCGCGAGGAGATTATCGCCATCTTCCGCCGACTGGGCTTCACCATCGCCGATGGCCCCGAGGTGGAGGACGACTGGCATGTGTTTGGCGCTCTGAACTTCGCCGACGACCACCCCGCCCGCGACATGCAGGACACATTCTTCATCCAGCGCAACCCCGACGTGCTGCTGCGCACCCACACCTCATCGGTGCAGTCGCGCACCATGGAGCGCCAGAAGCCCCCGGTCCGCATCATCTGCCCCGGCCGCGTCTACCGCAACGAGGCAATCTCGGCACGCGCCCACTGCTTCTTCCACCAGGTGGAGGCGCTCTATGTCGACGAGAATGTGTCGTACGCCGACCTGCGCCAGACTCTGCTCTACTTCGCCCAGGAGATGTTCGGCCCGGAGACACAGATACGTCTGCGCCCCAGCTACTTCCCCTTCACCGAGCCTTCAGCCGAGATGGATATCTCCTGCAACCTCTGCGGTGGCAAGGGATGCTCGTTCTGCAAGGGCACCGGCTGGGTGGAGATACTCGGCTGCGGCATGGTGGACCCCAACGTGCTTGAGTCGTGCGGCATCGACCCCGTGAAGTACACAGGCTTTGCCTTAGGCATGGGTGTGGAGCGCATCGCCAACCTCAAGTACCAGGTCAAGGACCTGCGCATGTTCTCGGAGAACGACGTACGCTTCCTCCAGGAATTCACCGCCGCTCACTAATACGGTCAACGTCATGTCACCGCATGTATTGGAGTTTACCCTTGTGGGGATAGGTGGCGCCATCGGAGCGATGTCGCGCCACGCTGTCACATACATGGGCATATTCGACCATAACCCCTACTACTACACCGTGGGCATCAACATTACCGGCTGCCTGATTATAGGCATATTCACGGCATTCTTCCAGCACTTTGAATTCTCGCGGCTGTGGAGTCTCTTCTTCTCTGTGGGGATGGTCGGTGGCTACACCACCTACTCAGCCTTCACCCGCGACGCCATAGAGTTTGTGGAGAAGGGGATGATTGGTCCGGCTCTGATATACGTAGGGATCACCATGTTCGGTGGCCTCGGGGCTTGCTATTTAGGTCTTGTCGGTACACAACATATGCTCAAATGATATGACAGTCAAGGAGCGATACGCCGCGGTGCTGAAGTGGTTTGAGGCTGATATGCCCGACCCGAAGACGGAGTTGGTATACAACGGCAACCCGTTCCACCTGTTGATGGCCGTGATACTGTCGGCACAGTGCACCGACAAGCGCGTCAACATGATCACCCCACCGCTGTTTGAGGCATACCCCACGCCCGAGTCGCTCGCCGCGGCCACTGCCGAGGAGGTGTATGAGTACATCAAGTCGGTGTCGTACCCAAACAACAAGACCCGCTCGCTCTTAGGCATGGCCCGCACGCTGGTGGAGCAGTTCGACTCGCAAGTGCCCTCCGACATCGACCAGCTGCTAACAATCCCCGGCGTAGGGCGCAAGACAGCCAACGTGATACTCGCTGTGGTCTACGACCGTGCGGCGATGGCGGTCGACACCCACGTGTTCCGCGTGTCGGAGCGCATAGGTCTGACCACCAACTCCAAGACACCCCTCACCACCGAGCGCACGCTCATGAAGTATATCCCCGTCGACAAGGTGGCGCGCGCCCATCATTGGCTCATATTGCATGGACGATATGTGTGCAGGGCACGTCGCCCCGACTGCCTCAACTGCGGCATCCGCGAGTGGTGCAGATACTATAACAAACAGCGATAGACGATGTTAGAGTCAACATTCTTGTTCCTAATCGAGGTGATAGGCACTGTGGCCTTCGCCATCAGCGGCATCCGCTGGGCCTCAATCAAGCGATTCGACTGGTTCGGGGCCTACACCGTGGGTCTGGTGACGGCGATCGGTGGCGGTACGCTGCGCGACCTGCTGCTTGACATACCCGTGTTCTGGATGCAGACCTGGTGGTATGTGGCGGTTACGGGCGTGGCCTTCGCCGTGGTGGTGGTATTCCGCCGCCTGCTGGTGGGTAGCGGCAAGATGCTCAACATATTCGACACCATCGGCCTGTCGTTTTTCGTTGTAATAGGTATACAGAAGACCCTCGACGCCCACTTCGCCATGTGGGTGGCGATCATCATGGGTATGATCACCGGCGCCTTCGGTGGAGTGCTTCGCGACATCCTCATCAACCAGGAACCCATCTTCTTCCGTAAGGAGATCTACGCCACAGCATGCATAGCCGGCGGCGTGGTCTACTGGATTGTGGGACAAGTGGGAGGCACGCCGATAGGGCAGGGGGTGGCTTGCGCCTTCACCGTGATCATACTGCGTCTGCTGGCCACATACTACCACTGGACACTCCCAATCATCAAAAGCTAAACCATGATAAAGCATACCGACAATCACCCACTTACCAATACCGAGCTGGCCAAGCAGCGCGCCACCACACAGTTTATCAAATACGCCGTGGTGGGCGTGATCAACACGCTGGTGACGCTGATCGTAATCTTCGTCTGCAAGTCGCTGCTCGGAGTGCCTGAGATACTCTCCAACGCCCTGGGCTACATAGCCGGCGTGGTCAACTCATTCCTCTGGAACAAGACATGGGTGTTCCGCTCCAAGAAGAGCTTCCGCCGCGAGGCTGTGAAGTTTGCCATCGGCTTCGGGCTGTGCTACGTGCTGCAATTGGGAGTGGTGCTCGGCATCAACCTCCACTCACCCATCAGCGGCATGGAGTGGCACATAATGGGCTTCACCCTCAGCTCCTACGGTGTGGCCACCCTGATTGGCATGGTGGTATACACGCTCGCCAACTTCGTCTACAACAAGACCGTAGCCTTCCGCTAACCACCCCTGCAAGTCCCGGCGGCGAAGCCGCCGGGCACGGTGGCTCTGCGCCTGACCGAAGCCCCCGGTGGGGATGGGGGTCAGTAGATGACCTTGGTGGATGTGTCGCCTTGGCGGAGGATCAGGAGCTGTCCGCGCTGCGGATTGGTGATCTCGATGCCCTGAAGGTTGTAGTAGCGCGCGGGGGCGTCAGCATCGGCGCTAATGGCTGCGACAGATTCGCTCTTATCCTTGATCATGAAGTAGATGGGTTCGTTGGTGAGTCCGCGGCTGGCCACGCCGTAGGGGGTGGCGCGATAGGCAGTGTTGTAGCTCAGTGCCGACCATGGACCGGTGTAGTAGTTGTCCCAGGTGCGGTTGCTGCGCAGCGACACATCCTCAGTCGACGACTCCCATACCTTGTTGCCGGCGAGGTCGAAGAAGGCGAGCGATACCTCATCTTCCCACGGACCGATGGTGCACTTGATAGCCACGTCAAATTCGGGCTTGGCTGTGTATTCAAAGACTACGGGATCAGCCTCGGTGCCCACCTCGGCGCTGCCACCAAGGGCGTAGAAGTCAATCACTGAGGCCTCACCACCGACGGTGTTGATTGATGTCTCGGTGACCTCAAAACGCAGGTGGTCGGTGGCTCCGCTCTCATAGTACATGCGCTGCCAGTCGTAGCCGGTGGCTTTGGCCACGGGATAGACCTTGTACTGTCCTACAGGGAAGCTCGTGGCAGGCACAGAAATGGTGTTGATGCCATACATGGGCTGCAAGGTGTTGGTACTGGCTGTGATGTAGGTTGAGGTGCCGTCGGCCCAGGCGCACTCTACGCCGAAGGTGTAGGTCAGAGTGGTGAGCGCGTCGGAGTAGAAGCCTGTGTATGTGCCACCTGTGGTGGTCAGGGTGACAGTTGTGGCGGAGTTGCGGGTGTAGGATGTGCAATCTGCGGTGAGGTTGCCCTCGATGTTGACCACGGGTGCTATCTCAGAGCCGGGTTTGGCGGGCTGTATGCCCACTACCACTGACTGGTTGTAGTTGTAGCCGCCATTGCCGCCACCGGCACCGAGCGAGGGGGGATTGAGGGCTGACAGCAGGAAGTAGCCGTCGGATGTGCCCGACCATCCCCAGTTGATGTGGAAGTAGTCGTCGCTGCGGTAACCGTCGCACACAAATTCGTGACCCTCCGAGCCGTCGTCACCGCCGTAGAGCACGGGGCGTCCGGCTGCCACCTCGGCATACACCAGGTCGTTCCACTCGCTCACGGTGAACCATTTACGGTCGAGCCAGCGCATCGCCTTGTCGTAGCCCATGTGGTTGATCAGACCCACGGCGGCGTCAACCTCCGTGGTGCCTGATCCGTAGGGGTTGTACTTCATGTTGCTCATCACTCCCACCTGGTACATCAGCGTGGCCACGGCATTCTGCTGGGCTGTGGTCGACGAGCCGGAGTAGGAGTTGAGCATGTTGGCCCAGTCGTAGGTTGTGGCGCCGAAGTTGGCCGAAGCGGAGTATGTGCGACCTCCGTAGCTGAATGAATAGCTGTTGGAACCGGTGCCGGTTTCGGGCCATTCGTAGACTTTCATCACCTGGGCTACGGCGGTGGCCACGCAACCGGTGAGGCCGGGACCGGCAGTGCCAAGGGTGGGACACATATTATTATAAGGGGAGCTTTGGTCCCAGGTGGTCTTGCACAGAGGGGTCACGGCGGCGCGTTCGGCGCGGGCCGGGGCTGAGGCCTCGGCGTTGCCATTTTCGCGCGCCCAGGCTATCTGACGGGCATATTGGTCGATCCACCAGCGGAACGCCGGTGCGAGGTTGTCGGCGTCAAAGAGTGCTGTCTCTGAATAGCCAAGCAGGGAAGTAACGGCATCGTCGCCGGCGGCGATGATGAAGCCCTGCTCACCGGGATTGGCGAATATGTAGACCAGTTGTGAGCCTTCGATGTCGGATGTCAGGACAAGCTGCATGGGGGCGGCGTTGACGCGCGCCTGGGATCCGCCAATCTGCTGGCGGGCTACCTGAAGAGCCTCTTGGGGAGTGAGTTGACGGGCTGCGAGGGGCAGCGTGACGGCAGATGTAAGTGCTAGGAGTGTAAACTTTTTTACCATATAATTGTCAGATTTTAGTATTGTATGCCGTAAAAATAATAAAATTTCTCACAAAATGACAAATTTTTAGCTAAGATAGCTAATTTAGCTACAATAGCTATAATAGCTGCTTTAGCTAAGATAGCTATAATGGCAGCGAGGGCGCTCCCGGTGTGGGAGCGCCCTCGGCGTTATCGTTAGCGGGGTGGGGGATTACTCTTCGCCGCCGCTCATGAGGTCGTGAACGCGGGTCTCAATCTTCTTGTCGTGGCGGAGGATGCTCGACAGACGGTTGGCCACGGAGTTGGCGCCTACAGTGTTCTTATACTGGTCGCGGAGCTGCTGGTCGGTGACAGGTGTCTCGCTTGTGCCAGACTCAACTACCTCAAACACTACAATCTGGCCGTTGCCGGCTACGGGACCCACGAGCGCGCCCTCCTTAGCCACGGCTGCTTGGCCGAGTGCCTTGAGGCCGAGGCCCTGCACGGTGTTGGCGTTGATGTCGCCATCGGTGATGGTGGCGCCCATCAGCTCGGCGTAGCCCTCGATGTCCTTAGCCTTGCCTGCGTACTGTCCGGCCAGGGCGTCAACCTTCTTGCGGTTGCGTACGAGCTGGGTCATGGTCTGGCGAACGTTCTCGTCGGTCAGAGGCATCAAGCCACCTTCGTAGATATCCTTGACGGCCACTACGATGAAGCGGTTGTCGTGCTGGTTGGCGAATAAGGGCGATACCTCGTCCTTCTTGGCTTTGACTGCCCAGTGGGCTGCGCTGTAGGTTTCAGGGATGGCCTGGATGGAGAATGATGAGGGGGTCACGTAGCTGTGCTGCACGGTGTAGCCCTTGTCAGCGGCGTTCTTCTCAAATTTCTCTGTGGTGTTGTTGGCCTTGGCGTATTCTGAAATCTTCTGCTTGAGCTCGTCGCGGGTTGCCTTTGAGGGCTCAACGGCGTAGTTGATGATGGCGAAGTCGAGGGTAACTACGGTGTCGGTGTCGCTCTTAACCTCGTTGCGGCTGATCATCTTGGCTATGGTGTAGTTGTTGTTAATCAGGCCTGACTCCCATACCTGTCCGGCGGGGAGGGTGTCGAGCACTGACATGGCGTTGATGGTCGACATGTACTCGGCGGGGATCTGCATGCCCTGCTGCGATGCCTGGAACATCTGCTGCTGCATCGTGTTGCGGTTCTGGATGAGCTCCTCGGGGGTGAGCTGGCCGCGCTGTACTTGGAAGTTGTAGTTGGAGTTGACGGCCTGGGTTTCGGTCTCCTCCTTGAGCTTCACTACTGTACTGTCGACCTCAGCCTTGGCTGCGGCGTAGTCGGCTTCTGAGGGGTCGACGTTGACGATGATGTAGTCGATGGCGCTCATGGTCTCGGGAAGTACGAAGCTGGGAGACTTCTGGTATTTCTCGTATTCGGCCTTGATTTCGTCGTCGCTCACGGCGTAGTCCTCATCCTTGAGGTCGGCGGTCGACTTTGTGACGATGCGAGCCTTGGTGTTGTGAGTCAGGAGTTCACGCTCGGCGGCGAGGTCGAGCTTGTTGGGGACGAGGGTGCTCTGCAGCAGCTGATTGTACTTAATCTGCTTGAGCTGTGTCTCTGCTGCCTTCTCCATCTGGGCCCACTGAGCCTTGAGCTGGGCGGCCTGCTGCTCTTCGATGCCGTATTTGCCGGGGTTCATCGCAGCGTCGTAGAACTGCTGGAGCTGGGCTGTCTGCTCGGGGTTGCTCTCGGGGAACATGAAGGCGGTGAGCTCGTCCTCAGTAACGACGATGCCCACGCGGTCGAGCTCCTCGTTGAAGAGGGCCTCGTCGATCATCTCGCGAAGCACCTGCTCGCGCACGGCGCCGTCGTCGGCGTTCTGGTTATTTTGCTTGATCTCGTTTACACGGTTGTTAAGCTCCTGCATGTCAATCTTGTGTCCGGCCACTTTAGCGGCTGTGGTGGGGTCGCTGAAGAATGAGCGGCCAGAGTTGAGGAAGTCACCAAGGATAAACGCCAGCAGTGCCACGATGATGATAGCGAACAGAAGCACTGAGCGTTTTCTGATTTTTTCAAGTGTTGCCATTTAGATTTTATGTTTTTGTTTTTACTTTTTCCGTGGGGGTTAAAAGGGTAATAGATTTTGCACTGGTTCAACCCATTAGGGTGTTTTAGCGCACAAAGATACGGATTAAAGTTGAATTATCCAACGCAAAGCGATAATTTTGCACCATGTTACGCTTCACACTTGCATTCACCATGCTTCTGACGGCCCTCGCGGGCGTGTGGGCCGACACCCCCATCCGCGGGGAGTCGGTGCTGTCGGCCGATGAGCTGTCGGCATATATACTGAGTCGCAACCCCGATTTCGACCCGGCTATCGCTGAGGCATATATCAATCTCTCAGGCCGCTATGGACTGAGGGGCGACATCGCTGTGTGCCAGGCGATTGTTGAGACGGGATGGTTCCGCTACGAAGGTTCGGCCGTTGAGCCTGAACATCATAACTATTGTGGGTTGGGAGTGGTGACCAATGGCGAGGAGGGTGAGGGTTTCGCCACTGTTGAGGATGGCGTGCGCGCCCACCTGCAGCACCTCTACGCATATAGCTGCACGCGCCAGATCCCCGGACGCGAGCCTCTGGTCGACCCGCGATTCTCCCTGGTGAGCCGCGGCTGCGCCACCACCTGGGAGGGCCTGAGCGGCCGCTGGGCTATGAACGACGCCTACGGCGCCACGATCCTCCGCATCTACTCCCAGATTCTCGACTCCCGCCAGTAAAACACCATCGACACCGCCCCAAGGCGTCGGCATTAACACATGTTTATATTTAAAATTGGGGGTGGGGTTTGGCGCATTGGGCGATTTATCATAATTTTGCAGATTGCATAGTGCGGCCGGCGTCGCTGACGCTCGCCGTGTCCGAAAATTATCATAAATTTAACCTTAAATATGATGAAATTCAACACATTGCGTGTATCTTTGGGGGCAATTGCCCTGATCAGCGCTTCGACTCTCATGGCCGAGGCTCCGGCCGGATATTACTCGTCATGTGAAGGGAAAAGCGGCAGCCAACTGCTGTCGGCCCTCTGCTCAAAAATCGCATCTCACACCACAATCAGCTACAAAGACGGGTTGTGGGATCTGTTCGAAACCTCCGACGTACGCTCCGACGGCACCGTCTGGGATATGTACTCCACCAAGCACTGGAAGATGGGCGACGAGCATTGCGGCAACTACTCCGTGGTGGGCGACTGCCTCAACAAGGAGCACTCTTTCCCCAAAAGCTGGTTTGGCGACTTGTCGCCGATGAACTCCGACGCCTACCACCTCTACCCCACCGACGGCAAGGTCAATGGCCAGCGCTCCAACTATCCCTACGGCGAGTGCGCCAATGGCACCACCCTGGCATCGAGCGGCGACGTGCGCCCCTTGGGACGCCTCGGCGCGAGCACCTTCGCCGGATACACCGGCAAGGTGTTTGAGCCCGACGATGAATACAAGGGTGACTTCGCCCGCTCATACTTCTATATGGCCGCATGCTACAATGATCGCATCGCCTCATGGTCGTCCGACATGCTGGACGGCAACTCCTACCCCGCCTTCAATGATTGGGCCATCAACCTGCTGTTGAAGTGGCACCGCCAGGATCCCGTGAGCCAGAAAGAGCTTGACCGTCAGGAGGCTGTGGCCGCTGCGCAGAACAACCGCAACCCCTTCATCGACTACCCCGACCTGGCCGAGCATATCTGGGGTAACAAGAAGAATGTAGGATGGTCGAGCACCGCCACTGCCGACCCCGTGATCATCGTACCCGTCGACGGCTCGACAATCGACCTTGGTGTGACTGCCGTCGGCACCTGCCTGAGCCGTACCGTCACCGTCAAGGGTGGCGGCCTGAGCAGCGATGTGGCTGTCAGCGTCGTCGGCGCCGGCTTCACCGCCTCACCTGCCACGCTGAGCGCATCAGCCGTCTGCGGCGATGGCGCCACACTCACCATCTACTATCAGCGCCCCTCGGCCGAAACCTCAACCGGTACTCTGACGCTCACCTCCGACTCGGCACAGTCTACCGTCACCCTCACCGCCAAGGCCATGACCGGCATACCTGTGGCAGCCGCGACCGAGATCACCGATGAGTCGTTCGTGGCCCATTGGGTCAACATCTCCGGCACGGCTGACAACTACACATTCCACTTGTGGCTCAATGGTCAGGAGCTCGCCGGCTACCCCCGCACCGTCAAGGCTGCCGACGAGCAGTTGCTTGTTGACGGACTCGAGCCTAACACCACCTACACCTATCAGCTCACCGGAGCCGGCGTGGAGTCGCAGGTTGCGAGCGTCACCACCGGCGAGCCCATCCCCTCGATACAATTCCTCTATGACGGCGAGCTGTACTTCATCGCCACCCCCGGCACCCCGAGTGAGGTAGCCGAAGTGCTGCTCGATATCGACAACATCGACTCCGACATCACCATTTCTGTCACCGCCCCCTTCCGTGTGAGCACCGACAAGTCACAATGGGCTACATCCGTCACCCTCGACCCCGCTGAGGATCGTTTCTATATGCAAGTCTACTCCGACGTGGCCGGCGAATACTCCACACAACTCACCGCCACCGCCGGCGACTACACCACCGACGTTGAAGTCGAGGCCACAGTGGGCGAGACGTTCACCTTCGTCGAGGACTTCGAGCAACCTGCCAGCGGCCTGGGCAACTACTCCGGTGGCACCTACCAGGGCACGATGTGCCTGTGGGACTTCAAGGCCATGGGCCTGTATGCCGGCAACTCCGAGCCTCACGCCAGCGGCGATCAGTCCGTGCGCTTTGGCCGCGCCAAGGATGGCGAGGTAGCACTGACGATGGCCGAGGACAAGGCCCACGGTATCGGTACCGTCAAATTCCTGGCCAAGAAGTGGAACAACGATGCCGACGCCACCCTTGAGCTGTGGTACTCCCGCGACCAAGGCAGCAACTGGGAGAAGATCGGCGAGCAGCAGTGCACCGACGACTCACAGTTCTGCGAATTCACCTTCACCGTCAACCGCGAGGGCGACGGCCGCATCCGCATCGTGCGCCCCGATGGTAAGGGTAGCCGCCTCAATCTCGACGACGTGACCATAAGCGACTATGCCGGCAACTCGTCGGTAAGCGAACTCTACTATCACGCCTGGGACGCCTACTGCCGCGACGGCCAGCTCGTGATCGAGGGCACCGCCGCAGAGGCCCGCGTCTACTCGCTCGACGGCATCCTGCGCTATGATGGCTCGGTCGATGGCCGCGCGGCCTTGAGCCTTACCCCAGGCTTGTACATCGTCACCGTCGACAACTTTTCACGCCGCGTAATGGTAAAATAAGGGACGCTAACCCGATGCGTCAGCGAAACAAACAATTATGATGAAAAATTTCCAAATCAAGTCGGTGATCGATTACTTCAGGTGCCCGCAAGTATGGGGCTATCTGTTGGCAGCGGCGGTTTGCTGGATGCTGGCATTCCTTTTCTTCTACCCTGAGGCCTCCGACGGCGGCCGCCTGCAGCAGTACGATATGCTCCAGGGCCTGGCCAACGGACATGAGATCCAGGAGTATGCCGCAGCCACGGGGGAGACTCCGCGGTGGACCAACTCCCTCTTCTCCGGCATGCCCACCTTCCAGATCTCACCGTCCTACCCGAGCAACTCACTGTTCGACTGGATCAACTCGCTCTACGGCATGGGCCTGCCCAACCCCTCCAACTTGCTGTGCATGATGATGATGGGCTTCCTGATACTGATGGCTTCGCTGCGCATCAAGCCTCTGTATGGCTTCATGGGGGCCGTGGCCTTCGGCTTCTCGACTTATTGGATCATCATCATCGGTGCCGGCCACCTTTGGAAATTCATCACCGTCAGCTACGTGCCCCCAACAATCGCAGGAGTGATACTCGCCTACCGCGGCCGCTATTGGGTCGGTGGAGCCATTGCGGCAATCTCAGCGATGATGCAGCTCGCCGCCAACCACCCGCAGATGTCGTACTACTTCGGCATGCTGATAGCAGCGATATCGATAGGCTATCTCGTGAAGGGAATTATGCACAAAGAGCTGAAGCAGTGGAGCACAGCCACCGGCACGCTCGTGGTGGCAGCCCTGCTTGCACTGGCGGCCAACTCCCCCTCGCTCTACAACACATATCAATACTCCAAGGAGACCATTCGCGGAGGCCACTCAGAGCTGACATCGGAGGTTACCGACCCCTCCAACGCCACCGACGGCCTCGACCGCAGCTACATCACCACCTATTCCTATCAGCCCGACGAGTCATTCTCGCTGCTGATACCCAACATCAAGGGTGGCGCCACGACCAAAATCGCCAATGGGCGCGCAGCAGGAGTTTCGCTCGTTGAGTCAGCTCAATACGACGGATCTAACCTCCCCCAGACCACGCAGGCCTTTGTCAGCAACGTGCCCCCATACTTCGGCGACCCCGAGGGCACCAACGGCCCGGTCTATGTCGGCGCCATCATCTGCGCGCTGTTCATACTCGGTTGCTTGATCGTCAAAGGGCCGCTGAAGTGGGCGCTCCTGGTGATGACCCTGCTGTCGATATTCCTGGCCATGGGGCGCCACTTTATGTCGCTGACCGACCTGTTTATCGACATCGTGCCGATGTACTCCAAGTTCCGCACCGTAGAGTCGATATTGGTGATAGCGCAATTCACCATGCCCTTGCTGGGCGTGTTGGGCCTGCAGAAGCTGCTCACCTCCCCCGACCATGGACGTAAGTACACAAAGCAAGTGGCGTGGTCGTTCGGAGCGCCGGCTGCCATCTGCCTGATTGCCATATTTATTCCGTCGCTGTTCGGGCCGTTTGTCACCGACACCGACTTCGACACATCGGCACGATTTGCCCAAATGATTGTCAAAGATGCTCAGAGCCAGGGCATCAATCCCTCCAGCCCCGAAGTGCAGCAATATCTCGCTCAGTTAAGGCTCGAAAACCCCAACAACGGCATTTACCACGTTATAGAGTCGACCCGCCGCGCGATACTCGTATCCGACGCATGGCGCTCGCTGTGGTTCATCCTCGCTGCCGGGGCTGTGCTGCTGATCTACGCCATGGGCAGGCTCACGCTCAAGAACGCCTCACTCGTGGCCGGTGGAGCGGTTACTGTGCTCGTAGTCGCCGACCTCTACAACGTCAACGACCGCTATCTCAATGCCAATTCGTTCGCACCGCCAGCCATGGTGAGCGAAAACCCCATACCTGAGTCAGCGGCCGACCGCGCTATCAAGGCCGATGCCGCAGCCCGCGGCTACAAGCATTACCGTGTGATGAGCTTCGACCAGTTCTCCTCACCGTTTCCCTCCTACCACCACTCGATGATTGGAGGCTACCATGCGGCCAAACTCACCCGCTATCAAGACCTTATCAACCGCCAGATGTCAAATCAGATCAATACCAATGTGCTCGACATGCTCAACACCCGCTACATGATGGCTCAAGGACAGTGGCAACCTAATCCGGCAGCCTTGGGCAATGCCTGGTTTGTCGACTCGCTCACCTACGTCAAGGGCGCCGATGCCGAGATGGACGCTCTCGACCTGTTGCAGCCTGCCACCCGCGCCGTGGCCGATGAGCGCTTCAAGGGGCAGTTGGGCGACAAAGAGGTTTATGATGTGGCCGAGGGCGACTACATCACGCTCACCGACTATACCCCTGACGCTCTGAGCTATAAGGCCAAATCTACAAACGGCGGCTTGGCGGTGTTCTCCGAGGTATACTTCCCCTGGGGATGGCAGGCCGAGATCGATGGCCAACCCGCGGAGCTGGGGCGTGTCAACTACGTGTTGCGCGCCATGCAGATACCCGCCGGAGAGCACACCATCAGCATGAAGTTTGACCCCCAATCGCTCCACGTCACCGGCACTATAGCCACCGTGGCCATAATCCTCATCTACCTGTGGGTGCTCGCGGCCATAGCCCTGAGCCTTTATCGCCAAGGGGTGGTGGAAAACGCTGAGAAACAATGACACGACTCCGGCAATACATCAACGCGCCCGGTCGGCTGAAGCGCAGCCATGGGTTCGGTGTGCATTCACCGTTCGCCTTCTACTTCATACGCCGCGTGCTGTGTGAGCGCACACCCTACTACGCTTATCAGGAGATAGCTGAGAGGCGCCAAGTGGCCCACGACCGCGCCCGCCACGTCAAGGGGCACTCGAGAGTGATGTCGCTCAAGCACGCCAAGATGATCTACCGCATACTGTGCCACTTCAAGCCCTTGACTCTGTTGCAGATAGGTTCGACTCACGGACTTACCACAGACACCGCGCTCCTCTACGATTCGCGACTGCAAATCACCCTCTACGACAGCCGTCGCGAGGAGTCGTACAACCCGCGCGTGACTGTGGTCGATGACCTTGAGCCGCTGATGCACGGAGCTGAATTCCCGGTAATCATCATCAGCGAGCTGCGTCCCGAGGACCGCGCCCGCATCACCACCCTGCTGCGCCGACACATCGCCGCCGGGGGTGTGACAATAGTGCGCAACCTCAGCCGCGACTCCAACATCAGCGAACTCTGGCGCGCCGTGACCCACACCATGGACCGCGGCATGAGCTTCACCAACGCCAAGATAGGCATCATCGTGGGGCAGCGGCACCTCCCCCTGCACCACTACCAGCTATGGTTCTGACCGACGACATCCCCCGTCTGCTCGATCGCTACGCCGCCTACATGCTCATGGAGCGCGGCCTGAGCGACAACACTCGCCAAGGGTATATCGACGACGTCAACAAGCTCCTGAACTACTTAGCTGACAACAATTTGAGGCTCGACCAAGTGACCATCGACCATCTACGTTGGATGGTGGGCGATCTGCACGACTTAGGCATAGCCCCGGCATCGCAGGCCCGAATACTGTCGGGTATACGTTCATTTTTCCGCTATCTCAAACTCGAAGGGATAATCCCCGAAAATCCCGCTCTATTGCTCGAAAGCCCCCGCACCGGGCGGCATCTCCCCGAAGTGCTCACCATCGATGAAATCGACGCCATGATCGCCGCCGTCGACATGACAAAGGCCGAGGGGCAACGCAACCGTGCGATAGTCGAAACGCTCTATTCTTGTGGCCTGCGCGTGAGCGAGCTGGTCAACCTCACCCTCAACTCCATCTACGCCGACGAGGAGTACATCCAGGTGACAGGCAAAGGTGACAAGACCCGCATCGTGCCCATAGCACAAAGCGCTCTGCGTGAGATAAGCGCTTACCTGCCCGAGCGCGGACTCTGCGGCATCAAGCCGGGGGAGGAGGGGATAGTGTTCCTCAACAACCGCGGCCACCGACTGACCCGTGTCATGGTGTTCTACATCATCAAACGTCTGGCCAACGAGGCTGGCATCAAGAAGGTGATATCGCCCCACACCCTGCGCCACTCCTTCGCCACGCACCTGCTCGAAGGGGGAGCCAACCTGCGCTCAATCCAGCAGATGCTTGGCCACGAGTCGATTGCCACCACCGAGATATACCTGCACCTCGACCGCACACTCCTTCGCGACCAGATACTCCACTTCCACCCCCGCAACCTCCGCAAATAGATGCAGGCCGCACTGAACCGCGGGCGCACCGGGGTGGGCACCGTGCCCGGCGGTTTCGCCGCCGGGTTTAAGAGAGCATCTTGGCGAGCGTGGCCACACCCTTGGTTGCCGGCTCGGCAATCACCGTTACCCCCTCGGGCACGCGGGCCGGATTAGGGTCGATATAGTAAATCGGAGTGCCGGGCCGCACATAGTTGATCAGCGCCGCCGCCGGGTAAACATTGAGCGATGTGCCTATTACCACAAATATATCGGCCTGAGCCACCAGCTCTGTCGCCGGCTCAAAGTTAGGCACAGCCTCCTGGAAAAACACGATATGCGGGCGCACCGGGTCGCCATATTGGTCGCGCGTTTCGGGTGATGTTTCGCAAGCCTCGGGCTTGAGCTGATACACGCGCTCAGGGTGGGTCATCGAGCGCACCTTCATCAGTTCGCCATGCAAATGCAGCACATTCTTCTGCCCGGCACGCTCATGTAGGTCGTCGACATTCTGCGTTATCACATATACGTCGTATTTCTCCTCCAGGTCAACCAAGCCGTAGTGAGCCGCATTGGGCTTAACATCAATCAGTTGCTTTCGGCGGTCGTTGTAGAACTGGTGTACTAACGCCGGATTGCGCTCAAAGCCGTCGGCTGAGCAGACGTCCATCACGGGGTACTTTTCCCACAGTCCGCCGGCGTCGCGGAATGTGGAGATGCCACTCTCGGCGCTGATGCCCGCGCCGGTCGAGATTACGAGTTTCTTTTTCATAGTAGAGTCAATTTTGCGATTACAAATATAACACAAATGACCCAATTTTGTTAATTTTGCGTCGCGATGAACTCCAACACTTCCAAACCGAAGACATATATCATTGTACGCAAATACTTTATGGCCGACTATATCCTCGATGCCATAAAGCACCGACCCAAAGTGGTGATAGTGCACCACCTCCCGCGCAAAGGGCTGTGGGCTGGGATGTTGCGCTCATCGAGGATGCTGTTGGGCAACCGCCGAGGAGTGCTCACCCGCGCGATTTTCCCTAAGGAGGTGGCCGATGCCCTCCGCGCCGTCACCCCCGCCGACCGTGTGCTCCTTTGGGGCGTGGAGAACTATAAATACACCTGCATGATGGCAGCTGAAGCACTGACCGACAAGGTGGTATCATTCCTGTGGAACCCGATGCTCAAGCTGCGCCGCAACCCGCACCGCCTCAAGCGTTACATCACGGGGATGCAACGACAGCACGTCGACGTGTGCACATTCGACCCCGCCGACGCCGAGGTTCTGGGTTGTCGCCTTGTGCCACAGGTGTTTCGCCGAGCCGACATTGACTGCGCGGCCCACACCCCGCGGGTATTCTTCATAGGCTTTGAGAAGGGACGCGAGGCACAATTGGTTGAGGTGATTGAAGCCCTGAAGGATAGCGGCATCGAGCTGGATATCAACATTGTAAGAAACAAGCACCATGCCGTTGACCAGCGACATCCGGCTATCGCCGAGCGACTGATGGATCGGCAGATGACGCTTGATGAGGTCAACCGCCGCATAGCCGTCGCCTCGGCCGTGATTGACATATGCCAGCCGGGGCAGCGCGGCATCACACTGCGCACACTCGAAGCGCAATTATATGGCAAGAAGCTGATTACCAACAACCCATCGGTCTGCAGCGAAGCATTTTACCACTCCGCCAACATTTACATCTTAGGCGAGGACACCCGCGACCTCGCCACATTTCTGCGCACGCCCTTCACCCCCATCGACCCCTCTCTGCTCGCTCCCCACGACATCACCACCTGGCTCCCGCGCCTCTTCCAATAACCCTCTCGGCGGCCGAACCGCCGAGCACAGTGGCGTACCTGCGCCTACTTGCGTTCATTGAGGGTTTGCTTTTCGAAGAGGCGAGCCAGGACCATGAAGCGGTACTGGGAGTCGAGGCGCGCCTGGATGTAGCCGGTGCGGCCTCGGAAGATGGCGCCGTGGAGTACGTAGCGCTTGAAAAAGTCCCACTTGGGGCGGAATATCAGCCGCAACAGGCTTACCTTGCCTGACCGCGGGAGGCGTCGCACGGCATCGTTCTCGCAATATGTGACTTGCTTCTGGAATATGCGCAGGGTGGAGTGGGGGAAGTGTATCATCGCCAGCGAGCGGTCGTCGGAGGGTATCTTGTCGACGGTGCCGTCAATCTGTGGTATTGAGTGGATGGTTGGAGGCCAGTTGACCTTGTCGCGGCGGAAGAAGCGTATGTGGTAGTCGGGGTAACGCGAACAGTCCTCCGAGTCGAGAAACATGTTGCGGAGCGCCACTTTCAGGGCTGTCGGTGGATTGGGTTGTGCGATGGTATTATAAAGATAGTCACGCAGTTGGGGGGTGACTACCTCGTCAGCATCGACCACAAGCACCCAGGGGCTTGTGGCGGCTTGGATGGCGGTGTTGCGCCCCGGTTCGCAGATGTTGATGTTCCCCTTGGGGAATGTGACGATGCGGCAGCCGTGGGCGCGGGCTATTTCGAGGGTGCGGTCGGTGCTCTCCATGTCGCAAACCACGATTTCGTCAAACCCTTTGAGGGCCGTCAGCACGCGGTCGAGATGCTCCTCAGCGTTGTAGGTGTTGAGCACCGCCGATATCTTCTGTTGGTTGTCGGTATTGTTCACTTGCTGATATTTTGGGCAAATATAGCAACTTTTACGAACTTTTGTTTATTTTTGCGCTATCACTAATCACACTTTGCCAACAGATGAGCCTACTCTTCGACCTCCATAGCGGCAAAAACGCCAAATGGCCTTACTTCCTTAAAGCATTGATAAGGGAGGGGTTGCCGTGTCACCGTGCCGACATTGAGCGCATAGCCAGCGAGGCGAAGGCGCGGCCCGACTGGCCTCAGATCAAGGAGCGTGTCGACTATCTGTGCAAACTCGATCCTGCGCACATCGACCTTGGCCCGGAGGCGACGCCGTGGAGCGAGATACGCAAGGGGGGTGCGTGCCACTCAACGTATTACTACGACATACGGCAGTGGATGCGTCCGTTCGATCCTCAGGCGCGCATCAACTTCATCCCCGGCGACGTTACGCAGATACCTTCGGTTCCGTCGCTCACCAAGAGCCGCCCGGTGGAGGGAGCCAACGCCAACTCGGTGCTGCTACGCCTCAACCAGGTGCGTCACTTCGTGTGGGTCAACGACCGGCGCACCTATGAGTCGAAGATGTCGCAGGCCATATTCCGCGGCAAGGTGCCCGGGAAGCCCAAGCGCAAGCTTCTCTTCGACCAATATTTTGGCAATGAGCTGATTGACCTTGGCGACACCGACCGCCACAGCTGCGAGCGGTGGCACACTGAGCGTATGACCATCCACGACCAGCTGCGCTATAAGTGGATACTCGCCGTGGAGGGTAACGACGTGGCCTCCAACCTAAAGTGGATCATGTCGTCAAACTCCGTGGCCGTGATGCCCCGGCCGGAGTTCGAGACATGGTTTATGGAAGGGCGTCTGCGGCCTGATGAGCATTACTTTGAGGTCGAGGCCGACTTTTCGAACCTTCCTGAACGCTTGCAATGGCTTGAGGCTCACCCCGAAGTGGCCCACCGCATCATCGCCGCCGCCAACGACTACACCCGCCAATTCCGCGACCCCAATACCGAGCGGCTGGTGTCGACCCTCGTTATAGCAAAATACCTATCCACCCCTGATAATCCGATAATCTACTGACCACCATGATAATAACTATTGGACGACAATTCGGCGCCGGAGGCCGCGAACTCGGCAAGGAGCTTGCCCGCATCCTGGGCTATGAGTATTACGACAAGGAGCTGCTCACCCAGGCAGCGGTATCAGCCGGTTTGAACCCTGAGCTGTTTGAACGAGCCGACGAGAAGGTCCCATCGTTCATCTCCGGCATCTTCAGCTTCAATCACGGCTCGGGACCATTCTCAATGTACGCCGGCTCCACCCCCATCAGCGATGAGAATATCTACGGGGCGCAGACCGACTTGATACGTCATTTGGCCGACACACGCGACTGCATCATCGTAGGCCGAACAGCCGACTATGTGCTGCGCGACCGCTCCGACGTGCTGTCGGTCTTCGTCCACGCTCCCATCGACAAGCGCGTGGAGCGCATACTCCGCCGCAAAAATGCTGACGGCGAGAAGATTACACATGCTCAGGCTAAAAACATGGCTCACAAGATCGACCACCTGCGCGCCAACTACTACAACTTCTACACCGACCTGACCTGGGGCGAGGCCGCCACCTACCACCTGACATTCGACTCCTCGCGCCTGTCAATCCCCGCCATCGCCTCCATCATCGCCTCCATCGCCCAATCTCACTGATTTTTTGAACAAAATCGGGGGTTAGTGGCGGATGCGCCAGGGGTCGGGGTAGAGGTTGTTGGCACGGTTGCCGAGGTTCTTTGCCCAGCCTAATGGGAGTGCGCCGTAGGTCAGGAGGAGGATACCGCGGGGTGAGCCGTCGGGGAGCGTCAAGGCTTCGCGGCGTAGATAGCTCAGGGCGCTGTCGAGGTCGACTTCTACTGTGGGGAACGCTTTGGTGTTCAATGCGGTAGACATGGCCAACTGCTGCGTTGGGATGAGGTCGCGTCCTTTCTTGGTGGCGAGGTCAATGCCTTGGCTAACAATGTTTAGCGCCTTACGATAACGCTGCATGTCGCTGTAGTGGGCTTTGGGAAGCGCCAGGACTTGATCGGCCGACTCCTCGATGATGTAGTTGTCGCTGTCGGCGAGCCAATCGCGGAGCGGATGTGGTTTGACCGGTTTTGCTGAAGATGTTTTTTTGCGGGTATTGCCACTTGCGGTTTCTGTGGAGCACAACACGCTGATAAACAGGCCTTCACCTTTGAGAAGCGAGGGATAGAAATGGTAGCCTTGTTCGGTGGATACAATTCTCCACGATGGGTCGAGTTCAAGGTTGACTTTTTCTAAGGGGTAAGTAGCAGTGAGCCAATCGACTATCTCCTCATTCTCTGTGGCGTTGAAGGTGCATGTGGAGTAGATGAGGTGGCCGCCGGGGCGTAGAGCCGGCATTACGTTGCTGAGGATTTCTCGCTGACGCTCAGCGCATTGCTCTACAAGCAGAGGTGTCCATTGCTCTATGGCTACGGCATCCTTGCGCATCATCCCTTCGCCGGAACAGGGGGCATCGACCGCAATGATGTCGAACTCGCCGTTAAGTCGCTTAAACTGAGCGGTATCGCCTTGAGTCACTACGGTGTTCGGGTAGCCCCACTTGGCCACATTCTCTGCTAATATCTGGGAGCGGCGCGGATCGAACTCGTTGGCTACGACGAGCGAGCCGGTCGGCAGGGCGTCGATGGCGGCGGTGGTTTTGCCTCCGGGAGCGGCGCATGCGTCGAGGTATTTCAGCGGTTCGCCCGAATATAAATGCCGTAATATCTGACTGATAGCTTCGGCGATGAACATCGATGACGCATCCTGCACATAGTATGCACCTTGGTGCATCGCAGGGTCAAGGGTGAACTTGGGTCGCTCCGTCAGATAGCGCCCCCGGGCGCACCATGGCACTTCATCAGTCCCAAAATCAGTCGGCGACGGTTTGTTGCGGTTGTAACGTATTGACACTGAGGGCTCGGAGTCGGTCAGAGCTTCGGCCAGGCCCGGTATGTGCTCGATGGATTTGAGAAATTCGGGATGCATCGTTTGGGAGAATTTTGCGCGAAGTTAGTTAAAAGTGATGTTTTTCTGCTATATTTGCTGTCACCATGAAACATTTTCGACGCATCCCTCTGTTAGCCAAAATCATCATAGCGATTGCCCTCGGTATCGGCATCGGCTATATAGCTCCGCTGTGGTCGGTGCGCATTTGTGCCACATTCAATGAGATATTTGGTTCATTCTTAGGTTTTTTGATACCGCTTATCATCTTTGGTTTTGTGACACCGGCGATAGCCGACCTTGGCAAGCGAGCCGGCAAGATGCTTGTGGTCACGGCTTTGATAGCATATTTCGCCACGCTGTTCGCCGGATTTTTCTCCTACTTCACCGGGGTTTGGCTGTTTCCGGGGATGATTACACCGACCGATACTGTTGGCATCACAATCGCTGAGAGCCAAACTGTTACGCCATACTTTACGATGCCTATCCCGGCGTTGATGCCGGTTATGACCGCACTTGTGTTGGCGTTCATGGTTGGCTTAGGTGCGGCGTTTGTCAAGGGTGACGCCTTGCGGCGCAGTTGCTCCGAGTTTCGCGATGTGGTGTCGATGGCCATCAACCGCATCGTTATCCCGCTGCTGCCCTACTATATCTTCGGTATCTTCCTGAATATGACCGTCGAAGGCCAGGCGGGCGTGATTCTGTCCACATTTTTCAAGGTGATATTGGTGATATTCGCGATACATGTGTTGATTTTGGTGATACAATACTGTATGGCAGCGCTTTTCGCCCGAAAAAATCCCTTCAAGATGCTTTGGACGATGATGCCGGCCTATTTCACGGCCTTAGGCACGCAGTCGTCGGCGGCTACGATACCGGTGACGCTCCGGCAGGCCATAAAGATGGATGTGAGTGAGGATGTTGCTGGTTTTGTGATCCCGCTCTGCGCCACGATCCACATGTCGGGAAGCACCCTGAAGATAGTGGCTTGCGCCCTTGCGCTGATGATATTGCAGGGGATGCCTTACGATATTGGGATGTTCTCACAGTTCATCGCCATGCTTGGCGTGACGATCATCGCCGCGCCCGGTATACCCGGCGGAGCGATTATGGCGTCGTTGGGACTGCTGTCATCGATATTAGGATTTACTGAAGCTCAAAACGCTTTGATGATAGCGCTTTACATAGCGATGGACAGTTTCGGGACTGCATGCAACGTCACCGGTGACGGTGCTATTGCTGCGATTGTTGACCGCTTTTTTGGTCCTCGAGCTCGGAGTGCTTAGGTTTCTTGTCACCGATTGCTATATAGGCTGCGCTGTAGAGCCCTAAGATGATGAGCATCAGCGACTGAGCACTCCACAATGGGTTCGTCCTTGAAGAAGTGCATCATCGCCCACATCGGTGCCCACCACCGTGGCCAGAGGCAGCGATCGCGGCGCGATATGTAGACCACTCGCCGGGCTTCCCCGACGCTGGAGAGGAGCAAGTTGAGCGAATAAGCCCCGAATATGCTAACCCACAGCGCCATAAGTGGCGGTTTCACCCCCACGCCGGCGAGCTGAATATCCCAACGTGTGCCACGGATCATGTGGCTAAACGGGAGTGTCCGACCGCGGCTAAAACAGGGCGAGGATAAGAGCCTGGGCCACTACCACGCGGAGGAACATCGTCAGAGGGTAGACCGTGGAGTAGGCCACGGCGGGTTGGTCGTTGTCGGTCGACGAGTTGGCGTAGGCCAGGGCGGGGGGGTCGGTGCATCCGCCGGAGAAGAGACCCATGAGAGTCAGATAGTTGATCTTGTACACTCCGCGGGCTATGATGCCCACGATTACCAGCGGCAGCAGGGTAATGATGAAGCCCCAAATCACCCACCACATACCGGTGAGGTTGAACACCGTGGAGGCGAATTTCTCGCCCGCGGCGATGCCTACCGAGGCTAAGAAGAGGCATATACCCAACTCGCGCATCAGCAACGAGGCCGACGACGAGGTGTAGGTGACGAGCTTAAATCGGTAGCCGAAGCGGCTCAGCAGTATTGCCACCACGAGCGGTCCGCCGGCCAGTCCGAGCTTCATGCCGAAGCCTAAGTTGATGGAGCCCAAGATGATACCAAACATGATGCCGACAAATATGGTGATGATGTTGGGCTGGTTGAGGCGCTTCATCGAGTTGCCCATGCGCGAGGCCAGGCGCTCGATGTCCTGCAGGTCGCCCACCACTGTGATGCGGTCGCCCATCTGCAGTCGCAGCTCGGGTGAGGCCAACAGGTCGACGCTGGCGCGGTTGACGCGCGTGCAGTTCAGGCGGTAACCGTTATGGAGTCGCAGCGAGCCGAGTGCCACGCCGTTGTATTCGCTTTTGGTGATGAGTATTCGGCGCGACACCACCGGGGCTGCCCCCTGGGGCGTGAGCGAGTTCCAGTCCATGTCGATTTCGGGTCCGAGCACGGCTTTGAACTTGTCCTCATCCGTGGGTGACATCACGATATATAGCTTGTCGCCAGGGTGGATTGTGGTGGTGGAGGTGGGTATGATGATGTCGCCGGCGGTGGTCATAAGCCTCGACACCACGAAGTTGCAGTTGATTATATGGTGCAGGTCGACCAGCGACTGGCCGTCGACGAGCTTGTTGGTGACTTCGAAGGTGACAAGGTGTGGCTGCAGGGTCGATGCCTCGCGCTCCTGCTCAATCTGCTTCACCTCGTCCTCGATGCGGATGTGGAATATCCACTTGATGATAAACATTGCCAGTATAATGCCCACTACGCCAAGAGGATAGGCTGCGGCGTAACCCATGGCCATGGTGTTGGCGGCCTCGGCGTTGTTGGCAACAGTCTGCTGTGCGGCGGCGAGTCCGGGGGTGTTGGTTACAGCACCTGACATCACGCCCACTAAGGCCGAAATCGAGGTGTTGCCCCCTTCGATGCCGTATATCGCCAACACGATCAACACGTTAAGGGCTATCACAAGCACCGCTAAGGCGTTGAGCCTGACGCCCCCCTTCTTGAACGACGAGAAGAAACCGGGACCCACTTGCAGACCGATCGAGAAGATGAAGAGTATCAGGCCGAACTCGCGCACAAACTTCAGCACACTCTCCTCGACGATGTAGCCCAAGTGCCCCATCAAAATGCCCACGAAGAGCACGAAGGTGACGCCCAGCGACACTCCTCCAAACTTGATTTTCCCTAAAAACACACCCGCGGCAATCACAAACGAGTAAAGCACGATGGTGCTTGCCAGGTTGATGTTGCCGGGAGCCAACAGGGTGTTAATCAATTCCATAGATTGTAATTATTGAAAACGTTAATCGGCCTTCCTCACGGCGAGTGGCCCTAAATACATTTCTTTTTTACGACCGCGAAGTTACAAATTTTTTCCCACCCCGCAACCTATTAGTGGGAGATGGCGTCGCGGATCACCAGGGAGGCGAGGGTCAGGCCGAAGATGCCGGTGATGTGGGCCAAGGTGCCGTTGGGGGTGGGGGCGTCGGGATAGGTGATGGCGTTGCGCACAAATTCGGGGGAGTAGACGCATTTGAATTTGTGTGCCGGGTACTCGCCGGTGCGCTTGAAGCGGCGCCGTAGGGCGGCCGCAAGGGGGCAACCCTGCACCTTCCAGAACTCCGCCACGTCGACCTTCAGTGGGTCGACCTTGAGCGCCGCGCCCATCGAGCTGAAGAGCACCGCCGGGCGAGCCTTGCAGGCGTCGAGTGTCAGCCGCGCCTTGTCGGGCACGGAGTCGATGGCATCGATTATGTAGTCGTATTGCTCGAGGTGCCACTCCGGGGCGTTGTCCGCGGTGAAGCGCTCGGCTATGGCGGTGATCCTCGCATCAGGGGCTATCGACAGCAGACGCTGGCGCATCACCTCCACTTTGAGCTGCCCCACGGTGTCGACTGTGGCCGGCAGCTGGCGGTTGATGTTGGATTCGGCGACGGTGTCAAAGTCAAGAATTGTTAAATTTCGGATGCCGGAGCGAACCAATGTCTCGGCGCACCAGCTTCCAACACCGCCAACTCCAAAGAGTATTACGTTGATTGATTGCAGTTTGCGATAGGCATCGGTGCCTACGAGTAATTCGGTGCGATTTTCAACCATAATTTTTTGAAAAAAATTTTGCTACGGGCGTGAACCTTTTCAACTCTACGCCGTTTATTAGGTACATAGCAAAATTACTTTTTCCATTGCAAAAATGTGATAATGATTGGTTTATTATCTTGGTGAGGAGGTTCCGTGAGGCATTTCCTCACCTTGATTTTTGTGGGGAACCCGCCACAAAGTGCCGGGGCACGGTAAGCTCCGACGGCTACCGGGGGCGCAGTCTCTCCGGGGAGCGACCCTACTTGAGGGGGAAGTCCATGGGGTTTATTTGACGGGCATCTTGTCGATGCGACGCTGATGGCGGCCACCGGCGAACTTGGTGGTTAGGAACACGTTGACGCACTCAAGGGCTACCGACGGCTCGATGAAGCGGCCCGGGAGCACCAGTATGTTGGCGTCGTTGTGTTCGCGCGCCAGGCGTGCCAGTTCGGGTTCCCAGCACAAGGCGGCGCGTATGCCTTGGTGTTTGTTGAGGGTCATGGCGATGCCGTTGCCGGTGCCGCAGATGGCGATGGCGGGGTAACATTCGCCGCTCTCCACGGCCAGGGCGCAGGGATGGGCGGAGTCGGGGTAATCGCACGACTCGGTGGAGTATGTGCCAAAGTCTTTGTAGGGTATCGACTGGGCTTCGAGGTAGCCTTCGATTATGGATTTGAGTTCAAATCCGGCGTGGTCACTGCAGAGTGCGAGCATGGAGCTTAGATTTTTTAAGTTGTTAGAGTTTTTAAGTTGTTAGAGATAGCTCATTTAGGGACACTGCCGACGGTGAGGCCGATGCGGCGCCAGGCCCAGCCGGGGATCAGGCGCCACAGGGTGTCGACGATGCGCCAGCGCGAGTCGATGGTGGCCACGCGGCGTCCGCGGGTGATGTCGGTGGCTACGCGCCGGCCTATGCCCGATGAGGCGCCGATGATCACAATTTTTTTCATTGCTCTTCAGGTGTTTGAGTGTCGATGAGCCCGGGAGTTTCCGGCGGTGGAACATCCTGAGTGCTCACATTATTAACCTGATTGCGTGGCCGATGGTTGAGGTTTAAAGTATAATAAATCGAAAAACTGCCGGCCCAGTTGCTGCGGTGCGTGCCGTAGCCGGGGATGTACCAGGGCTGCCCGTGGGTGGGGTTGCCGTCGGAGAAGAGTGTGTGGTATTTGATCTGCCAACCGGCGTAGATGAGTCCCCAGAGCTTGACTTTGACACCTATCAGCAGCTCGAAGTAGCTTGCTGTGACCGATTGCGAGGGGATGTCGAAGCGGCTTGTCTCGCCCCAGTAGGGGTCGTTGAGGGTGATGTCGGTAATCTCGTATTTGAATGGAGTGAAGCCAAAGCGCAGGCCGGCGTAGACCTCGTAGTCGGGGTTGGAGTTGTAGAGGAAGTTGTAGTCGGCGCCGATCTTGAAGTAAGGGGCCAGCGAGCTCTTGTAGGTGAAGTTGCCGCCGTCGGGGGTGAAGTTGGCGTCGCCCAGGCCCGCGTCGATCACCGGGCGGTAGCGGTTGTGGAGGTTGACGCCGGCCGAGAAGCCGATCAGGCCGTAGTGGTTGCCGAAGGCGCGCATCAGCGGATCCCATATGTCGACGCCGATGCTCACCGCCGACAGCAGCGGGTACTCCATCTTGGGCACGCGCTGTGTCAGCTCGGTGGTGTCGCGCACTTCGGCTCCGGTGAGGGTGTCGACCAGTATCACGTTGCCATTGTCGTCGTGGAGGTGTATCACCGATGCGGGCAGGCGCTGGCGGGTGGTGTCGCGCTCGGCTGGCTGGGGCTCGCCTGCAGCCACCGCGGGCTTCACGGGGGTGATGCGCCGCTGGGCCGTCATGGTCAGCGCGGCCATCAGTATCAGTGAGGCTATTATGGCTGTCCGGCTTCTCATTGACGCATGTATATTTTAAGTCGCTGCACGTCGGCATTGGTGATCAGCGAGTCGGTGATTTCGATGCTTTCGATCAGGTGGGTGGTGTAATCCAGGCGGTCGATGTGGTAGTAGTACATGGCGCCGCACTCCTCTGATACGAAGTAGGGTATAGAGGTGTATTCCAGGGAGATAGTGTCGTTGTAGAGGTCGGAGTCGATGTTCTGGTAGGCGTAGTGCAGCACGTAGGCTGTGGCCGAGGCTGTGGAACGCAGCGGCAGGTACACTTCGCTCACCTGTGTGCCGGGGGCAATGAGGAGTGAGTCGTTGGGGGCACCGATGCCGCTGATGGCCACTGAGTCGAGCTGAACTTGCTCTCCGTCAGGGGAGTAGAAGCCCGCCAGCGGTATGCTCGAACCGTTGTCGAGGCATCCCGAGGTGTTGCACCCTCCGGCGATTGCCCCAAGGGTCAGTATCGTGGCTAATATGTGGGCTACGCGTCTCATTTGGTGCTATCTACGCCAAGATCCTCGTCGATTTCGTACTCGTTGCGGCGATGGGAGTTGCGCACTATCAGTTCGCCGACAAATCCGGTGAGGAATAGCTGTGTGCCCAAGATCATCATCACCAGCGAGATGTAGAAGTAGGGGGAGTCGGTTACCAGGATGTAGGGGTTGCCGTGGCGCATGTTGTAGAGCTTTATGGCTCCGACGGCTAACACGGCGAAAAATCCGAGGATGAACATCAGACTGCCCAACAGGCCGAAGAAGTGCATCGGCTTGACTCCGAACTTGTTGGTAAACCAGAGCGTGGCCAGGTCGAGGTAACCGTTGACAAAGCGGTCGAGGCCGAATTTGGTTTTGCCGTACTTGCGGGCCTGGTGGTGTACCACCTTCTCGCCGATGCGGTTGAAACCGGCGTTTTTGGCCAGATAGGGGATGTAGCGGTGCATGTCGCCGTACACTTCGATGTGCTTCACCACCTTCTGGCGGTAGGCTTTGAGTCCGCAGTTGAAGTCGTGCAGGTTCTTGATGCCGCTGACACGGCGGGCGGTGGCGTTGAAGAGCTTTGTGGGGATGGTCTTCGACAGCGGGTCGTAGCGCTTCTGCTTCCATCCCGACACCAGGTCGTATCCCTCCCGGGTGATCATGCGGTAGAGTTCGGGGATCTCGTCGGGGGAGTCCTGGAGGTCGGCGTCCATGGTGATCACCACATCGCCCTGGGCGCGGGCGAAGCCGGTGTTCAGAGCCGGCGACTTGCCGTAGTTGCGGCGGAAGCTGACGCCGCGCACCGCGGGGTTCTGCTGGCGCAGGCGCTGTATCACCTCCCACGAGTCGTCGGTGGAGCCGTCGTTGATGAAGAGTATTTCGTACGTGAAGCCGTTCTGCTCCATCACCCGGCGTATCCACGCCTCGAGCTCAGGGAGCGACTCCGCTTCGTTGTATAGGGGCACTACTACTGATATGTCCATCGCTTGGTTTATTCAATTTCATGCAAAATTACACCTTTTTGTCGAATGTGTCATAATTTTGTGTCAATTAAGGGACAAAAGTTTGGAGATGCGCGCAAATAGTATACATTTGCTGAAAATATTCGCAAAAAAGCAGCAAGAAACAACCACTAAAAGTAGTAAAGCTTTGTCGGGAGTAAAGTCATTGGCCAAGGACACAGCCATCTATGGGCTGTCGAGCATCATCGGGCGCTTCCTCAACTGGTGCCTGGTGCCGCTGTACGTCTACCTGTTCCCCGCCGACGAATACGGCATCGTGAGCTACCTCTACAGCTTCACCGCCGTGGCGTTGGTGGTGCTCAATTACGGCATGGAGACCGGATTTTTCCGTTTCGCCAACCGCGAGGCTGACCCCGGGTGCGTCTACACCACGTCGCTCATCGCCGTGGGCACCACTTCCGCAGCCTTCATCCTGCTGCTGACGGCCTTCATCAGCCCCATCTCGTCGGCCCTGCTGCTGCCGCGGCATCCCGAGTATGTGTGGCTCCTTGGGGTCACCGTGGCCATCGACGCCTTCACCAACCTCCCCTTCGCCTACCTGCGCTACAGCAAGCGCCCTGTGCGGTTCGCCACCATCAAGCTACTCAACGTAGGTCTCAACATCGGCCTCAACCTCCTCTTCCTGTTAGGATGTCCGGCGCTGATGCAGTCGTCTCCTGCGCTGGTGAGCTGGTTCTACGAGCCCCTTGGTGGTAAGGCCTTCGGCATCGGGTGGATATTCGTGGCCAACATACTCTCGACCCTCGTCGTGCTGCTGTGCCTGCTGCCGCAGCTCACCGGCCGCCGCTACCGCTTCAGCCGCGGACTGCTTGGGCGCATGCTGCGATACTCGTGGCCGCTGCTGATCCTCGGCGTGGCCGGTATCCTGAGCCAGAATATGGGCCAGATGATCATCCCCTACCTCTTCAAGGGCGCCCCCGAGGCCGCCCGCGCGATGGTGGGTATCTACGGTGCCAACATCAAGATAGCCATCGTGATGGTGATGTTCACCCAGGCCTTCCGCTACGCCTACGAGCCCTTCATCTTCGCCCAGGCCCGCGGCGGCGACAACCGCGCCCGGTTGCGGTCCTACTCCGACGCCATGAAGTACTTCATCATCTTCGGATTGCTGATATTCCTCGGTGTGATGTACTATCTGCCTATACTGAAGCACTTTGTGTCGCCCGGCTACTGGGCCGGACTGGCCGTGGTGCCCATCATGATGGCCGCCGAGCTATGTTTCGGCGTGTTCTTCAACCTGTCGCTGTGGTACAAGCTCACCGACCGAACTCAGTGGGGTATGTACCTGTCGGTGCTGTGCTTCGTGCTGATGTTGGGCCTCAACGTTTGGCTCGTGCCCGCCATCGGCATCCCCAACGGCTATATCGGTTCGGCCTGGGCCGCCCTGATCAGCTACTTCGCGGTGATGGTGGTGAGCTACTTCGTGGGGCGTCACTACTACCCCATCCACTACCCCCTGCGCCGCATCGGCCTGTACACCCTGCTCGCCACCGCCCTATATATAATAGGTGTTTACCTGGCCGACACCCCCTACGAGTGGGCCACCCTGGCCCTGCGCACCACGCTGCTCGCCCTCTACATCGGCGTGGTGCTACGCTGCGAACACCTCCCGTTGATTTCCAAAAGCGAATAGCCCCCACACATATTTAATATATGTCATCACAGCAGCCCCTCAAAGTAGTGCTCATCAACCATGCCGACCTCCTTGGCGGAGCGTCGGTGGTGACCACCCGCCTGATGCGCGCCCTGCGCGAAGAGGGGGTCGACGCCTCCATGGTGGTTTACACCAAGACCACCGACGACGAGTCGATCCACACCATCTCCTCGCGCTTCCGCCGCTCCATCAACTTCATGGCTGAAGCCGCCTCAGGAGCAATCGCCAACGGTTTCGACCGCAAGCGCCTCTTTGAGATCTCCACAGCCACCCACGGCTACGACCTGTCGAGCAACCCCCTTGTGGCCGAGGCAGATGTGATATGCCTCAACTGGATCAACCAGGGGCTGCTGTCGATTAAGGGGCTGCGCCGACTCGCCGCCCCGGGCAAACCCATCGTGTGGACCATGCACGACATGTGGCCCATGACCGGAGTGTGCCACCACGCCCGCGAGTGCGGCCACTTCACCCGCGGTTGCGGCGACTGCCCCCTGCTGCGCCGCCGGGGTCCGCACGACGCCTCGGCCCGCGTCAACGCCCGTAAGCAGCGGCTCTACGACTCCGGTCGCTTCACTTTCGTGCCCGTGTCGCACTGGCTCGCCGAACAGGCCGAACGCTCGTCGCTGCTCCATGGGCGCGACATCGAGGTGATACCCAACGCCTTCCCCATCGACTTCTTCATGGCGCACCCTACACATCAGGTGCAGATGTTCAGCATCGACTACTCCCGCACCCTCATCGTGATGGGAGCCGCGCGCCTCGATGATCCCGTGAAGGGGCTTCCCTACGCCATCGAAGCACTTAACTACCTCTTCGACAACCGCCCTGACATCGCTAACCACGCTCTGGCCGTGTTCTACGGCAACTTGCGCAACCCCCAGGCGCTGTCGGACCTGCGCTTCCCTTACCGCTACCTCGGGCGCGTCAACGACCCCAAGATGCTGCGCCAGCTCTACGCCTCGGCTGAGGTGGTGCTGTCGTCGTCGCTCGTCGAGACACTCCCCGGCACACTGATCGAGGGACAAGCCGGAGGCGCCATCCCCGTGAGCTTCGACAACGGCGGTCAGCGCGACATCATCGACCACCTGCGCTCGGGCTACCTCGCCCCCGTGGGTGACTCCCGCGAGCTGGCCCGCGGCATCGTCTGGGCCATCGAGCACCCCGTCGACCGCGACTTCCTCCACGCCGAGGTGGAGCGCAAGTTTAAGGCCTCGGTCGTAGCCCGCCAATACATCGACCTCTTTTACCGCCTCACCACACCCTCATGTACCACTCCGTAGAGGCAATCGTGCTGAGGCTCTTGCGCCATAGCGACAAGCACTCCATACTGCGCCTCTACACCCCCGCGTTGGGCGCCATCGGTTGCGTAACCCCCGCCGGCGACGGCCGTGAGGCGCGCCGTCGCCGAGCCCTGCTCACGCCACTTGCCGCCGTGCGCTGCGTGGTGTCCGTCGCCCCCGGCCGCGAGCTCCACCACCTGCGCGACGTGCAGCCCCTCGACATGTCTGCCGCCGCGATCCTCACCTCGCCGGTCAAGGGAGCGTTGGCGCAATTCCTGGCCGACCTGTTCGACGCCGCGCTCCGCGAGCAGCAGCCCGACCAGCTGCTCTACGACTTCGTGGCCCACACCGCCAGCGAGCTCAGCACCCTCGGTGCCGGAGCAGCCAACTTCCACCTGCTCACCATGGTGCGCCTGAGCCACTTCCTCGGCATCGAGCCTGACTGGGGTTCTTACCGGCGCGGCTACTGGCTCGATGAGGTCGACGGCGCGTTCCGCCCCACACCCCCGATGCACGACCACTACCTCACCCCCGACGAGGCGCGCGTGCTCAACCTGCTGCGTCGCCTCAACCCTCGCACCCTCTCGCGCCTGCATCTCACCGCCGGGCAGCGCAACTATATCATTGACCGCATCATCGCCTACTACCGCCTGCACGAGGTCAACACCGGCCGCCTGCAATCGCTCGAGGTACTACGACAGCTTTTTTAAGAAAAAATGTTAACTTCGCGCAAAACCTACTACGATATGAACTCAAAGATACTACGGGCCATAGGCTACATCTTCATCGCCGTGTGCGTAATCGTCACCGGCTACAGCATCTATCTGAGCATCAGCGACCAAGAGGACAAGGAAATGGAGGAGGCTTACGACACCAACCTCAAATCGCTAAGCGTCACCGACGCCTCGGGCGTGCGCGAGATCTCCGATGAGGCATCGGCCTCCGAAGCCCTCGAGGGTAGCGACAGCGCCGACACCTCCGACAGCGCCATCCCCGCCGCCATCCCCGCCGCCAACCTCGGCGACGACCTCGACCGCGAGGTGGTGGTGTCGACTGCCGACGACTCCGACTCCGACGAGCCCCTCGGCTTCGACCAGGTCGACGAGAACGCCGTGCTCTACACCGAGCCCAGCTAACCCCCCTCAATCCCCCACGAGGGGGAGGCTCCCGGCGGCGGAACCGTCGGGCACAGTGGCGCTGCGCCTATCGGAGCGCGGACGCTACAGGGGGTGACCCTGCTTGCTTAGTTAATGGAGCGTAAGGTATTTTTAACTATTTTAGGCAAAAAAGACGCCCAAAGGCACAAAAAAATGTTTTTAATGTTAAAAAGTGGAGAATTAACACTTGAAATGTGTGTGAATATTAAATAAAAGTAGTAGATTTGTAGCAATAAAGCTGAGGGGACGAGTCCCCATGGGCAAAATCCGGACGACTTGACATAAAACATCCCTTAAACAACACAGTAGCACATTTATCTCAGACAACCTATCGAAGGAGGGCGGCATAGGGCATTAACGGTTTGGCACGGCCATGGTTAAACTAATCTAACGACACAGTGCGCAGCCCCTCGACCGCCTCAATGGCCAATCAGCGACGAGATGTTTAAGTTCAGGGCTTCCGGATGATCAACTCGACCGGATAATAAATCATTGTGTAACAGACAAAAACCATGAATTTAAACAAAAAACAGTAATTATGAAAAAACAGCTATTGCTTCTGTTATTTTCCCTCTTCGCGGTAGTGGGTTATGCCCGCACCGTGACCGGAACAGTGACGCAGGCCAGCGACGGTGAGCCTCTGATTGGTGTTACCGTGCAGGTCAAGGGCTCCACTACGGCCACCGCTACCGACTTTGCCGGAAAGTATTCAATCGAGGTAAGCTCAGACAAAGCAGTCCTGAACTTCTCTTACATCGGTATGAAACCCGTGTCGGCCGCTGTCGGCTCGAAGAGCGTGGTTAACGTGAAGATGGAGGAAAACTCCAAGGTGCTCAACGAGGTAGTCGTAACCGCGATGGGCCAGACTCAGGAAAAGAAGAAACTTAACTTCGCCGTTCAGGCGCTGAACTCTGACGAGGTGATGGCCGGTCAGTCGACCAACTTCGTGAACTCGCTGCAGGGTAAGGTAGCCGGCGTGCAGGTTTCGAACTCTGGTGGTTCGGCCAACTCTGCTTCGCAGATTGTGGTGCGCGCCATCTCGTCAATCAACAATGCGCAGTCAAACGAGCCACTGTTCGTGGTCGACGGCATGCCTGTCCGCGGTGGTGCCTCGTCGATGGCCGACCTCAACACCAACGACATCCAGTCGATGTCGGTGCTGAAGGGTGCGGCCGCATCGGCGCTCTACGGCCAGGAGGGTGCCAACGGTGTGATCCTGATTGTGACCAAGAGCGGTAAGGAAGGCCAGGTGACCGTGACCGCCAACGGTGGCTGGGAGATCAGCAAGGTGGCACGTCTGCCCAAGCTGCAGGACCGCTACATCGGCGGCTCCAACGGTTTCTACACCACCAACGCTACCGGTGGTTGGGGCCCGTTGATGCGCTCCGACGACGTATATTATGATAATGTGGACAACTTCCTGGGCACAGGCTTCCAGCAGAAGTATGACCTGTCGGTGTCGGGTGGTAACGAGAAATTCTCGGCTTACGCATCGGCCAACTGGCTCGACGACCAGGGTGTAGTGCCCAAGGACTACAAGAAGCGCTTAGGCGTGTTCGTAAAGGGTGAGTGGAACCCCTCGAGCACCGTGAAGATCATGCTCTCTACCAACTTCATGGACTCAAAGAGCCGCGGCTTCGGTAACTCGATGAGCACCGTCTACGGCTGGGCCATCAACAAGGACATGGCTGACTACAAGACCCTCACCGGCTACCCCAACTGGTCGAACCGCTACGATGACTGGGACGCCCTGACCTACGATCAGCAGATCAGCGCCACCGTATCGCCCTACTACAGCCGCTACATGGACTGGTCGCAGTCAGAGTCACAGCGCGTGATCATCAATGGCCAGATCCAGTACGAGCCCATCAAGAACCTTACCTTCACCGGCAAGGTGAGCTACGATAAGTCAAACTCCACCTACGACTCATGGAGCCGTCCCCGCTACGACGAGGAGCGCGACTTCAACAAGGTGGACGAGAACGGCGACCGCATACCTCTGACCGACGGTCAGAAGACCAACTTGGCAGAGCGCCAGGGCACCTACTCATTCTCACCCTCACGCGGCGAGCGCACCACAGCCCAGTTGCTGGCCAACTACCTGTGGGAAATCAACGACAACTGGAACTTGAACTTCTTCCTCGGTGGTGAGTACTCCGAGAGCCGCAGCTACGAGGCCAACATGGGTGGCTACGACTTCCTGCTCGGCGGCGACTTCTACTCGTTGAACAATGTCAACCCCGAATATCTGACCCTCGGCTCCGGCTCATATCAGCTGGCCATGACCCACACCAAGCGCAACAAGTATGGCTACTTCGGTGAGATCCGTGGTGACTACAAGGGCATGATCCAGCTCTCAGTTACCGGCCGTCTCGACGGCTCGTCGACCCTGAAGCAGTGCGACTCATCTTACTTCTACCCCTCGTTCACCGGTGGTATCGTATTCTCTGAGATCTTCGGCTGGCACAACGACTGGTTCTCGTTCGGTAAGATCCGCGGTAACTACGCTAAGGTAGGTAAGGACGCTCCTGCCAACCAGTTCAGCGACAACTATAAGCAATGGCCCACCTTCCCAGACGGCGGTTTCGGTGTGAACCCAATCTACGGCGTAGCCAACTGGCTTGAGCCTGAGATGACCAAGTCGTGGGAGATCGGTACCGACCTGCGCTTCTTCAACTCACGCACCCGCTTAGACCTGGCTTACTACTCGACCACCGTCGACAACCAGATCGTGACCGTGCGCGTATCGCCTGCGTCGGGCCAGATCCTCCAGACCCGCAACGAGGGATCAATCGAGAACTACGGTGTGGAGCTCACCGCATCGCAGGACATTCTCAACACCCCCGACTTCCAGTGGACCGCCAACCTGAACTTCTCGTTCAACCGTGGCCGCGTGCGTTCACTCCCCGAGGATGTATCTGAGATCCAGGGTGGCCAGTACGGCGACGTATTCTGCTCGGCTTACCTCAACGAGTCAACCACCGCCCTGTCGGGTACCGACTACCAGCGTGCCCCCGACGGACAGATCCTCGTCGACGAGAACGGCTATCCCTTGATTTCGCCTAACAAGCAGAACTACGTAGGTAACCGCGAGCCCGACTTCCTGCTCGGCCTCGGCTCGACCTTCACCTGGAAGGACGTGTCGCTCTCATTCCTGTTCGACGGCCGCAAGGGTGGCGACGTGTTCAACTACACCGGCCGCTCACTGTTCTCATCAGGCCAGAGCGAGTACCTGTCGAAGTACCGCAGCCGCGAGGCAGTGTTCAAAGGCGTCGTGGCTAACGGCGACGGCACCTACCGCCCCAACACCACGAAGGTGATCATCGACCAGCAGTTTATCGACAACTACTTCTATAATGTATCGTCCAACTTCATTGAGGATGGTTCTTACATCCGTCTGAGCTACGTTACCGTGGCCTACGATTTCGGCCGCCTGATGCGCAAGCTCGGCTCAAAGAACCCCATCAAGGGACTGAAGGCCTCTATCACCGGCCGCAACCTCTTCCTCTTGACCAAGTACACCGGCGCAGACCCCCAGGTGATGCCTACCGCCGCCTACGGTACAGGTGCGATGGGTATCGACCAGTTCAGCGTACCCTCACTGCGCTCATTCAACTTCAACGTCAACGTTACATTCTAATCCCAAAAAAGAACCCTTACAATGAACAAGATAAAACTTTTTTCACTGGTAGTGCTTCTGGGCATCGGGGCTTCGAGCTGCGAGGACACTCTCTTCGAGAATGTCAACCCCGACGTTGCACACACCAATGAGGCTAAACAGGGTCTTCCGGTGCTGGTGTTCTACTCCAACCAGGTGATTTATGACCACGCTGAGTATTACGTTTATCTGTCGCAGTGCTTGACCACCACCGGCAAGAGCCAGACCGGCTCGCTCCCCTATCAGAGCGGCTGGCAGTTCCTCACCATCAACCGTCACCCCCAGTGGCGCCGTCACTTCTACGATATCGGCAAGAACGCCAACATCCTGATCGACAACGCCAACGAGATCGGATCGAAGAACTATGAGCTGATCGCCCGCACCATCATGCTGATGTCGACTCAGCTCACCACCGATGCCTTCGGCGACATGCCCCGCACCGAGGCCTACCTGAGCAACTCACCCAAGTACGACACCCAGGCATCGATCTACGCATGGATGTTTGAGGAGGCCGACGAGCTGCTCGCCCTCTACGAGGACCCTGAGTGGGTGTCAAACCCCAACAACCAGACCATCGACGTGTCGATGGACCGCATCTACGCCGGTGACCTCAGCAAGTGGAAAGGCCTGGTATACGCCATCAAGGCCCGCCTGTTGCTCCGCAACATCCCCAACGTCAACACCTCGTCGGCCATCTGCCAGCAGATCATCGACAACGCTCAGGCAGCTATCGACCAGTGGCGCCGCGGCGACCTGATGTACGGCGCATGGTTCGGCAACGAGCCCCGCTACAACTTCGACGGCGGCTCAGGCGAGCAGAACGCCCCATGGAGCGACTTCAAGCCCATCATCAACTCATGGGAGAGCCGCGCCAACTCACTCGACAACTCAGTGCCCTCGAAGTTCTTCATGCAGGACCTTCTGGGTATCCTCAACCCCGGCAACGAGAACAACGAGGGTAAGTGGGACCCCAACCGCGGTAACAACGGTTACGGTACCGACCCCCGTCTGGCTCTGCTGTTCGTGCCCCGCGAAGGCCCCACATCGCCTACCAACGATACCAAGGTGGTGAAGATGCGCTTCCTGGAGAACAACATCGGCGTGCCCTCGACCGACTACAAGATCGCCAACTACCCCAACCTCTACTGCGGAGCTTACGCAGCAGGTGTTGATGCCTACAACCCCCTGTTCACCATGGAGGAGCTCTACTTCATCCAGGCTGAGGCTTACTACTGGATGGGCAACAAGACCAAGGCTTGCGAGCTGGCCAAGGAGGCTACCACCTGGAACATCCAGCGCCACCTCGACCGTTTCCTGCAGGACAACGGCGGCGCATATCCCGGTAACGGCAACGTAGCCTCAGCCACCGAGGCCGTGCAGAAGACCGACAAGGAGCGCTTCGAGCGCATCGTTGAGGCCTTCCTCGAGAACATGGACGTGGACAAGACCAAGAAATGTACCGACGTGGGCAACGAGCGCTGGTTCTTCAACCCCTCAGAGTACACCCTCTCTGACCTGATGGAGCAGAAGTACATCGCCATGTACCTACAGCCCGAGCAGTGGACCGACATGCGTCGCTACCACTTCTCCAACAACCGAAACCAGTACGGTATCGGTGGCTCGGCAGAGATCGTTTACCCGACCCTGCGCCGCCCCTACAACCTGTATGCACCTCACTGGGTTGACGGCCTGACCGACGCTGAGAAGGAGAACGCATGGGTTTACCGTCTGAACTACGACCCCGAGTGCGAGGAGAAGTACAACCGTCCCGAGCTCGAGCGTTTGGGCGCTTACAAGAACCACTTGTGGCTCCGCGAGCCCATGATCTGGAGTGAGGCTCCCGGTGTGCGCACATCACTCACCGCCGAATAGACCACTCAACCTATCACTAACGATATAATTGAACAACACAACAATGAAAATTCAATATAAATTAGCATTTATCGCTACCGCCCTGATGGCCGTAACATCATGCGCCAAGCATGACCCCATCTCCGACAACATGGAGCTGGGTCAGATCGTGCCCACCACTTACTGGTCGGTAGGTTCGAGCGCATGCAAGGCAGGTGAGGATTTCTCATTCCAGGGTAAATACTACACCACCGACGAGACCGCCAAGATCGACCACTCAGAGGTGTGGTACAACGTGGCCCGCACCGAGAGCTCGTCAGCAACCTGCAAGCTCGCCGGCTCAGTGCTCAAGTACACCAAGACCGTGGCCGCCAGCGACACCGTGCGCGACAACCAGTGCATCGCCGTGTTCCCCCACGATGAGAGCTACTTCTCAGCCCTCGACAACTGCTACATTCTCAACGGCACCGTGCCCACCTCTGTGACACTCAGCCCCGTTGACTGGAAGGATGTGAGCGCCTGGGACCAGGATAAGTTCGACACATACTATCCCCAGGGCTTCGCCGAGGAGTTCTGCGCCGACGTGATCGACCTGCTCACCCAGGACTCAACATACTATACCGGCGTGAAGAACGTGTACATCAACTACCCCTTCACCAACCAG
The DNA here is from genome assembly GCA_964628905.1 of uncultured Muribaculaceae bacterium. Lineage (GTDB taxonomy): Bacteria > Bacteroidota > Bacteroidia > Bacteroidales > Muribaculaceae > JAJPXC01. The sequence continues at coordinate 41,480 of CAZVNS010000001.1, read as the reverse complement.
CAGTTTGCTGACGTCAACGCCAAGTATGGCATCAACTTCCCCACCGACATCAAGGTGAGCGACGACCCCCAGGAGGCAGTGTCTGACAAGTCAGACCGCTGGTATGAGACCACCGAGGCCGACGACTCCAAGATCATCGGCTGGTACTACAAGTACGTTGACGACAACGGCAACACCGTAATCTACGAAGTCACCGGCAAGGACCAGCCCACCGACGAGTCGAAGAACTGGTATCCCGTCTACGACGCCGCACCCTGGGTCTTCTGCCGCTATGACGACGACGCCGGTGCCATCGTACGCGCCATCCGCTACCAGTATATTCTGGGCTTCCGCGACCTGATGCAGACCATCACCTTCCCCGAGTGGATCTACGACTCGACCACCGGCCAGTATGCCGTGACATTCTCACGCGCCTACGAACTCAACTCGCAGTTTAAGGTCTACGACAACAATGGCAACGTGGGTGTAGCCTCCGATACACGCGTGATCTCACTTAACTAACGCTTAATTCAAAATCCACTATGAAATTTATCAATAAAATCGCGGTATTCTGTGTTTCGGCGTTAGCCTTGAGCTCATGCGTCGACAAGGAGCCAGACTACCAGAATTTCCCGAACCCTGACGTTGACTTCACATACAACGTCGACGGTGACGAGTACACCCTCGACTACTATGTAGTGTCATCGATCCAGTTCAACAACACCTCTGCCAAGCAGGGTGCTGTGACCTGGGACTTCGGCGACGGCCAGACCTCAAACGAGGACAACCCCGTGCACAAGTTTGAGACCGCCGGTCTCTACAAAGTGACCCTCACCATCGACGGCGTGGGCTCACGCACCTACCCCATACTGATCTACGATATCGTCCCTCAGATGTCGGTCAACACCCAGTCAACTGAAATCGTGGAATTCGGCACCACCGAGCTCGACTTCAACCTCTTCCTCCCCAACCCCGAGAACAAGAACGTGCGCTACGTCTGGACCTTCCCCGAAGGCACCACCACAGCCGACGGCCAGCCCCTGACCTCGGTAGAGTTCAACTCTACTGAGAACGGTACATTCGCCGTACCCGCCGACGTGCTCCCCAAGGTGAAATTCTCCAACATCGGTTCGCAGCGCATCGAGGTGGCCTCTTACTTCGACACCGAAGGGGAGAACCGCCGCCTTGAGGACTCTTACCTCAACGTGCAGGTAGGTTGCAACGAGCCCGCCGCCACCCTCTACTACGCACAGCGCGAAGGCAACATCAAGGCTCTGAAGCTGCTCGACATCAGCAAGCTCCCCGCCGGCACCAAGGTGCTCCCCTACGACATGGGCGTGAAGTCAGGCCAGAACCCCTTCTGCCTGGTTTACGGCGAGACCAACGCCACCGACGACGATGGCAACACCGTCAAGGAGGGTTGGATCTACATCCTCGATCCCGGTTCGCAGTACTACTATGTCAACGACGAGTCAGGCACACTCGGCGACGGTAACATCACCGCAATGCGCGTCGACGGTACCGGTGTCAACACCGTGATCACCAACGTAGGCGGCTACGCCTTCGCCGACCCCTTCTACGGTTGCGTCTACAACGGGCAGCTCTACTACACCGACCGTAACACCGGCGTGTCAGCAATCGACATGACCACCCGCGGCGCCGTACAGGAGCTCACCTCAAGCCGTGACGGCCGCGCTTCTTACTTCGTCCAAAACAACCTCATCCCCTACTACGGCCGCGGCATCGCCTACGGTGCTATCCACACAGCCATCATCCGCGACTCTAATGGTGTATGGTGGTGGCCTAAGTACTACAACGCCAACGGTATCTTCCGCTTCACTGAGAAGGATATCTACACCACCCAGGCTCAGGCCGAGGGCGCAGACCTGCCTTATCCCGTGGTAATCGAGGGCGCCAACATGCGCGCCGTGGCCATTGATGAGGCCCGCGGCAACCTCTATGTTTGGCTCGTGGGCGCAAGCGAAGGCTTCAACGTCTTCCCCCTCCCCGGACCGACAGAGACCGCCGACCGCACCAAGCCCACCAAGGCCTTCAAGATGGAGGGTGATCCCATCAACTCCACCACCGAGACCGTCAACATGACCCAGTTTGCAGTCGACAACGAAACCGGTCGCGTGTACATGGGCTTCCGTCCCAGCTCTACCGACGGTTCAGGCTTCGGCCAGGGTATCCTCTACTACGATCCCTCAACTGAAAGTATTGAGAAGTATGGCGAGACCAACGACGCTATCCTCGGCGTAGTGATCAACCCCAACAAGACCAAGCTGTTCTAAACAACAGCACTTACATAACCCACTCAGGTCGTTAAGGTCAATTAATGGCCTTGACGGCCTGAGTGCTTTATTTCAACCCTGAATATGCTTAGGAAAATCATTACAGCTGCCCTGCTCACCGCCGCCATGGCCGTGCAGGCCCAGCCTCACCGCGAGCACCGCGCCCTGTGGATGACCGCCTACCTCGGCGAGTGGCCCTCAGGAGCCCTCACATCAGAGTCAGCCGTCAACCGCCAGGTGAAGAACCTGCAGACCCAGCTCGACGACCTCAAGGCCAACAACTACAACACCATCTACTTCCACGTGCGCTCGCATTGCGACGCCATGTATGAGTCGAGCTACGAGCCTTGGGCCTCGTGCGTGGGAGGCTCCCGCGGCTCCGCTCCGCTGATCGACCCTCTGGCCACCATCATCGACGAGTGCCACAAGCGTGGCATCGAGCTATACGCCTGGATCAACCCCTACCGCTACTCCGGTAATGCGATGTACGGTGGCTCTGATCCGAAAAACTACGAGACATCGCACCCCGACTGGCTCCTCACAAAGGACGACACAGAGACCATCCTCAACCCCGGCCTTCCAGAAGTGCGCCAGCGCATCGTCGACGTCACCCGCGAGATCATCACCAACTATGATGTCGATGGCGTGGTGTTCGACGACTATTTCTACACCAACGGCACCCCGATGACCAAGGACGCCGACCTGTACAAGGCCTACTCTGACGCCGGCGGCAAACTGTCGCAGGCCGACTGGCGACGCGCCAACGTCAACGCCATGGTGCGCGACGTGCGCGACTGCATCGCAGCCACCAAGCCCTACCTCAACTTCGGCATCTCACCCGCCGGTCCCTGCAACCCGCCGAACATCGCCGACTACGGCCTCTCAGCCTCCACGATGAGCGACTGGCAGTACGACGGTATCTACTCCGACCCCGTGGCGTGGCTCAACGAAGGCATCATCGACATGGTGTCGCCCCAGATCTACTGGTCGATAGCCTCCCACTTCATCGACTACTCAGAATGGTGGATCAACACCGCCAACCACTTCGGCCGAAACATCTCTGTCAGCACGTCGACTTCAATCATCGAGTCCAGCGACTGTAAGGCCGCCGAATTCATCGCCCAGCAGGAGTATGTACGCACCCAGCAGCCCCTCAACCACTCCGGTCTGACCATCTTCGGCTACTCGAAGTTCAACACCTACCGCGAGAAGGACCCCGTGCTCAACACCAACAAGAACCTCGCCTACTTCATGGGCCAGTCGGTCTACACCCAACCCGCTCTGCAGGTGGCACGCCCCTGGCGCAACGCATACGAGCCCCGCATGGTGAGCAACATCACCGTAAGCGGCCTCAACGCCACATGGACCGCAGCCCGCGAAGGTGACCGCTACACCGTCTACGACCTCTCAGGCGATGCTCCCCTGCTCTTAGGCGTGACCTACACCCCGAGCTACACCCTCCCCGATGGCTCGACCGGCAAGATCGGCGTGTGCGTCTATGACCGCTATGGCAACGAGTACTCGATGCTCGAGGCCGGTAAGACCGCTGCAGCCGGCACCGCTCCCCGCCTGACATACCCCGAAGCAGGTGGCACCTACGCGCCCCTGTCTGACTTCCGCTGGGAGAGCAACGCCCAGCAGTACACCGTGGTGATCGCCAAGGATGGCAACGACGTGATGACATTCGACACCGACGCCCCCAAGCTGTCATCATCGCAATTCAAAGGGCTCAAGCAGGGCCAGACCTACACCTGGCGCGTGATCGCTAAAGCTCTCAACGCCACCGACGCCGAGTCAGCTCCCCAGGAGTTCATCCTCTCCACAATGCAGATCAACTCACCTGTGGCTGGCGCTACCAACGTGGCTGAATGTGCCCAGTTTGATGTCACCAAGGCTGCCGATGGCGCTACCTACACCGTCGAAATCTCAACATCTGAGAAGTTCAACTCCGTAAGCTACACCGGCACCTTCGACTCCAATGTGTTCACCCTCCCCGAGCAGGCAATCTCGACCGGCGTTACCTATTACGCCCGCGTCACCGCCTCGCTGGGCGACGACTCGATGACTTCACCCATCGTTAAGTTCACCACTGCCACCGTAGACTACACAGATGCTCCGGTGTTCGTGCAGCCCCTCAACCCCGGTGAGACAGTCTACTCCAACAACTGCATCATCGTGGAGCCTTGGCACGGCCTCAACGGCGTCACCATCGAGGTGAGCGAAACCGACCAATTCCCCACCCGCGGCGCCACCGCCCAGTCGACCCTCGTCAACTTCGAAACCTCCACCAAACCCCTGGGCGAGTGGAAGATCTCGTCGAAGGCTCTTGTCGACGGCAAGACCTACTATCTGCGCGCCCGCGGCCGCTACATGAAGAGCGGTTCGTCGACGGCCTACACCCCCTACACCCCGGTGATGACCTTCGTCTACTCAGCCAACACCGGCGTCGAGGAGATCGCAGCCGACTCAGCCGAGCTGTCGGGCAACGTCTACAACCTGCAGGGCATCTTGCTGATCGAGGACGCCACTGCCGAGCAGGTGCGCGCCCTGGCCCCCGGCCTCTACATCGTGGGCACCACCAAGGTGCTCGTCAAGTAAAAGCAACCATCCCCACTATAGCGACGAGGGGCGCGCCGGCCGGCGCGCCCCTCGTCGCATCTTGACCCGGCGGCCGAACCGCCGGGCACGGTGACGCTCCGCCCCTCGCGTCCTCGGCGGCGGCTGGGGCAGGGGTCACAAAAAAGTGATCCCCATGCGCCTTTCCATCAAGGAGCAGGAGGACCAAAGCCATAAGGCATGATTGTGATTCTAAAGTCAGATAGTTGTCTTATAGCAATTTCCAAGTGTAGAGATTATATCATACTTACATTTCTCAACACCGAGGATTGCATTGGCCGTTTCGCAACGCCCTGTTCAATCAATGCCTTGCTTCAGTCCGTAGTTATGTAAAATTCAATCAGCCAAAGCGGGCAATCGGTGATGGTGATGCAAAGGTAAACATATTATTTGATTTTCAACACCGATTTTCACATATGTTTACATATTCCGAGCATAACCGTTTTCAAATTCACACTATTTAAGTGATAATACGATATTTTAAGATTAATTCTGTGGCAAACGTTAATTTCGGGGGGCGAAACGTTAAACTGTTGCGGATTTTTGATACTTTTGGGGAAAATTTCAAATCTATGAAGATCATCAAGGTATTGGTATGCGCTCTGGCATTGATGGCCATGACGGCCGTTCAGGCGCAGACCGCGGTCGACCCCGTGGCGCAGTTCCATCCCGAGGACGGGGTGTTTATGGATATCGCTGTCGATATGGCTCAGGCTTCGCTCGATAAGGGTGGGCAGCCCGGCGGCACGGCGATCATACTCAACGGCGCCTTCCACTCGGCCGGAAATGGCTCTCAGCCCGAAATAGCGGCCCTCCAGAAGGCTCACGCGCTGTCGCTGAACAACGCCGTGGTCTATACCATCAACGAGCCTGTGACCGCTGCCTGGGTGGCTCTGTCGCAGCGTGGCGTCACGCAGATCTACTTCGTCAATTCGCGCGACGAGGTCGTGGCTGCCGGTATTTTCACTGCCGCTGACTACGATGAGTCGGCCCTCCCGCAGGATGGCGCGATGACCCCTAAATCCAAGGTCGCGTACCCGACCGCCTCGGCCCTGATCAAGAAGTGAGACGGCGGATTGCATGTTGGATAGAGGCGATGCGCCTGCGCACGCTGCCGGTGTCGGTGGCGGGTGTGATCACGGCGTGTGGCTACGCGGCCGCCGCCGGCTGCTTCAAGTGCGACATCGCCGCTCTGTGTATGGCCTTCGCTGTGCTGGCGCAGGTAGCGTCGAACTTCGCCAACGAATACTTCGACTTCCGCGGTGGCCTTGACCGCAAGGGTCGCGAAGGGCCGCGCCGCGGCGTCACCGAGGGGGACATCACTCCCGGGGCCATGCTCCGCGCCACGCTCATCACGCTGGGCATGGCTTGCGCCATTGGCCTTTGGGTGGCCACATACACCGGCTGGTGGCTCGTGATTTTGGGGGTGTTTGTGGCCTTAGGTGTCTTCGCCTACAGCGCCGGTCCATATCCGCTGAGCCATCACGGGCTTGGGGAGGTGGCGGTGATACTATTCTTCGGCGTGATACCGGTCACCATCACCTACTACTTGATGGACGGCCCATGGCAGTTGCGGGTCGACATGGCTTCGGTGGCTGTCGGATTGATGGGAGCCGACGTGCTGCTTGTAAATAACTACCGCGACGCTGACGACGACCGCGCCGTGGGCAAGCGCACCCTCACCGTGATGATAGGCCGCCGTGCCACGGCCGCCCTCTACCTGATCAACGGCTACCTTGCCATGGCGCTGATGTGGGGCACATGGACCACCCTCCCCGCCGCTGCCCGGGCGCTCCCGGTGGCGTATCTAATAGCGCACACGCTGGTATGGCGCGCGCTTATATCGCGCACCGGCTCCAAGCTCAACCCCCTGTTAGGCATGACGGCGATGCTGATGCTCCTCTTCAGCATCACCCTCACCGCCGTAATGGCCTGATATTGCAGAGATAATAAATAAAAAAGTGTAAAAATTTTGCAAATCCGGTAAAAGGGCGTATATTTGCAGTCGCTTTATGCGTGGCCCATTCGTCTATCGGCTAGGACGCAAGATTTTCATTCTTGAAAGAGGAGTTCGATTCTCCTATGGGCTACTCAATTACAAATAATTAACCGTAAATCGAAAGAAGAATAATGGCGAACCATAAGTCATCACTCAAGAGAATCCGCTCATCAGCAGCCCGTCGTCTGCGCAACCGTTATTATGCTAAGACCGCACGCAACGCCGTGCGTCATCTGCGCGCCATGACCAACAAGGAAGAGGCACTCGCCCAGCTTCCCAAGGTGACTTCGCTGCTCGACCGTCTGGCTTCGAAGAAGACCATCTCTAAGAACAAGGCAGCCAACCTCAAGAGCAAGCTCGCTATCTATATCAACAAGCTCGGCTAATGGCCGGCGCGCTTGAATAGTTAGCCATAACTTTTTCTGTTGGCCCATTCGTCTATCGGCTAGGACGCAAGATTTTCATTCTTGAAAGAGGAGTTCGATTCTCCTATGGGCTACCTTAGCGCGTCACCATCATGGCGCGCTTATTTTGTGTGAGTCAAGTCAGACAAGTCAGACTGGTCGGACGATGATAAATCAATATGAGCGAGAAGATCAAGATAGTGATAAATCCCCGGCATGAGGGGCTCAGGAGCCTGGCGGAGCAGATAGCCCGCGGGGGTGAGCCCCGGGATGCGCGTGTGATCTATGATCAGCGCAACCGCCTATATGCCGTCGGCGACGTGGTGGTGAAGGATTTCCACCGCCCGAGTTTGGTCAACTCGCTGGTCTACACCCATCTGCGCAAGAGCAAGGCTCGCCGCAGCTATGAGAACGCTGTGGAGCTGCAGCGGTTGGGCTTCGGCACTCCCGAGCCTTACGCCTACATCGAGGTGCATCGGGGCGTGCGGCTCACGCGCTCTTACTATCTGTGTGCGCGCTTAGGGGATGAGTACCGCGACATGCGCTACTTCGACCGTCAGCCCAACCTGCCTGAATTGCTCGACGCGCTTGGCAGCGAGATGCTTCGTCTACATCGCGCGGGGGTGCTGGTAAAAGATTTCTCCCCCGGCAACGTGCTGTATGTGCGCGATGCCGAGGGAGGGTATCATTTCAGCCATATCGACCTCAACCGCATGGAGATTGGGGTGAAGTCGCGCAGGCGGCTAATGGAGAACTTCAGGGCGATGCCTTGCACCGCCGAGGAGGTCGACATGCTTGCCCGGGCTTATGCCCATGCTACGGGCGAGGATGAGGCTGCGGTTAACCGCGAGGCTCACCGGCAGTTCGACGCTTTCTGGCGCAAGGTGGGGCGCAAGCGTGCGCTGAAGCGTCTGCTGCGTCGGCTCAAGGGTAAGGGTTAACGCGGGCCGGGGGTAATGCCAAGGATTTCACCTAAGATCGGCGTGAGCTTGTCGGCGTAGTGCAGGAAGCCCAAGTCGGTGAGATGGATGCCATCGACGGTGCCGTCGTCGGCTGCTCCGTCGAGGTTCTCGTTGGTCACATAATATAGATTTTTGGGGTTTTCGGCGATCAACCGCTCATAGTTGCGGTGGAATGCCGCGTTTTTCTTGGGCAGGTAGCTGCCGAAGAAGGAGTCGTAGCGACCGTAGGGGTACATCGGGCCTTCGAGCATCACGATGGGCACGTCGGGGCGGGCGGTGCGCAGTATGTTGATGAAGTCGTAGGTGAGGGTGTCGCACTGCATCTCGGTGCAGTTGGGCACGGGGTCGATCAGGTAGAGGTCGACGTCGGGTATCTGAGCCATAGCGCGGGCCATGCATGCGTCCATGCGTCCCTCGCCGGAGATGCCGATGTTGACCACCTCGCAGTTGAGGTCTCGGCTGATGATGTTGGTTGCGGCCATACCGGTACGCGATGCGCAACCACCTTGCAGGATTGACGTGCCGTAGGCCACGATTTTCTTGTTTTTATCGATGATCTCGGGGTTGCCTGAGGTGATGGTTGCTGTGGAGTCAACGCCCACGTAGAGCTCCTCCACGCCGTCGTAGAGGGGGAAGTAGATCATGAATTCCTTCATGCCCGGGGCGAGGTTTTCGACATACACCTTCTCGCACCACTTGTCGGCGTCGGCGTTGGGGCGGTTGGTGTTGACGTGGCGCCATACGGAGTCACCCTCGAGTATGTACAGGTCGGTGCCTTTGAGGCCGGTGTCGGCCATGTGGAGCATGTGGGTGTTCCAGAGCAGGCGGTATTTGACTCCCACGCGCTCTGAGTCGGTGGCAAAGCGCACGCCGATGCCTGATGAGCATTGGGCGCGTTCCCACAGCTCGGGGCGCACGCTATCCTTGAGGTAGGCGGGTATGCGGGTATAGTCGCGGAGGGTGTTGGCCCAACCTTTGTTGATCACGCGCAGATCCCGGGCGTCGACGTAGCGCAGTGGTTTTGTCTGGTCGTCGGCGGTAGCTGCGAAGGCGGCGGCCACTCCCAAGGCTAATGCAATAAGTAGATGTTTCATGGTGGTTTTGGGCATTTGATTGGTCATTATACCGCGAATATACTCAAAAATCCCGTAAATCAGTAATGCGGGGTTATTAGCAGGGCGTCGGAGCCGGCCTCGGGGGTGATTGCGTCGGTGAGTTGGGTCAGGCGCGTGAGGGAGGTTTGTGACATCTGGTGCCATATCAGCGATGTGCGGGGGGCTGTCAGGGCGTAGAGTTGCGACATCACCTGGCAGCGCACCACCTCGGCCAATCCTTGGGCCATGGCTTCGCACCGGGTGTCGCAGTCGAGGGTGATGATGTCGCCATCGACCGCGGCCTGCAGTTGAAGCTGGGCGGCGATGCGGAGTGTGGTGTCGGTGATCAGCGGGGCGAGGGCGTCGCGGCGCTCTGAGGTGAGCATCGCGGGGATTTGCGGCTGCGATTGGCCGAGGTATGCGGCGAGGGCTGTCAGTGAGTGGATGCTCGCGGCGATGTGGTCGATTGAGAGTGTGATCATGGGGGTGTTTTTAAAGTTTATAAAGACCCGGCGGCTGAACCGCCGGACACGGTGGTGCTGTGCCTATTGCGCGCTTGGAGGGAGGCTCTACATGGAGGGAGGCTCTGCTTGAGGGGGGCTTTTGAGGGGCTTCCTGCGGTGGTGGGAGCGGAGCTCGCGGCAGGCGGTTGACTCGGCGATGAAGTATTGCGAGGCGCGGCCTTCGGTGAGCACGTGCTGCAGGGCGTCGGTGATGTTCCAGCCGCGGTCGCGGCGAGCTTTGACGCGGTCGATCAGCTCCAGCCACATCGCGCGGCGGTGGGGCGACGCTGCGGGCAGTCGGCCGGTGCTGAAGTAGGTGTAGAGCACCTTGCGGGCACTTTCAAACTCTACGTAATAGCCCGGGGCGGGGGTGTGCATGGCCCTGTGGGCTATCGAGGCGATGTTGATCGGACCTCGTTCGGTGGCTTCGGCCCGCAGGCAGGCGCGCAGGAAATCGCGGCGGCGTTGTAGTAGGAGTGGTGATTTAGGCATAGTGTTTCTGTCTTGATGGTGTAAAATTACCACAATATATGGGTAATATTTTTGCCCATCACTGTAAATTTACATTAGAGAGGAGCATTTTGGCGTTTCGCTCGTCGACGAAGGCTTTGAATGTCTCAATGATGTCGAGCAGGGCTATTGTTGCGTTGCGCACCTGCGCATCGTAGAGATTTTGGCCGGTTGAGGGGGAGATGTTGCGTCCTAACAGTGCGTCGCCCACGCCGGAGATGTTGTCAAACAGCTTCATCTCGAGGTCGAGCAGTCGGTATGCTCCCAGGTCGTTGTTGGGGGTGATGATCTGCTGCGGCGCGGGTTCGCCGGGGCGGGGGTTATATGGGATTACGGCGCCGGTGGCGCTCCAGTTTTGGCTGATCTGCTCCCATGTCATGTCAGAGGCTTTCTGGTTGATTGGGAAGAGCAGGGCGCCTTTGGCTGAAGTTGCCATCACGTGGTCGATGACGGTGATCAGGCGGTTGATATATTTCTGCTGGTCGATGATGTCCTCGACGAAGGGGTGTATCTCGCCGTCGGTCAGGGGGTAGAGCTTCACCACGTAGGGGTGTGATCCGTGGGGGTAGGGTGAGAGTGTGGAGTCGAGCAGCTGCCCGTCGGGGGCTATGTAGCGCACGCGCCATTGGGTGTCCATGGTGAGCTGCTGCGACCGGGGGAGGGAGTGGTCGACGGTGGTGGTGCTTTCGAGGGTCCACACTTCAATGACGCGGCAACGGCCATCGTCGGCGTTGAAGAATTGTGAGGTCGTGGGGTGGGCGTGGGCTTGATTGGCGTAGATGGTGGCGATTGCCTGGGCGCGGGTGCGGTCGCCGTGGCTGAAGCGCATCAGCACTTCCTGCAGGCTCATGTCGTGGAGCTGGCCGATGATCTCCACATCCCACCCGCGGGGATCGGTCAGGCGGTTGGCGAAGAAGCGTTCGGGCGAAACGTTGTCGACCCACACTCCGGGACGGCCGAAGCGGTTTTCGGCCACGATGCGCTGTATGGCGCAACCTGAGATCAGAAATTCCTCAAGGGTGCGGCAGTCGAGTTCATTGAGCTGGTTGATTGAGTAGTAGGGGAGTAGTTTGGGGTCGGTATCCTCTTGGTCGGCGCGCATCTGGCGGTAGCGGCCGATGATGCTCTTCACGAGTTGGCGGATGAGGTTGTGGGTCAGCGGTTTGCGACCAGTGAGTCGGGCGAGCTGCTGCTCTGTGACGTAGGAGCCGTCGGGGAGCTGGGTCAGGTCGCCCCACTGGCGGCCGTAGGTGAAGTCCTTGAGGCGGGCGCGTTGGGCGCGGACTGGCTGGTAGTGGGTCCATGCGCGGTGGGCTTGGTGGAGTATCTGGGTGGTCATGGGGGTTAAGTTAAGGGTGGGATGGTGGCGAGGAGGGAGGGGTCGAGGTTGTAGGAGGTGGGGGAGTCGTCGACTACGCAGAGGAGGTGGGTCAGGCGGTCGGTGGCTGAGGCGGGGGAGTAGAGGGTGAGGATGCGCCCACTGAGCAGTGCCACTGGTGCTGAGGGTACGCCCCGGCTGTGGGGGGAGCTTTGGAGGGCTGCCAGAGGGTGGTCGGGGGTGATGATGGTGGTGGGGATGGGCCAGGAGCTTAGTTGCACGGTCAGTGGTCGGCGGCAACGCTCGGGGAGGGTGATGATGCATGTGCCGCCGGGGCCGAAGAGCAGTGGCACGCCCTCGGCGCAGTCCTCCACGGGCAGCAGTTCGGCGGGGGCTGTGTCGAGCTGCTTCAGGTACCAGGCTTGCATCAGTGTGGTCTCCAGCTGTAGAGTGTCGACTCCCAGCTGGGAGTCGACACTCACTGTAGCCGGATCATTGACAGGGAGATGGTAGCGCGAGAGCATCCATATCTTGAGCAATTGATCGGAGGTCATGAGGTGGGGAGTTTTTAGAGTTTTTTGGTTGTTAAGAGTTGGAGATGAGGCGCATGTGGGCTTGGGGGTAGCGGAGCACCAGGCAGCTGGCCTCGGTGATGACGATGGCGTCGGTGTTGCGCTGGCCTGATGAGCGCAGGTCGAGGCACTCGGTGTGGAAGGGCACGTGGCAATACTTGGTGATGTACTCGGGATCAATGATCATGCCGTCATCGGCGTGGCCGCACTCGTCGAACAGCTCGGAGGCCACCACATAGAGCGTGCCGAACTTGGTCACCATCTCGGTGAAGTCGATACCCCAGCGGGTCACCTTGTCCTGGGCCATGATCACCTTCGAGAACTCCTGTTTGCTCAGTCGCTCGATCAGCGAGGTGCCGGCAATCAGGATCTTGCGGTTTGTGCCGGCGTTGTGGGTGAAGGCTTCGCGCGACATCTCCACGATGGTCTCGTAGGTGATGTTGTCGGGGATGGCGAAGGTGCGGTCGGTCTGGTTCCATACGCCGCCGGTGAGGTAGACTTCCTCATGCTTCGCGGGGTCGTAGATTTGAGTGCGGTGACCGAAGATGAAGTTTTTCTCGATGCCCTGGCGCAGGTCGACGATGGCGGCCTCCTCCTGGTCAGAAAATCCCCAGCCGATCTCCTTGTTAGCGATCTTTTGGAAGGTGCTCTGCTCCACTTGGGTCTTGAAGATCTGGCAGAAGTTGTAGTCCTTCTTGGGGAGGGCTTGGAACTGAGGTGTCTGCACGTCAAGCTCGGTGGCGGCGCGACCCATGCGGATGATCTGTGCGCCACGCTTGATGGAGGGTATCTCGCGCTTGCCGGTGGAGTCGAAGTTGTTGACGGGTATCACTTCGATCTTGTTGCCGGTTTCGGCCGACTTTACTACATAGAGCACGAGGGCTCCGGCGGGGTTGCCATCCTTGTCGCGGGCCTCGACATCGGGCACGAGGATGGTCTCTGAGGTGTCGAATATCTGTGGGTCGGCCACGAGGATTGAGGCGGTGAGGTTGTTCTCGATGGACTCGACGTCGACCTCGGCGGTGATGGTCGACTTGGTGGGCTTTGTGTCCACCGAGTAGTACTCAACCTTCATCGAGCCGCAGGTGCGGGAGCCGGCCCAGCGTGAGATCTGGTCGATGGGGGTCGACATGGGGCGGATTTTGACTATGCGGTCGTCGATGTCGTTTCGGAGCAGCCCGGGGGCGGCTTCGTTGGCGAGGGCGGTGGTCAGGGGTCCGCCGGCCACGTGCTTGCCGCCGGCGGTGCCACCGATTACCACGGCGGTGGCGGTGATCAGCTCAGTGTCGCCCATCACCCAGGTGTAGAGGAGCACTGCGGCCAGGGCTAAGAGCATCGTTACGATGCCGTTATCGCTCTTGACCCATTGATAGATGGAGCGCACCATGGTGGGGAAGGAGTTAGATGACTCGGGGTTGCGGTTTGAGCGGAAGAGGGAAATGATGAATTTGAAGATCTTTTTCATAAGGGGGGAGTTTTTAAGGTTTTTAGAGTTTTTAAGGTTTTTGGAGTTTTTAAAGTTTTTAGAGTTTTTAGAGTTTTTAGAGTTTTTAAGGTTTTTAGAGTTTTTAAGGTTTTTAGAGTTTTTAAGGTTTTTAGAGACCCGGCGGCGGAACCGCCGGGCACGGTGGCGCTACGCATATTGCGCTCTTGTGGGGTTGGTTTTTTCGGGGGGTCTATCGGTCCCAGATGGAGGTGGGTAGGTTGGCGAGGATGGTGGGGGTTGAGGTGGCGGTGTCGGGCTGCTCCACGCGTGGCACTTCCCAGCGGGCAAGGCGGCGCTTCACTTGTCCAATAGCTTCATTGCGGCCGCGGAGATAACCGCGACGCTCAGCCTCCTCAATAAGTGCGTCAAGATCCACTTCAGGTTCCGCGGCAGCCTCCTCCGCGAGTTGGGCCGGCACTGCGCTCTCGGCTTGGAGCTCGGGCGCGACTTCTGCCGATGTCTGCGCCTCTTCGATGTTTGTTTCATTCATGGTGGTAAGTTTGGTTAATTGTTTTGCGGTAATATTACCTGTTTGATGATGCAAAATTACCGCCTAAACTACCCTCCGATATCCCTAAGAATACATTTGACGAAAAAATCGACAACATTCCCCCCTTTCTCTCGACATAAGTCGATTTAAATCGAAAGAAAGCGACTTAAGTCGAGCATAAAAAAAGCGAGGGCTGCCCCACCGGGCAGCCCTCGCGAGGTATAGAGGGTTAGATTGGATTATCAGTCTGGATTAGCGAACGATCATCTTAGCTGATTTGTTACCCTGGCGACGGATCACGATCTGACCGGCGGCGGGGTTGTTGATCTTCATGCCCTGAAGGTTGTAGTACTCAACGGGAGCGTTCTCGTTGTTAGCAGCTGCGTCAGCGATGATTTCCTCTACGCCGTCAACTTCAAAGGCTACCTGTACGTTTCCGAGTGTACCGAAGGTGTAGGTGTCGTTGTGGATATAGAGGCTTTCAGTTGTGGCTGTGTCGCCGTCTTCATTAGTGAGCTCCTGCACTGAGAGCTCAATTTTCTCCTTGTTGCTGTCAAGGTTCCAGATCACGTCGCTGGTGTAAACCCTGATAGAGGGAGCGAGCTGGCCGTAAACGATGTTGCCACCCTCTACGACGTCGTCGTCCTCGTTGTAAACGCAGATGGGTGAGTTGGCGATAGCCTCGAAGCCGTTGTCAGCCTCCTCAACCTCGTAGGTTGCGGGGTAGCCGTCGCCGGTGAGCTCGTACATGATAGCTGACATGTACATAGAGGTGAAGGTCACGCCCTCGTACTCCTCATCCTCGAAACCGATGAATGTGGGCACTGAGTAGTCGCCGTAGTCGGTGGTGCCGCTACCTGAAACCCAGTTGTAGGTGACGGTAGCATTGGGCTTCAGAATCTTAGAATCATATTCGAGAGTGAAGCATGAGTAACCCTCACCGGCATTGAAACCAATTCCTATACCGGCCATATCAGCAGCGTATGAGCCATCCTCAGTTGCTTTGTATGTAATAGTACCTTCAAGAACAATATTATCATCATCATTAACGCCGAAGAACACTATATCATAGTCATTATATGTGCCGATTTTCTGACCAAGTGCAATTTGGACATCACCATTGTCGGCTACTGTAGCCTGCACGGGGTGGTCAAATTTGATTGCCTCCACGTAGTTAACGTCGTAACTGAAGCCACCGAAGCCATCGAGGTAGCCTTCATCGGTAACGGTGAACACACTATTAGCCTCATAGCCGTCGAAACCACCTATACCGGTAGTGAGGTAAGAGCCTTCGAAAGCGGCAGCAGCGCGGTTGGCTGAGTAGCGGTTGTTGATCTTCTGAGCCTGGTCAGCAACGGCTGAGATGGGGAGGCGCTTTGTAGCGTCCATGATCTTGGCGCCGCGGAGGCTGTTGATCTGGGTGAAGTTCTGCTGCACGGGAGCGGTGGCAGCGGTGGCGGCGATAGCGCCGGCGGCTACGAGAGCCAAAGAAGCGTAAAGTTTCTTCATAATTAAAAGGGGTTAGAAATTATAAAACCTTAGGAAATTTTGTCAGTTTTTAAAGCATACTCAATACTAATGTGCGAATGGCTGAAAATGTTCACCCGGGTGTGAAATATTTTTAACGGCCTTAAACACTCCGCAAAGATGGGCAGGTTTTTTCTTTTTTCCAAATTTTTTTGACAAAAAGTGATTTTTTGCCAAAAATTTTAGGCAAATCAATGTAAATTCGTCTGCTCTATAACATATTTGCTATCGACTTAATTCGACTTAAATCGACTTAATTCGATGTGAAAGTGTTAACTTTGTGGCCTAATATTATTAAATATGTATCACAGGATAGCTGTAAAGATAGGCTCCAACGTGCTGTCGCGCCCCGACGGCACCCTCGACTTCACCCGCATGAGTGCCCTGGTCGACCAAGTGGCAGAGCTGCGCCGCCGCGGTGTGGAGGTGATCGTGATATCGTCAGGGGCCGTGGCTTCGGGCCGCGGTGAGCTCCGCCTCGACCGCCGCCTCGACCCCGTGGCGGCCCGCCAGCTGTATTCAGCCGTAGGGCAGGCCAAGCTCATCAACCGCTATTACGAACTCTTCCGCGACCATGGCATGGCCTGCGGGCAGGTGCTGACCACCAAGGAGAACTTCGCCTCGCGCCGCCACTACCTCAACCAGAAGCACTGCATCGAGGTGATGCTCGCCAACGGCGTGACCCCCATCGTCAACGAGAACGACACCGTGTCGGTGACAGAGCTGATGTTTACCGACAACGACGAGCTGTCGGGGCTGATGGCCACCATGATGGGGATGGAGGCGCTGATCATACTGAGCAACATCGACGGCATCTACGACGGCGACCCTGCCGACCCGGCTTCGCAGGTGATACCGGTGATCGCCCCCGGCACCGACGCCTCGCAGTATATCCAGGTCTCGCGCTCTTCGCTGGGTCGCGGCGGCATGGGCACCAAGTGCCGTATAGCCTCCAAGGTGGCCTCGGAGGGTATAGCCGTGATCATCGCCAACGGCAAGCGCGACAACATACTCCCCGACCTGGTGTTCCCCGACTCCCCGCGGGTGCCGCACACCCTCTTCCTCCCCGCAGCCGTGCCCACCTCGGGCGTGAAGAAGTGGATAGCCCACAGCGACGGCTTCGCCAAGGGGACGATACGCGTCAACGCCGGAGCCGCCGAGGCTATCCTCTCCGGGCAGGGGGCATCGCTCTTAGCCGTAGGAGTCACCGGGGTCGACGGCGACTTCGAGAAGGACGACATAGTGCGCGTCGAGGGGCCCGACGGTCAGCTCATAGCCCTTGGGCGCACTCACTACGGCGCTGACGCCGCCCGCAACAACATCGGCCGCTCCGGACTGCGACCTGTGATACACGCCGACTACCTCTATATACAGAAAAATCATGACTGACTACGATCCCATATTCCAAGCCGCCCGCCGCGCTTCGCGGGCTTTGGTCAACGTCAGCGCCGACCGCATCAACCGCCTGCTGCTCGACACCGCCGACGCAATCGAAGCCGACATCGAGGGGATACTCCGAGCCAATGCCCTTGACTTGGAGCGCATGGGTCCCTCCAACCCCAAGTACGACCGCCTGCGGCTCACCGACGAGCGTCTGCGCGACATCGCCGCCGACATGCGCTCGGTGGCGTCGCTCCCATCACCCTTAGGGCGCACGCTCGCCGAGTGGACGCGCCCCAACGGCATGACCATACGCAAAGTCACCGTGTCCTTCGGTGTGATAGGGGTGGTCTATGAGGCGCGTCCCAATGTGACCTTCGATGTCTACGCCCTCACCCTCAAGGCCGGAAGCGCGGTGCTGCTCAAGGGTGGCACCGACGCACACCACACCAACGAGTACTCCGCGGCCCTGCTGCGCCGATGCGTCGAGCAAGCGGGCATCGACATCGACGCCGTGCAGCTCCTCCCTGTGGAGCATGAGTCGACCGGGGCGATGCTCCATGCCGTCGACTATGTGGACCTGATCATCCCCCGCGGGTCGAAGCGCCTGATCGACTTCGTCCGCGACAACTCCCGCGTGCCGGTGATCGAAACCGGAGCCGGGGTGTGCCACACTTACCTCCACGCTTCTGGCCGCACCGACTACGCTCAGCGCATGGTCTACAACGCCAAGACCCGCCGCCCATCGGTGTGCAACACCCTCGACACGCTGATCATCGACCGCAGCCGCTTAGGCGACCTGGCCGAGGTGGTGGCTCCCATGGCCGAGAAAAATGTGACAATCTACGCCGACGCCGAGGCTTACGCGGCCCTCGACGGACGCTACCCGCTGCTCCGGCACGCCACGCCCGACGACTTCGGCCGCGAGTGGCTCGACTACAAGTGCTCCATCATCACCGTAGCCGACGAGGCCGAGGCCATCGACACCATTACCCGCTACGGCTCACGCCACTCAGAGGCCATCGTGGCTGAGGATCCCGAGGCCATCGAGCGCTTCACACGCCAGGTCGACGCCGCCTGCGTCTACGTCAACGTGTCGACAGCCTTCACCGACGGCGGCCAGTTTGGCTTCGGGGCCGAGATCGGCATCTCCACCCAGAAGCTCCACGCCCGCGGCCCAATGGCCCTCCCCGAAATCACCACATATAAATATATAATCTCAGGCCCCGGCCTCACCCGCTCGTGAGTTTTTAAGTTTTTGAGTTTTTAAGTTTTTAAGAAGATGCAACTAACCCAGTTAACAGCCATAAGTCCCATCGACGGCCGCTACCGCTCAAAGTGCGAGCAGCTCGACGAATATTTCTCGGAGTTTGCACTAATCCGCTACCGCGTGCGCGTGGAGGTGGAATATTTCATCGCCCTGTGCGAGCTGCCTCTGCCGCAGCTCGCGATGGTGCCCACCGACACCTTCGACCGCCTGCGCGCCATCTACCGCGACTTCTCCCTTGAGGATGCGCGGCGCATCAAGGAAATCGAGGCCACGACCAACCACGACGTCAAAGCCGTGGAATATTTTCTCAAAGAGCAGTTCGACGCGCTCGACCTGAGCCGCTACAAGGAGTTCATACACTTCGGCCTGACATCGCAGGATATCAACAACACCTCGGTGCCGATGTCGGTGCGCGAGGCTATTAATAATGTGTACATGCCCGCCCTTGAGCTGCTTGTCGACGAGCTTGAGGCGCGTGCCGACGAGTGGGCCGACCTGCCCATGCTCGCCAAAACCCACGGCCAGCCCGCGTCGCCCACACGGCTTGGCAAGGAGATACGCGTGTTCAGCTACCGTCTGCGCCAACAGATCGACCTGCTCAAGGCCACACCAATCTCGGGTAAATTCGGAGGCGCCACGGGCAACTTCAACGCTCACCTCACGGCCTACCCGCAGATCGATTGGCAGGAGTTTGCCGCCCGCTTCCTGGAACGCCAGTTAGGGATACAGCGCGAGCAATATACCACACAGATCTCTAACTACGACAACCTGGCGGCCCTCTTCGACGCCCTGCGCCGCATCAACACCATAATCCTCGACCTCGACCGCGATATGTGGATGTACATCTCGATGGAGTACTTCAAGCAGCGCATCAAGGAGGGTGAGGTAGGTTCGTCAGCCATGCCCCACAAGGTCAACCCCATCGATTTCGAGAACTCCGAGGGCAACATCGGCATGGCCAACGCCATCTACGCGCATCTGGCACAAAAGCTCCCCGTGAGCCGCCTGCAGCGCGACCTCACCGACTCGACCGTGCTCCGCAACATAGGCGTGCCCATGGCACACTCGATGATTGCCATCGCCTCGACACTCAAGGGGTTAGGCAAGCTGCTGCTCAACGCCGAAGCCATCGAGCGCGACCTCTCGCAGATGTGGAGCGTCGTGGCCGAGGGTATCCAGACGATACTCCGCCGCGAGGGCTATCCCAACCCCTACGAGACACTCAAGGCCCTGACACGCACCAACGCGCGCGTCACCTCGGTGTCGATAGCACAATTTATTGACTCGCTGGAAGTGAGCGATGAGGTGAAGGCCGAGCTGCACCGCCTCTCCCCCGCCACATATACGGGTTATTAAGCCCCCTCAACCCCCCCACAAGGGGGAAGCCTCAAGCCAAGAGCGCAAGAGGCGGAGGGCCACCGTGCTCGGTGGTTTTGCCGCCGAGGTGCGCCGCCGATATGGGGAGAGGCCTTTAGATTGAGATTTTAATGCTTTTCCCGGCTATGCGGAGCAGGTACACTCCCGTGGCCGGGATTTCTATGCTCTGGAGGGGATGAAGTGTGGCGATGCGCCGTCCGGAGAGGTCGTAAAGCTCTGCGTCGGTATTGACGCTCAAGAGATTGCCGCTGATGAGGTAGAGCTGCGAAGCGTCGCTGTTAATTGACTCCACACCTACGAAGTCTGACTCTGTGATGTTGTTGAACCGTCCCCAGAGCGCGTCGCTGCGGTAGGCCGATGTGGCCCCGGAGGGTACCACGAGCATGGCGTTGTCGTAGACCGGCTGCTCAAATCCGGCCACGTTCATGCCATAGCCGGGGTCGGCTGCGGTCCAAGTAGGTGGGAGTGAGCTGAATGAGTAGATGGAGTCGAGTTGGTAGCACTGATAGAACGCGTCCTCAGCGATTGCGCCCACACCCTCCTCAAACATCAGGATGGAGAGTCCGCGGCAGTTGTCGAAAGCGCGGTGGCCGACATCGCTCAGGTGCGACTTGACGATGAAGATCTGCATGGTGGAGCAGCCACCGAAGGCGCTGTTGCCGATGCGGCTCACAGTCGAGGGGAGGGGCATGTAGTAGAGCGCCTCGCACCCCTGGAAGGTGTAGTCGGCAATCTCACTGATGCCTTCGTTGAGGGTGGCAAGGTGGAGCGCGGAGCAGCCGCTGAATGTGCCTTCGCCTAAGGCGTGGAGCGACTGCGGCAGCTCGATGTTGGTCAGCGACCGGCAGTTGCGGAAGGCGTATGGTTCTATCTCCTCAAGCCATTGACTGAGAGTTATCTCCTTGAGTCCGCGGCAGCCGCTGAAGGCGTTGGCCCCGATGCTCACCACCGACGACGGCATCGTGACGCTGATCAGGCCGGCGCAATCGGCGAAGGCTCCCTCGCCGATGGTGTTGATGCCCTGGGCCAGGTTGACACTCGACAGATAGCGGCAGTCGTCGAAGGCGTGTCGGCCGATGTCGGCCACTCCGGCGGGGATGTTGATATGGTTCACGGCGGTGTGGGCAAAGGCGTAATCGCCGATGCACTTGACCCCGGCGGGGATGGTGATGTCGTGGAGCTTGTGGCAGTTGAAGAAGGCTGAGTCGGCGATGGCCTCGACCGACTCGGGCAACACGATGCGCTCCAGCGAGATGCAGTCGGCAAACATCAGTGCGTCGACCTGACGTATCGGCACGTCAAACTCCATGTTGGTCAGGCTGGCGCACTGAGCCATGGCGAGTTTGCCGAGGTTGATGCGCGCGGCACTGAGTGTCATCGTGCGTATGCCGGAGCTCATGAAAGCTGAGTCGCCGATGGCGAGCTCGCGCCCTTTGAGGGCAAGCGAGATGATGTCGCAGCAGCCGTAAAATGCTGAATTTCCTATCGATATGAGTCCTTCGGGGGCTGTGGCCATGCGCAGGTAGGTGCAACCGCTGAATGCGCGGTGGCCTACGACGGTCACGCTGTCGATGCCGTTAAGGTAGGTCAGGCGGGAGCAGCCGTTGAACACGTCGTCGGGGATGACTGTGATATGCGAGGGCCAGTCGACGGTGCGCATGCTGGTGCAGTTTGACATCGCCCCGACACCGATGTGGGTCACGTTCTCGCTGAGGTTCATCTCAGTGATCCAGGAGCAGTGCGCGAAGGCGTAGTCGCCTATCGATGTTACGGTTGCGGGGATGTCGATGTATGTGATCTTGCTGCACCTCTCGAAGGCGCGGTCGCCGATGGCGGTCACGGTGTAGGTGCGACCCTCAAACTCAGCTTCGCCGGGGAGGTCGAGGCTCCAGGCGTAGTTGGTGTTCTGGAGTTTGGCGATCTCTACGGAATTGTCGTCGAGTATGTTATAGTATATGCCGCCATCTATGAAGTCGTAGGCGCGTACTCCGAGGGCGACAAGTGCGAGGGTCAGTGTAATGATTAGTCTATGTGTATTCATTGGGGTGTAAAGATAGCGATTTTCAGCCATCTATGGCGCAAAGCAACTATATTTAACATAACTCACCGGGACGGATCCACTGCACCGACGGGTCGCGCCGGAGCCATGTGAGCTGCTTTTTGGCATATACGCGGGTGTTTTTGCCGATGCGGGCCACAGCGGTGGCGTAGTCCATCGTGCCGTCGAAGTAGGCAAACATCTCTTTGTAGCCCACGGTGTTGAGCGAGTTGAGGTGGCGCAGGGGGTAGACGCGGCGGGCTTCCTCCTCCAGACCCCGCTCGATCATCAGCTCCACGCGGCGGTTGATGCGGCTGAAGAGTTCTTCGCGGGGCAGGTCGATGGCGTATTTGCGTATGGCGAAGGGGCGCTCCTTGGCGCGGCCTGTGCGCAGCTGCGAGTAGGGGACGCCGGCCTCGGTGATGATTTCGAGCGCATGGATCAGGCGCTTGTGGTTGTTGAGGTCGACCTGGGCGTAGTATGTGGGGTCGAGCCGCTGCAACTCGCTGCGTATCAACTCTATGCCACCTTCATTGTACATCTCTAAGGTCGACTGTCGAACACGGTCGCTGATGGTGGGGAGCTGGTCGATGCCCCGACACACGGCGTCGACGTACATCATCGAGCCGCCGCAGAGTATCGGCTGGCGCCCGCGGCTTACGATGTCGGCGATCACCCGCAGCGCATCCTCCTCGTAGAGCGCGGCGCTGTAGTATTGGTCGAGGTCGAGCATCTCCACCAAGTGGTGAGGCGCCGCCTCCCTCTCCTCGCGGGTGGGGGTGGCGGCGCCTATGGGTATGCCCCGGTAGATCTGGCGCGAGTCGGCGCAGACTATCTCGCCGTCGAGCTTGCGCGCCAGGTCGATGGCCATGGCGGTCTTGCCCGAGGCGGTGGGGCCTGTGATTACGATTAGCTCCCTCAATTATTTCTTGGCTACAATGCGGCAGATTTCCACAATCACGTCGCGAGCCTTCTCCATCGACTGGATGGGCACGAACTCGTAGCGCCCGTGGAAGTTGAGGCCGCCGGCGAAGATGTTGGGGCAGGGGAGACCTTTGAACGACAGCTGCGCGCCGTCGGTGCCGCCGCGGATGGGCTGCACCTTGGGCGTTACGCCACAGTCGCGCATGGCCTGCTCAGCGACTTCGATGATGTGGATCACCGGCTCGATCTTCTCCCGCATGTTGTAATACTGGTCGTTGATCTCGATCGTGGCGCAGCCGGGGAACTCGTTGTTGATCTTGCGGGTAAGGTGCTCCAGCTCCTTCTTGCGGCGCTCGAAGCGGTCGCGGTCGTGGTCGCGAATTATGTAGGTGAGCACGGTCTTCTCCACGTCGCCCTCGATGCCCACCAGGTGGTAGAAGCCTTCGTAACCTTCGGTGTGCTCGGGGGTCTCCCAGCGCGGGAGCATGATCACAAACTGGTTGACCACACGCATCGAGTTGAGCATCTTGTGCTTGGCGTAGCCGGGGTGGACGTTGCGCCCCTTGAAGGTGACGCGGGCCACGGCGGCATTGAAGTTCTCATACTCCAGCTCGCCGATCTCGCCGCCGTCCATCGTGTAGGCCCAGTCGGCGCCAAAGAGTTCTACGTCAAACTTATGCGCCCCCTGACCAATCTCCTCGTCGGGATTGAAGGCCACGCGTATCTTGCCGTGCTCCACCTCGGGATGAGCCTTCAAGTAGGCCATCGCAGAGATGATTTCGGCCACACCCGCCTTGTCGTCAGCGCCAAGCAGCGTGTTGCCGTCGGTCACTATCAGATCCTGCCCCACATAGTTGAGCAGCTCGTGGAATTCTGTGGGGTCGAGCACCACGTCAGCGTTGAGCTGTATGGCGTTGCCGTCGTAGCCGCTGACGATGCGGGGCTTGACGTTGTGGCCCGACATGTCGGGCGATGTGTCCAGGTGGGCTATGAAGCCGATGGTGGGGAGCTCGCGGTCGGTGTTGGCCGGGAGCGTGGCCATCAGATAGCCATTTTTGTCAAGGGTGATATCACTCAGACCCAGCTCCTTGAGCTCCTGCTCCAGGACTTGGGCAAACACCATCTGGCCGGGGGTCGACGGAGTCATATTGGTCAACTCGTCGCTCTGCGTGTCGTACTTCACATACCGCAGAAATCGCTCAACTACATTCATTGTTCGTTTATCGTAAAGGTTAATGTTGTGTTGTCTTATCAATTAGGGTTGTGATTTATATAATCTAATATGGCGGATGCAACAAATTTGCCCAAATTTACAGGCACGGCATTTCCAATCATTTGTTCGATTTCACTTTTTGACCCATAGAAATTGAACGACTCCGGGAAGGTTTGGATCATGGCTCGTTCACTAGTGGTAAGGGGCCTAATACCGTCAAGACATTCAACCGGGTCATTTGGGTGTAATGGATAACCACTTGGGATAGGTCTATTTACGCCTCTAATTGTAGGGCTTGGCTCGTTAACACTAAAAATCCCTCTACGAGCGTAGCTTCTTGGATGTCTGTAGTAGAATTCAAAGTCGATTCTATCACCAAAGTAGTCCTTAACGGTCATCTCCTTGGTTGACAATCTCTTTTTAATGAAATCGTACATGAAATCATCTTTAGCATTAAGCCTGCCTATCATAAAGAAGCGCTTCCTTTTTTGCGGGACACCACACAAAGCTGCATTAAGCACAATCTTTGTCAATCCATATCCCGCCTCCTTGAATATATCAGTTGCGGCTATAAGTTTATTAGTCCTTGTTATGGTCGACACATTCTCCATCAAGAACCACTCAGGACGCAAAATAGAGATTATTTTAGCATAGGAAATTGTTAGATTTCCCCTGCCATTATCTTCATTTCTCAATCCCGCACTACTAAAGTCCTGACATGGAGGCCCACCAATAATCATGTCAGGGTGATATTGTCGGATGTTGTCTGCTGCATTCTGCTCAGATGAGAGGTCAAGTGTATGAACAGGGTGATCAAAATTAGTATGATACACCCATGCTGCAGCAGGCCAATTATCGTAAGCCGCAACCACATTCGTCTCTCGGTCTCCTGTATAGAATTTATCGTATGCAGGAAAGCTTGCCTCAAAATTATAGAATGCAGATTCTGACAAAGGGCCTGTTCTATACAATTCTTTGGCGCTTAGATAACGATGTACAACTATGTTGTCTTTGTTATTACAAAGATACACCGGCTTTATCCCCTTATACCCCATATATGCAATGAGAGAAGCCGGGAAAGAGCTGTTAAATTGGTTCTTTCCCCAGTAATATTCCTGCGTATAGTCACGACTTGAGTTGTGGTGATTCTGGCCAAAAAGTCGGGGCTCTTGCTTATTCATTTCTGTTTGAGGCTGAGATATTAGACTACAAATATACAAAATTCTTGATAAGAGAAACGTCTTCCGTCAAATAAAACAGCAAAATAAGCAACCGCATCTTTTTACATTGACCCCATCATGGTGCCTGACGTTGCCACGGACGAATGTGATCCCTTCTTTGGGGCATAATGAAATTGGCCGCAAGCACCGCTTGCGGCCAATCTGCTTCTCTTCTGTCGGGGTTACTAGACTCGAACTAGCGACCTCACGCCCCCCAGACGCGTACTCTAACCAACTGAGCTAAACCCCGAAGATTTTTTCAAAAGCGATGCAAAGGTAAGGGCTTTTCGCGGGCTGTGCAAGTGTTGCGGTGTGGTTTTAACACGCTTTAACGTTAGCGGGCTTTGCTCGCATCCTGTATCACGTAGGGGAAGGGGTCCTGCATCGGCACGGGATGGTCGTGCATCACTTTGCGCAGCAGTGAGTAAGCTTGGTTGAGGTGGTCGCACCCTTCGGCTGCGACGTAGTAGAGGGGCTCACGAGTCTCGACGATGTAGGGGTTGACAAATCCGGCGGCGTAGAGGCGTTCGCACATGGCGCGGGCGTTGAACAGCTGCTTGAACTGGGCTACGACGATGTTGTAGCGCTTAACCTGGGCATAGGGCTGTTCGGCTGTGAGGTAGATGCGCTGGGTGACCAGAGCCAGGGAGTCGTCGCCGACTTTTACGACCGATGGGCGGGCTTCCTGGCGGATGCGGGCGTAGACGGTGGAGTCGATGCCTCCGGTGGATTTCATCTTGTCGGCTACTTTGCCGGCGCTCTCTGCCCAGATTTTTTCGTTGGTGTGGCAGCTTGTGAGGGTCACTGCGGCCAGGGTGGCTATGGCGGCGATGAGGATTAGCAGGTGTTTCATATTCAGTCTATTCTGGTTAGTTGAAGGCGGGTGATGGTGTAGTCGGAGAGTTGGCTCGCGGGCTGCTGTGAGTTGTGGTAGCCTATGATTTCTAAACGGTTGGAGCCGTCACAAAGTTTAACGAATATGCCGGTTGACTCAGCCGTGGGGTGAAGCTGTGAGGGTGTCAGCACGATGTAGCCTTGCACCTGTCCGTCGACGATCACTGCTCCGGCGGCGGGGGGTGCGTGCCTCTGGGCTACGCTCTGTGCCCGCAGCAGGTAGGTGCCACCGGCGATGGAGTCGGTGACAAAGCGGTAGGGGTCGCTGTCGGTCAGGGGTGTCTCGTAGATGGTTGGAGTCTGGGTTGCAGGGGTATGGATGGGAGCGAATGTCTCGGCTTGTGATGGGGGTTGGGAGGCGTTGTCGACGGTAGGGCGGTCGGTGTGGTCGTTGGCCATGTTGATCACCAGGCGGATGGGGCCTGTGGCTGAGGCGTCGACGCGTGGTGAACCTTTGCCGCTCTGGCCGTTGATGCTCCAGCTGTCGATTTTGGCTCCGGTGCCGTTGATGGTGAGGTGGATGGAGCAGCCGCGGTAGGGGATGGCGTCGATCTCTATGGTGCCGGAGAGTTGGCGGGGGACTATGGGGGCGAATGTGATGCCGTCGGGGGTGAGCCTTGCGCCGGCGAGGCCGCGGAGCATCAGCGAGGCGGCGGCGATGGCGTCGGTGGGGTCGGTTGAGTCGTTGATTGCCGGGGGTATCGTGCGTAGGGCTTGGTGCACTGCCTGTGTGTTGCGGGCTATGTTGGCGCCCCAGGCCCAGTAGGCGCGGGTCAAGGGGTGCTGGTCAGCGCCGATGGCTGCTCCCGAGGGTGTGCGCTCCACTATGGAGCGGGCCATGTCGCTGTTGGCCAAACGCGTGATGATGGCGAGCGACTCCACTAAGGGGTCGATGTCGGGGAGTTGACAGGGGTCGGTGGAGGCGTAGAGCCCTGCGGAGTAGCGCCCCTGCGATGGGCTCCACATCAGGTTGTTGACCGACTCGGTGATTGTTTCGGCCAGGCCGGCCGGTATATTGGCTGTGGGGGGTAGCGAGAGCTGGCGACGGCGCGCCACCTCCTGCTCCATGCGGCTTAGTATGGAGGCGGTGCGGGCTGCGACCACGTTGGCGGTGAGCGACATCTGCTCTGCCACTGCTGTCGGTGACTCCGCTGACTGCGGGTGCTTGGGTGGCATAAGGTCCAGCCACTGGCCTCGCATCAGGCCGGTGTGGGGGTCGTATTTCACCTCAAGGTCGGCGGCGAGGGTGTTGCGGATGGCATTGTGGCTCTCGATGAGCCAGTCGATGTCGCCATCGGCCAGGTAGACCTCCCATGCAGCGAGTGCCCACATCAGGCGGTCGGTGCTGACGGGCCATTGGCCGCTATCGCTGATGAGGTCGCCGTCGAGGCATGACCGCAGCCGGCGCTTGGCTATGTCGGGGGCGAGGACGGCGGTGGCCATGTGTGCGGCCATCGCCTCGTAGCCGGTGGTGCGGCCCGCGGAGTCGCGGGCCACGGTGGCCGCATAGGAGCGCGTGTCCAATGTAGCCGTCGGCGAGTCGATATTGCTGCACGAGGTGGCCGCGGCTAAGGCCGCAACCACCCCGGCGAGTGATGCTATATAGCGTAGGGTCATCTTAAAGCTTCATGTTCTTGGCCACATCCTTGGGCAGTGCGTCCTTGTGGACCAGGATGCTCATGGTCTTGGCCAGCAGGTAAGGCTCCGACACGTAGAAGTAGCCGTCGTACACCTGGTTGGTGTCCCACGAGTTCTTGACCTTGTAGAAACGGTTGCCCTCCTGGTCGGTGGCGATGCCCACGATCACCATGCCGTGGTCATCGGTGGTCTCGAAGCGGTCAAACATCTGCTGGCGCGACTCCGGGGTGACGGTGATTTCCTCAACCGGGCCCACGATCTCGTAGCGCTCCTTCTCGCGGTCATTGTCGGAGAGCTTGACCCAGCGCGACAGCTCGGTGCCGTCCATGTCGGCCTCAGTCTTCTCCTTGGGCATCACGGCGAAACCGCCGCTCCACTTAAAGCCTCCCTCGCTCACGTCGGCGGCCCAGACGAGCGAGTGGCCCTGCTCGATGGAGTTGTCGATGATGCGCTTGAGCTCGTCGAGCGTCACGTTGTGGTAAGGCGCCCACAGCCAGTTGTCGGCCACCTCAAGCACAAACGTCTCATGCATAGGGTGGTGGGTGAACGATGTCACCGGCACATAGTCGGCCATGTCAAGCCCCAGCGACTTGGCGTACGACTGGGGAGTGTAGGTCTTGCCATCGACGGTGAAAGTCGCCGGCACCGGGCCAAGGTAAGCGTCGAGGATAGCCTCAAAACCCTTGCGCCAAGCCGTCGACAGACGCTTGTTGGGGTTCGACACCACGCCCTTGAGATAAGCCGACAGCACAGCCTGGAGCTCGCCGTGCACGTGCTTGTCCTCGCCATAGTTCAGACCCGAGTAGACGCTCTCAGGCACAGCCCCGTAGCACTCCCACACGTAAGGCACGTCGAGTATCGACCCGCCGGGCGAGAAATTCGTGGCCCCGCCCATGCGCACATAGCGGTCAGCCTTGTCGAGATAGCACTGGCGCACGGTGAACATCTCCGACAGGTCGAGCTCCTTGCCGTCGCGGCCAAGCACCTCATCCTCAAAGAACGAAGTGCCGGCGAAGCACCAGCATGTGCCTGACTTGTTCTGATCCTTGACCGGAGTTGTAGGGATCACCTTCACATCGGTAAACTTAAACTTCATCGCAGAGTCAGTAGCGACCGAGTCGGCATCCAACTCAATATTGCGATATGCCGACGCGTCGAGCGCCGAACACCCGGCCACCGCGGCGGCCAACAGATAATGTGATAATTTCATATTCATAATGGATTTTGCGCAAACTTACGAAAAAAAATGCCAAACAACGTCCCCATCCGGGCAAAAATGAGTGAAAAAAATCGCAAAACCGTTTGCCACCCACAAAAACTATTGCTAAATTTGCAGCGCAAAACCGCCGCGACAGCGCCACGCAGACCACCGCCGCATAGCGCCGGGGCACGGTAAGCTGACGCCCGCGAAGACGCCCGCTCCCTGGAGCGTCCGTGAAGACTCCCGCAAAGGAGCCTGCAGGCGACGGTGAGCGAAGATTGACCAAGGAAAGATGCCGGAGCGGTCGATCGGGACGGTCTCGAAAACCGTTGTACCCTTACGGGTACCCAGGGTTCGAATCCCTGTCTTTCCGCAAAGAAGCTTGATTATCAGCAGCTGCAAAATCAACACCCAATTTTACGCCCAGAAATGTAAAGTTGGGCGTTTTTATGAATCCTTAACGCCGTCAGCCGCTCAATTGTCTTGACAGATTTGAGGTTGATTAGCTAATGTGGTTTACACGCTCGCGAATGCTCCAGGGTGCGCCATCGCCAGTTGGCGATATCCGTCACGATTGGCGTATAGGTATAGGCGGTTAATGCGCCCAAACCAAAATTAATTGCTACATTCGTAGCATGAAACAACGAGACATCTATAAAGGTGTGAAATCCATACCGTTTTACGATAGATTCAAGAGCGATGACGAATGCCTGAAGTATTTGTCAGAGATAAAATGGCCAGATGAGGGCTATCATTGTCCTCGATGCGGCAACAAGACATACCATAAAGGAAGAACACCATATTCAAGAAGGTGTAATAAATGCAAACTCATCTACACGGCCATCACCCGTGCCAAGAAGATTTGCGTCCTCGTTGGCTCGCCAAAGGCTCTCAACATCGCGGTCAAGAAACAAACCGTTTCCGACCGCAATACCAAACTCAAAGAACGGCTTGGCGGTTGAGCGACAGTTAAACTTTCTTAATGCGCAATATGCTATCAATTTGCAATTTACAAAAATTCCAAGCACGCAATAATGCCGAATTAATACGATATGTTAAAGAAATTAACATTCGTTCACAAATCGCAACAATGTTAATTCGTATAATATATATAGACGCATTTAATTCTGCATCTATATGAACAATCCAAAACTCACAAAAAACTCAATTAAGAGAGTCTCAATTATCGGCTCTCTTAATCCGGCTCCTTGCTACGAGGAATGGGAGCAGTATATGCTCTGCAAGTTTTCCAATGAAGATGTTTCTGAACTTATCATCACATCTTCTAACAACACCTTAAATGACTACGTCAAAAGGTTCTGTGACAATCGCGATTTTAATGTGCATGTTGCTGAACTTGACTCATCTATTTCTAAAGAGGAAGCGTACAATCAACGAAACGCCAAACTATTTGACGATACAGATTTTGTTATATTATTTGTTCCTGATAAATCTGATAACAAAAAGGTCGAACGAAGCCAAGCTAAACCGACAGACAAGGAAGTACTTGTTGTCTTTAACAACATCGTCTTCCATACAATACCCACTGCCATACGCAGCCATCAATTTGCCCATAATACAATGACAACAGAACCCATCAAGAAAGAAGAACTCATCACTCCCGAAGAAGAACTTGCTCTCATCGCTCGCGCCCAAATTGGCAACACAGAAGCAATGACGCAGTTAATCGGCATCAATCGTCGCTTTGTAACTGCATTGGCACGAAAATACGAGGGCAAAGGGCTTTCGCTTGACGAACTCATCTGCGAGGGCAACAAAGGTCTCGAAGCGGCTTGCATGAAGTTTGACCCAAGTCGTGGGTTCAAATTCATCTCCTTTGCAGTTTGGTTTGTCCGCCATGCCTTAATTGATGCCACACAAAAATGAATTTTATACCTATACTCAATACTTATGCAGTCATACAATAATTATAAAAAATCCATTATAGACCAGTTGATTATTACGTCCGGCAAATCATGGTCTAACGGAATATGGGCTCCAACAGGTAAGCCAGTGGAACATATTCTTCCACTTGATGGCAAAAATACAAGAGAGAACCGGGCAAATGCTATTCGTAAATACTTAAACTTCGATTGCCGAATATGTTTACCCAATGACTTAAATGGATTACATCAATATGCTCACCACCTCAACTCATCGCAATTATTATGTATGATGTTCTTTTCTAAAATGTTAGACAAAGAGCTCCGAGCAAACGAGTCTATGGTCGAATTTATTAAGGAAGCATTCAACATTAATATTCAATCTAAAGCCCAATGCTCCTTTGAATATGCTGAAAACGACAAAGTCAAGTTTCCTGAATACATATTCAAAGTTCCTAATTCCGAAGGGAATGGTGATGTTCTCGAATATGAGGGCACTTCGTTTGATTTTCATTTGAACGACATTGCAAATCAAATATATTTTGAAATCAAATTTACAGAACAAGGTTTTGGTTCAGTTTCCAAGCCCGACGAACGTCATACAGCAAAAGCCCAACAGTACATTAATCTTTTGCCGCAGCAATATCAGGGCATTAGCATAGATGAGATGCTCAAGCACTATCAAATCTTCCGCAATATTATAAGAACCAAAAATGAAAATGCTCATGTCATTTTCATCACTGACAAGAACAATCCTGCCACCCTGAACGAGATTGAATTATTCATAAAAAAATATAGTGAATTGCCATCTAACATTATATTTACCACATGGCAGGATATCTCACAACATTATACAGGGATTCTTCCATTCCAGTTGCGAGCCATGTAAGGAAGACTGACAATTTAACCTAAAGTCAAATTTATTGTGAGCTTCGGCGCCAATTTGTGGTTGGATCCGAGGCTCACTTTGTGTTGCTTCGGGAGGAATGGAGTTCTTTGTCGGAGACAAAGCGCTACGCGATAACCCCGAGGGTAGGCTGTGGCGTGGATGGCCTCTTGGGGTGTGGTGGGCTACCGCCCGGTGGTTGTGGTATGGTATTGTTGGTATCGTGGGCTGCGCGGTGTTGATGGCCGCGTCTGCGGCGTGGGCTTCAACTGGTTTCGGTGCTCTCACCGACCGAGGATTACCTCACGGTCAATACGGTATGAGGATGTACGGTGTCTGTCGGCTACTTCGGTATAACCCTTTGGGTTACGTGGTGCACGATTTTTTTTGCCGACGTGAACAACCCTCACTGTATCGGAAGCACCTTCAGGCAAACGGCTCATGTCGAATCGTTCCATTGCCTCTGCCTGTGTTATAAACTCTTCGGTTACTTCAACGTCTTCCTTCACAATAGAGTTGATATAATCTTCAAGCGACTTGATTTCCTCATCGGTCAAAGCCTTGTCAAGATGATAGTCCAACTTCGACTTCTTGCGCTCGATATGTGCGCTGAAGGCACGTCCTTTACCATATCTGCGAGCCATCTCCCCATTGAGCAGATGCTCGGCGGTGTGCATCGGCGGATATTCCTGCTTGTTGTGTTCGTTGAGCACTATAGAGTCATTTTGCATAGCCTACAGGATTGTTCAATACTGGCAGGGATGTATCAGGAAGCGAGAGTAACTTTTGGATGCCGTTGACGTCCATTGTCATACGCGGCACGGTGGCAAGACCGTTCCCCGCACAGAACAGGTTGAGGTTCTCACATGCTATGCCGGCATCGATTAGGGCCGGGGTCAAACCGCCTTTTGTGGTGTCGGCCACGATGACGACTGATGCCGGAGC
This sequence comes from uncultured Muribaculaceae bacterium, assembly GCA_964628905.1. Taxonomy (GTDB): domain Bacteria; phylum Bacteroidota; class Bacteroidia; order Bacteroidales; family Muribaculaceae; genus JAJPXC01. The sequence goes on along the minus strand of CAZVNS010000001.1, from coordinate 8,857 downwards.
ATCAAGAACGAATTCCTGTTTGAGCGACTCTGTGCCGGCCACAAGTGCTCGGTAGTCGCCTTTTGCCACCTCAACGAGAACGTTTTCAGAGGCAGAGTATTTGTAGACACCTTTGTTGTCAAACCAGTAAGCGTCGATCTCCTGAAAATTACGGGCGGTGGGATTGGTACGCATCCCGCTTTCGGAGCGGTTTATGCCGCAGGTTGCCCAAAGAAGATTTGCGACAGTTTGCAACGACAGAGCTTTCTCGCTATCAAATACACGAGACGAGCGACGTTCTGACAATGCTTGATTTATCGGCATTCCTCCCGTGGTTTCCGGTGTGGGAAGAGAAATGTTTTGCGCCATGACTGATGTGAATGCTGCAACCAGGAGCGTTGCCATTGCGAATAGTTTTTTCATATTATCTTGATGTTAGGGTTGATTTCTTGGAGTTGGGCGATGAAGCCGTCACGGTCTTTGGGCGAGATTTCCAACGGCATGGAACTTTTCAGAATCTTCTTGTCTTAAAACTTGACAGATATGCGTTTTGTTGAAAGAGCCGGAGCAGACAGTATTCCGCTCGACTTTTTGACCTCGGAGATTTTATCAATAGGAAACCGCTCTCATTTGTAGAAGATATTCCTGACGCCAAGTTTTCCATCGCAAATTTGATACTTGACACTGGCAAACATAACAATTTCCATAATACATAACCATATACCAAGCAGGAGACCTACTAAAAATATTTCTCCGTCAATCAGTGGACCGATGAAGGCGACGGATGCTGTAACAATTACAATAACAGGTATCCACCAATCTATCTTTGAGTTATAGTATATTCGTTCCATATCCTAATAAGGTTTGTTTAGGCGTTCCTTCAGCATGGTACATTGTTTTTGCGGTTACGCTCGATTATGTCGGCGAATGACTTGGGGAGGCGGACGTTGTAAAGGTCGTATGCTTCATCAAAAAGTGGGGCTATCTCCTCATCGGTGAATCCGGCAATGCCACAGCCGATACGGGTGACATAGAATGTGTTTTGGTCACATTCGCGGGCAAATTCGATGAACTGGTCAACGTACGGCTTGATGGTCTCGATGCCGCCTTGCATCGTAGGTATGGCGTAAGACTGTCCTTGCAGTCCAACGCCTTGTCCCCAGACAGCGCCAAACTTATTGTAAGCGACGCGCGCCGCTCCGCCGCCGTGCATACCGTCAAGATTACTGCCGAAAACAAAAATCTCGTCCGGCTCCAGATGCGTTATATTTTCGGGAGTATTTTCTCTGCTCATTTCTACATCACGTTTATAAGGTCGATTTCGAAGATGAGGGTTGAGCCGCCGGGGATACCGGGTTGGTTGAGTTTGCCGTAGGCTTTGTCGGCAGGAATATAGACCTCCCATTTATCGCCGACGTGCATCTGCTGGAGCGCGATAATCCAACCGGGGATCAAATCTCGCAGACGAAATGCCGGAGCGACACCTCCGCGACTGCTGTCGAAAGTCTTGCCGTTGATGGTCTTGCCGGTATAATGCACCGTCACCATGCTGCTGCGGTTTGGGGTGCGGCTATCCTTGTTGCCCGACTTCAGCACCTTGTAATAGACGCCGCTGTCAAGCGCCTTTACGCCCGGCTCCTGAGCTTTGGCCGCCAGCCAAGCCCTGTTCGTTTCAAGATATTCTTTCTTCATTTTAATAATTCTTCTGTTGGGTTAAAGGAGTTTGAGGGCGATGGCGGCGCAGGCTTCGGCGTCGGCAAGGGCGTTGTGGTGGTTAAGCAGGTCGAAGCCGCAGGCTTCGACCACGATGTGGAGCTGATGGCTGGGTAGCTTGAGTGTGCGGCGCGAGGCGGCGGGGGTGCAATGGAATTCATATCCGGGGTACTTCATGCCGTACTCATCGAACACGGCTTTGAGGCACGCCTCGTCGAAGGGCTTGTTGTGGGCTACCAAGGGGAGTCCTTTGATCTGATCCTCAACCTGGGCCCACACCTGGGGGAATGTCGGGGTCTGGTCGGTGTCGGCACGGGTGAGGCCGTCGCGCCCCGATGGTATCTCTTTGAGGAGGATGCGGTCCTTGAGGTCGCGGCTCTGATGGATGACGTTAAGCAGCCAGATGTATTTTTCTGTTTGTGTCATAAAACTTATTTCGGCTACAAATTTAACGTACCTTGTGTGCCATTTAGTGTTACAGAGGTTGAAAATTAGGCGCAAGGGGTGATAAAACCCACGCTTTTGCCTCCGGCTCTGCCGATTTTCTCCTCGGTGCAGAGCTTCTCGATCTCACCGAATGAGGGTGCGGTGCCTTCGAGCACTTCGGCCATCAGTGATTTGCGTACGATATTGTCAATCTCGCCGCCGCTGAAGTCGAAGCGCGAGGCCAGAGCGTTGGCTTGGTCAGAGGAGAGGGAGGGTAGCTTGTCGCTCGATATTTCGATAAGGCCGGCCGTCATGAGCGGATTTGTGCCGTCAAGCAGCGACTTACGCATCTTGAAGCGCACGTTTTTACATCGTTAGAAATTACGATGCAAAGGTAATCCCCGCCTGTATCATTCCGTGATACAAGTTTTAAAAATTCACTTTCCCTAAAAAAACGAGGCCGTGTCGATGATGACACGGCCTTGCGTTGGGGTGGGCGCTGAGGGATTCGAACCCCCGACCCTCTGCTTGTAAGGCAGACGCTCTGAACCAGCTGAGCTAAGCGCCCAAGGACTCTTCCCCGGAAAAGCGTTGCAAAGGTAATGCGATTTTCCGAAACCACAAATTGTTTTAGCATTTTTTCACAAAACCTTCACAAAATGCCTACGGCTTTTTCATTTAGAAACTCGCACTATTGCGGGTGTTTGCGTGGACGCTCCAGGGAGCGGCCCTGCATGCGGGCGGGGCGCCTGGATGTCAGACCTGTCAGACTTGTCAGACCACCCCTCAATTGGGGGCAACAGTGAGGAGGGCGCCGGCGGAGTGGGCGGTCAGGGCGGGGGCGTACTGGCTCTGGATGGTGGCGATGCCGCCGGAGTAGGTGCCGGCTGAGTTGACGTAGAGGTCGTAGCTCAGGCGGTAGGTGCCGGCGGGGAGGCGGTCGATGTAGAGGTTGGTGGTGGTGTCGCGGTTTTCGCGGTAGAAGCAGATGCCCTGTGAGAAGGTGGGCTCGGGGGTCTGCTCCACGGGTTCGAAGCATGCGCCGCGCCGGTCGATCATCACTACGTAGTCCATGTCGTTGTCGGCTCGGATGAGCAGGTCGACGCGCACTTTGTCGCCCACGGCGAGTGTGGTGGCAGGCTCGAGGCGCTGGCCGGAGCCGTCGCCTACGACTTTGTACAGGGTCTTTTCAATCGACAGGCCCTGGCAGGGTGCGGCTTTGACGGCGCTCAGCTCCATGCGTTGGCGGGTGATGACGGCTCCCCAAGCGGGGTAGTTGCCGGGCTTGGTGATGGTGAGCTGGCCTGGGGTCTTGGCGAGCATGTCGGTGAGGTTGGCGCGGATTTCGCCTGTGCCGGCCATGGGTGAGCGGTCGGTGAGCTCGTCGGAGTTGACTTCGACGCTGACGCCTACGGGGGGCACGGTCCAGTTGGTGCCGGAGTTGAGGAACGAGGTGATGAGGTCGGTGGTGACCGCGGCATCGCTCCAGTCCTGAGTCTGTTTCTGCACCACAATCCACTGGCGGAGCAGGTCGATGTCGTCGCTGCCGGGGGTGACGGCGGTCAGGGCGTCAAGGATTATGGCGGCTGAGGCCATCTTGTAGTAGCGGCCGTTGTAGCGGGAGGTGAGCGAGGGCCACCACAGGCCGTAGTCGGGGTTGGTGACGGCGTACTCTCGGACAGAGCGCATCACCTGTCGGGCTGTGGCGTTGTAGTCGTGGGCGTTGAGTATGGTGGCGGCCAGGGCTTTGGTGGTGACATCCATGTCGCCCCAGTTGGCGATGATGTATTGGAGGGTCGACTCGGTGACGCGCGCTGAGGCTGTCGACTGGGGGATGTTGGGGAAGTAGTCGCGGGTGGCCACGTAGAGCATGTAGCCCCCTTTGGGGTTTTTGCGGTACTGGGCGGCGGTTTCGCAGTCGACGTAGGTCAGTGCGTTGCGTATCATCTTGTCGAGCGATGCGTCGGTGGGGAGGAAGCCGAGCTGCTTGAGGCGTCCGAGCTGGCCGAGTACGTTCAGTGTCACCCACATCGAGGGCTGCTTGTAGTCGGGGGTCCAGCTCCAGCCGCCGCCATTGCACTGCATCTTGGCCAGGTCGGCCACTCCGCAGTCGATGGCTGAGCGCACCTCCTTGGGATCGAACAGCAGCGCAAGCCGTCCCATACGCTCGGTGTCGGAGGCTGCGTCGACCATCCACGGGGTGGCTTGCAGCAGGGCTGTCTTGAGGTCGGCGTTGCGCTGGAGCATCGACACGAGGGTGGAGTCGGACTTGTCGGAGGCTACCCAGCGGTGTATCATCGACTTGATGCGGGGGTTGGTGCGCAGCAGGCCGTCGGCGGTGGCGGCTGAGAATATTGCGGCAGCGGCGGCGTTGGCGGTATTGGTCTGGGATGCCCTCAGGCCGGGGAGTGCAGCCACGACGTACCATGCGGGGTTTTCGCACAGCTGCAGGGTTACGGTGCCGTCGATGTCGCTTGAGGGGAGTTCGCGGGTGATGGTGACCTGATCAGGGTGCATGTAGAAGTTGTCGCTCTCCACCACCGGGGCCACTGACTCCAGCAGCGGTATCATACCCCGCTCGGCGTCGCTGTAGTTGCCGGCGGTAGCCACAATGCGGTAGCCGATCATTGCGGAGCTGAAGGGGGCTTTGACGGTGAACGACATCGTGGCCGAGCCGTTGGCTGCGACTGTGCGCTGGGCATCCTCACGGGCTATGATTTCGCCTGAGGCTGTGTCGTAGAATTCGACGTGTGTCACCACGGTCTGGGTGCGGTCGGTGGAGTTCATCACCGTGGCTCGCAGGCGGGCCTGATCGCCCATGCGCAGGAAGCGGGGGACGTTGAACTGCAGCATCACGGGCTTCGATGAGATGATTTCGGCCACGGCCGATGTCGACAGCATCTCATTGTTGTAGGCTATGGCGTTGAGGCTCCACAGGGCGTTGGCGTTGGGCACGGTGTATGTCAGCGTGACGCGGCCATCGGCGTCGGTGGTGAGCATCGGGCGGAAGAACGACAGCGGTGTGGCGGCGTCGCGGTAGGCGGGGCCAACTTCCGTATTTGCGGTTGGGGAAACATACCTTGCTCCTCCGGTTCCTGAACCTGAGTCGTCGACTGTAACCTCGTCTGAGAAATCTGATTCCCCACTTGTCGCCATGGAGGCATTGAGTTGGGGAGCCGACGCGACAGGGGAGTCGGCTACTGCAACTTCCCTCAGTACAACATTGTCCATCCGTGAGGCCGACTTGTGCATGCGGCTGTAGATGGGGCGGACCGACTGGTAGAAGTTGAACTCAGGCTCTTCGACCGATTTGGTGTTGAGCCAGCGCACCTTGCTGCGGACACTCGATGAGACTGATCCCTCGACTAAGGTGTAGCCAATTGGGATGTCGGAATCAAAGTATGGGGCCGTCATACGGAGCGGGGCGAGGGTCTGTAGCGATTTGTTCCACATATCCACGATGAGCGCTCCTTGGGCGGGGGAGCCGTCGGCGTTGGTGAGTGTGAGGGTGATCTGCTCCTCGGCCCCGGGGGTCACGCGGTCGCGCATCGAGGTGATGTGGAGCTTGAGCGAATTCTGGGCGCGTACGGAGCGCACCGACAGGCTTTTGGCACCATAGCGCAGGTCGCGGGTGGCGATGAGGGTCGCCCGCGCGAGGTCGACGCCATCGGGGAGCTGCAGGTTGATGCGGTTCATGCCCTGGTGTAGCATCACCCACTCGCGGCGCAGTGTGCGCTCGGCGGTGGTGAAGGTGAGCAGGGCGTAGGTGGAGTCGGTGGCACATTCGATCTGCATCACGGCCTGACCGCGGTCGTTGGCGTCGAGGTAGTTAGAAATCGGACTCCACAGCAGTTGGCTGACGGGTGAGGCGGTGTCATCGTCGCGGTAGATTATCAATGAGCCCTCGACCGCCTTGGCGCTGATGGCTGCGTCGGTGGGAGCTATGGAGTATTCGTATTCACCTGAAGCAATGTCGCTAAGGTCGATCTCAACGCCCGGTTTGAGCAGGTATGTGCGGTCCTTTGCGGTCTCGCTCTTTAGAGTGAGCTTCAGGGGTATGTTGGCCGGTCCGTTGGCGTCGTTGACTGTGGCGCTGATGGCAAGGGGTCGCCCGGCATTGATTACCGCGGGGATGTCGGCATTGATTTGATAGGCTTTGCCTGCTGCGAGGCTCACGGCATCGCTCTGCGACTCACCCGAGGGGGCGGTGGCGATGACCTCGGCGCGCATCATCCCGTCGGGGAGCGGGGCGTTGACCAGCACAGCGGCCGGGATGGTGATAGTGAAAGCTCCGGATGCGTCGGCTGTGGTCTCTGCGGTGTAGAATGGAGATGTGTTGTCGCCATTGTACCACCAGCGCCAGCGTGGGGCGTTGGAGAGCCGGAGCGCTATCTTGCTACCTTCGAGGGGGAAGCCGGTATAGTTGGTGACCTTACCGCTGATTACCACAGGCTGCCCGGCCACCATGCGGGGCTCGTTGAGCGTCACCATCACCTGTGGCATCTTGTAGTCGCTCACCATCACTCGGCCGGAGCCGATGATGGTCTGCTTTGTCCCTTCGGTCAAGATGCGAACTATGTAGCTGCCCTGGGAGTTGTTGGTCGGGGCGAGCAGACGCGCCTGTATGCAGCCCCAGTCATCGGTGGTGGCGACGGTCGATGTCACGGCATCGTAATAGGGGTTGAGCAGCTGCACAGTCAGCCGGCGACCTTCCACCGGACGGGTGCCCTTGAGGTCGGTAGCGCTCACGATGGCGGCTATGTCGATTGAGTCGCCGGGGTGGTAGATTGGCAGGGCGGTATAGACACAGGCGCTATAGCGGGTATCATTGTCGCGCTCAGCGTAGTAGCTGCCAACCGCTGGGGAATATATGTCGTCGCCGCGGCGGGGATAGAGGTTGAGCTCGTCGCGCCTTTTGGGCAGGTTGAGCAGACCGAAGTCATCGGTGGTGCCTACCGGCCGACGCTGATCCTTGCTGAGGTTCTCCAAGTTCATCACCTGCACCTTCTCCACAGGTTCTCCGGTGAGGGGGTTGACTACGAAGGCTACGTCGGTACCCGGGGCCGAAACGCTCCCCAGCATCACGTCGGTGACTGCCACGAGTCGGGTGTTGGTCGACTCCTCACCATCGACGGCTTCCACAATTGCGTAGTTGCCGTAGGCGGGGAGAGTGACCTCGATAGCGGTGTCGACCCGCTCCAATGGGCGGTCGGGGAAGGTCAGTGGGATACGGTCGATAAGCTTCGATTGGGACTTGACTTTGCGGTCAAATCTTGTGGCCTGCGGCTGATTTACTTGATAGACGAGCAGCTCAGCCTCGGTGGCGTTGGTCGATCTTACCGTCACAGGCAACGGATGCCCAAGGGTGGTGACAGCGCGATAGTTCACTTCTACCGACTTCTGCTTCATCTGGTTGATGAGGTTCTGGATGGTGTTGGTCAGCAGGAAGTCGGGATGTCGCTGCACATACGCCTCAAGGGCCGTGAGATACTCTTTCAAAGCAGCTACATCGCCCCTGCTCGGATACCTCATGTACGTCAGAGGGAACGCTGCATACTCTGAGTCGCCCAACTGTCGCAGTAGAGCCGACAGGGCATTGTTGTACTGTTTAACGCCATCATCGTCATCGTCGCTGGGGAGATGGGTGGACACATAGTTAAGGCGCTGACAGTCCCACATCACCCCGGCGGGTGAGTCGGCGGCATGTGCCTTGAGCGCAGCCTGATATATCGACATGACGGTGGGGAGGTTGCCTGGAAGCAGCGTCGGGTCGAGCTTGATGAACTGCCGGGTCGGGTCGAGCCAGCGAGTGCCTATCTGATAAGTGTCATTGCTCATGCCGCTGAGGAGGCTGAGCGATTGCGACGCCACGAAGTCAAGCAGCGCGGGGTAGTACTGCTGCGTGGTTCGGTCGGCCACTATCACCTTGCTGAAGCGATCGATAGGGGTGGATGCCAACTCGTCGTACGGCTTGAGAGCCTCGGAGATATTGCGCTTGATCAACATGCGGAATTGGTCGCCGCTCCACTCGGTGATGTCGGCTGGCAGTGGCTCCAGAGGGAGTTGGCGCTCATTGTAGGCCCACGAGTCGCGCACGTAAGCGTCGTAATAGGTGCGCGCCTGCAGCAGATGCAGCAGCGACTTCGTCAACGGGTCGGCAGAGGCCGTGATGGCCGAGTCGATACGCGCTGTCACACTGTTGACCCTCGCCGGGTCGATATCGGTCTGAGCCAGCGAGTAGCGTATCATCGCGTCAATCACCATCTGGCCATCGCCCGAAGCGATGGCCTTATTATAGTCAGTTATAGCCTGCGACGTAACCTTCTCAGGAAAAGCGAAATCCGGAGCTGAGAGAGAGCTTTGGGCAGACGACATGAGAGTAGCAAATGTGATGGTTATTATGGCTGAGATTATACGCATATCGACGTGGATTTATGTTGACAATATAATATATGACTATATAACGTTAAAGCGGTTTAAGTATCACAGTTAAAATTATTAAAAAACCGCTCCCCCAAGCAATGCGCTGATAACTTTACCGGACATGCCGTCGGCATGATTCGATTTGTCGACGAAAACACCGTCATAGGAAACGAGTTGGCACAAGATAGCGAGACGTTCCAAAAAAAATATGGAAAGAGCAATGCGCTTAGCCAATCTCAGATATATCGACTTCCTTACTTCAAATCATTAGTGTCCACTAAAAAATCATAAGAGTTCTTTGAAATTATTGAAATTC